>NZ_JBEAIO010000042.1:0-171514 GCF_040065095.1 Klebsiella sp. CN_Kp091 | reverse complement strand
CGCATCCATGCGGGCTGCCCCGGCCTTCCGGGAACGTCTCAGCGATTTTGAGGCCGCCAACAACGGCAGTTTCAGCAAGCATGGTGAATAAATTAAAGGCAGGCCGCACGGACCGTAGGTCGGGTAAGCGCAGCGCCACCCGACAATATACCGGTGCCGCGAGTAGCCCGGATAAGGCGCAAGCCGCTATCCGGGGGGATAATTAACTGAACAGGGCGGTGATGGAAGCGCTGGCGAGCGAATGGAAATGGACATTAAAGCCGACCATCGCGCCGCTCGCCTCGGCATCGACATCAATCTTATCGATATCCAGCGCGTGCACGGTAAAAATGTAGCGGTGGGTTTCACCCTTCGGCGGCGCGGCGCCGCCGTAGCCTGCCTTACCAAAATCGGTGCGGGTCTGAATGGCCTCTTCCGGTAGCTCCGCCTGACCGGAACCGGCCCCCTGCGGCAAAACCCGAGTATCGGCAGGCAGGTTGGCTACCACCCAGTGCCACCAGCCGGAGCCGGTCGGCGCATCCGGGTCGTAGCAGGTAACGACAAAGCTTTTAGTTCCCGCAGGGACGTCGTCCCACATCAGATGCGGCGAAAGATTATCGCCATCGTACCCCATACCGTTGAATACGTGACGATTAGGCAGCTTGCCGCCGTCTTGCAGATCGTGACTGGTCAGTTTCATGCTTCATCCTCGTTGATAATGCGCTGATTAACAAAGAAGTGTAGCCTTCCCGACGGCGCAATTCCGCTGTTTATTCGCTAAAAAATGTTTCTTCCCGTACCGCCGCGTTGACCGCACGGGTCAGGCGAGTCAGCTGTTGTGGGCTGATGACATACGGCGGCATCAGGTAAATCAGCCGGCCAAACGGGCGGATCCACACCCCTTGTTCAACGAAAAAGCGCTGCAGAGCGGCCATGTTGACCGGATGCCGGGTTTCAACCACGCCAATCGCGCCCAGTACGCGCACGTCGGCGACCCATTCTGACTCTCGTGCCGGAGCCAGCTCGGCCTTCAGCTGGGCTTCAATCGCCGCCACCTGCTGTTGCCATTCGCCGCTCTCCAGCAGGCGCAGGCTTTCGCTTGCCACCGCACAGGCCAGCGGATTGCCCATAAAGGTGGGGCCGTGCATAAAGCAGCCGGCTTCACCATCGCTGATGGTTTCAGCTACCGTTCGGGTGGTTATAGCGGCGGAAAGGGTCATGGTACCGCCGGTCAGCGCTTTACCCAGACACAAAATATCGGCGGAAATGCCAGCGTGTTCACAGGCGAACAGTTTGCCGGTACGGCCAAAGCCGGTGGCAATCTCATCGGCGATCAGCAAAATCCCTTCCCGGTCGCACATTTTACGCACTCGCTTCAACCACTCCGGGTGGTACATGCGCATCCCGCCGGCGCCCTGGACTATCGGTTCGAGGATCACCGCGGCGATTTCGTGGCGATGCGCGGCCATCAGGCGGGCAAACGGCACCATATCCATCTCATCCCACTCGCCATCGAAGCGGCTTTGCGGCGCGGGGGCAAACAGGTTATCCGGCAGGTAGCCCTGCCACAGGCTGTGCATCGAGTTCTGCGGATCGCAGACCGACATCGCGCCGAAGGTGTCACCGTGATAGCCGTTGCGGAAGGTCAGGAAACGACGGCGCGGTTGGCCTTTAGCCTGCCAGTACTGCAGCGCCATTTTCATCGCCACTTCTACCGCCACCGAACCGGAATCGGCGAGGAAAACGCACTCCAGCGATTCCGGCGTCATCGCCACCAGTTGGCGACATAGCGCCACCGCCGACGGATGGGTGATCCCGCCGAACATCACGTGCGACATCTGGTCGATCTGCGCTTTCATCGCCGCATTCAGGCGCGGGTGATTGTAGCCGTGGATCGCCGCCCACCAGGATGACATGCCATCAATCAGCTGTTCGCCGCCGGCGAGGGACAGCTCGCAACCGTGGGCGGAAACCACCGGGTAGACCGGCAGGGGGGAAGTCATAGAGGTGTAGGGGTGCCAGATGTGGCGCCGATCGAAAGCCAGATCGTCCAGTGTCATAAGCGACTTGTAAACCATTTTGAAAACATTTAGGTTTACGAGTATAAACCGAACCGCAAATTAACAAAACCTTTTTGGAGAGGCCAATGGCTCACCACGCACGCTGGACAATGTCGCAAGTTACTGAGTTATTTAATAAACCACTCATCGATCTGCTCTTTGAAGCGCAGCAAATCCACCGTCAGCATTTTGACCCGCGTCAGGTGCAGGTCAGTACGTTGCTGTCGATTAAAACCGGCGCTTGTCCGGAAGACTGTAAATATTGCCCGCAAAGCGCACGCTACAAAACCGGTCTTGAATCCGAGCGCCTGATGGAAGTCGAGCAGGTGCTGGAATCAGCGCGTCAGGCGAAAAACGCCGGCTCGACCCGCTTCTGCATGGGCGCGGCGTGGAAGAATCCCAATGACCGCGATATGCCGTATCTGGAGCAGATGGTCAAAGGCGTGAAGGCGCTTGGGCTAGAGTCGTGCATGACGCTCGGTACCCTTACCGATAGTCAGGCACAGCGCCTGGCCGGCGCGGGGCTTGATTACTACAACCATAACCTCGACACCTCACCGGAATTTTACGGCAACATCATCACCACCCGTACCTATCAGGAACGTCTGGATACGCTGGATAAGGTACGCGATGCCGGGATTAAAGTGTGCTCCGGCGGCATTGTCGGGTTGGGGGAAACCGTGAAAGATCGCGCCGGGCTGCTGCTGCAGTTGGCTAATCTGCCAACGCCGCCGGAAAGCGTGCCAATCAATATGCTGGTGAAGGTTAAGGGTACGCCGCTGGCGGATAACGACGATGTCGACGCCTTCGATTTCATCCGCACGATCGCCATTGCGCGCATCATGATGCCAACCTCCTACGTGCGTCTGTCCGCCGGGCGCGAGCAGATGAACGAGCAGACCCAGGCGATGTGCTTTATGGCCGGGGCTAACTCGATTTTCTATGGCTGCAAGCTGCTGACGACGCCTAACCCGGAAGAAGATAAAGACCTGCAGCTGTTCCGCAAGCTGGGGATCAATCCGCAGCAGACGGCGGTACTGGAAGGTGATAATGAGCAGCAGCAGCGCCTGGAGCAGGCCTTACTCACCCCCGACACTGAGGAATACTACAACGCGGCGGCGCTATGAGCTGGCAGCAACGAATCGATCGGGCGCTGGACGAACGGCGGGCGGCGGATGCTTTCCGCCGCCGCCTGCCGGTAAACCACGGCGCCGGACGCTGGCTGGAGCGAGAAGGGGAGCGCTGGCTCAACTTCTCCAGTAATGACTACCTGGGCCTGAGCCAGCATGATGCGATTATCGCCGCCTGGCAGCAGGGGGCGGAACGTTATGGCGTCGGTTCTGGCGGATCGGGTCACGTTAGCGGCTATAGTCAGGCACATCGCGAGCTGGAAGAGGAACTTGCCGACTGGCTGGGCTACCCGCGCGCGTTGCTGTTTATCTCCGGCTTTGCCGCGAATCAGGCGTTGATTGCTGCGCTTGCGGAAAAAGACGATCGGATTGTGGCCGATCGCCTGAGCCATGCCTCTCTGCTGGAGGCGGCAAGCCTCAGCCCGGCGCAGCTGCGCCGCTTTATTCACAATGACCCGCAACAGCTTGCTCAATTGCTGGCGAAACCGCTGGACGGCCAGCAGTTAGTCGTTACCGAAGGGATTTTCAGCATGGACGGCGACAGCGCGCCGCTCGCTGATATTCAGGCGGCAGCCCGCAGCGCCGGAGCATTATTTCTGGTTGATGATGCGCATGGAATCGGGGCGATTGGCGATGAAGGGCGAGGAAGCTGTCATACGCAGGCGGTTCGTCCGGAGCTGCTGGTGGTCACCTTCGGCAAGGCGTTTGGGGTGAGCGGCGCGGCGGTACTGTGCAGTGAATCGATGGCCGATTATCTGCTGCAGTTTGCCCGTCATCTCATCTACAGCACCGCGATGCCGCCGGCGCAGGCGGTAGCGTTAAGCGCGGCGTTGCGGATCATTCGTAGCGATGAGGGCCAGCAGCGGCGGGAAATCTTGAGCGCCCGCATCCGTCAGTTCCGCGCAGGAATGGGCGATGTTTCGCTGGGCCTGACCGATTCCCGGAGCGCGATTCAGCCGTTGATCGTCGGCGATAACGCGCGAGCGCTGGCTCTGGCATCCAGCCTACGCGAGGCCGGCTGTTGGGCTACCGCCATTCGTCCGCCGACGGTTCCTGTCGGCGGCGCGCGTCTGCGCCTCACTTTGACCGCCGCTCATCAGGCTGAAGACATTGCGCGTTTACTGGAGGTGCTGCATGGCTACGGTGAATAAGCAGGCGGTGGCCGCGGCGTTTGGTAGGGCGGCCAGCGGCTATACGCAACATGATGAGCTGCAGCGCCACAGCGCCGAATTGCTACTGCGCCAGTTGGCGAAAGGTGATTTCCCCCGGGTGCTGGACGCCGGTTGCGGCCCTGGCAGCATGAGCCGTTACTGGCGCGAAGCAGGAAGCGAAGTTACCGCGCTGGATCTTTCCGCCGGGATGTTGGCGCAGGCGCAACGCAACGGCGCCGCGCAGCATTATCTGCAGGGCGATATCGAAGCGCTGCCGCTGCCGGATGCCTGCTTCGATCTGGCATGGAGCAACCTGGCGGTGCAGTGGTGTGACGATTTGAGCGCGGCAATCGGCGAACTGTGCCGGGTGGTGCGGCCTGGCGGACGGGTGGCGTTCACCACGCTGCTCGCCGGATCGCTACCGGAACTCAATCAAGCGTGGCGGGCAGTCGACGACCATCCCCATGCCAACCGTTTTCTTAGCGAACGGGCGGTAAGGGCGACGCTGAGCGGCCTGCGCGCCGAAGGCGTCGTGCATCAGATTAGCTTATCGTTCGCCGACGCGTTAAGCGCCATGCGCTCGCTAAAGGGGATTGGCGCAACCCACTTACATCAGGGCCGGACGTCTGCGACGCTTAGCCGCGGTAAGCTGCGCGAACTGCAGCTTGCCTGGCCGCAACAGCAGGGCCAGTGCCCGCTGACGTATCATCTTTTTACAGGAGTCATTGAACGTGACTAAACGTTTCTTCGTCACCGGAACCGATACTGAAGTCGGTAAAACCGTCGCCAGCAGCGCGCTGCTGCAGGCGGCGAATCAGCTGGGATTTAACACCGCAGGCTATAAACCGGTGGCTTCCGGTAGCGACATGACCGCAAATGGGTTACGCAATGAAGATGCGCTGGCCCTGCAGCGCAATAGCCGGGTGGCGCTGCGCTATGAACAGGTTAACCCTTATACCTTTGCCGAGCCGACCTCGCCGCATATTATTAGCGCCGATGAAGGGCGACCAATCGCCGCGACGACGCTTTCCAACGGCTTGCGCGAACTTGAGCGCCTGGCAGACTGGGTGCTGGTGGAAGGGGCGGGCGGCTGGTTTACGCCGCTCTCGGAAACTCTGACCTTCGCCGACTGGGCGCAGCAGGAGCAATTGCCGGTGATTTTAGTGGTTGGCGTCAAACTCGGCTGTATCAATCACGCGATGCTCACCGCCCAGGCGGTACGCGAAGCCGGGCTGCCGCTCGTGGGCTGGATCGCCAACGATATCCAGCCGCCGGGTAAACGCCATCGCGAATATCTGCAAACCTTAACGCGGGTATTGCCAGCGCCGCTGCTGGGGGAAATTCCCTGGCTTGCCGACGCATCGCAGCGTAAGGAACTCGCGCAGTACCTGGATCTGAGCCCACTGCAATAACCCCCATAAGCCTGCGAGACGGCTCTATTTTTTGTTGACAGGACGATGAAATGTGGTCCAGGAAACGCAAAAAATCCAGCCGTCTTTAGCTGATAAATATCAAAAAAAATTCGATAATTTTTTTTAGCCGCGGGCTTTGGTCCGATGAGACTTTTCTGCCGGGTGGCAGACCTCGCGGCCTGCAGACAGTTATCCACTATTCCTGTGGATAACCTTGTGTATTAGAGTTAGAAAACTTGCGGTAAGCTAGAGAGTACGCGGCCTGCGAGCAAATTGGCGCGAAACCCGTCTTTTGGTAAATTATGTTTTATTTCAGCAAGTTAAATAAAAGCAATGGCTGTCAGAAAAGTGTCACCGGCTGCCATAAAAGATTCATTACCTTGCTTGACAAATGTTAAATGATAAATGTTTCTGGGGATAACCACACAGGCTGGTGGATTATTCCGCAAAGCGCGCATTTTACGCCCGCAGTCAGAGTACAACGCGTCCGTTTACCGCCATACAATAATGCGATACTGTTTTTATATCCAGTATTATTTATTGGCAAAAGTCAAACTGAAGGGTAGAATTAAACACCTGCTGGCCAATCCCATCTTCAGGTCCTGAAATATGAGCAAACCGTTCAAGCTGCACTCCGCATTCCGTCCTTCCGGCGATCAGCCCGAAGCCATCCGCCGCCTGGAAGAGGGGCTGGAAGATGGCCTTGCGCATCAGACCCTGCTTGGGGTAACCGGTTCGGGGAAAACCTTCACCATCGCCAACGTTATCGCTGATTTACAGCGCCCGACGATGGTGCTGGCGCCGAACAAAACCCTGGCGGCGCAGCTGTATGGCGAGATGAAAGAGTTCTTTCCCGAGAATGCGGTGGAGTATTTTGTCTCCTACTACGATTATTACCAGCCTGAAGCCTACGTTCCGAGCTCGGATACCTTTATCGAAAAAGACGCCTCGGTGAACGAACACATTGAACAGATGCGTCTGTCGGCCACCAAAGCGCTGCTTGAACGGCGCGACGTGGTGGTGGTGGCTTCGGTTTCCGCCATCTACGGTCTTGGCGATCCGGATCTTTATCTGAAGATGATGCTGCATCTGACCACCGGCATGCTGATCGACCAGCGGGCGATCCTGCGTCGGCTGGCGGAACTGCAATACACCCGCAACGATCAGGCCTTCCAGCGCGGCACTTTCCGCGTGCGCGGCGAGGTTATCGATGTCTTCCCGGCGGAATCCGATGATATCGCGCTGCGTATTGAACTGTTTGACGAAGAGGTCGAACGGCTATCGCTGTTTGATCCGCTGACCGGCCACGTCGAATCGTCCATTCCACGCTATACCATCTATCCGAAGACCCACTACGTTACGCCGCGTGAGCGTATCGTTCAGGCGATGGAAGAGATCAAAGACGAGCTGGCTGACCGCCGCAAGGTACTGCTGGCGAACAACAAACTGCTTGAAGAGCAGCGGCTGAGCCAGCGCACTCAGTTCGACCTCGAAATGATGAACGAGCTGGGATACTGCTCGGGAATTGAGAACTACTCGCGCTTTCTCTCAGGGCGCGGGCCGGGCGAGCCGCCGCCGACGCTGTTCGACTACCTGCCGGCGGATGGTCTGCTGGTTATCGATGAATCGCACGTGACTATCCCGCAAATCGGCGGTATGTACCGCGGCGACCGGGCGCGTAAAGAGACGCTGGTGGAATATGGCTTCCGCCTGCCGTCTGCGCTGGATAACCGGCCGATGAAGTTCGAAGAGTTTGAAGCGCTGGCGCCGCAGACTATCTACGTTTCGGCGACGCCGGGCGCCTATGAGCTGGAAAAATCCGGCGATGAGGTGGTAGATCAGGTCGTCCGCCCAACCGGGCTGCTGGATCCGGTCATCGAGGTGCGGCCGGTGGCGACGCAGGTCGACGATCTGTTATCTGAAATCCGTACCCGTGCGGCGATTAATGAGCGCGTACTGGTGACGACGCTGACCAAACGCATGGCGGAAGATTTAACCGAATATCTGGAAGAGCATGGCGAGCGGGTGCGCTATCTGCACTCAGATATCGATACCGTCGAGCGCATGGAAATTATTCGCGATTTGCGTCTTGGCGAGTTCGACGTGCTGGTGGGTATCAACCTGCTGCGTGAAGGGCTGGATATGCCGGAAGTCTCGCTGGTGGCGATACTTGATGCCGATAAAGAGGGTTTCCTGCGTTCCGAGCGATCGCTTATCCAGACCATCGGCCGCGCGGCGCGTAACGTGAACGGCAAGGCGATCCTTTACGGTGATAAAATTACGCCATCGATGGCGAAGGCGATCGGTGAAACCGAACGCCGCCGCGAGAAGCAGCAGCGTTATAACGAAGAGCACGGTATTGTGCCGCAGGGGCTTAATAAGAAAGTGGTCGATATTCTGGCGCTGGGTCAGAACATCGCGAAGACCAAAACCAAAGGCCGCGGCAAAGCCCGTTCTCCGGTGGAAGCCGATAGCGTCGAACTGACGCCGAAAGCGCTGCAGCAGAAGATCCACGAGCTGGAAGGGCAAATGATGCAGCACGCGCAGAACCTTGAGTTTGAGGAAGCGGCACAGATTCGCGATCAATTGCATCAGCTACGCGAACTGTTTATTGCGGCATCGTGAGGGCGATACGGGGAACGGTTAAAAAATGACGGCAATGCGTAATTTGCAATTGCCGTCACGCTATTTTCTTAGGATCTTAATGTTGGCTTAATTTTCTTCAGCCAAACTATCCTCAGTTTAATGAGGATAGCGCCATGCAAAAACTGACCAACCGTGAATATCTGGCCATTGCGACCGCCTTTGTGATTGTGGTCGCCTTCTTACATCAATGGGTATTAACCTTCTGACGCGAACTGCGTGGGAACAGCACCCAGGCGCGGACGCCCGGTCCGGGTTGACGGTTATGTAAAAAGAATTGCGCATCGTGCAGTTGAGCGATGCGGGTGACAATGCTTAAACCGAGGCCTATTCCACCATAGCGGCTATCCATACGGACAAACGCTTTACTCAGTTCGCCGCTCTTGGCCTCATCAATGCCCGGCCCTTCATCTTCAACTGCCAGAATCGGCGTATTTCCCGGTTTTACCGAAATCTTAATCTTCGACCCCACGGGGCTATAGCGGTGCGCATTCTCCACCAGATTGCGTAAAATCACCCGCGCTAACGTCGCATCCCCGGAAATGAGATCCTCGCCGGCGCCGCTTTCTATCTCCAGCGTCTGCTGGCGCGCTTCGAGCATTGTTTTCAGCTCATCCTGCAGAGGCTCCACCACATCTTCGCGCAAATGCACCTGCTGGTAACTCCCGGCGGAAAACGACTGCCCGACGCGCGCCAGTTGTAGCAGCTGCGAAATGCTGTTGGTCATCTGATCGAGGCGTTGAATTAACGGATCAACGCTGACGCCGTGAACCTTCGCCAGCAGTTCCAGATGCAGGCGCAGCCCGGCAAGAGGGGTACGAAGTTCGTGGGCGACGTCGGCGGTAAACAGACGCTCGCGATCGAGCGTCAGGGTCAGCCGCGACACCAGTTGGTTAATCGCCATGGTTACTGCGGTTACTTCCGGCACCGACTCCTGCAGAATAATGGGTTGCAGATTATCCGGCGTCCGGCTTTCCAGCTCGCTCTGCAGATTTGATAGCGGACGGGTGATTTTCTTCACCGCCACCAGGCTGATATACAGCGCCAGACCGATGATCAGCAGGCTTGGCACCAGCAGGCTGGCGACCGCCTCGCGTACCTCATGCTCGACGTGCCTTTGATTGTTATGACCCTCAATGGCGCTGGCAACCAGCAGCTGGATTTGCTCTTTGCTTTCATGCCATAGCCAAAATACGCTGATCAGCTGGCAGACCACCAGAATCGCGCCGATGGTCAGCAGCAGGCGGTGGCGCATGGTCCAGGTTTCGGTCGCAAACAGTGCCATAGCGTTATTCTGACTCCGTATTATTCACCAGCATGTAACCAAAGCCGCGGACGGTGCGGATCCGCGCTTTACCAATCTTGTCGCGCAGATTATGGATATGCACTTCGAGGGTATTGGTGGCCGGTTCGTTATCCCAGCTGTAGATATCATTGTAGAGAATTTCGCGATGCACCGGGCTGCCGGCCTTCATCATCAGGCGCGAGAGCAGGGCATACTCTTTTGGCGTCAGCTCCAGCGATTCGCCGGCCAGCCACACCTGACGGCGGGTAACATTAAGGCGCAGGTTGCCGACGGTCAGCTCATTATCGCCCTGATTATTATGGCGACGCAGCAGCGCGCGAATACGGGCGTTGAGCTCTTCAAGCGCGAAAGGTTTCACCAGGTAATCGTCAGCGCCGGTATCCAGCCCGCTGATGCGGTCGCCCACGGTATCGCGGGCGGTGAGGATGAGCACCGGCTGGGTGAATTTCTCCCGGCGCATACGCGCCAGGAAATGCAGACCGTCTTCATCCGGCAGGCCCAGGTCGAGCACCACCAGACTGTAATGGTTGCTGGCTAACGACAGCGCGGCTTCGTGCGCGGTGGCGACGCCATCGCAGACGTAGCCTTCGCTTTGCATGGCCAGGATTAACCCTTGTAACAGGAGCGCATCGTCTTCAATGACTAAGATTTTCATCTGCCGGTCTCTCTACATGGCGTTAAAAGGTCGTCTTTTGCCTGATACTCGCGGGTGTCTACCCCGAGCAGGCCAAGCAGGGTAGAGAACAGATTATCTTGAGAATAATCGTTCGTCTTAGCCTGTTGTTGCAAACACTGGCTGGATACGCCATAGCGTTGCTGATAATCCGGTGACAGCCACAGCAGCATCGGCACGTGTTTTTGCGTGTCCGGCGCTATGGAGTACGGCAGACCATGTAAATACACGCCGTCTTCACCCAGCGATTCGCCGTGGTCAGACAAATACACCAGACTGGTGGTAAATTTATCCTGTTTTGATTGCAGCAATTTTATCGCTTTATCAACTACATAGTCGACATACAAAATGGTGTTGTCGTAGGTATTGGTCAACTGTTGTTGCGTACAACTTTGGATTTCATTGGTATCGCATGTCGGAGTGAATTTTTTGAATTCAGCCGGATAGCGGTTGTAGTAGGTTGGGCCATGGCTACCAATGGTGTGCAGAACGATAATGCCATCCTGCTGTAAATTATCGATATAGCTATCCAGATTATGGAACAGCACGTCATCGTAGCACTCGCCATCAATGCACTGGCCGCTGAGGTTCAGGTTGGTGACGTTTTGGTGCGGCACGCGGTCGCAGGCGCCTTTACAGCCGCCATCGTTGTCGTTCCACAGCACCTGCACATCGGCGCGTTGCAGAATATCCAGAACGCCTTCCTGATGGTGCGCCAGTTCTTCATCGTAATGCGCGCGCGGCATATTGGAGAACATGCAGGGGACGGAAATCGCGGTTGCGGTGCCGCAGGAGGTGGTTTTCGGGAAGTACACCACATCGTCCTGCTTCAGGCGCGGGTTAGTCTCGCGATCGTAGCCGCCCAGCGAGAAATTCTCGGCGCGTGAGGTTTCTCCAAGCACCACGATGGTCAGATTTTTACGCGCGCCGTTATGCATCACCGCTTTCTGTTTGGCATCTTCGCCAATCTTCACCAGCGGCAGGTTATCCATCCGATTATGCGCATACCATGAGTTCAGCGCCACAATGCTGTTGGATGGACTCAATGATTTCACCAGCTCTTTATTGTTACGGAATACCGACGCGTAATCTTTGTAGAACAGCGCCGCCACCAGCACAATGAGCAGCGCTGAAACGGCGATATTGAGCAGGCGCATCGCCGCGCCGCGCCAGAAAGAGGCCGGTTTGCGAATTTTAATCCACCAGGCGACCAGAACCATCAATATCCCGGAGAGACCCAGCACGATGACCATTTTCGTCGACAGCAGGGCAAAACTTTCCGCAGGCGTCGTATCGAAGATATTAGCGATCATCGAACGGTCAATCACCACGCCGAAGGTCCAGATAAAATACTGCGCCGAGGCGCTCAGCAGAATAAACAGGCTGATGACCACCCGGTCGAGTTTTAAGAACGAGGCGAGGGTGGTGATGATGTTCATCACGCAAATTGCCACGATCGGCATGCTGAGGAAAACCAGCCAGTTATGGAGATTGTTTACCGGCAGTAGCGGGAAAACCTGGCGATAAAAGGCCAGGTTAAGAAAGATACCGATATAGCAAGCAAAGAGAATCAAATAAGCCGTGCGGCCGAGTACCGGCCGACGTAAAGAAATAAACGACATAACGAATACCCGTAGTAGGAGATGCTCGTTATGTTGACAGCGTTATTTTAAGACAACCTTAAGATTTTAATCTGAGGCGTCATCTTGTTTAAAAGGGGGCCGGTTGAGGATTAACCTAATGCCTGAATAGCGTGTTCCAGCGCCTGGCGCAGCAGCACGCGGTCATGACGATAGGTGACATCGCTGGCGTCCAGCGCGGTCTGAATCACCAGTCGTTCTTCCATACCCTTAACATCGGCTTTCGGCCCGACGATGGCGGCATCAATCACTTTTTTGCCGACGTAATGTTCCAGAATAGTCATTCTGTCCGCCAGCGTCAGATTGGCGGCTGGGCTATGTTCCTTACCCAGGTTATCGATAAACACCATGGGCGCCGGGGTCCGCCGCAGCGCCTGGGCCATTTCGTCGAGCAGTAAAATCGGCAGCAGGCTGGTGTAGAAGCTCCCTGGCCCAATCAGGATCAGATCGGCCTCGGCGATGGCCTCAACCGCTTCGCGAGTCGCCGGCACCGGTGGGCTGAGCATCAGTTCCTGAGGAACGTGATCCAACTGATCGATATTCACTTCGCCATACACTTCATGGCCTTCATGATCGAGCGCCACCAGATCGACCGGTTGTTCCGACATCGGAATCAGGAAAGCATCTACTTTAAGCAGATTTCTGATCAAATTGATGGCCTCTAAAGGCCGTACACTCAGGTGATCCAGCGCCTTTAACATCAAATTTCCGAGGTTATGTCCGGAAAGCTCGCCATTACCGCCAAAACGATATTCAAACATCGCGGAAGCGACGCTGGGTTCGGCGATTAATTGATTAATGCAGTTGCGCATATCACCCCAGGCGATCCCACCTTCCGAGCGGCGAATTCGCCCCGTTGATCCGCCGTTATCGGTGGTGGTCACGATGCCGGTCAGGCGTGAGCCGAGCGACGAGAGCGACGACATCACCCGCCCCAGACCGTGGCCCCCGCCAAGAGCGACAACGCGGTCCAGATCGGCGAAAGTGCGATTGCGCATACGAATTCCTTCTGTTCAATGTTCGGGTTTAGCGTATCCGATCTACCCCTAAAAGATAATGGCCGGTTTCCCTCAAACTGACCGATATCAATGTTAAAGTGTGATTTTTGGCTATTCTGTACTGAAAATGCAAGATATTAGCGATATATAGATGATTATATAGCGAAAATGAAAATGGCGAAACCATTGTGAAAGCGCTACTATCGGCATAACCCACTAACACTCTAGCCTTAGTACCTGTGTCGCAAGATATGGTGCTCTGGCCGCGGCAGCCGCGCTGTCGCCAGGGCGTGGAAAGAAATGACCACGCCTCCCGTACTTGGAAAGGTGTATATGGCCTCACAGCTTACTGATGCATTTGCGCGTAAGTTTTATTACTTGCGCCTGTCGATTACCGACGTGTGTAACTTTCGTTGCACCTACTGCCTGCCGGACGGCTACAAGCCCGGCGCCGTGACCAACAAGGGCTTTCTTAGCGTAGACGAAGTGCGACGCGTCACGCGCGCATTTTCCGCCCTGGGCACGGAAAAAGTCCGCCTCACCGGCGGCGAACCCTCTTTACGTCGCGACTTTACCGAGATTATTGCCGCCGTGCGTGAAAACAGCGCGATTCGTCAGATCGCGGTGACCACCAACGGTTACCGTCTGGCGCGCGATGTCGAACGCTGGCGCGATGCCGGGCTGACGGCGATTAACGTCAGCGTTGATAGCCTCGACGCTCGCCAGTTCCATGCCATCACCGGGCAGGATAAGTTCCAGCAGGTGATGGACGGCATTGACGCTGCGTTTGCCGCCGGCTTTGAAAAGGTAAAGGTCAACACCGTGCTGATGCGTGATGTCAACCATCACCAGCTCGACACCTTCCTCGCGTGGATCAAACCACGTCGTATTCAGCTGCGTTTTATTGAGTTAATGGAAACCGGCGAAGGCAGCGATCTGTTCCGCCGCCACCATATCTCCGGCATGGTGCTGCGCGATGAACTGCTGCGTCGCGGCTGGATCCATCAGATCCGTCAGCGAAGCGATGGCCCGGCACAGGTCTTTTGCCACCCGGATTACGCCGGCGAAATCGGCTTGATCATGCCGTATGAAAAAGACTTCTGCGCCACCTGTAACCGTCTTCGCGTCTCATCCGTTGGCAAACTGCACCTGTGTCTGTTTGGCGAAGGCGGCGTAGACCTGCGCGACCTGATGGCCGAGGACGAGCAGCAGGCCGAGCTGGAAGCGCGGATAGCCGAAGCCTTAACCCATAAAAAGCAGACCCATTTCCTGCACCAGGGCAACACCGGTATTACGCAGAACCTGTCGTATATTGGCGGATAATCGTTTTCGAAAGGAGCATTCAGATGAGCCAGGCTAGCGCTGAGTTTATCCCGACCCGTATTGCTATTCTTACCGTTTCCAACCGTCGCGGCGAAGAGGACGATACCTCCGGCCACTGGCTGCGCGATGCGCTGCACGAAGCGGGACATACCCTCGTCGATAAGGCGATTGTGAAAGAGAACCGCTACG
Source organism: Klebsiella sp. CN_Kp091 (assembly GCF_040065095.1). Taxonomy (NCBI): domain Bacteria; kingdom Pseudomonadati; phylum Pseudomonadota; class Gammaproteobacteria; order Enterobacterales; family Enterobacteriaceae; genus Klebsiella; species Klebsiella sp. CN_Kp091. Next base: position 157,010 of record NZ_JBEAIO010000042.1, on the reverse strand, counting down.
CGATTCGCGCCCAGGTCTCGGCGTGGATTGCCAGCGATGAGGTGCAGGTGGTGCTGATCACGGGTGGCACCGGTTTTACCGACGGCGATCAGGCGCCGGAGGCGCTGTTGCCGCTGTTTGATCGCGAGGTCGAAGGTTTTGGCGAAGTGTTCCGTATGCTTTCGTTTGAAGAGATTGGTACCTCGACGCTGCAGTCCCGCGCCGTTGCCGGCGTTGCCAACCGCACGTTGATTTTCGCCATGCCGGGTTCGACCAAGGCCTGCGCCACCGCGTGGGAAAATATTATCGCGCCGCAGCTGGATGCGTGCACTCGCCCGTGCAACTTCATTCCTCATCTAAAGAAATAGTTTATGTCACAACTGACCCACATTAACGCCGCGGGCGAAGCCCACATGGTTGACGTCTCCGGCAAAGCGGAAACGGTGCGTGAGGCGCGCGCTGAGGCTTACGTCGAAATGCAGGCCGCAACGCTTGCGATGATTATCGACGGCAGCCACCATAAAGGCGATGTATTCGCCACCGCGCGTATCGCTGGTATTCAGGCTGCGAAACGTACCTGGGAGCTGATCCCGCTGTGTCATCCACTGATGCTCAGCAAAGTAGAAGTGAACCTGCAGGCGCAGCCGGAACATAACCGCGTGCGCATTGAGTCACTCTGCCGCCTGACCGGTAAAACTGGCGTAGAAATGGAAGCGCTGACCGCGGCCTCGGTTGCCGCGCTGACTATCTACGATATGTGTAAAGCGGTACAAAAAGATATGGTGATTGGTCCGGTACGTCTGCTGGCGAAAAGCGGCGGCAAGTCCGGCGATTTTAAGGTGGAGGAAGCCCATGATTAACGTCCTGTTTTTTGCCCAGGTGCGCGAACTGGTTGGCACCGATACCCTGACACTCGACGCCAGCGAATTGCCGACCGTTGAAGCCGTGCGTCAGCAGCTTGCCGCGCGCGGAGACCGCTGGGCGCTGGCGCTGGAAGAAGGAAAATTGCTGGCGGCAGTCAACCAGACGCTGACCTCGTTTGACCATCCGGTCGCGAGCGGCGACGAAGTGGCGTTTTTCCCGCCGGTCACCGGGGGCTAAGATGACGCAAACTCGTATCGTGGTTAGCCCGGCGCGCTTTTGCGTCGGCGATGAGTATCCGTGGCTGGCCGAGCGCGATGAAGACGGCGCGGTGGTCACCTTCACCGGCAAAGTGCGTAATCATAATCTCGGCGACAGCGTGAAAGCGCTGACGCTGGAGCACTATCCGGGCATGACCGAGAAATCGCTGGCGGAAATCGTCGAACAGGCGCGGGAGCGTTGGCCGCTTGGCCGGGTGACGGTTATCCATCGCATTGGCGAAATGTGGCCGGGCGAAGAGATTGTTTTTGTTGGCGTGACCAGCGCCCACCGCGGCAGCGCCTTCGCCGCCGGAGAGTTCATTATGGATTACCTGAAAACCCGCGCGCCGTTCTGGAAACGCGAGGCGACGCAGGAAGGCGAACGCTGGGTCGATGCCCGCGATAGCGATCATCAGGCGGCAGAGCGCTGGTAGTGTGATACGCTTACTGAGAGAAACTTGTTAATCAGGAGATAGTCATGGACAGATTCCCTCGTTCCGATTCCATTGTTCAGAGCCGCAGCGGCCTGCAGACCTATATGGCGCAGGTTTACGGCTGGATGACGGTCGGGTTGTTGTTAACCGCGTTTATCGCGTGGTTTGCGGCGAATACCCCGGCGGTCATGATGTTCGTCTTTTCAAGCAAAATCACTTTCTTCGGGCTGATCATCGCCCAACTGGCGCTGGTGTTTGTGCTCTCGGGGATGGTGCAGCGCTTAAGCGCGGGTATGGCAACGACGCTATTTATGCTTTATTCGGCGCTGACCGGGCTAACGTTAGCGAGCATTTTTATCGTTTATACCTATTCGTCTATCGCCAGCACTTTTGTGGTCACCGGTGGTATGTTCGGGGCGATGAGCCTGTATGGTTACACCACCAAGCGCGATCTGAGCGGCTTCGGCAGCATGCTGTTTATGGGGCTGATCGGTATCGTGCTGGCGTCGTTGGTTAACCTGTGGCTGAAGAGCGAAGCGCTGATGTGGGCGGTAACCTACATTGGGGTGCTGGTGTTCGTCGGCCTGACCGCCTACGACACCCAGAAGCTGAAAAACATCGGCGAGCAGATTGATACCCGCGATAGCGCCACGCTGCGTAAATACTCGATTCTCGGCGCTTTAACGCTGTATCTGGACTTTATCAACCTGTTCCTGATGCTGCTGCGTATCTTCGGCAACCGCCGTTAATCTTATCCCGGATAGCGGCGCGATGCGCCTTATCCGGGCTACCAATCCAGGCAATCCGCAAAAATGTCGCCCGGTAAGCGCAACCGGGCCGTTTCATCCGCGGGCCAGCTTGCGTTCGTTCTTCTGCCGCAGCTTTTTCGCCCGACTCTCCAGTACCAGATAGGCGACGGTCGCCAGCAGCAACGGCAGAAAATAGTACAGCGCGCGCCACGCCAGCAGAGCGGCAATTATCGCCCCCTTCGAAATCGACTCGCCGGAGAGCATGGCGATAAACACCGCCTCCAGCACGCCAATTCCGGCGGGAATATGAACGATCACGCCGGCGATACTGCTCACCAGCAACACGCCCAGCACCAGAAAATAGTTAATCTCGCTGCCCAGGAGCAGCCAGATAATCGCCCCCATCACCATCCAGTTCGCCGCGGAAATCCCTATCTGTAGTAGAGCGAAACGAAAAGAGGGCAGCACCAGCCGCTGCCCCTTAATCGTCATGTGGCGGCGTTTAGCGAAGGCGCAAGCGAAAAGATAGAGCAGGGTAAAAAGCAGCAGAACGCCGCCAATAATACGTAACGTAGTTTGACTGATGTACCAGTGCGGCGGCAGCGTCACCAGATTCGCGGTGAATATGACGCCGCCCAGCAGAATATAGCCCAGCCAGTTGGTGGTAATGCTAAGCGAGAAAATACGGGTAATGGTGCTGCCGTTCAGCCCTAGCCGCGAGTATAGCCGATAGCGCATTCCGATCCCGCCAACCCAGGTGCTCAGCGTCAGGTTAAAGGCGTAGCAGATAAACGATACCAGCATCACCTGTTTTTTTGCCAGCTTATGGCCGCACCAGGCGCGCCCGAGCAGATCGTAGCAGCCATAAATCAGGTAGCTGACGATAACCAACCCAACGGCGCTAAATAGCGCCAGACGATCGTAGCCGCGGATAACCTTCCATACATCCTGCCAGTCGACCTTTTGCGCGTAAATCACCAGCAATACGATGACGGCGATAAAAAAGAGCACGGTCAGCACTCTTTTCGCCATCCGCCAGCGGGGATGCGATTTGCTCATAGCGGATTGTCTCTGGTTTGCGTTTCTACCCGATCCTGGGTTTCAATTTCCGGCTGCACCGGCGGGCTTACCCTGGCCAACTGCGGGGTGTGCGCCGGCAGCCAACCGACCCAGGCGGGGAAGTGGCGCAGAAAGTGGAACGCCAGTACGCTGACGCCGAGCCGCCACCAGTTGCGTTTTGGCAGCATGGATTTATCTATTTGCTGGCAGTCCCTGGCGATAAGGCCGTTGAGGTTATCGCGCAGGGTCTGGTTGAACTCGCGGTCGTGGATAATCAGATTGGCCTCCAGATTCAGCGACAGACTCAGCGGGTCGAGATTACTTGAACCGACGGTGGCCCAGTGGTCGTCCGCCAGCGCTACCTTGCCATGCAGCGGACGTCGGCGGTATTCATACACCTGAACGCCGCCTTTAATCAGGTAGTGGTACAGCAGATGGGCGCCAAACTTAACAATCGGAATATCCGGCTCGCCCTGGACAATCAGCTTGACCCGTACGCCGCGCCGGGCGGCATTGCGCATGGCGTGCAGCAGACGGTAGCCGGGAAAGAAATAGGCGTTGGCGATGATGACCTCGCGGCGGGCGCTGGTCAGCATCTTCAGATAGTGCCGTTCAATATCGTCACGATGTTCGTGATTATCACGCCAGATAAACAGCGCCTGCGCTTCGCCAGGGGTTTGGTTAATTTCCGGCTGATGGCGACGGCGACGCCACCAGCGGCGGGCCTCCTCGCTGGTGGGCAGGTTCTCCAGCTCGAATTGGAGAATATCGAGCACCACCGGCCCCTCAACCTGAACGGCATAATCCTGTTTCGCTTCCGGACCGTAATCGCTCATGTGCTCGGCAGAGTAGTTGATGCCGCCGACAAACGCCGTTGTGTCGTCAATCACCACGATTTTTCGATGCATGCGGCGGAATAAATTGGTACGCATACCCATTAGCCGCGGGCGCGGATCGTAGTAGCGGAAGACCACGCCAGCGGCGGTGAGTTCGCCGACGAACTCATCGCTGAGATCAGGCGAGCCGTAGCCGTCGAGCAGTACTTCCACCTGAATCCCCCGGCGGGCGGCTTTCAGCAGCACCGCATGCAGGCGCCAGCCCACCTCATCTTCAAACCAGATAAAGGATTCAAGGATCACCTTGCGCTGCGCGCGGCCAACGGCGGCGAATAACGCCGGATAATACTGGTCGCCATTCTCCAGTAGGGTAATACGATTGCCTTCCTGCCAGCGACATTTCACAGATGTATCTCCACGCTCAGGGGCGCATGATCGGACAGATGCCGCCAGTGTTTAAGCGCCAGCGCTTTCGGATGGCTGGCATGAGCATTCTTAACGTAAATACGATCGAGTCGTAGCAGCGGGAAAGCGACCGGAAAGGTGCGTAGCGGCCGCCCGCGGGCGCGGGTAAAAATCTCCTCAAGCCCTGCCTGCGCTTTTAATGGCTGATTAGCCTGCTGGCGCCAGTCGTTGAAGTCGCCAGCTACCACCACCGGATCGTCTGCCGGTAGCGTATTGACCCATTCCGCCAGCATCGTTAGCTGCGCCTGCCGCTGGTGCGTGCGAAGACCGAGATGCACGCAGATGACGTGGATCGTCACGCCGCTGTGCGGAGGTACGATGCGACAGTAAAGCAGGCCTCGTTTTTCGCCATTGCCGACCGAAATATCGCGATTTTCATAGTATTCAATGGGAAAGCGCGACAGCACAGCATTGCCGTGATGACCCTCGGGGTAGACCGCGTTGCGCCCGTATGCGTAATCGCTCCACATGGTGTCGGCAAGAAACTCGTAATGGGTGGTATCAGGCCAGTTTTCGATATGCAAAGGGTGCACTTCGTGCGCGCCCATCACTTCCTGTAGGCAAACTATGTCGGCGCTGACGCTGCGAACGGCCTCGCGCAGTTCGGGCAAAATAAAACGCCGATTAAACGCCGTAAAGCCTTTATGAGTGTTAATTGTCAGCACGTTCACCGAAATTCGCGACGTTGGCTCAGCCATAATTCTCCAGTTAATGTCACTTTCCTGAATAAAATAGTGTAGTAGACGTCACAAAAAGATGCGGTGATACGGAATTTTCCGTAAAGTGCGGTACTCTGAGTAGCAGAGAAAAATCCTTCAGGAGAGAAGCCATGAAGTGGCAACAACGTGTACGCGTCGCAACGGGTCTTAGTTGCTGGCAGATTATGTTGCATCTACTGGTCGTGGCAGTACTGGTGATGGGTTGGATGAGCGGCGCGCTGGTGCGCGTCGGATTAGGGCTGTGCGTACTGTACGGCGTCACGCTGCTGGCGATGCTGTATTTGCAGCGTCACCATGAAGCGCGCTGGCGCGACGTGGGGGACTTCCTTGAGGAGCTCACCACAACCTGGTACTTCGGCGCCGCCATGATAGTGCTCTGGTTGTTGTCGCGCGTGTTGCACAACAACCTGCTGCTGGCCCTCGCCGGGCTGGTCATACTGGCAGGCCCGGCGGTGGTATCGCTGCTGGCGAAAGATAAAAAACTACGCAATCTTTCTTCGGAACATCGCATACGCCGCTGAGCCGGTAGTGGCCGCTATGACTAATAGCGGCCACAAACTTCCCCACACAATCTTCAGACTCGCATCCTTCAGATAAATTTGCTTGGTGATATCGGTAAAATGGCGGATAGGGTTTATCCAGGTGACGTCCTGTAGCCATTGCGGCATGTTTTCAACCGGTGAGACGTAGCCGGAAAGCAGAATCGCCGGCATCATAAAAACGAACACGCCGATAAATGCCTGCTGCTGGGTTGAACACAGCGAAGAAATCAATAAGCCAAAGCCCACCAGCGATAGACCGTAAATCAGCATGGTGAAATAGAACAGCAGCAGCGAGCCGGCAAATGGGATCTGATAGGCCCAGATGCCGATCGCCAGCACGATAGTCGCCTGCATCGTGGCGACAATCAGCGCCGGTACCGCTTTGCCAACGAAGATTTGCCAGGTGGCGAGCGGTGAGACCAGCAGCTGATCGAGGGTGCCCTGTTCGCGCTCGCGTGCCACCGACAACGACGTTACGATCATCACCCCGATGGTGGTGATCATGGCGATAAGCGACGGCACCACGAACCATTTATAATCGAGATTCGGGTTGTACCAGTTGCGCACCACCAGTTCGCTGTTGTTCGGTTTCGCTTTGTCCTGCAGCAGATCCTGCTGATAGTTTTTAACAATCTGCTGTAGATAGTTAGCGGCGATTTGCGCGCTGTTGGAGTTACGCCCGTCGAGCAGTAGCTGTAGCGGGGCGGTTTGGTAGTTGTCGAGATTACGCGAGAAATCCGCCGGGAAGCGCACCACGAGCAGGGCTTTTTGTTCATCGATGGTCGGCTGGATCGCCTGCGGGCTTTTCAGCAGCAGAACGTGAGTAAAGGCTTTGGCGCGGGCAAAGCGCTGGGTGAGCTCCACCGCGTGGCGGCCGCTATCTTCGTTATAGATAGCGATGGTAGCGTTGGTCACCTCAAGCGTGGCGGCAAAGGGAAACAACAGTACCTGAATCAGCACCGGCATGATTAAAATCATCCGCGTTTGCGGTTCACGCAGTAGCGACTGCAGCTCTTTGCGGATTAATGTCCATAAACGATGAAACATAGAACCTTCCTCATGTCGGACCCGGGCGACCGAAACTTACCGTAGGCCCGGTAAGCGTAGCGCCACCGGGCAAAATTCGAGCGCCAGGGTTAATCCAGACGCCGTTTGGTTTTAAGCCACGTCAGGCCGATAAACATCACCGCCGAAGCAATCAAAAACAGCACGTTCACCAGCAGTACCACCGGAATATTGCCCGCCAGAAACAGGCTTTGCAGGGTGTTGACGAAGTAACGCGCCGGGATCACGTAGGTCACCGCGCGGATCACCGCCGGCATACTGTCTATCTGGAAAATAAACCCGGACAACATAATTGACGGTAAAAAAGCGGCGTTCAGCGCGACCTGTGCGGCGTTAAACTGGTTGCGGGTAATGGTCGAGATCAGTAACCCCATTCCCAGCGTACTGAGCAAAAACAGGCTGGTGATGACAAACAAAATCAGCAGCGAGCCGCGATAGGGCACGCCGAGAATAAATACCGATACCAGCATACACAGCAACATCGCCAGCATGCCGAGAAAATAGTAGGGAATTATCTTGCACAGCAGCAGTTCGGCACGGGTGATTTCAGTGGATAGCAGCGCTTCCATGGTGCCGCGTTCCCATTCACGCGCTACCACCAGCGAGGTCAATATCGCGCCGACCACGGTCATGATGATGGTAATTGCGCCGGGGATAATAAAGTGCTGACTGATGGCCGCCGGGTTAAACCAGTAGCGCATCTGCACGTCAATAAGCGGTTCAAAGGTCTCACCGCGGTCTTCCGCCCGTTGCTGTTGCCAAATCTGCCATATACCTTCGACGTAGCCCTGCGCGAAGTTAGCGGTATTAGGCTCGCTACCGTCGGTAATCAACTGAATCGGCGCATTGGCGCCGGCGCGGGCCATCTGGCGGTCAAAGTCGACGGGAATGACGACCATCGCGCGAATGCGTCCGGCCTGCATCAGCTCAATCAACTGCTGGCGATTATCGCTGACGGTGGCGTCGATATAGGGAGAGCCGGTCATGGTATGGACGAAATCCAGTGCCTCTTCGCTCTGCTGTTCCAGCAATACGCCGACCCGCAGTTTACTGGAGTCGAGGTTAATGCCGTAGCCGAAGATAAACAGCAGGAGCAGGGGGATCACCACCGCAATCAGCCAACTGCTGGGATCGCGGACAATCTGCCGGGTCTCTTTGACGCACAGTGCGCGAACCCGTCGCCAGGAGAGAATGCTATTGCTCATGACCGTTTTCCTTGTCCCATTGGTTAATCAGGGTAATAAACGCCTGTTCCATGGTGGGATCCGCCTGACTGTCATTCGCCGCCTGCGCCTTCAGCGCGTCCGGCGTGCCGCTGGCGATAAGCTTACCGTGGTAGACCAGCCCGATGCGGTCGCAGTATTCCGCCTCATCCATAAAGTGGGTAGTCACCATCACCGTGACCCCTTTATCGACCATGCTGTTGATATGCAGCCAGAATTCGCGGCGAGTAAGCGGGTCGACGCCGGAGGTGGGTTCATCGAGGAACAGAATGTCGGGTTCATGCATCAGCGAGCAGGCCAGCGCCAGCCGCTGCTTGTAGCCGAGCGGTAGCTCGTCGGCGGCGTGGCCGGCGATACTTTTCAGGCCAAAGGCATCGCTCATCCGCGCGATTTTTTCATTTTGCGCCCGGCCGCGTAGGCCGTAAACGCCGGAGAAAAAACGCAGGTTCTGCTCGACGCTGAGGTTGCCGTACAGCGAGAATTTTTGCGCCATATAGCCCAGATGCTGGCGCGCTTTACCGGAGCTAACCTTGAGATCCATGCCCAGCACCAGCGCTTTTCCGTCGGTCGGCACCAGCAGGCCGCACATCATTTTGAAGGTCGTGGATTTGCCGGCGCCGTTGGGGCCGAGCAGGCCGAAAATCTCACCGCGCTTAACCTGGAAATCCACGTGATCGGTGGCGGTGAAATCACCAAACTTTTTCGTTAACGACCGTGCTTCAATGACCGTTTCGTCTTTGCTGCCGTCAACGTGATGAATAATCTCTCCTAACGGCGACTCGGCGGTTCCGGCGCCGCCTAACAGGTCGATAAAGGCGTCTTCAAAACGCGGCGCGGTTTCGGCCACCTGTAGCGGCGGCATGTCGTCATGTTGCTTAACCTCAGTAATGCGGGCTTCCTTTTTCAGGATCAAACGCACCGATTTGCCCTGAATCACGCCATCGCTAATTTGCGGCAGTTTTAGCGCCCGCTGCAGCAGGCGGCGGTTGTTTTCCTGTGGGCTGGAGACCAGAAAGCTGCGCCCGGCCATGGTTTGCGTCAGCGCCTTCGGTTCACCCTGGTAAAGCAATTTACCTTCGTTCATCAGCAGCACATCCCGGCACTGCTCTGCTTCATCGAGATAAGAGGTGCTCCACAAAATTAGCATGCCGTCGCCGGCCAGTTCGTGCACCATCTGCCACAGCTCGCGGCGCGAAATAGGGTCGACCCCGACGCCGGGCTCATCTAACAACAGTACTTTAGGATCGCCCACCAGCGTACAGGCGAGCCCCAGCTTTTGTTTCATGCCGCCGGAGAGTTTGCCGGCTAATCGCCCGGTGAAAGGGCCAAGAGAAGTGAATTCCAGCAGGCGCTCGAATATTTTCTTCCGCGCCTCGCCGGTGACGCTGCGCAGATCGGCGTACAGATTCAGGTTTTCCATCACCGTCAGATCTTCATACAGGCCAAATTTCTGCGGCATATAGCCGAGCGCCGCGTGCAGCGCGCTGTCGTCCTTGAGCGGATCGAAGCCGATTACGCTGGCGCTGCCCTCATCGGGCTTAAGTAAACCGGCCAGCATTCGCATTAGGGTGGTTTTCCCAGCGCCATCGGGGCCGACGAGCCCTGTGACGTAGCCTGAGTGAATCGTACAGTTCAGCGGCGCGACCGCCGGCCTATCCATACCTGGAAAACGACGGCTCAGGCCATTAAAGGTAATGACGTCCTTACTCATGCCCGTTTCCGTTGCTGAAGGAGACGGTCACCGGCATGCCCTGACGCAGCGAGGCGTCGGCGTCGTTCACCACGATGCGCAAGCGGTAGACGAGATCGGTGCGCAAATCCGGTGTTTCCACGGTCTTTGGCGTGAATTCGGCGCTGGGGGAGACAAAGCCGATTTTACCATGATAGGGCTTGTTCGGCCGGCTATCGGTATACAGCAGTACTTCGCGCCCTGGCTGCGCCTGGCCAAGATTTTTCTCGTCAACGTAGGCGCGTACCCAAACCGGACGGGTTAATGACAGCGTCAGCACCGTGCCGCCGGCGTTTAACATGGTGCCGGGTTCGACGGCGCGGGTCATCAAGGTGCCGTCGGAAGGCGCGGTCAGCACGGTATCATGCAGGTCCAGTTTGGCCTGCGCCAGGGCCGCCTGCGCCTGTTCAAGGCTGGCTTTGGCCTGGGCAATTTCCTGCGGGCGGTTACCGGCGCGATATTGACGCAGCTTATCCTGCGCTGACTTTAAGGTCGCCTGCGCCTGATCGCGTGAAGAACGGGCGTTTTCGAGGTCGTTGGCGGAAATCGCGCTGCTGGCGCGCAGACCGAGCTGACGTTGATAAAAATTCTGCGCGTAGACCCAGGCGGCCTGCGCTTGATTAACCGCGGCCGCCGCCTGCGCAATCTCTTCGGCACGATAACCCGCCATCATCAAATCGTACTGTGCCTGGGCGGTAGAGACATTGGCCTGCGCCTGCTGCAGCGCGTTTTCATACGGCGCGCGGTCCAGTTCGCCGAGGGTTTGCCCGCGGCGAATTTCATCGCCTTCATCGACGTTCAGGGCTGCCAGCCGTCCGCCGACGCGGAAGCTCATATTCACAGTACGAATATCGACATTGCCGTAGAGAGTGAGATCTTTCGCTTGGCTGCTTTGATACCACCACCAGCCGCCGCCGATCGCGGCGAGCACGATGACGACCAGTAGAACGACGACGGGTTTTTTCATGATCCCAGGCTCCTTTGCGCTAACCCTTGCAGAATGAAATCGATATGACAGGTAATCACCTGAAAAATTTGTTCAGCCTTTTGTTGATCGAACTGCGCCCAGCCGGTACGCAGTAAAATGGTTTCCCGCCCGAGCCGGAAGGCCAGTACCTCGCCAAGCAGGGCGTGGGTGTGCAGAATCATCTGCGTATCGTTGGCATCGCGCCCGGTCCAGGCGGCGATAAGCCGGGTCAAATAGCTATGTAGCGGGGCGATAACCTGCTGGTGAATAAGCTGGTAAGCCGCGGTTGGCGAGAGCTGCTCGCGAGAAATAAATTTGCTGAGGTTGACCGTATCGTCCTGGGTTAGCAGCAGACTCATATCGCGACAGCTGCGCAGAATCAATTCCCGCAGCGCCGGTTTGTCTGGCTTCGTCTGGGCGAGCAGGGCTTCGGCCGCTTCGGCATGCGGGCGGAAATTCTCGCCGATACAGTCGGCGATCCACTGCGCGCAGGCGAGATACAGGTCGTCTTTCGAACCGAAATAATAGGTGATGGCGGCGATATTTTGCCCGGCCTGCGCAGCGATATCGCGGGTCGTCGCATGGAGGCCATACTCGCCGAATTGCGCGATAGCGGCGGCGATAAGCTGGTTTTTGGCTTGTTCGCCTTTACTGGTCACGGAAGTATTATTCATCGCGCCTAAAAAAATTAATCAATCGATTGATTAAGAATAGGGGCGATTCGCTGAACTGTCCACAATGGTGAATACTAAAAGTGACCCGGCGCAAGCGAGCATTATTTTGCTGGTAATTCCTGCGGGGATATTTTATGCGGTTCGTCACAAAATCTGCTAGACTGCGCCCCTTCATGGCATTGTGGTTTTTGCCATCTCTATCGCAATAATCTCCCTGAAAACTACGCCCTTAAACGGGCCGGGGCGGTTCGGAGTTGTTATGTCTTTTGATTCCCTTGGCCTGAATCCCGATATCCTGCGCGCCGTCGCCGAGCAGGGTTACGTTGAGCCGACCCCTATCCAGCAGCAGGCGATCCCGGCAGTACTGCAGGGCCGCGATCTGATGGCCAGCGCCCAGACCGGGACCGGCAAAACCGCCGGTTTTACGCTGCCGCTGCTGCAGCGCCTGACCCAGGAGCAGCCGCACGCGAAGGGGCGCCGTCCGGTGCGCGCTCTGATCCTGACGCCGACCCGCGAACTGGCGGCGCAGGTGGGCGAGAACGTCCGCGACTACAGCAAATATCTGAATATCCGCTCGCTGGTGGTCTTCGGCGGCGTGAGCATCAACCCGCAGATGATGAAACTGCGCGGCGGCGTCGATATCCTCGTCGCCACCCCGGGCCGTCTGCTGGACCTTGAACATCAGAACGCGGTCAGCCTGGATAAAGTCGAAGTGCTGGTACTGGATGAAGCCGACCGCATGCTGGATATGGGCTTTATCCACGACATTCGCCGCGTGCTGGCTAAACTGCCGCCGCGTCGTCAAAACCTGCTGTTCTCCGCTACCTTCTCCGACGAAATCAAAGCGCTGGCGGAAAAACTGCTGCATAACCCGCTGGAAGTCGAAGTGGCGCGCCGCAACACCGCCTCTGAGCAGATCACCCAGCACGTTCACTTTGTGGATAAGAAACGTAAGCGTGAACTGCTCTCGCAGCTGATTGGCGAAGGCAACTGGCAGCAGGTGCTGGTCTTTACCCGCACCAAGCACGGCGCCAACCATCTGGCGGAGCAGCTGAATAAAGACGGTATCCGTAGCGCCGCCATCCACGGCAATAAGAGCCAGGGCGCGCGTACCCGTGCGCTGGCTGACTTTAAATCCGGCGGCATTCGTGTGCTGGTCGCCACCGACATCGCCGCGCGCGGGCTCGACATCGAAGAGCTGCCGCACGTGGTTAACTATGAGTTGCCGAACGTGCCGGAAGATTACGTGCATCGTATTGGCCGTACCGGCCGCGCGGCGGCGACCGGCGAAGCGCTGTCGCTGGTCTGCGTGGACGAGCATAAGCTGCTGCGTGATATCGAACGCCTGCTGAAAAAAGAGATCCCGCGTATTGCTATTGCCGGTTACGAGCCGGATCCGTCGATTAAAGCGGAGCCGATTCAAAACGGTCGTCAGCAGCGTGGCGGCGGCGGTGGTCGCGGTCAGGGGCAAGGGCGCGGCGGTCAGAGCCAGGGCCGTAGCCAGCAGGCGCCGCGTCGTCAGGATGGCGAAGCGCCGAAAGCGCGTACCCAGGACGGTAAACCACCGCGTCGTCGTCGCCCACGTAAACCTGCCGGCGAATAAGACGCTGTTGCCTGGGACGATAAAGCGCTCAGGCATCATCACGGCTCGTTTGTCCGCATGCGCGGCGGCGGGCCGTTTCTTTGCCGTTCATTGCGTTTTTTATCGAGCGCGATTCCACCCTCTACAGAAAGCAATACCTCCTGGCCGGCAAAAATGGCACAATAGTGGCTGTTTATACAGTATTCAGGTTTTCTCATGGCTTTGACCGCTGCGCTTAAAGCGCAAATCGCCGCCTGGTATAAGGCGCTTCAGGAACAGATCCCGGACTTTATCCCCCGAGCCCCGCAGCGGCAGATGATCGCCGATGTGGCGAAAACGCTCGCCGGGGAAGAGGGACGGCATCTGGCTATCGAAGCGCCGACCGGCGTCGGCAAAACGCTGTCATATCTGATCCCCGGCATCGCCATCGCCCGTGAGGAACAAAAAACGCTGGTGGTCAGTACCGCCAACGTCGCGCTGCAGGATCAAATCTACAGTAAAGACCTGCCGCTGCTGCGCAAGATTATTCCCGACCTGCGCTTTACCGCCGCCTTTGGCCGTGGTCGCTACGTTTGTCCGCGTAATCTGGCGGCGCTGGCCAGTACCGAGGCGACGCAGCAGGATCTGCTGGCGTTCCTCGATGACGATCTGACGCCAAAAAACCAGGCCGAACAAAAGCTCTGCGCGACGCTGAAAACCGATCTCGACGGCTATAAATGGGACGGCCTGCGCGATCATACCGACAAGCCCATTGATGACGCCCTGTGGGGGCGGCTAAGCACCGATAAAGCCAGCTGTCTTAACCGCAACTGCCACTACTACCGCGAATGCCCATTCTTCGTCGCCCGGCGCGAAATCCAGGAAGCGGAAGTGGTGGTGGCCAACCATGCGTTGGTGATGGCGGCCATGGAGAGCGAAGCGGTGCTGCCAGAGCCGAAAAACCTGCTGCTGGTGCTCGACGAAGGCCACCATCTGCCGGACGTCGCCCGCGACGCCTTAGAGATGAGCGCGGAGATAACCGCGCCCTGGTACCGGCTGCAGTTGGATCTGTTCAGCAAATTGGTGGCGACCTGCATGGAGCAATTCCGTCCGAAGACCACGCCGCCGTTGGCCAATCCGGAACGGTTAAATGAACACTGCGAAGAGCTGTATGAGCTTATCGCCTCGCTCAATAATATTCTCAATCTCTATATGCCTGCCGCCCAGGAGGCGGAGCATCGCTTCCCGATGGGCGAACTGCCGCAGGAAGTGATGGAGATTTGCCAGCGGCTGGCCAAGCTCACCGAAATGCTGCGCGGGCTGGCGGAGCTGTTTCTCAACGATCTTAGCGAAAAGACCGGCAGTCACGACGTGGTGCGCCTGCATCGTATCCTGCTGCAGATGAACCGGGCCCTTGGCATGTTCGAAAGTCAGAGCAAGCTGTGGCGGCTGGCCTCAATGGCGCAGTCTTCCGGCGCGCCGGTGACCAAGTGGGCCACCCGCGAGATTCGCGATGGCCAGATCCATGTCTGGTTCCACTGCGTGGGAATCCGCGTCAGCGATCAGCTCGAACGTCTGCTGTGGCGCAGCGTGCCGCATATTGTCGTCACCTCGGCGACGCTGCGTTCGTTGAATAGCTTCTCGCGCCTGCAGGAGATGAGCGGCCTGAAAGAGAAAGCGGGCGATCGTTTCGTGGCGCTGGACTCGCCGTTCAATCACGTCGAGCAGGGAAAAATCATTATTCCGCAAATGCGCTATGAGCCGCTTATTGATAATGAAGAGCAGCACATCGCCGAAATGGCGGCTTTTTTCCGTGAGCAGGTCGAGAGCAAAAAGCATCTTGGTATGCTGGTGCTGTTCGCCAGCGGGCGGGCCATGAATCGCTTTCTGGAACATGTTACCGATCTGCGCCTGATGCTGCTGGTGCAGGGCGACCAGCCGCGCTATCGACTGGTCGAGCTGCATCGTAAACGCGTTGAAGGCGGCGAGCGCAGCGTGTTGGTTGGCCTGCAATCTTTTGCCGAAGGGCTGGATTTAAAAGGCGAGCTGTTAAGCCAGGTGCATATCCATAAAATCGCCTTCCCGCCGATCGACAGCCCGGTGGTGATCACCGAAGGCGAGTGGTTGAAAAGCCTCAACCGCTATCCCTTTGAGGTGCAAAGCCTGCCGAGCGCCTCATTCAACCTGATTCAACAGGTCGGGCGCCTGATCCGTAGCCATCAGTGCTGGGGCGAAGTCATTATTTACGATAAGCGCCTGCTGACTAAAAATTACGGCGCGCGATTGTTAAATGCGTTACCGGTATTTCCCATAGAGCAGCCGGGCGTTCCCGAGGTTATAGTAAAAAGCAAAGCAAAACAGACGCGTCGCCGACGCCGCTAAGCGCATAAGCGGTGCGGTCGGCGGAGCCTACCGCTGGAGGGAGCAAGTCGATGGATTACACCAAAATCATCAAAGAAGTCGGGCGCGGCAAAAATCACGCTCGCGACCTGGATTTAGTCACGGCCCGTGCGCTGTATACGCGGATGTTAAACGGCGAAGTGGACGATCTGGAACTGGGCGCTATTCTCATTGCGCTGCGCATCAAGGGCGAAGGCGAAGCCGAAATGCAGGGCTTTTATGAGGCGATGCAGCTACAGACCATCCGCCTGACGCCGCCGGTAGCGAAACCGATGCCGATTGTTATCCCCAGCTATAACGGCGCGCGCAAACAGGCCAACCTGACGCCGCTGCTGGCGGTACTGCTGCATAAACTCGGTTTCCCGGTGGTGGTTCATGGCGTCAGTCATGATCCAACCCGCGTCCTGACCGAGACCATTTTTGCGCTGATGGGGATCCCGGCCACCACCCACGCGGGTCAGGCCCAGGCGCGTCTCGACAGCCATGAGCCGGTCTATATCCCGGTCGGGGCGCTGTGCCCGCCGCTGGAAAAGCAGCTGGCATTGCGTTGGCGGATGGGGGTGCGCAACAGCGCGCATACGCTGGCCAAGCTGGCGACTCCGTTCGCTGAAGATGCCGCGCTGCGGCTGTCGAGCGTGTCGCATCCGGAATATGTCGGCAAGGTCGCGGCGTTCTTTACGCAGATCGGTGGCCGGGCGCTGCTGATGCACGGTACCGAAGGTGAAGTCTATGCCAACCCGCAGCGCTGCCCGCAAATTAACCTGATTGATGCGGCGGGAACCAGAGTGTTGCATGAGCGGGCCGACGAGAGTGTGCAGGAAAAAGTGGCATTGCCGGAATCCAAAGATCCTGAAATTACCGCGCGCTGGATTGAGCGCTGCGTGAGCGGTAGCGAGCCGGTTCCGCAGTCGCTGAAAATTCAGCTTGCCTGCTGCCTGGTCGCCACCGGTCAGGCGAGTTCGCTCGCCAATGGCCTGGCGCAGGTTGCCGAACGCTGGTAAACGGACAAAAAAAAGCCCGTCCGGTGGCTCGGACGGGCAAACAAGGGTATTTAAAAGGTCTTTTCAGGGTTAATTCAGTGGCATTTCAGAGTATTGCTGCGATTATTTGTAGATAACCGCGGTACCGCTAACTTTGTTGTTGGTGTTAGCGGAGGTGATGCTGTAGCCGGTTGCGCCAGCGGCATCGGCTTTAGCAGCCAGTTTGGCTTCCAGACCATCCAGTGTTGTTGCGCCTTCAGCGGAAACAACGCCGATTTTATTCATGCTTTCTGCCTGGGCTGGGGTTACCGGCTGAGCGGCGAATGCGCCGAAAGACAGAGCGGAAAGGGCGATAGCAGCGGCAGCGTATTTGATGTTTTTCATAATTAATCTCTCGCAGTGTGTTCTGTAGGGGGACGATGTTCCGTCGATGTGATAAGTATCACGTTTTTTGTCGCGAGATAAAATCGAAGGAAATTCACAGTCTTCATCGAATTTTTTGAATGAATAATAATTTATTGATTATTAATAAATTATTTTACGCTATTGCTGCGCTAGAAGGACAAACTAGTTGCCATGACAACTAAAGGCACATTTTGCCACTTTTTTCGCCAAAAAACGTGCGTGAAAAGATAGCGCAATCAGCGGTAATGAACGGTAAAGGAAGGTCAGCGCAGCTGGCTGTCTTTGGAACCGCGGCGATTATATCCTGAATATGTATTGTTATGTAAATCTTTATCCTGCTGGCACTTCACGCAGTATCTGACCCCGGCGAGCGCCTTGCGCCGCGCTTCCGGAATGGGCTCTCCGCATTCTTCACAAAATTTGTTGCTCTCTCCGCCAGGAAGCTCGCTGCGGGCGCGGGCGACGGCATCGTTTACCGTGCTGTCAATTTGATCCTGGACGGCTCCATCGTTTGCCCAACCTGATGCCATGATGCGCTCCTCGTGTTTGCAATCTATAAACAGTATAGAAAATATGGGGGCGAAAAAGGCGCAGCCAAGTCCAGGGAGGCGGGATTTCCGGCTGCGTATTCCCGACGAGGGCAGAAGGATTATTTATAAATTATCGCGCTGCCGGCTAATTTGTTGCCGCCGCCAGCGGCGTTTATTCGCCAGGCAATCGCCCCCTGCTGGTGGGCTTTTTGCGCCAGTTGCGCTTGTAAGTCGTCGAGGGTGCTGGCGCCGGAGGCGGAAACGGAGCCGGACGGGCGCAGCGGACCAACGGCCACCGGAGCGGTTTCAGCGGTGTTGGCCAAAGTGAATGAGGAGAGAAGAGCAAGGGCGATAAAAGCGGGTACGAACAGAAAGGTTCTCATGGCTATATCCTCATTAACAGCATGGGACATACCATAAGTTTAGGTCGTGATGCGCAGAACCACCGGATAAATAAGAGTGGGCAAACAACCACTTTACGCGCTTAATGCCGCCCGGGCATTCGCCCGCTGGCGCGCGTCAACTGAATACACTGCGTCAGGCGGCATTCGAAGTGGACCGGGCTTTCCGCCACACGCGGAGCGCGGACGATCCGGCTCGGCGCGGCGGTCAATCCGGCGCGCAGGAACTCATCTTCATGACGCGGAATAGAGGCGGAGGTTTCATTCATCGCTTCGGCGAGTGGCCGGGTAGCCAGATTCCAGACAAACTCTTTTGTTTCAACAATGTTCTGCACGCTGTCTTTCCAGCCGCCGCTGGCGAAACCGATGATCGGTGGCCGATAGTTAAAGCAGTTGAAGAAGCTGTAGGGGGCGAGATTGCGTTGCCCTGCGTTATCGAGCGATGCGATCCAGCCGATGGGGCGCGGCCCGACGATAGCATTCAGCGGGTCGTGCGGCAGGCCGTGGCCTTCGGCAGGTTGATAGAAGTACATAGGGCACCAGAAAACGAAATAAGAAGATATCCAGACTCCCTTATTTACCGCGCCGCCGTCAACGGGTATCTTACGCGGCTGTTGAAAGGAGATTGCCATGAAAGCCGAAAAACCGGGGTTGCACCCGCGTAACCGTCATCACCAACGCTATGATTTGCCAGCGCTGTGCCAGACTCATCCCGAGCTGCAAAGCTACATCACCCTGAATCCGGTCGGTGAGCAAACCATTGATTTTGCTAACCCACTGGCGGTGAAGGCGCTGAATAAGGCGCTGCTGGCGCACTTTTACGCGGTAAAACACTGGGATATTCCTGACGGCTTCTTGTGCCCGCCGGTGCCGGGACGCGCGGACTACATCCACCATCTGGCCGACCTGCTGGCGCAGGATAGCGGCGAGATCCCGAAAAATGCCAGCATTCTCGATATCGGTACCGGCGCGAACTGCATCTATCCGCTGATTGGCGCGCATGAATACGGCTGGCGCTTCACCGGTAGCGAAGTCAACCCGCAAGCCTTTGCCAGCGCCCAGGCGATTATCAACGGCAACCCAGGGCTGACGCGGCAAATTCGTCTGCGTCGCCAGAAAGAGGGCCAGGCAATCTTTACCGGGATCATTCATAAGAATGAAACCTATGATGCGACTCTCTGCAACCCGCCGTTCCACGATTCCGCCGCCAGCGCGCGTGCCGGCGGCGAGCGTAAACGCCGTAATCTGGGGCTCGGTGAAGACAGCGTACTGAACTTCGGCGGCCAGCAGCAGGAACTGTGGTGTGAAGGCGGCGAAGTGGCCTTTATTTCGCAAATGATCCGCGAAAGCCAGCAGTTCGGCCGTCAGGTTAAATGGTTTACCTCGCTGGTTTCCCGCGGCGATAATTTGCCGCCGCTGTATCGCCTGCTGACCGAAGTCGGCGCGGTGAAAGTGGTGAAAAAAGAGATGGCGCAGGGGCAGAAACAGAGCCGCTTTATCGCCTGGAGCTTTATGGACGACGCAAAGCGCCGTCGTCCATTTTAAGTCTCCGCCGCCGGGTTTGCGTTGCCCGGCGGCGGCAATACTTGCCAGGTTTGTACCGGCGCGCGCACGCCGGCGCGGTCGAAATGCTGCTTCACCTGGGTATCAAGGGCAAAGCGTACCGTCCACTGCTTCAGCGGTAGCGTCGTAAAGCTGACGCGTAAGGTAAACGCGGTATTGCTAAGCCCCACCAGTCCAGCGAACGAGGGGTCGCCAATAATCAGCCCGCGGATCTCCTCCTGCGCCATCAGATCGTCTACCGCCGCCTTCAGCGCCTGATTGGCTTTATCCAGGTCCTCCTGCCTGTCGACATCATAGTTGGCGACCACCGAACCGATCCCGCGCACAAAGTTGGCGAAGGTGGTTATCGAAGACCAGGGAATAATATGGTACGCCCCGGTATCCTGGCGCACGCCCACCGAGCGGATCGACATCCGTTCCACCGTGCCGGTTAATGGCCCGATGGTCACCAGATCGCCGGTGTTCATCCCGTTTTCAAACTGGATAAAGATGCCGGTAATAATATCTTTAACCAGCGTTTGGGCGCCGAAAGAGATAGCCAACCCTAATGCCCCGGCGCCCGCCAGCAGCGGCGCGATGTTCACCCCCACTTCCGACAATAAGATCATTATCGTAATGGTGGTAATGACCACCGCCAGCGCGTTGCGAAACAGCGTCAGCAGCGTTCTGGCGCGAGCGCTGGGCAGCGGGCGTCCATGAATGTCCGATGACAGGCGGTTCTCAATCAGGCTTGCCAGTAGGGTCCAGCCGACGGCGGAGAAGAACAGGATTAGCGCGATACGAATCAGGACATCCACCGTTTTTTGCCCGGCATCATTGTGTAGCCATTGCTGAAAATCAAACAGTCCCCAGGCGCTCAGCAACAGCATCACCGCCACGCATACCGTCAGGATCCGCGCGGCTTTCAGCGAGGCGGAGATCCAGCCGTTGAGCCGTTTTTGCAGCTCCGGGTAGTGGCGTTGGGTTTCTGGCGACAGGGTGATGGTTTTGGCTATCCAGCGTGACAAAATACCGGATACCAGCGCCGCGGCGCCGACGATAGCCAGGCTACGCAGCGTCGCGCCCATCATAAATTTGAGGCTGTTGCCGGGGTCAAAGAGCGAAAAGAAGAACAGCACGATAAAGTAGGCACAGGCCAGCCAGTGCCAGATCAGCGCGAAAGCGCGAATAAACAGGCTGAAGAAAGGCAGCGAGCGGTCGGCAAGATGGATAAGCCCCTGGGTGATGGCGCGTTTGTTGTGGAAAATCAGATACAACGCCCACACCGTAATGCACAACATTATGATGACGTTGGCCAGGGCGCCAATTTGCACGTTAACCTGGTTGGAGATAATCGGCACCGCCACGATCAGCCCGTAACCAATCAGGCTACTCAAGGCGCTGAGGCGTAAGTTCCAGTAGATTGCGTGTTCGTCGCTGATATTGAAGGGGCGTAAATCGGCAATCCGTGGGCAAAAAATCACTCGCAGGATGGCTTTAAAAAACTCGATCAGCGCGAAGGCGTTAAGAAACAGGCTTTGTTGAAAAGCAATGGTGCGGTTGTCGCCGTTTAAACGATCGCTTAACAGCTGGCCGATAAACAGCGTTAGCGCCAGCAGCAGCAGGTCAATGATAAAAGCGCCAGCAATGGTTGCCGGTAACTGAAGCCAGTTATTGCGCTCACGGTTTTTGTGCCTTCCCCAATGGCCCATTTTGCGGTACAGCGGCAGCGCCGCCAGGCGTACTAACCACCAGAAGGCAAATACCAGCCCGGCCAGCAGCAGGAAGTCGCCAGCGGCATTGCGAAAAGCATCGGCATGGAAAGGCTTATGCGGCGAGCCGGTGATATTGCGCCATAGCTGCGAAAACCGCGACGACAGGCGCTCGCTATACTGACGGCTAACTTCCGTCACGCTTTCCAGAACGGTTTGCTCATCTTTGACTTCTGGCGGGGTCAGCGTGGGGGTGGTGGCAGGCGGCTGGGTGGCGGCGGCTTTGCGCAGCTCATCGATTAACTCCTGCCGCGAGTCCGGATTATCCAGAACGTCAGCCAATGCCGCCCAGGCGGCTTTTTTCTGTTCAAGGTCAGGCTCGCTGGCTGTGCTTTTGTCGGTTGTCGCCGCCGGTATGCCGGGCAATGACGCCGCCGACAGTGGAGAAATCCACAGCGCAGCGAGCAACAGTAGGATCCACGGCATGGGCGCCTCCATTGCATCTCAAACTGCTAAGTATAGAAGGGGTCACACGAGGAGGAGCGGTGGGATGAATCTGGAAAGCGGCTCTCCCTTTGCCGGGGAGAGCCGGGCGCATCAGGCTACGTGCTGTAAAAACTCGCGCAGACGCGGGCTTGGCGGGTTCTTCACCAGAACCTGCGGGTCGCCATCTTCGGCGATGCGGCCTTTATCGATGAAGATCAGCCGTGACGCCACTTTTTCAGCAAAGCCGATTTCGTGGGTTACGATGACCATCGTCATTCCTTCCTCGGCCAGGTCCTGCATGACTTTCAGCACTTCATGGCGCAGTTCCGGGTCAAGTGCCGAAGTCGGCTCATCAAACAGCATCATTTTCGGTTTAACCGCCAGCGCGCGGGCAATGGCGACGCGCTGCTGCTGGCCGCCGGAGAGTTCGGATGGATAGTGGTGTGCGCGTTCCGCGAGACCCACTTTCGCCAGCAGCTCTTTCGCCAGCGTTTCCGCCGCCGCCTTCGACGCGCCGCGCACGCGCTGCGGGCCGAACATCACGTTCTCCAGCGCCGTCAGGTGCGGGAACAGATAGAACTGCTGGAATACCATTCCGGCTTCCTGGCGAATTAAGCGCTCGTCAACTTTCGGGTCGTTCACCTTCAGGCCATCGACGATAAGATCGCCGCTGGTGATCTCTTCCAGTTTGTTGATGCAGCGTAGCAGCGTAGATTTACCGGAGCCGGATGGCCCGATGATCACGACCACTTCGCCTTTGTTGATCTTCAGATCGATATCGTGCAGCACTTTAGTCGGGCCAAAGTGTTTGGAAACGTTTTTAAATTCAATCACAGGATTTTCATCCTTCTTTCAAGACGACGCAGAATGAAGCTCAACACCAGGGTGATGATCAGATAAATGACCGCAACGGCGCTCCAGATTTCCAGCGCGCGGAAGTTACCGGCAATAATTTCCTGGCCCTGGCGGGTCAGCTCGGCGACGCCGATGACGATAAACAGCGACGTATCTTTGATACTGATAATCCATTGGTTACCGAGCGGCGGCAGCATACGGCGCAGCGCCAGCGGCAGGATCACGTGGCGGATGGTCTCGCGGCGGGAGAGCCCCAGCGCCAGACCCGCTTCGCGGAAGCCTTTGTGGATGGACAGCACCGCGCCGCGGGTGATTTCCGCGATATAGGCGCCGGAGTTGATCATGATGGTCACCACCGCGGCGGTGAATGGGTCGATGCGTAAGTCGCTAAACGCCATCGGCAGCGCGAAGTAGATGAACATCACCTGCACCACAATTGGCGTGCCGCGGATGATTTCAATAAACACCAGCGCGACGTGGTTGGCTATCCAGCCGCCGAAACAGCGGGCGAAACCGGCCACCAGACCGATGATAAGGCCGCCAACCAGGCCGAGGACCGAAATCCACAGCGTCATTTTGGCGCCTTCCAGCAAAATAGGAATGGCGGGCCAGATGGCACTCCAGTCAAACTGCATAATGTGTTCCTGTTACTGTTACCGTGTCGAAAGCAGAGAAAGCCTCTGCGAATACGGCGCCGGGGAAAGAGACCCTGGCGCCGTGGAGCCCGCGGCGGATTGGCCGCGGGAAGTCGTCCTGATTATTATTTTGGTTCAGTACCGAACCATTTTTTATAAATTTCGTTGTAGGTGCCGTTTTCACGCAGCGTTTTCAGCGCGCCGTTCACTTTTTCGCGCAGTTCGTCGCTGCCTTTCGGGAAAGCGATACCATAGCTTTGCGCTTCCAGCGATTCGCCTACCGCTTTGAACTTGCCCTGACCGGCAGTTTTAATGAAGTACAGGATGTTTGGCGTGTCGTGCAGTACCGCGTCAGCGCGGCCGGTGCCCAGTTCCATATAAGCGTTGTCAATGTTCGGGAACTGGCGCAGATCTTTGGTTTTGATGTTGGCTTTCGCATAATCAACGGAGCCGGTGCCGCTCTTCACGGCGACCACTTTGCCGTTCAGGTCTTTCACGTCTTTGATGTCATTGTTTTTCGCGTTCACCATCACCAGCAGGCCGCTTTTGTAGTAGCCATCGGAGAAGTCGATCGCTTTTTTACGCTCGTCGGTGATGGTGATCCCCGCAAGCGCCAGATCGATGTTTTTGGTCTGCAGCGCGGGAATGATGCCGCTGAAGTCCATAGGTTTCAGGGTGTAGTCCAGTTTCAGCTCTTTGGCGACCGCGGCCCACAGGTCAATATCGAAGCCGACGTATTTATCACCTTGCTTAAATTCAAACGGAACAAACGCCGTATCGGTGGCGACTACCAGTTTTTTATCTGCGGCGTGAGACGAAACCGCAAAAGCCAGGGTCAGTGCAGCCAGTGACACTTTTAATACAGACTTCATAGTATTTCCTTTTTTATCCACGGGACGAGCCCCTGCGAGAACGTGTAGCCTAATGAAAAAATCGTGCCAGTTTTACAAGCCATTGTTTTTCAACAGGAGCTCTCATATCGCTTGCACAATTTCGGTTATCCAATACGGTAAATGCACCGTGATGGGGCGTCATTTTGGTGCAATATAAACGTAGCGAATAACCAGAGCATTTTTAACGCAAACCCTGATGGGAAAACAATCTTGCTGTAACGATTGTGTGAGGTGATTATTACAATTGTTTTACTTTAGTACGTATTGTGTACAAGGTGGTGCACCAAAAGAGGGCGAGTTAAGCGGTTGTAGGGGGGGGATGGAAATAGCCGCCAGCGGGCGCTGACGGCGACGGACGTTTATTCGATATTCGCTTCGATGAACCACAGGAATTTATCCAGGTCGCGGGAAGCCGCGGTAAAGATATCGGCGGTGTCTTCATCTTTCGCTTCGCTGATAGCTTTACGCACATCATTGGCCACGATGGCATAACGGTCGGCCAGCTCTTTCAGATGTTCCTGAACGGTGTGAATATCCAGCGGGTAGCTTTTCAGCGGGCTTTTGCTGTTGATGACCTGAGTGGTGCCCAGAGCAACGCCGCCCAGTTGAACGGCACGTTCAGCCATCGTATCAAGGTGATCGGTGAGTGCAGTGCGGAAACCATCCAGCATTTCATGAACGGCAATAAAGTTGGCACCGCGCATATTCCAGTGGGCCTGCTTGGTAATCAGCGACAGGTCAATGAACTGGATCACCTGGCGATTCAGCAGCTCAACGGTAGCCTTCTTCTCGTTGTCTGAGACATCGTTACGGGTATAGAGCAGGTTAGACGCTTTAGTTTTAACCAGTTTTGCGGTACTCATAGTTTCATATCCTCTTGATATTGATACTCGTCATACTTCAAATTTGAATTATGTAGAGCGTTTGTCCCAAATGACTTCGGGAATAATTATAGCAAGGGATATCGGGTATGAGGCATCGGCTGTCCATATCAGTCCGATAGCGCTAAGTTGTTGGCTATTTAAAAAGTTTTGTTAAATCATATAATTAGAAGTAAGTGGCTGGCTCGCTAAGACCGCGAGCCAGTGTGGTAACAAAATCTTAATTTATATCGACTTTCTCAATTTTGCTTTGCCGCTGCATGGTCAGCGTCGACCCCATTGAGGCGATGATAATCGCCCCTAGCGCCAGAGTTTGCGTCAGCGTCAGCGTCTCGCCGAGGAACACCATTCCTGAGAGCGCTGCCAGCGCCGGCTCCATGCTCATCAGCGTGCCGAAGGTGCGGGTGGGCATCCGCGTCAGGGCAATCATTTCCAGCGAGTAGGGCAGCGCGGTAGAGAGAATGGCGATGCCAAGCCCCAGCGGCAGCAGCGACCATTGCAGTAGCGTATCGCTGGCCTGGACGATGCCGATGGGCACAAAAATCACCGCCGCGATGAGCGAGCCCATGGCCACCGTCGCCGGGCCATGTTCTTCACCCGCGCGCTGGCCGGTAAGAATATAGACCGCCCAGAATGCGCCGGCGCCGAGCGCGAATAGCGCGCCGACTAAATCTACTTGCCCTACGTTTTGCCCAAGCGGCAGCAGGAACCACAGCCCGAGCACCGCCAGCGCCACCCAGACGAAATCAAGCGGACGGCGTGAACCGAAGAGCGCCACCGCCAGCGGCCCGGTAAACTCCAGCGCGACCGCGACGCCGAGCGGTATTCGCTGCAGCGATAAATAGAAGAGATAGTTCATCGCCCCTAACGCTACGCCGTAAAAGAACAGCGGCAGCCGCTGCTGCGGGGCAAAGCGCAGTCGCCACGGCTTAAAAATAACGACTAAAATTAAAGTGCCGAGCGTCAGGCGCAGAGCGGTGACGCCCGGTGCGCCAATCAACGGGAAGAGCGATTTCGCCAGCGATGCGCCGCTCTGAATGGAGACCATGGCGATCAAAATAACCAGTATCGGCAACCACGCCGGAACTTTACGGGACGAGCCGGGCATCCTTTCTCCTGTCAGGGTTTGTCAAAAGAGGTAAAGGTTCCAGTGTACTGGAATAACCGCTTAACGGTTTAGCGATTGTTGAAAAAAGAGGGTGGAAAAACAGTACAATGGCGTAAAATGCGTAGGGGAATGCCTTCGCGACTAAGAATAATCTGGATGCGCAGCGCTTACGGCTGGTAAACGTTAATCACTTTTTGCGCGAAAAGTGTTTGATTTCCAGATTGTTACGAAATCGTGGAAACTTTTGCTTACATGAAAAAGTATGTTAGACAATGTAAAGTCAAAAGAGTTTCCCAAAAGTTTTTGATATATTTAAGACTTAGGACTTATTAGAAACACATTTGAGGTGGTTATGAATAAAATTGCACGTCTTTCAGCACTGGCCGTTGTTCTGGCTGCATCCGTAGGTACTACTGCTTTCGCTGCAACTTCTACCGTTACCGGTGGTTACGCTCAGAGCGACATGCAGGGTAAAGCTAACAAAGCAGGCGGTTTCAACCTTAAGTACCGTTACGAGCAAGATAACAACCCGCTGGGCGTTATCGGTTCCTTCACCTACACCGAAAAAGACAACACCAGCAACGGTACTTACAACAAAGGTCAGTACTACGGCATCACCGCTGGTCCGGCTTACCGTCTGAACGACTGGGCGAGCATCTACGGCGTAATCGGTGTTGGCTACGGTAAGTTCCAGAACAACAACTTCCCGAACCAGAAATCCGACATGAGCGACTACGGTTTCTCTTACGGCGCTGGTATGCAGTTCAACCCGATCGAAAACGTTGCCCTGGACTTCTCCTACGAGCAGTCTCGCATTCGTAACGTTGACGTCGGCACCTGGATTGCTGGCGTAGGTTACCGCTTCTAATCACTTCGGTGATATAAAAAATCCGCCTCAAGGGGCGGATTTTTTTTGCTTGTGATTCGGCGATACCGTTTAGTTGACGGTAAACTCGTCGCTGCCCAGATGGTTGTAGTCCACTTTCTGTAACTGGAAATTGGTGATATACACCGGTCCGGCTTTCTGTTCCGAGATAAAGCGGTAGCGCGGGGTAATTTCCTGCGCGCTAATCCCGGTCCACTGCGAGAAGAAGCTGAGGAAATCATTCGCCGAGCGGCGGGCTTTAATCATCTTATGCGCTTTATCGTCGCTGGAGAGCACCATAAACGGTACCTGGAAGTTCTGCTGATATTTGTCATCATGGGCGAGATACTGCACTGCTTTACCGCGTTCTTTAAACGCCAGACCGTGGTCGGAAAAATAGGTGAGCGAGAAAGAGCTGCCGGAATTCTGTAGCTGGCCGTAGAGCTTTGCCAACAGCGCGTCGGTTTGCGTCACGCTGTAGAGATAGCACGAGGTCTCCTTTGACTGCACAAAGGTGGTGTACTTGCCTTTTGTGCGGTCACAGGCCTGCGGGTGCGAGCCCATAATATGTAATACGATCAGCTGCGGCTGGCTGCGCTCGACTGATAAGACCTGCTCGGTCAGTTTCAGCAGTTGTTCATCCTGAGTATTTTTATTGGCTTCAAAATCTCCGTTTTTCAGGAACTGCACTTCATCGGCGCGTTTGGCGATGCTGGCGATGGCGGTATCGTATTCACCAATTTGTCCCTGATTGGAGAACCACCAGGTCTGGAAGCCTGCGCGGTTGGCGAGGGTGACGAAGTTATCCTGATACTGGGGTTTGCCGTCAACCACCCGGTTGAGGGTCAGGCCCAGCGACTTCTGCGTGGAGCCGCTGGCGGCCACGTAGTTTTTAAACAGATAGCCGTTAACCGAGCTGGCGAACGGCGTGTTGTCCCAGTGGCCGCCGAAAGCGCCAAGCGCATCGCGGCGCGCGCTTTCGCCAATCACCACAACATAGAGATGGTACTTAGGCTTCACCGCCAGCACGTGCCAGCTATCTTTCATGTTCGCTAACTGCGCCATCCGCGCCTGTTCATCCAGCACTTCATTGTTATTAACGATCACGTCTTTTACGAAGCGCACGGCGGGATAACCGCTATCAATGACTTTAAAGACGCCGCCCCAGGCCAGATTCTGCACTGGCTGTAGAAAGAAGATACCGATGCTAAACAGCAGCCCCAGATATTCCACTTTGCCAAGGCGCGTGGGCGGCTGCGGTTTCCGCCGTATGGCAATGACGCCGAGGGCGAAGATAAATACCGCCAGCAAATAGTTGTACCACGGAAAAATAGTGAGTATTTCCGTCGATTCTTCAACGTTGGTCGCGTGCAGCGCCAGTAGCGTATTGAAGTTCGGCGCGCCGTAAGCCTGGCCGAAGGGATAGTACATTGCGGCCAGCAGGGAATAGAGGCCAACAACGCCTTTTTGTACCCGCGGGAAGGTGCGCCACAGCAGATGGAGTACGCAGGTAAACGCAACGGTATAGAGCAAGCTAAATTCATACCCAAGCGCCAGATTAATCAACAGCGACTGTAAAAAGTAGAATCCTGTCCACGGGTTCAGGGCCAGCCTGCGGGCGGCCAGCGTTTCTTTCAGAGTGACATTCATAATTCGTAATCAACAAGACGCCATGTTCGTCCCCTGGCATCAAGGGGGTAAAACCTGCTGGACAGTGCGTGAAGAGGGTCTCTGCGAGCCGCAGTAGTGGCAGGGCTGACAAACGATAGGGCCTGCGAATGGTAAGGTCAACTGTTCATAACAGATTGTTTTGCGAGAAAGCTTACAAAACTTGAAAAAAGCGCTGAAAGGCGAGGAAACCGGGTAGGTTAACGGGGGAAAATGACAAAAAAATGAAGCGGCGTACCGCGACGCCGCGTTAGTGGTTAGGTTTGTCCTGCTGCGGTTTGCCGTTGATCATGTCGCACAGCATGCCGATCAGCATTAAGCGTACTTTAAAGGGTGAATGGCTAAACACGTTTAAGCACCTCTTGAATTCGTTCATGGTTATTCCTCCTGCGTTTTCGCGCCGTCAAATCCGTGATGGCTGTTTGCATTACATACAGATATAGCACAGGCTATATTTTATAGCTATGGCTAAAACGTTAATTTTTTGTGCTACGGGCGCAATCCATTACAATGTGGATCCTTTTATATGATGCTTGACGCGTCACACCAACGAGGAAGCACAATGAACCGTCGCGCAGGTAAGCCCATAACTAAAAAAGTGACGCAGCTGGTTAATGTCGAAGAACACGTAGAGGGGTTCCGTCAGGTGCGCGAAGCGCATCGTCGCGAGCTGATTGATGACTATGTGGAGCTGATCTCCGATCTGATCAACGAAGTGGGCGAAGCGCGCCAGGTGGATATGGCTGCGCGTCTTGGCGTTTCGCAACCGACGGTGGCGAAAATGCTTAAACGTCTGGCGAGCGTCGGCTTGATCGAACAGATCCCCTGGCGCGGGATCTTCTTAACCCCGGAAGGGGAAAAGCTGGCCCATGAAAGCCGCGAGCGTCATCAGATTGTGGAAAACTTTCTGCTGGCGATTGGCGTGAGCGCGGAGATTGCCCGCCGCGATGCGGAAGGAATGGAGCACCACGTCAGCGAAGAGACGCTGGCGCAATTTAAGCTGTTTACCCAGAGATTACACGCGGAATGAATCTCCCCTTTGTGCAGTCGCTAGCTCGCGATCGTTTCCTGCATCTTTTATTGCTTATCGCCATTATTCTTAGCCTGTTCGTTCCTTTCGCGCCTCGGCGCTGGGGGCAGGCTATCGACTGGCACACTATCATCACGCTCAGCGGGCTGATGCTGCTGACAAAAGGGATTGAACTGAGCGGTTATTTTGATGTACTGGGGCGTAAAATGGCGCGCCGTTTCGTCACCGAACGCCAGCTGGCCATCTTTATGGTGTTGGCTGCCGCGCTGCTTTCCACTTTTTTGACCAACGACGTCGCGCTGTTCATCGTCGTCCCCCTCACGTTGACGCTGAAAAAATGGTGCGCCATCCCGGTGAACCGGCTGATTATTTTTGAAGCGCTGGCGGTTAATGCCGGCTCTTTATTAACGCCCATCGGCAATCCGCAGAATATCTTACTGTGGGGGCGCTCCGGGCTATCGTTTCTTGCCTTTATCGGCCAGATGCTGCCGCTGGCGGCGGCGATGATGATCACGCTGTTGGTGCTGTGTTGGTTCTGTTTCCCCGCCGCTCGGCTCAATTATCAAAGTAGCGACAAAGCGCCGGAGTGGCGGCCTAAGCTGGTGTGGAGCTGCCTCGCTTTCTACCTTATCTTTCTGGCGGCGCTGGAGATGAAGCAGGAACTCTGGGGACTGGCGCTCATTGCCGTCGGGTTCCTGTTGCTGGCGCGAGCGGTGATTATCAACGTCGACTGGTCGCTGCTGCTGGTGTTTATGGCGATGTTTATCGACGTTCACCTGCTGACGCAGCTGCCGGTACTGCAGCAGTGGCTGAACGGCGTCGGCCAGCTCTCTTCCGGCGGGCTGTGGCTGACGGCAATCGGACTGTCGCAGTTTATCAGCAACGTGCCATCGACTATTTTGCTGCTTAATTACGTACCGCCAACGATGCTGTTAGCGTGGGCGGTGAACGTCGGCGGCTTTGGGCTACTGCCCGGGTCGCTGGCGAATCTGATTGCGTTGCGGATGGCCGGCGACCGCCGGATCTGGTGGCGCTTTCATCTTTATTCCATTCCGCTGCTGATCTGGGCGGCACTCACCGGTTATGCCTTGCTCGCGCTGTGGCGCTGATTTTCAGAGGATTGGGCAAGAAACGGGCAGGAACACCCCATTCGCGATGACGACGCTCGGGCTATAACTATCTGGCTGACGTTAATCATCCGAATGAGGACACTGCTATGCGTTATCAAAAACTGGGAAATACCGGCCTGTTTGTCTCTGAGCTGTGCCTTGGCACCATGACCTTCGGCGGCGAAGAGGGGATGTGGGGAAAAATCGGCCAGCTGCGCCAGGCGGAAGCCGAACAGCTGGTGGGCAGCGCGCTGGATGCGGGCATCAACTTCATCGATACCGCCAACGTTTATTCAGAAGGACGCTCGGAGGAGATAACCGGCCAGGCGTTAAAGAACCTGAAGATACCGCGTGAAAACGTGGTGGTGGCGACCAAAGTGTTCGGCGAAACCGGCACCGCTGGGGTGAACTCGCGCGGCAGCTCCCGCTACCACATTATGGGCAGCGTGAAAGAGAGCCTGCGCCGCCTGCAGCTCGATCATATCGATCTCTACCAATTACACGGTTTCGATCCGGCGACGCCTATCGAAGAGACGCTGTCGGCGCTGGATACCCTGGTGCAGCAGGGGCACGTGCGCTACATCGGCGTTTCTAACTGGGCGGCCTGGCAAATCGCCAAAGCGCTGGGCATCGCGGAACGCCTTGGGCTCTCGCGCTTTGCTTCTCTGCAGGCTTACTACACGATTGCCGGGCGTGACCTGGAGCGCGAACTGGTGCCGATGATGCAAAGCGAAGGTCTCGGCCTGATGGTCTGGAGCCCGCTGGCGGGCGGTCTGCTGAGCGGTAAATATCGTCGCGATGGCCAGGCGGAAGCGGGCGGTCGTCGCCTGGAGTTCGACTTCCCGCCGGTGAATAAAGATCGCGCCTTTGACTGCATTGACGTCATGCAGGCGATAGCCGAAGCGAAAGGGGTCTCGGTGGCGCAGATTGCGCTGGCGTGGCTGCTGCATCAGCCGGCGGTCACCAGCGTTATTATTGGCGCCAAACGGGCCGAACAGTTGCAGGATAACATTGCCGCCACCGCTATTCGCCTGAGTGAAGATGAGTTACGCCAGCTTGACGCGGTCAGCGCGCTGCCGCGCGAGTATCCGGGTTGGATGCTGGAGCGCCAGGGGGAATATCGCCGTAAGCAGCTTGACGCGCAGTAACGCCGTTTTTTCCGTGCTTATAAAGATCGCCGCTTGCGGCGATCTTTTTTGTTTGTATGGCTCACAGAAAACGATCCTGCTTTTGCTTCGGCGGCGGTTTTTTTGTATATGACTAGTCATAACATTTAAATGACTAGTCATATACAGAGGCGAACCATGAAAGACAAACTACCGGCCAATTTTTTATGGGGTAATTCGGTCTCCAGCATGCAGACCGAAGGGGCGTGGAATGAGGGGGGGAAGGGGATGTCGGTATACGATATCCGTGAACCGTCGGAGTTCGCCTCGGACTGGAAGGTAGCGACCGACTCCTACCATCGCTTCCGCGAAGATTTTGATTTAATGCAGGATCTGGGCATGAACTGCTATCGCTTCCAGATAGCCTGGAGCCGCGTGTGCCCGCAGGGAGATGGCGAGTTCAATGAAGAGGGGATTGCGTTCTACCATCAGTTTATTGATGAGCTCATTGCCCGCGGTATTGAACCAATGATCTGCCTCTATCACTTCGATATGCCCTTGTCGCTGGCGGAGCGCTACAACGGTTTTACCGACCGCCGGGTAATGGACGCCTTTATCCGCTATGGCCAGAAGATGATCGACTGCTACGGCGATAAGGTGAAGTACTGGCTGACCTTCAACGAACAGAATCTTTACCATTCGCCGGAGGCTTTTCTGATCACCGGTTATCTGCGTGGCGATAAAACGCTGCGCGAGCTTTACCAAATTCAGCACCACGTGATGATGGCGCACGTTCATCTCACCGACTATCTGCATCAGGCCAAACCACAGTGTCTAATGGGCGGAATGCTGGCCCATGCGCTGGTCTATCCGGCAACCTGTAAGCCGCGCGATATTCTGTGCGCCCAGCAACTGGACGAGTTTTTAAACCAGAACCTGCTGCGCGCGTACGCGGGCGAGGGCTATAGTCCGGAGGTGATGCATTTTGTCGCCCGTGAAGGTTTTGATGATATCTATCGCCCTGAAGATATCGCGCTGATGGCGAGGGTGAAGGTCGACTATCTGGCATTCAGCTACTACGCCAGCCGCGCGCTCAATAGCGATGCGATTCCGTCGGGCACGGCGGTGAATAACTACATGCTCTTCGGTAATCAGGACAATCCATACCTGAAGGCGACGGAATGGAACTGGCAGATCGATCCGCTGGGATTCCGCATGATCATTACCCGCTATTACAACGACTGGCGGCTGCCGGTCTTCCCGATTGAAAACGGTATCGGGGTAATTGAATCCTGGGATGGCGAAAATCCGGTCGCTGATGATTATCGTATTGCCTATCACCGCGATCACATTGACGCCATGAAAGCGGCAATGTTTGAAGACGGGGCGCAGGTGATAGGCTATCTCGGCTGGGGATTAATCGATATCCTTAGCTCGCAGGGCGACATGCGTAAACGCTACGGCGTGGTGTACGTCAATCGTGAAAACCACGATCTTAAGGATCTGAAGCGGGTGCCGAAGAAAAGCTACGCGTGGCTGAAGCGGGTGATTCACAGTAATGGCGAAGAGATGTAACGGCACGCGGGCGGTGTATGCCGCCCGCCAGCCCTTCACAAAATAGTAAAGGATCGGAGAATGACGGCGAAGTATCTTAATATCGCGCGGGAAATAAAAAAGCGGATCATCAGCCAGCAGTATCCTGCCAGCGCGCCGTTACCCGACCAGTTTGCGCTGGCGGCAGAGTTCAATACCAGTCGGATGACGATCCAGCAGGCGATGCGTCAGCTGATTGTCGAGGGGCTTATCTACACCCGCAAAGGGCAGGGCACCTTTGTGCGGAAAAATTTCCTCCAGCTATCGCAGTGGGAACTGCCCGGCAGCGACTATTTCGGCGCCACCAAAACCTGGGAGCATCTTGGCGAAGTGCAAAGCGTAGTCGTGCGCTTTGAGCTGCGTTTTCCCAGCGAGAAGGAGCAGAGTTCGCTGCTGATCGACGCCGATGCGCCGGTGTATGACTTCGTCCGCCTGCGGTTGCTTAACGGCGAGCCGGTTTCGCTGGATTTAACGGTGATGCCGGTAGCGCTGGTGCCGGGACTCAATAAAAGCCATCTGCAGAGTTCGGTGTTTCGTTATGTGCAGGAGACGCTGGGGCTGAAGCTGATGGGGTCGTATCGGGTGGTGCGGGCGATGAAGCCGGATGAGCTGGATAAATTACATCTTAACTGCGAGCCGACCGACCCGGTGCTGGAGGTTGAGCAGGTGATTTATCTGGAAGACGGTACGCCGCTGGAGTACGCGCACTGCCGCTACCGCTACGATCATGGCGGGGTCATTCTGGTCAATAACGGCTAGCCGGAAGATTTACCCTGCTGGCGCTGCGCTTAGCAGATGCAGATAAAAAAACGGCGGGCACCAGGCCCGCCGTTTTCATGTGGTTGCTGAACTTAGTTCAGGCGCACCGGCATCCCTGAACGGTTCTGGATCGCCTGATCCATTACGCTCTGGTCAACGTCAGGCTGGCTGGTCACCGACTGCACGGCCTGAGTCAGGCTGATAGGCACGATTTCGCCGCCTTTGAACTGCGCTTCGGTGGTCGACAGCGGGTTATGTACTTCGACGTAGCGGCTGCCATCCGGTTCGGTGGTGGCTTTCACCGGCTCATCGATAAACTGCACGCGGGTGCCGACCGGCACGTTCTCAAACAGGAATTTGATGTCTTCGTTACGCAGACGCACGCAGCCATGGCTCACGCGCAGGCCGATACCAAAGTTGGCGTTGGTACCGTGGATGGCATACAGACGACCGATATACAGGGCGTACAGGCCCATCGGGTTATCCGGGCCTGCTGGCACGACTGCCGGCAGCGGGTTACCTTCCGCGGCGTATTCGGCGTGCATTTTCGCCGTCGGGGTCCAGGTCGGGCCCGCTTTCTTACGCTCAACTTTTGTCGTCCAGTTGATCGGCGTATCTTTGCCCAACTGGCCGATACCGATCGGCAGTACGATGACGGTATTAGTGCCTTTCGGGTAGTAGTACAGACGCATCTCGGCGCTGTTGATAACGATGCCTTCATGCACGGTGTCCGGCAGAATCAGCTGTTGCGGAATATTCAGCACGGTACCGCCTTTCGGCAGGTAGGTATCCACGCCCGGGTTCGCTTCCAGCATGTTGGACAGACCCATCTGATATTTGGCAGCGAAATATTCCAACGGCTGTTTATTATCGTCTGGAATAGTAATGACCTGGTTCTGGCCAATCAGACGACTGCCGTCGGTCGGCAGAGGATAGGTAACAGCTGAAGCTGTGTTGCAAAAGCCCACGATGGCGAAGGCTGCCGCTAAGAGTGTCGATAATTTCATATTCTTCATGTCGTGCGCGGTGTCAACGCCACACGGGCCTTGTTAGATATTCAGATAGTAGATGGGAGCGCATTATATGTGCTTTCCGATAAACAGGTAAATCAGATGTGTACGAAATCACAATTTTTTCCTGTTGCTACTAGTGTAGTGCGCAACGCGCCGCTTTCACGGCGAATCGTCTGGTTATCGAAACGTGGATTAATCTTCCAGCAGCCGCGACTGTAACGCTTCGCGCGCCTGCGGCGTCAGGCGATATTCCTGTTCCAGCCAGCGGTCGACATGACCGTAACGCTGTTCAATGCTGGACAACGCGGTCGCCAGATACGACTCCTGGACGGTCATGATGGCGGCGAGATTTTTACGCCCATTATCGTTAAGGCCTTCGCCGAAGGTATCGAGCAGGAATCCTTCGACCTGCGCCAGCATCCCCTGGGTCAGCAGATACTCTTCCATGACCGTATTGCTATCGCAGCCAAGCGCGAACAGCGTCAGGGCGCAGCCGACGCCGGTACGGTCTTTACCGACGGCGCAGTGCTGCAGCAGAGCGCCGTCGAAAGGTTCCATCAACCACTGAGTCAACTGGCGATAGGCGGCGTTATCAAACGGCAACTGGCGGTAGAGCTGTAGCATAAACTGCTCGCCGTCCATGGTGTTGAGGGTCGCGGCGTTAAACTCGGTGACTTTCGCATTGACGCTGCTGGAAAGCGGATTAGCCGGAGCGTTGAGGTAGAAGGCTTCGCTATTTAGCCGGTCAGGGCTGCGATTGACCTCCGTCGGATCGCGATAATCCAGTACCCGGCTCAGCGGAATGGCGCTGAGATGATTGAGATCCTCCGGCGTCATGTTGTGCAGCGAGCCTGAGCGCAGCAGTTTGCCAGAACGTACGCGCCGGCCATCGGCCGCGCGTTGACCGCCGAGGTCGCGAAAGTTAATGCCGCCTTGAAGCGAGATAAATGCAGGATGGCTGGTGCGGGTGGTCATAAATTCCCTCTGAATTGCGGATAATTATTATGTCTTAGCAATCGGTCATTTTGCGGTAAAACCCTGACCATAGCATAGTTATTGGCGGGCTTTTTACCGCAGCCCGTGAAAAGTGAACCATTTGCTGGCATAATGTCTGGTTCATCACATCCCTAATTCTCTATTTTCAGGATATCCTCGTGCTAGTATCCAGCAACGTCACCATGCAGTTTGGCAGTAAGCCGCTGTTTGAAAACATCTCCGTCAAATTTGGCGGCGGCAACCGCTACGGCCTGATTGGCGCCAACGGCAGCGGCAAATCCACGTTTATGAAGATCCTCGGCGGCGATCTTGAGCCGACGCTGGGCAACGTTTCGCTCGACCCAAACGAGCGTATCGGTAAGCTGCGCCAGGATCAGTTCGCCTTCGAAGAGTTCACCGTGCTGGATACGGTTATCATGGGCCACGGCGAGCTGTGGGAAGTGAAGCAAGAGCGCGATCGCATCTACGCGCTGCCGGAAATGAGCGAGGAAGACGGCTATAAAGTGGCCGACCTGGAAGTAAAATACGGCGAGATGGACGGCTATTCCGCCGAAGCGCGCGCCGGTGAACTGCTGCTCGGCGTCGGTATTCCGGTGGAGCAACATTACGGCCCAATGAGCGAAGTCGCGCCGGGGTGGAAACTGCGTGTCCTGCTGGCGCAGGCGCTGTTCTCCAATCCGGATATCCTGCTGCTCGATGAACCGACGAACAACCTCGACATCGATACCATTCGCTGGCTGGAGCAGGTGCTGAACGAACGTGACAGCACCATGATTATCATTTCGCACGACCGTCACTTCCTGAACATGGTCTGCACTCATATGGCGGATCTCGATTACGGCGAACTGCGCGTATATCCGGGTAACTATGACGAGTATATGACCGCGGCGACCCAGGCGCGTGAGCGTCTGCTGGCCGATAACGCCAAGAAGAAAGCGCAAATTGCCGACCTGCAGGCCTTTGTTAGCCGTTTTAGCGCCAACGCTTCAAAATCGCGTCAGGCGACTTCCCGTGCCCGTCAGATTGATAAAATTAAGCTGGATGAAGTGAAAGCCTCCAGCCGTCAGAACCCGTTCATTCGCTTCGAACAGGATAAGAAACTGTTCCGTAACGCGCTGGAAGTGGAAGCGTTGGCGAAAGGCTTTGATAACGGCCCGCTGTTCAAAGGGGTTAATCTGCTGCTGGAAGTTGGCGAAAAGCTGGCGGTACTGGGGACCAACGGCGTCGGTAAATCAACGATGCTGAAAACGCTGGTCGGCGAACTGGAAGCGGATAACGGGACCGTCAAGTGGTCCGAAAACGCCCGTATCGGCTACTACGCTCAGGATCATGCCGAAGATTTCGAGAACGACCTGACGGTCTTTGACTGGATGAGCCAGTGGAAACAGGAAGGCGATGACGAGCAGGCGGTACGCAGTATCCTTGGTCGTCTGTTGTTTAGCCAGGACGATATTAAAAAGCCGGCGAAAGTCCTCTCCGGCGGCGAGAAAGGACGCATGCTGTTCGGTAAGCTGATGATGCAGAAACCGAACATCCTGGTGATGGATGAACCGACTAACCACCTGGATATGGAATCGATCGAATCGCTGAACATGGCGCTGGAGATGTATCAGGGCACCCTGATTTTCGTTTCTCACGACCGTGAGTTCGTTAGCTCGCTGGCGACTCGCGTACTGGAGATCACCCCAGAACGCGTAATCGATTTCAGCGGCAACTACGAAGATTACCTGCGCAGTAAAGGTATCGAGTAATCCCTCTCCGTTACCCGGGTGGCGGCTACGCCTTACCCGGGCTACCAAACAGCATAGTGCTGTAGCCCCGGTAAGCGGTAGCGCCACCGGGGATTTCGAGACCACCAATACCGGCGGTTTCAGCGGGACTTGGTCAGAGTCTCCACTCGGGCCCTTCGACGCCATTCACCAGCAGTTGGCGTTTTTCTCCCGCTGGTAATAACAGCTTCAGCGCTTTCCACGCCGGGCGATAGTTGCCGCGAGCGTTAATATTCAGGTTTACACTAGTGGCGCTGCAGGTCATTTCCCACTCCAGCCATAGCGCATCCCCTTCTCTATAGCCCCAGCTTTCGCCGTCGTCTTCAAACAGCAGACCGCGGGTTGAGCCGGTACCTTTCAGCGGGAACAACTGCAGTTCGCGACGATCGTCTTTTTGCGCATCGACGTGGTTGATACGTTCACTGAGCGGCAGACCGGCGCCGGCGCGGACCAGCAGCGGCAGTTTTTCCAGCGGCGCGTCCAGCGTCACCCACTGACCACCGGCGAACCACTGGTGGCTGTAAAAATCGTACCAGCCGTCCTGATTATCGGGCAGCCACAGCTGGCGCTGACGGGCGCCGGGCTCGACTACGCTTGCCACCAGCAGATCGCGCCCCAGCATGAAGTCATCACACTCGGCGAAGGTCTGGGTATCGTGCTGGTGATCGAGGAAGGTCGGGCGCAACATGGGTTCGTCATCGGCATGCGCCTGCCATAACAGGGTGTACAAATAGGGCAGCAGACGGTAGCGCAGCTCGATGGCAGAGCGGATCGCCGGGGTGATTTCCGGGTACATCCAGGGTTCATTGACCGTCTGGTCGTCATTCCACGAGTGAATGGTAAAGCGCGGATGCATCACGCCGTTTTGCACCCAGCGAACGAACAGTTCTGGCTCGGGTTTATCGCCGGAGAATCCGCCGACGTCATGGCCGACGTTAAACAGCCCGGAAAGACTCATCCCTAATCCCATACGGGTGTTATAGCGCAGCGTATCCCAGTTGGTGCGGTTGTCGCCGCTCCAGGTCTGTACGTAGCGCTGCATCCCGGCACAGCCGGAGCGGGAGATCAGATACGGGCGCTTTTGCGGCGCAAAACGCTGCTGCGCTTCCAGCGAGGCGCGCATCATTAATAGCGGCATCACCGGGCGAATATGCTTAATGGCGATTTCGCGGCCAAAGCCGTAGCAACGCGCTTCGCCGTCCCATACCTCATACTCGTTATTATCATTCCAGGTCGAATCGATACCCATCTCCAGTAGCTGGGTGGTTACGCCTTCTTGCCACCAGGCCACGGTGTGCGGGTTGGTGAAGTCGAGATGCGAACCTTCATCGTCCCAGAAGCTGGAACGTTCGGGAGCATCGGTTTGCGAATCGCGAATAAAGAGGCCGCGTTCCGCCACTTCGCCATAGCGCGGGTGATCCTGCAGCAGGCACGGTTTGATATTGGCAGCCAGTTTCAGCCCGGCATCGTGGAACGACTGGCTCATCACTTTTGGCTGCGGCACCTTGTCGTAGTTCCAGTTAAAGACGTAGCGCTTGCCGTTGATTGAGGTATAGCCGGAAGAGAGCTGGAACGAATCACAGGGGATCGCATGCTGCTCGCACAGGCGGATAAAATTCATCAGCTGATTTTGCGCATCCGGCGCGTCGGTATAGTGCATCGTCGAACCGCTGTAGCCGAGGCTCCATTTTGGCCCAAAGAGGGTTTTACCGGTCAGACGGACGAACGCCTTGGTCACATCCAGCACCTGCTTACCGGTAAACAGGTAATAATCGATGTCGCCGGCTTCCGCCTGCCAGCGGCGATAGGCGGTGTGGTAGTTGTCGATTTCATTACCCAGATCCAGCCAGCAGCTACTCAGGTTGTCGTAGAACAGGCCGTAGCTGATATCGCTGCGCTGCGCGATGGTAAACGGAATATGTTTATACAGCGGGTCTGTGCTGACGGCGTTGTAGCCCATGGCATCGAGGTTACGCATTTCGTAGCGTTTACCGTTACGCTGCAGGTCGCCGGCCTTTTCACCCAAACCATAGAAACGCTCATCTTTACGGCGGCTGAGATAATGGGCGACGCCATCCCCGTGGGCATTTGCCAGATAGGCGCTGGTTGGGCGGTCATTGGCGAGCGTCTGCCACTCACCGGCGTCGTCGCGATAGCTCCACTCCAGCCATAGCGGCTGGTGGACGGTGACGCGCAGCTGGCGGGTGGCGATGGTCAGTGCGTCATCTTCTTTGGTCATCTGCCAGGCCGGGAGGCTAAAACCGCTGAGGTCATCCCGCGCGCGGCCTTCCCACGGCACATCCTGCTGCGGGGCGATACTCCAGGTGCGATCCAGCGCCAGTTGGCCCTGGCGCTTCAGCAGGACGCGGAATAAATTCTCTTCCAGCACGTACAGACACAAAGTGTGCTGACCATCAACGGTCAGTTCAACGTGATGCTCCAGCTGTTGGTGCAAACTCCAGTGTTTCAACGTCTTCATATTTTACATCCACTCTCAGGCGCGCTTGGCGCGACGTTCAGCAATAAATGCCACCAGGAAAACGGCGCCAATCAGGTCAAAGAACCCCATGGCGATAAACAGCGGGTTGAAGCCGATTTTGTCGGCGGTCACCCCGATTAATAATGAGAACAGGAAGCTGGCGATCCACGCCGCGGAACCGCGCATACCGTTGACCGTCGCCATTTGTCCCTTGTCGAAAGACTCCACCACCAGCGCGCTGAGCATGCAGGAGATGATCTGGTGGCCGAAACCGCCAATGGAGATCAGGATGATGGTGATATAGGGATCGCGGGTAATGGCGACCAGCGCCAGCGAGATCATCAGAAACGCGCCGGTAACGGAACTGGCGATGACCGAGTTGACTCGCGTACAGCCGAACCAACGGACGTACAGGCGGGTGAGGTAGCCGCTGACCACGCTGCCAAGGTCGGCGGCGAGGAACGGCAGCCAGGCGAACATCGCTATCTGTTTAAGATCCATACCGTGCTCTTTCGCCAGGTACAGCGGCACCCAGAAGCTCAGCACCGCCCAGGCGGGTTCGGCCATAAAAGCGGGGATGGCGATACCGTAGAAACGTTTGTTTTTCGAGACGGTTTTTAGCGCGGTAAAAAAGGGCAGCTTCACCGGCGGCGCTTCGTTATCCTGCTTGATGTACTCCAGCTCGCTTTGGCTGAGATTCGGGTGTTTTTCCGGGCTCTGGTAGAACGCCCACCACAGCACCACCCACAGCAGCGCCAGCACGCCGGTAAACATAAACGCGCCCTGCCAGCCGAAGGAGGCGTGGGCGAAGTAGATGATAGGCGGCGCCAGCATCGCGCCGATAGAAAAGCCGACGCCAGCCCAGCCGGCGGCAATCGGCCGTTCGGATTTCGGGAACCACTCGCCGATGGTTTTAGCGTTAGCCGGGGTGGCGGCCGCCTCCGCGCCGCCCATAAAGAAGCGCAAAATAGCCAGATGTAGCCAACTGCCGGCGCCGGCGTGCGCGATACAGGCTACCGCCCACAGCGTGGCGCAAACCATAAAGCCCAGCTTGAGCCCGATGACGTCGATAAGCCAGCCGCACAGCGGTTGGAAGATGGTATAAGCCAGCTGAAATGCGCCGACGATCCACGAATATTGCTCGGTGGTAATACCGAGTGTGGCTTTCAGTTCCGGGGCGATAATCCCCAGCGAGTTACGTGTGATGTAGTTGACGGTGACGCCAAGTAAAAACAGTACCAGCACCCACCAGCGCAGGTTTTTCACTACCCGGCGCGTTTTGCTGACTGCCATATCATTGTTGAGGCCTTGACTCATAGAACTCTCCACAAGACGTTGTAGGGGGAAGTGACGATCCAGGCGCTGGGTCGTCACGTAATAGTTCTAACCATTTGAATTATTTGTTTTTATTTCAATATCTATTGGTATAACTAGTATGGAAGATATTGGACCAATTCAAAATAAGGGAGAAAGTCGGCAGGCAGTAGCGCTATTTATGCAAAATTTTTCATGAGATGACGTAGTTCTCATAATTTGGCGGAGTATTTGCTTGTTGGTCAGGGTTTGGCGACTATGAAAATTCTTTCATTTTTGAATTGGAGCTGGATCACAGAATGGACAAAAAGCTGCGAGTCGCGGAAATTGCCGCCCGCACCGGGCTGTCGGCCAGTACGGTTTCGCGTGTGTTAGCCGGAAAAGCGAATACCAGCGAAAAGGCCCGTCAGGCGGTATTGGCCTGCGCCCGTGAACTTGGGGTGATGCAGGGATTGGCCGCCGGGCGGCTACTGCTCAACAACCTGCTGATTTTTGCGCCACAGCGGGCCTTCGACGAACGTTCAGATATTTTCTACTACCGCGTCATCCAGAGTATTAATAACGCGCTGGCGCCGCATGAAGTGCGTCTGCGTTATTGCGCGCTGGAAGAAAACGACAGCGACGCCAATCTGTTTCTGGCCCGCATGAACGAGACCGACACCCAGGCGGCGGTATTGCTGGGTATCGACGATCGGCATATCCACGCGCTGGCGGCGGATCTTGGCAAACCTTGTGTATTAATCAATTGCCGGGATGAGGGGATGCGGCTTCCTTCCATTGCGCCTGACCATCGGCTGATTGGCCAGTGCGCCGCTCGTTATCTGTTTGATATGGGCCATCAGGCGGTAATGAACGTGATGTGCTTGCGCCGCTATACCATGGAGCTACGGCTGGTGGGTATCAAGGAGGCGTGGCGCGCGCGCAACCTGCGATTTACCGGTAGCCGCGACCTGATTAGCGTCGCTAATTTTAGCGCCAGAGAAACGGAAGAACAGGTCGGGGCCTGGCTCGACGCTCTACAGGGGCGCCCGATGCCGACGGCGTTTCTGGTGGGCGGCGATTTTATGGCCGCCGGTACCGTCAGCGCGCTGCAAAAACGAGGCCTGCGGGTGCCGCAGGATGTCTCGGTGATGAGTATCGACGGTTTTAATTTGGCGGCGATTCAGGACGTGCCGCTGACGGCGATTCATGTGCCGCGGGATGATCTCGGCAGCGAGGCGGTGCATCTTCTCCAGCAGCGTCTGCTGCGCCCGGAAGCGCCGCACGGTTCGCTACTGCTGCACGGCGCCCTGGTGGTACGCGATTCGGTGCGGCGGATCCGGCCAGGCAAGAGCCATACCGCCGTAGAACAGCAAGGTCTGTATGATGATTAGATCTTCATGCCCAATGCGCGTTTGCCGTGATCGTTAAGATC
Organism: Klebsiella sp. CN_Kp091; assembly: GCF_040065095.1. NCBI lineage: Bacteria > Pseudomonadati > Pseudomonadota > Gammaproteobacteria > Enterobacterales > Enterobacteriaceae > Klebsiella > Klebsiella sp. CN_Kp091. The sequence continues at coordinate 113,944 of NZ_JBEAIO010000042.1, read as the reverse complement.
GGCAACGGTGAAGCGCGCCTGCCAGTCGCATTCATAATCCTCGCGCGGGAAATCCCCTGGAGACGCGCCTTTTTCCAGCGCGATTTTTACCTTCTGCGCGTAGGCGAGATTCTTCTCGCACATCGGCGCGGCCGGGATGTACATGACGTTGCCCCAGCCCTGTTGATTTTCCACCGGCGCGACCGAGTGAATGACATCGCAGTGCCACCAGACGGAATCACCGGCGTTCAGCGCTGGAATCGAGCTTAACGCTTTGATAAGCAATGGATGCCATTGCTCAGAGATCGGCAGCACCTTGCCCGGCGCGACGCCGCACAGTTCATCTTCCGGCACATCATCCAGCAGCGGGCGCAGCAGAACGTAAGCCATCGCCTCCGGGATCGGCACCACGTGCAGTAGCCCTTGACCGGGGATCATGTCCGACAGCGCCGTCCAGCCCTGGAAGGTGCGGAACACCGAACATTTGGTGGTGTTATCGACGGTGTACTCTTCCACTTCGGTACGGTGTGCCGCGTCCCACGGATCGTAGGCGTCGATATTGCCATTAAAGACGTTGGCGAAAACCTGCTGATAGGCGGGAAGCAACCAGCGCTCCAGCGCCCCGGAATCGGTATGCGCGCCCAGCCCCTTTGACGTGGTTCCCGGCGGGCGGCGGCGGATGCGGTCAGGGTAAATCACGCTGACATCCGGATCGAACCAGCGTTTGCCGTCCTGTTCAAAGCGCCACAGTCGGTTAAGGAAGGATTGTACCGCCGCCATTTCATCGCTTTGGCGCGCCTGCATTTGCGAGGGCGACCAGTAGATCGGATAGATCTCCGGGCGCGAAGCCTCCAGCGAGCCGAAGAAGCTGTCGCCAGGCCCTTTGTAAACGTCGTCGAAATGGTTCAGATCCAGGTATTCCAGCATCGCGTTATCCCAGGCCAGCGCCTGTTCGCGCGGGTAGTGGCCTTTGATAACCGCGCAACCGCGGCGCTTAATCGCCTCACGCTGCGCCTCGCTCACTTTACCCTGGGCGATATCGCTAAACGGGATTACCGGCCAGACTTCCTGACCTGCGGCTTTCAGGGCATTAATCTCGTCCAGGCGCTCGCTGATGCGCGCCGAGAGTCTATCGAATACCGCCTGGACATCGCCGATTTGCGCCCGTAGCGCCTGTTTCATCTGGCGAATCGCCGCTTTGTGGTCGGCAGGTAATGTTTCGTGGGTAGGGAGAGCAGCCATAATCACCTCGCTGTATCTTTCATTCGAAAGTAATAGATCTTACAAACGTTAATTTAAGTTAAATTAGAGTTAATGCAAGTTTAAAATCATGCAGCGGCGCACAAAATGGAAAAGCCGGGGCGGATACCCCGGCACAGGATCAGTCGTTGAAAGGGGAGGTCTTATCGAGAACGGCCTGAATCACCTTCAACGCGCCGTCGTGGTTATTGTCATCGGTGGTGAAACCGGCGATGGCTTTGATGCTGTCGGCAGCGTTGGCCATAGCAAAAGCATATTTCACCAGTTTTAACATTTCGGCGTCATTGCCGCTGTCGCCAATTGCTACGCACTGCTGCGGCGAAAGGTTCCAGCGTTTGAGCAGGCGGCTGATGCCGTTGGCTTTATGCAGGCCGGGGATAATCAAATCGACAAAGCCAAAGCCGCTGGTGACCGGCTTCATGATCCCGTCCAGCGAGACGTGCAGTTTATCAATAAGCTGTGGAATATCGCTATCCGGCAAGTTGAGGGAGAATTTGAATAGCGTATCGTCGATGCGATGGTAATCGCTTACCCGCTGCAGACGATGGTAGTGCTTCGACATCAGCTCAACAAAGGCGTCCGGGGCTTTATCACTAACGTATGCGCTTTGCAGGCCGCAGGCGACGAAGTTGAGCTGCGGATCTTTCAGCAGTTCGCCAATGACTACCTGCGACTCGTGACGGGTCAGTTCGCCGTGGAACACCTGTTTGCCATGCTCGTAAACCAGAGCGCCGTTTTCTGCGACGAATGAAATCTGCTCGCGGATTTCCGGGAAAAATGAGATCAGCTGATAGTACTGGTTGCCGCTGGCGACAACAAATTCAATACCTTGCTGTTTAAGCTGCGCAAACTGCGCGAGGAAACGCGGGCGGTCATACTGCTTGGCGTCATTGAGAAAAGTTCCGTCCATATCGGTGACGATAACTTTAACGGTCATAAGAGGTGCTCCTGGCTTAACTTCGACCAGTAACATTCTAATTACAATGTGATGGGGAGCACAAATTTATTTCGAATGAAAGTTTATCCCATTTTCAACGGGTACAGAAGATGTCACCCGGCTCAGCGCAGCGCCGGCCGGGTATTTTCCTTACAGCGTATGCTCGGTACGGGCGATAATATCGTCCTGAGTATCCGGCGACAGGGCGGTGAAGAACGCCGAGTATCCGGCGACGCGGACCACTAAATCTCGGTACTGGTCAGGGTGTTTCTTGGCTTCCAGCAGCGTTTCGCGTGACACGATGTTGTACTGAATATGCCAGCCTTTGTGCACTTCAAAGAAAGTACGCAGCAGCACCATCAGCTTCTGCTTATCGGACTCGTTCTCCAGCGTGGAAGGATTTAGCTTCTGGTTGAGCAGCACGCCGCCGAGGATCGCGCCGGTCGGCAGTTTGCCTACCGAACTGATAACCGCCGTGGGCCCCAGGTGATCGGTACCGGAGGCCGGGCTGGCCCCTTCCGCCAGCGGCGCGTGCGCTTTGCGGCCATCCGGCGTCGCCATGGTTTGCGCGCCGAACGGGACGTTCGCGGAGATAGACGACGTACCGGCGTAATAGTTACCGCCAATCGGGCCGCGGCCGTAACGCGGGTTATGGTACTGCTTCAGCTCGTCGATATAGGTCTGATAGGCCCGCGCTAGCAGAATATCGACGCTATCGTCGTCGTTACCGTACTTCGGCGCGCCGTTGATCAAGCGCTGACGTAACTGCTCATGGGTCAGGCCGGCAAAATCTTCCGCCAGCGCCTTCGCCAGCTCCTGCTGGCCGATAACGCCCTGATCGAAGACCAGTTTTTTCACCGCCGCCAGGCTGTTGCCGAGGTTGGCGATCCCGACCTGCAGGCCGGAAACCCAGTCATATTTCGCGCCGCCCTGCTTGATGCTTTTCGCCCGTTCGATGCAGTCATCAACTAACGCTGAGCAAAGAATATCGTGGACGTTCTCTTCCAGCATGGTATCGACAACGTACTCAATCTCGATGGATTTACGGGTGTAGTAGCGGATCTGGGTGTCCCAGTCTTCCAGCACCTGGTCGAAGTTAGCGAAGTTGCCTTTCGACAGCGCATGTTGTTGGGCAAGGAATACCTGGCCGCTGGTGGCATCGCGGCCGCCTTCCAGCGTCGCCAGCATCACCCGCGCGAAGTTAATAAAGCTCATGCCGGTGCAGCGATAGCCCCATTTGCCGCCGACCGCGGTTTCGATGCAGCCGATAGCGGCGTAATCGTAGGCGTCCTGCGGCTCAACGCCGAGCTTGATAAATTCCGGAATGACGATTTCATCGTTATTAAACGCCGGCATGCCGAAACCGCAGCGGATCACCTGAACGCAGGCGTCGAGGAAGTCGTTGCTCATCCCGGCATGGTAACGCACGCTGAGGTTCGGCTGGGTAGAGCGCAGGCGGCCGCAGGATTCGAGGATCGCGTACGACAGCGGGTTGACGGCGTCCTGCGGTTGGCCGTCGACCAGATTTTGCCCGCCGATGGTGACGTTCTGGTATAGCGGGCTACCGGCAGAAGCTTTGGAATGCGAGCCAGAGCGAATTTTGTTGACCTCCAGCAGCTTCAGCCAGCAGCAATGCAGCAGCTCAATGGCCTGTTCGCGATCCAACGATTGCTGCAGTTCAACGTCGCGGCGGTAGTACGGATAAAGGTACTGGTCCATGCGGCCAAAGGAGACCGAGTGGCCGTTGGATTCAATCTGCAGGATCAACTGAATGAAGTAGCAGAGCTGCAGCGCCTGCCAGAAGGTTTTCGGCGGCTCGTGGGCGATAACTTCACAGTTTTCGGCGATCGCCAGCAGCTCGTCGCGGCGCAATTCGCGCGGCTCCTGCGCCGCCATGTCGCGCGCCAGCGTAGCGAAGCGTTTGCAGTGTTCGCTCACTGCCGCGAGCACGATATCGATCGCCTTCAAAAACTGTTCGCCGTGCAGATCTTCCAGCACCGTCAGATTAATACGCGAGCGGCGCTCAGCGACTTTCGCGCGCATGCCGTCGAGCCCTTTTTCCAGCAGCAGCGGATAGTTGACCGCCAGGTGGGCGTCGCCGGAGGTCATGTTACCTTCGGCTTTGATAATACCGGTGGCGAGCAGCGCTTTTTGTTCGTCGGTAAACATGCCGTAGCAGCGGTCCTGAACGGTCTGCCCGCGCCACCATGGGCACACTTCATGTAATACGCGCTTATTCTCTTCGCTGACCGAGAAACCGGCGCCCGGACGGTCGGCGAGATCGTCTATCTCTTTCTCAATCCAGCTGACGGTATATTCCGGGAAAATCGGCGCGGCGCGAACTTCGCTTGCCTGGTTGCCGACGATCAGCTCATCGTGCTTGATCCAGATAGTGCGTTCCGCCAGGTGATGCGCCAGCGCCAGCGCGCGACGTACCGGAATCGGTTTATCGAGATGTTGCTGATAGGCGACGGTATAGTGTTGGGCGCGCTCGGTACAGACCGGCGGCTTAACGATATGTACCAGCGCCATTTTATGCGCCTGAATGCGGGCGCTCAGAGTATCCAGTTTTAAGGTGGTCATAAGTTATCCTCGTAGGGTCGCCGTTAAACCTTTGCTTTGCGCGTACTGCTGCGCAAAGGCCAGTAGCTCGGGAGCGGCCAGCGGTTTTTCCGGTGCGGTATAGGGCTGACTGAGTAATTGGTATTTATTCATTCCCAGCGTGTGGTACGGCAGGAAATGGATTTCGCTGACCTTCAGGCGGTCGGCGGCAAAATCGGTAATCGCGGTAATGTCGGCTTCGTTGGCGTTAAATCCCTGAATTAATGGGACGCGAATGATGATTTTTTTCCCTGCCTGCGCCAGGCGCTGCAGGTTATTCATTACCCGGCGGGCGCTGCCGTCGGTCCACTGCTGGAAGACGGCGTCATCGACGTGCTTCAGGTCGGCCAGAAACAGATCGACAAACGGTAAAGAGGGTTCAATGTACTTCCACGGTACGTGCAGGCAGGTTTCCACGGCGGTGTGAATGCCCGCCTGATGGCTGGCTTCGAACAGCGCCTGCGCCAGCGTCGGGTTCATAAAGGGCTCGCCGCCGGAAAGGGTAATGCCGCCGCCGCTGCGATCGTAAAACGGCTTATCGCGTAGCACCGTCGCCATAATTTCCGCCACGCTTTTTTCCTCGCCGCAGACCGTCAACGCGGTAGTGGGGCAGCAGTCGCGTAGCGCGGCAATATGGCGCTCGTTGACGTTTTGCCGATGGATAATCAGGCCGTCGAGGGTACGGATAATCACCTCCGGCGCCGCCTGCTGGCACAGCTCGCAGCCGTCAAGACACAGCCGCGCGTCGTACAGCAGGTCTTCGTTGCGGGCGCGGCTTTCCGGGTTCTGACACCAACGGCAGCCCAGCGAACAGCCTTTAAGGAATACGACGGTACGGATCCCCGGGCCGTCATGGGTGGAGTAGCGCTGGATGTTGAAGATCATGATTTACCCTCTTATTTGCATATGAAGATTAAATAACTTTCGAATGAAAGTTATATTGACGCAAATCAACAATCAGAGTGGGTAAAAGAGACGGGAAGAAAAAGAACGGCGTGGTTCACAAAATAACCGGCGACCTGCCTCGCCGGCGGTTGGAATTTAATGCGAACCGCACACCTCGCACTGCGGGTGACGCATCAGCTTCATTTCGCGAAACTGGCAGCTCATCGCGTCATACATCACGATTTTGCCCTTGGCGGGAGTGCCGTAATCGGTCAGCAGTTTAATCGCCTCCATGGCCTGCAGCGAACCGATAGTGCCGACCAGTGGCGCCATCACCCCGGCTTCGACGCAGGTGAGGGCGTTTTCGCCGAACAGGCGGCTCAGGCAGCGATAGCATGGCTCGCCGTCCTGATAGGTAAAGACGCTGATTTGCCCTTCCATACGAATCGCCGCGCCGGAGACCAGCGGGGTTTTGTGCTGGAAGCAGCCGGCGTTAAGCTGATTGCGAACAGCAACGTTGTCGGTACAGTCCAGCACCAGATGGTGGTCGGCAATCTGCGTTGCCAGCGCCGCGTCATCCAGCATTGCATCGATGGTGACCAGCCGGACGTGCGGGTTAATGCGCGCCAGCGCATCGCGGGCAGAATCCACCTTCGGCTGGCCGATGGTCGCGTCGCTGTGCAGCGTCTGACGTTGTAGATTGGATAACGAAACGGTATCGAAATCCAGCAGGGTGAGCTGACCCACCCCGGCTGCCGCCAGGTATTGAGCGGCGGCGCAGCCGAGCCCGCCGAGGCCGACGACCAGCACGCGAGCGGCTTTTAACCGCTCCTGACCGTCGAAATCAAACCCTCGCAGTACGATCTGCCGGTTATAACGCAGCATCTCCTCGTCGCTCAGCTCAACGGCCATTACAGCCCCCCAAACAGGTGATTAAAGGGCTCGACTTCGACCCATTCGCCCGCTTCGACGTTGCCGCGTTCGCGCTCCAGTACGATAAAGCAGTTACCGAGGCTGAATGAGCTGAAAATGTGCGAGCCCTGATGGCCGGTGGTGCTCACCACCAGTTCGCCTTCCGGATTGCGCTGCAGCACGCCGCGCTGGAAGTCGAGGCGGCCCGGCGATTTTTTCAGCCGGCTGGCGGCGCGCACGCGCAGACGCATCGGCTGGGTTTGACCGCGGTTGCCGGAGAGCTTGGCCAGCAGCGGCTGTACCAGTTGATAGAAGGTTAAGGTGGCGGAAACCGGATTGCCCGGCAGGCCGCAGAACCAGCTGTTGCTGAGCTTGCCGAAGGCGAACGGTTTACCCGGCTTAATCGCCAGCTTCCAGAAGCCGATCTCGCCCAGTTCTTCGAGGATAGTTTTGGTGTAATCGGCTTCGCCCACGGAGACGCCGCCGGAACTAATCACTACATCGGCCTGCTGGTCGGCGGCGATAAAAGCGTCGCGCAGCTTCGCCGGATCGTCAGGAATAATACCGAGGTTGATGACCTCGCAGCCCAGCTGTTCGAGCATCAGATGTACCGCCAGGCGGTTAGTGTCATAAATCTGGCCGTCGCCGAGCGGTTGGCCCGGCAACTGGAGTTCATCCCCGGTCGAGAAGACCGCGACGCGCACTTTACGCACGACCTCGACGTCGGCAATACCCAGCGATGCCAGCACCGGCAGTTCCGCAACGGTAAGACGAGTCCCTGCCGGGAATACTACCGCGCCGTTGGCGATATCTTCGCCGCGCCGGCGTATATTTTGCCCGGCTTTCACCGGCGCGATGAAGCGCACGCCCGCATCGCTTTGTTCCGTTTCTTCCTGCATGACCACCGCGTCACAGCCTTCAGGCACCGGCGCGCCGGTCATGATGCGGATACAGGTGCCCGCCGGCCAGGCGTCGTGGAACGGTTGGCCGGCAAAGGCCTTACCGGCAACCGGCAGCGACGCGCCGTCGGTGAGGTCGGCCAGGCGCACGGCATAGCCGTCCATCGCTGAGTTATCAAAACCGGGTACGTCCAGCGGCGAAACGACATCATGGGCGGTCACGCGCGAAAAGGCCTGCAGCAGCGGCAGGGTTTCCGTGGCCTGCAGCGGCGAAATACGGTCGAGCATCTGAGTCAGGGCTGTGTCGAGCGGCATCAGTCCGGCGGTAAAATCCATGGGTTACTCCTGCTGGCAAAACGTCGAAAACGCCTATTATGGCAGAAAAGCGCCGGCGACTGTATGCCACTGCGGTACGAGGCTTTACATCACCGGATGCTCTTTCTATATTCAAAAAATGTATAAAAGGTTAGTCAGTATAATGATATCTATACAGTTTATGGCAAAGGAAAGATCGAATGGGTAAGGCGGTAATAGCAATCCACGGCGGCGCCGGCGCGATTAGCCGAGCGCAGATGTCGCCGGAGCGCGAACGCGAGTATGTAGCCGCGCTGTCGGCCATCGTCGACAGTGGGCAAAAAATGTTGGCAGCAGGCGCCAGCGCGCTGGATGCGGTGACAGAAGCGGTACGTCTGCTGGAAGAGTGCCCGCTGTTTAACGCCGGGATAGGCTCGGTATTTACCCACGATCAAACGCACGAACTGGATGCCTGCGTGATGGATGGCTATAGCCTGCAGGCCGGCGCGGTGGCTGGCGTAAAGCATCTGCGTAACCCGGTGCTGGCGGCGCGTCTGGTGCTGGAAGAGAGCCCGCACGTGCTGCTCATCGGCGAAGGGGCGGAAAAGTTTGCCGCCTCGCGCGGGATGACGCTTGTTGAAAACGAGTTATTTTCTACCACCGAGCGGCTTCTGCAGTTGCAGCAGGCGAAAGAGGGCGGCGAGATTATTCTCGACCACCATGCCGCGCCGCTCGACGAACGCCACAAAATGGGCACCGTTGGCGCGGTGGCGCTGGATCTGGCCGGTAATCTGGCGGCAGCGACCTCCACCGGCGGAATGACTAATAAACTGCCCGGTCGCGTCGGCGATAGCCCGCTGCCGGGCGCCGGCTGCTATGCCAATAATGCCAGCGTCGCGGTCTCCTGCACCGGCACTGGCGAAGTGTTCATGCGCACGCTCGCTGCTTACGACATTTCGGCGTTGATGGAGTACGGCAATCTCAGCCTGTTTGAGGCCTGCGAGCGAGTGGTGCAGGAAAAACTGCCGGCGCTGGGCGGCAGCGGAGGCCTTATCGCCGTTGACCGCGAGGGGAATGTGGTGCTGCCATTCAACAGTGAAGGGATGTACCGGGCGTGGTGTTATGCGGGCGATACGCCGACGATTGGAATTTATCGCGAATAAAAGGAGAAGCGAGTTTGCCGCAAAGCCATGAAATTGATGAAGACGATGTGCTGGTGGTACGCGATCTTAACGTCGCCTTTAGCCAGCAGCGGCAGCGCGTTTCTGCGGTGCGTAACCTGTCATTTAGCCTCCGCCGCGGCGAGACGCTGGCGATTGTCGGCGAGTCCGGTTCCGGAAAGTCGGTGACCGCCCTGGCGCTGATGCGCCTGCTCGACGAGGCGGTCAGCGAAGTCAGCAGCGAGGCGTTGCTGCTGCGCCGACGTAACCGTCAGGTGATTGATATCAACGCGCAAACGGCAGGTCAAATGCGTCAGGTTCGCGGCGCGGACGTGGCGATGATTTTTCAGGAGCCGATGACCTCGCTGAACCCGGTATTCACCATCGGCGAACAAATTGCCGAGTCTATTCGGCTACATCAGGGACTGCGGCATGACCAGGCGCTGCGGGAAGCTAAAAAGATGCTCGAACGGGTGCGTATTCCGGAAGCGGAAGCGATGCTTTCACGTTACCCGCATCAGCTTTCCGGCGGCATGCGCCAGCGGGTGATGATCGCCATGGCGTTATCGTGTCGACCGGCGGTACTGATTGCCGATGAACCTACCACCGCGCTGGACGTCACTATTCAGGCGCAGATCCTGCAGCTTATCGCCGCATTGCAAAAAGAGATGGCGATGGGGGTGATGTTTATCACTCACGATATGGGCGTGGTGGCGGAGATCGCCGATCGTGTGCTGGTGATGTATCGCGGCGAAGCGGTTGAAAGCGGGCGCGTCGACGATATTTTTCGCGCCCCGCAGCACCCTTATACCCAGGCGCTACTGGCGGCGGTACCGAAGCTCGGCTCAATGCGCGGCAGCGATTTACCGCGGCGCTTCCCGCTGCTCAACGACGGTGTGACCCAGCAGCCGGAACAGAATACCGTGGTCGCCGGCAAACCGATTTTACAGGTGCGCGATTTGGTCGCGCGTTTCCCGATCCGCGGCGGTATTCTCAACCGCGTCACCCGCGAAGTGCACGCGGTGGAAAAAGTGAGTTTCGATCTGTGGCCGGGCGAAACGCTGTCGCTGGTCGGTGAATCAGGCTGCGGTAAATCGACCACCGGGCGGGCGCTGCTGCGGCTGGTGGAAGCGCAGGGCGGCAGTATCACCTTTAACGGCCAGCGTATTGATGCGCTGTCCGGCGGCAAGCTGCAGACGCTGCGCCGCGACATTCAGTTTATTTTTCAGGATCCTTACGCCTCGCTCGATCCGCGGCAGACGGTCGGTTATTCCATTATGGAGCCGCTGCGCGTGCATGGTTTGCTGGAAGGGGATGCGGCTCGCGAACGCGTCGCCTGGCTGTTGCAGCGCGTGGGGCTGGAGGCGGAACACGCGTGGCGTTATCCGCATGAGTTTTCCGGCGGCCAGCGGCAGCGTATCTGTATCGCCCGCGCACTGGCGCTCAATCCGAAAGTGGTGATCGCCGATGAGTCGGTGTCGGCGCTGGACGTGTCGATTGGCGCGCAGATTATTAATCTGCTGCTCGATTTACAGCGTGAAATGGGCATCGCATTTCTGTTTATTTCCCATGACATGGCGGTGGTGGAGCGCATCAGCCACCGCGTAGCGGTAATGTATCGCGGGCGGATCGTGGAGATTGGCCCGCGTCGCGCCGTGTTTGAAAACCCGCAGCATCCTTACACCCGTAAACTGATGGCGGCGGTGCCGGTCGCCGACCCGGCGCATCGTCAACCGCAGCGCGTATTACTCTCTGACGAGCTGCCGGGGAATATCTATAAACCGGGAGAAGAAATCGACAGCGCGCCGTTACAGCTGGTAGCGCCGGGACATTATGTCGCCCGCGAGCCCGCCGATGTACTGAGCCGATAACAACCTAACGCACTCTTGCAGGAGCATAACAACATGACTCAACCTGTTACACGCAAATGGCTACTGGCGCTTGGCATCGCCTCGGCGCTGGCGGCGACGCCGGCCTTCGCCGCGAAAGATGTGGTGGTCGCGGTCGGTTCCAACTTCACGACCCTCGATCCCTATGACGCGAACGATACCTTATCGCAGGCGGTGGCGAAGTCGTTTTATCAAGGCCTGTTCGGCCTTGATAAAGAGATGAAGCTGCAAAACGTACTGGCGGAGAGCTATACCGTCTCGGCGGATGGGCTGGTGTATACCATCAAGCTACACAGCGGGGTGAAATTCCAGGATGGCACCGATTTTAACGCCGAAGCGGTGAAAGCGAATCTCGACCGCGCCAGCAATCCGGATAACCATCTCAAACGCTATAACCTGTATAAGGATATCGCCAGCACCGAGGCGGTGGATCCGACGACGGTCAAAATCACGCTCAAACAACCGTTCTCGGCGTTTATCAATATTCTTGCCCATCCGGCGACGGCGATGATTTCGCCGGCGGCGCTGAAAAAATATGGCAAGGAGATCGGCTTCCACCCGGTAGGTACCGGGCCGTATAAGCTCGACACCTGGAATCAGACCGATTTCGTCAAAGTCAGCAAGTTTGATGGTTACTGGCAGCCGGGGCTGCCGAAGCTGGATTCCATTACCTGGCGCCCGGTGGTCGATAACAACACCCGTGCGGCGATGCTGCAAACCGGCGAGGCGCAGTTCGCTTTCCCGATCCCTTACGAGCAGGCGCCGCTGCTGGCGAAAAACAGCAAGCTGGAGCTGGTGGCCAGCCCGTCGATTATGCAGCGCTATATCAGCATGAACGTAACGCAGAAGCCGTTCGATAATCCGAAGGTGCGGGAAGCCATCAACTACGCGATTAACCGTCAGGCGCTGGTTAAGGTCGCGTTTGCCGGATACGCCACCCCGGCGACCGGCGTCGTGCCGCCTTCTATTGCCTACGCCCAGACCTACAGCGCATGGCCTTACGACCCGGCGAAGGCCCGTCAGTTGCTGAAAGAAGCCGGTTTCCCTAACGGCTTCAGCACCACGCTGTGGTCATCGCATAATCACAGCACCGCGCAGAAGGTGCTGCAGTTTACCCAGCAGCAGCTGGCGCAGGTGGGTATTAAAGCGCAGGTGACGGCGATGGATGCCGGACAGCGTGCGGCGCAGGTTGAAGGCAAGGGGCAGAAAGAGAGCGGGGTACGGATGTTCTACACCGGCTGGTCAGCGTCGACTGGCGAAGCCGACTGGGCGCTGTCGCCGCTATTCGCCTCACAAAACTGGCCGCCGACCCTGTTTAACACCGCCTTTTACAGCAACCCGCAGGTCGATAAAGACCTGAGCGAGGCGCTGAAAACGACCGATGCGCAACAGAAGACCAAATTCTATAAAGATGCGCAGGACATTATCTGGAAAGAGTCGCCGTGGGTGCCGCTGGTGGTGGAAAAGCTGGTATCGGCGCATAGCAAAAACCTGACCGGGTTTTATATTCAGCCGGATACCGGTTTTAGCTTCGAGCAGGCGGACTTAACGCAGTGATAATGCTTATGCTCACGCGTTCCCTCTGCCGAAATGGGAGGGGGCGATGCTGAATTACGTTCTGAAGCGCCTGCTGGGGCTCATTCCGACGCTGTTTATCGTCGCCGTGCTGGTGTTCCTGTTTGTACATATGCTGCCGGGCGATCCGGCGCGGCTGATTGCCGGGCCGGAAGCCGATGCGCAGGTGGTGGCGATGGTACGCCAGCAGCTGGGGCTCGACCAGCCGCTGCATGTCCAGTTCTGGCACTACATCACCAATGTATTGCAGGGTGATTTCGGTATCTCGATGGCTTCGCGCCGCCCGGTGACCAGCGAAATCGCCAGCCGCTTCATGCCGACGCTATGGTTAACGCTTGCCAGTATGAGCTGGGCGGTGCTGTTCGGCATGGCGGCGGGGATTGCCGCGGCGGTGTGGCGCAATCGCTGGCCGGATCGGCTGGGGATGGCGCTGGCGGTAACCGGTATCTCCTTCCCGGCGTTCGCTCTCGGTATGCTGCTGATGCAGGTCTTTTCCGTGGAGCTCGGCTGGCTGCCGACGGTCGGCGCCGACAGCTGGCGGCACTATATTCTGCCGTCGTTGACCCTTGGCGCCGCGGTGGCATCGGTGATGGCGCGCTTCACCCGCGCGTCGTTCGTTGACGTGCTCCATGAGGATTACATGCGTACCGCGCGGGCCAAAGGGGTGAGCGAAACGCTGGTGGTGTTGAAGCACGGCCTGCGCAACGCGATGATCCCGGTAGTGACCATGATGGGGCTACAGTTCGGTTTTTTGCTCGGCGGCTCCATTGTGGTGGAGAAGGTCTTCAACTGGCCGGGGCTTGGGCGACTGCTGGTGGACTCCGTGGAGATGCGCGATTACCCGGTGATTCAGGCGGAAGTGCTGCTGTTTTCGCTGGAGTTCATTCTTATCAACTTAGTGGTGGACGTGCTGTATGCCGCCATTAACCCGGCTATCAGGTACAAGTAAGGTGAGATTGCTCAACTGGAGAAGGGAAGCGGTTATCAACGCCATGCCGGGCGTTAAGCCCGGACAGATCCGCACGCCGTGGCATGAGTTCTGGCGGCGTTTTCGTCGCCAGCCGGTGGCGATGGCGGCGGGCATATTTGTGCTGTTGCTGATTGTTGTCGCGATTATCGCGCCGTGGATAGCGCCGTATGACGCGGAAAACTATTTCGATTACGATCGCCTGAACGAAGGGCCGTCAATGGTGCACTGGTTCGGCGTTGATTCGCTGGGGCGCGATATCTTCAGTAGGGTGCTGGTAGGTGCGCAGATTTCGCTGGCCGCTGGGGTACTGGCGGTACTGATTGGCGCGCTGATTGGCACCGTGCTCGGCCTGCTGGCCGGGTACTACGAAGGCTGGTGGGACCGTATCACCATGCGCATCTGTGATGTGCTATTTGCTTTTCCCGGCATTCTGCTGGCGATTGCGGTGGTGGCGGTGATGGGCAGCGGGATGGCCAACGTGATTATCGCGGTGGCGATTTTTTCAATTCCGGCGTTCGCCCGCCTGGTGCGTGGCAATACGCTGGTTCTGAAGCAGCAGACGTTTATTGAGTCGGCGCGCAGTATTGGCGCCAGCGATTCGACTATTCTGTTCAACCATATTTTGCCCGGTACGGTGTCGTCGATAGTGGTCTATTTTACCATGCGCATCGGCGTGTCGATTATCTCCGCCGCCAGCCTGTCGTTCCTCGGCCTTGGCGCGCAGCCGCCGACGCCGGAATGGGGGGCGATGTTGAACGAAGCGCGCGCGGATATGGTGATGGCGCCGCATGTGGCGTTATTCCCGGCGATCGCCATTTTCCTGACGGTGCTGGCGTTTAATCTGTTGGGCGACGGCCTGCGCGATGCGCTGGATCCGAAGATAAAGGGATAGGAGACAAGTACGGCGGTAGCAAAGTTGGTAGGTTAGCCCAGCCTGCGCTACGCTTGGCAGGGCTACAGGTCTGAGCGGTTTGGTAGCCCGGATAAGGCGCAAGCCGCTATCCGGGAAGCGGGATTAGACCCGGGTACCCCACAGGTCGTATTCGTCGGCGTGCTCGACTTTCACCCGCAGCACGTCGCCCGGTTTAACGTTGGTTTCACCGTTTAGATAGACCGCGCCGTCGATTTCCGGGGCATCGGCCATACTGCGGCCGATCGCGCCTTCTTCATCGACTTCATCGACCAGCACCATAATTTCGCGGCCCACTTTTTCCTGCAGACGCTCGGCGGAAATCTGCTGTTGCAGCTGCATAAAGCGGTTCCAGCGCTCTTCTTTCACCTCTTCCGGTACCTGATCCGCCAGTTCGTTGGCGGTGGCGCCTTCAACCGGGCTGTACTTGAAGCAGCCAACGCGGTCCAGACGCGCTTCTTTCAGGAAGTCGAGCAGCATCTGGAAGTCTTCTTCCGTTTCGCCCGGGAAACCGACAATAAAGGTGGAACGCAGAGTCAGATCCGGGCAGATCTCGCGCCACTGTTTAATACGCGCCAACTGACGGTCTGCGGAACCTGGGCGCTTCATCAGTTTCAGGATGCGCGGGCTGGCGTGCTGCAGCGGAATGTCGAGATACGGCAGGATCTTGCCTTCCGCCATCAGCGGGATCACATCGTCAACGTGAGGATACGGGTAGACGTAGTGCAGACGTACCCAAATACCGAGTTTCGCCAGCTCTTCACACAGGCTGACCATACTGGTTTTCACCGGCATGCCGTTGTGGAAACCGGTGCGGTGCTTGACGTCAACGCCATAGGCGGAGGTGTCCTGCGAAATCACCAGCAGTTCTTTCACCCCGGCATCGGCCAGGCGTTTGGCTTCCGCCAGCACTTCGCCAATTGGGCGGCTCACCAGATCGCCGCGCATTGACGGGATAATGCAGAAGGTGCAGCGATGGTTGCAGCCTTCCGAGATTTTCAAGTACGCGTAGTGACGCGGCGTCAGCTTGACGCCTTGTTCCGGCACCAGGCTGAGGAACGGGTTATGCTTCGGCTTCGGCGTATAGTGGTGAACGTGCTCCAGCACCTGCTCGTAGCTATGCGGACCGGTAATTTCCAGCACCTTCGGATGCACCTCGCGGATTTGATCTTCTTTCGCGCCGAGGCAGCCGGTAACGATCACTTTGCCGTTTTCTTTTAAGGCTTCGCCGATCGCTTCAAGCGATTCCTGCACGGCGCTGTCGATAAAGCCGCAGGTGTTGACGATAACCATATCGGCGTTGTCGTAGCTGGGAACCACGTCATACCCTTCGGTACGCAGTTCGGTGAGGATACGTTCTGAGTCTACCAGGTTTTTCGGGCAGCCCAGGGAGACGAAGCCGATTTTCGGCTGGTGCGTGACATTGCTCATAGCTTAAAAAATGTTCATTTATTGGAATGGTCAGGGCAGGAATTCTACAGATCTTTGCGAAAAAGAGTATAGCCAGGGGACGATGAATGATGAAAAAGCTTTACGGCAAAAAAACTCAGCTATGGTATTTAAAACCATTATCTCCTTTACATTGACCTTATGTTTAATAACATTCTGTTAACCTTGCCTATGGCCGGAGCCAAAACTGATAAACCCATGCGGCAAGGAGCATAACAATGACCACGAGTAGTCCGCTGGCCCTTACTACATTACCCTTTACCCATCTGGATATTCCGCCGCAGCCATCGTCAATTCAGCACTCGCTGGAAGAGGGCAACGTCCTCTATTTACCGAATCTGGATTTTTCGCTGACTGCCGAAGAGCGCGAATTACTCAATACCGATTTAGTATCGCCGAAGCGTAAGAACATTAGCTATCAGCCACAAAAGCGTGAAATTAAAGGAGTAGCGGACGCGGCGAAAGCCCCGGCGGTACTGCAGCTGACCGAACGTTACTATCAATCCACGTTGCGCCTGATTGATGCACTGCTGCCCGGATACCGCGAAGCGCTTTATCGCCCGCAAACCAGTCTGCGGCTGCATCCGATAACCGCCTGGCGCGACACGACCTCGTGGCGTAAAGATGATACCCGCCTGCACGTCGACGCTTTCCCGTCGCGCCCGGTTTATGGCGATCGCATTCTGCGCGTATTTTGCAACATCAATCCGCACGGTGAACCGCGTTTGTGGCGCACCGGCGAACATTTTGAAACGCTCGCTGCGCGTTTTCTGCCGACGCTGAAACCGTGGTCGCCGTTCGCCAGCTGGCTGCAATCGGCGGTGGGGATCACCAAAAGCAAACGCAGCCATTACGATCATCTGATGCTGGCGTTGCACGACAAAATGAAAAGTACGCCGGAATATCAACAGCACGGCGTACAGCAGGCGGTAGAGTTTGCCGCGGGGAGTACCTGGATCTGCTTTTCCGATCAAACGCCGCACGCGGCGATGGGCGGCCAGTTTATGCTGGAACAGACTTTCCAACTGCCGGTGAGCGCGATGCATAATCCGCATTATTCACCGCTGAAGGTGCTGGAAAAGTTAATGAACCAGCCGCTGGTAAGTTGAACAACGCGGCGTAACCTCTGAAGTTGTAACATTGTAAATAATGTTAATTGCTGTGGGATTATTGACCTTGCTCATGATTCCGCGCAAAAAATGACCATACTATGATTATGGTAATGGACGACAGAGGAGGACCGTGATGAGCGTTGACAGACGTTACACTAACCTTTTGAATAAGCTGATTAATGCCAATATCGATCTGGCGGCTTATCTCCAGCTTCGTAAAGCGAAAGGCTATATGTCAGTCAGCGAAAATGACCATCTGCGTGATAACTTGTTTGAGCTATGCCATGAACTGCGCGTACACGCGCCGCGTTTGCAGCACGCCATCGCGCCGGAAGAGATGGAAGCCTTCCGTCTTGCCGGCGAGTCCGTCGCTTCGGCGGCGGTTTGCCTGATGAGCGGGCATCATGATTGCCCGGCTTATATTGCCGTTAACGTAGAGAAGCTAGAACGCTGTCTGTCGGGATTGACGATGAATATTCACATTCTGAATAACTCAGCGCCAATGACCCACGCCTGAATCCAGGGGGAGGCGACTCCCCCTGTTAAAGTTTATGTAAAAATCCCCGCCTGACTGGCCACGCTGTCTACCCTTATCAGCAATGCTGACGAAAGGAGTGCGCCATGCGCCGATATCTAAAAATAACTCTCATGACTGTGCTGCTGCCCATGGCGGCGATGGCCGCGCCGCGCGTTGAGGTGCTGCAGGATAACCTCGACCACCCCTGGTCACTGGCGTTCCTGCCGGACAATGAAGGCGTGCTGATTACCCTGCGCGGCGGCGAACTTAAACGCTGGCAGCTCGATAAAGGGTTATCGGCGCCCATTCGCGGCGTGCCGAAGGTGTGGGCCAACGGCCAGGGCGGCCTGCTGGATGTGGTTCTGGCTCCGGACTTTGCTCAGTCGCGCCGGGTATGGCTGAGCTATGCCGAAGCGGGCGATGACGGCAAAGCGGGTACCGCGGTGGGGTACGGCCGCCTCAGCGCCGACCTGCAAAACCTGGACGATTTTAAAACCGTTTTCCGCCAGCAGCCGAAGCTCTCTTCTGGCAATCATTTCGGCGGGCGGATGGTCTTCGATGGCAAAGGGCATCTGTTTATCGGTTTAGGCGAAAATAATCAGCGCCCGACGGCGCAGGATCTCGATAAACTGCAGGGGAAAGTGGTACGCCTGACTGACCAGGGGGAAATCCCCAAAGATAATCCTTTCGTCGGCCGTACTGGCATCAGACCGGAAATTTGGGCTTATGGTATTCGCAACCCGCAGGGGATGGCGATGAATCCGTGGAGCGATACGCTGTGGCTGAACGAACATGGCCCGCGCGGCGGCGATGAGATCAATATTCCTCTGGCCGGAAAAAACTACGGCTGGCCGCTGGCGACGCACGGCATTAACTATAGCGGTCAACCTATCCCGGAAGCTAAAGGAAAGAGCGCGCCGGGTACCGAACCGCCGCTGCACGTCTGGCCGGTCTCCCCGGCGCTGAGTGGGATGGCGTTTTACAACGCGTCAACTTTCCCGCAGTGGCGGCACAAGTTGTTTATCGGCGCGCTGAAGGATGAGTCCTTGATTGTGCTCTCGGTGGACGGCAATACCCTCAGCGAGGAGACGCGGCTGTTAAAAGATCGCGGCAAACGCATTCGTGATGTGCGCGTCGGGCCCGACGGTTACCTGTACCTGTTAACCGACGAGCCTGACGGTGAACTGCTCAAGGTCAGCCCGGAGTAATCACCTCAGGTGACCGGGATCATGACCACGTCGCGGAAGGCCTGACGCTGCTGGATTTGCTGGTACCAGCGCTGCAGATGGGGCCGCGGCTGCCAGCTGTCGAGGATGGACAGCAGGTTATAAACGAACGGCGCCACCGCCACATCGCCAAGGCCGAACTCATCGCCGGAAAGCCAGGCATGCTTCGCCAGTTCATCGTCGAGCATGGCGAACAGCCCTTCACAGGCGTGAATACCTGCCTCAATGGCCGCCGGATCGCGCTGGTCCGGCGGCGTTCTGACCAGCCCCATTAATACCGGACGGTGCGCCGGCGATAGCGTGGCGTTGGCCCAGTCCATCCATTTTTCACCCTGCGCGCGCTGCGCAGGCGACTCTACCCACAGCCGGTTTTGCCCGTACTGAGCGGCAAGATAGCGAATAATGGCGTTGGATTCCCACAGCACCAGCCCATTGGTATCGTCTTTAAGTAGCGGCACCAGGCCGTTCGGGTTCATCGCCAGATACTCCGGGTCGTGATTGAGACCATACTCCAGCCCCGCCAGAATCTGCTGATAAGGAAGATCCAGTTCCGCCAGCACCCAGCGTACTTTCTTCACGTTGGTCGAATTATTTCTGCCCCATAACGTAATCATATCCGCTCCTGCATGTTATTTAATCGCCGTTGCAACATGGTGAGCAATCATGTTGGAATAAAGTTAATATTAAGGCAATCACGATCAAAAAAATTGCCTTGTTTTCAGCAGGCAGCGTCGTTATTGCGTAAACTTTAAAAACTTTACCAACTCGCTGTTTCTTTAAGGTCATTTGTACGCTTTACTCACCGCCTTGTGCTGTGCGGCAAGAGTGTTGCGGCATATTTTGTTTGGAAAGGATACTTGGGTGGCTCTTATGACGCATGATGCTTTTTCCCTTCGCGGCCTCGCGGCAGGCTGCGCGCTTTTACTTCTCGTGGCCCCTGCTGTGCAGGCGGCGGATCAACTTCCGGATGCGCCATCGATTGATGCGCGAGCCTGGATCCTGATGGACTATGCCAGCGGCAAAGTATTGAGTGAAGGCAATGCCGACGAGAAACTCGACCCGGCCAGCCTGACCAAAATCATGACCAGCTACGTGGTAGGCCAGGCGCTGAAAGCAGGCAAAATCAAACTGACCGATACGGTCACCGTCGGCCGCGATGCGTGGGCCACCGGTAACCCGGCGCTGCGCGGCTCCTCGGTGATGTTCCTGAAGCCAGGCATGCAGGTATCGGTTGAAGACCTCAATAAGGGCGTGATAATTCAGTCCGGTAACGATGCCAGCATCGCCATTGCGGATTATGTCGCCGGTAGCCAGGATTCGTTTGTCAACCTGATGAACGGCTATGCGCAGAAAATCGGCCTGACTAACACCACCTTTAAAACCGTCCATGGCCTGGACGCGCCGGGGCAGTTCAGCACCGCTCGCGATATGGCGCTGCTGACCAAAGCGATGATCCATGATGTGCCGGAAGAGTACGCGGTACACAAAGAAAAAGAGTTCACCTTCAATAAAATCCGCCAGCCAAACCGCAACCGTCTGCTGTGGAGCACCAACCTCAATGCCGATGGTGTGAAAACCGGCACCACCGCCGGCGCGGGCTACAACCTGGTCTCTTCCGCCACCCAGGGCGATATGCGCCTTATCGCGGTAGTACTGGGCACTAAAACCGACCGTATCCGCTTTAATGAGTCCGAAAAACTGCTGACCTGGGGCTTCCGTTTCTATGAAACCGTTACCCCAATCAAACCGGATGCCACCTTTATTTCTCAGCGCGTGTGGTTCGGTGACAGTAATGAAGTCAAACTGGGCGCCGGCGAATCCGGATCGGTGACTATTCCACGCGGGCAGTTGAAAAACCTGAAAGCGAGCTACAGCCTGACTGAGCCGCAGCTCACCGCGCCGCTGGCGAAAGGGCAGGTGGTGGGCACCATCGACTTTAAACTCAATGACAAAACCATTGAACAGCGCCCGCTGATCGTCATGGAAGAAGTGAAAGAGGGCGGCTTCTTCAGCCGCATGGTCGACTTCGTGCTGATGAAACTGCACGGCTGGTTCGGCAGTTGGTTCTCTTAAGCGACAGGCCGCGCCCTATGGGGCGCGGTTAGTACAGCAGTGAAATTTGCTTTTCTTTCGCCAGCGCCAGCAGATCGTCATCCGGGCGAACGTCGCTGGCGATGACGTCAAAACGCGATAACTCCCCCATCCGCGCCGGCCGCACTTTGCCAAACTTACTGTGATCGACCACCAGCACATGGTAGCGAGCATTATTCATGGCCCAGTGTTTCACCGGCAGCTCTTCCAGGTTATAGCAGGTCGCGCCTTGTTCGCAGTCGATCCCGGCGGCGGAGTAGTAGGCGATATCCGGGCTGAGGTGGCTCAGGGTATCCTGCAGGCTAAGCGGCAGAAAGATGGCGTTGCTGGCGTGGAATTCGCCGCCGCAAAGAATAGCGCGGCACAGCGGTTTTTCCTGCAAGGCGAGAAAGGTATTTAACGAGTAGCACACGCCGGTAAACGGCAGCTCGTTATCGATAGCGTCGATTATCCATGGCGTCGTGGTGCCGCAGTCAAAAAAGGCCATCTGATGCGCTTCAAGCAGCCCGGCGGCGTGGCGCGCGGCGCGGCGTTTTTCATCCACCAGACGGGTTTTCTGATCGCTCAGCAGGTAGTGCGTGGCGCTACGCGGCTCCAGCACAATATACCCGCCCAACAGCACCACCGGGCCGCTGTGGCCGTTCAAATCGCGACGAATGGTCATTTCCGACACGCCAAGCAGCGAGGCTGCTTCTTTCAGGTGAAGTTTATCGCTGCGCTTGAGTGCCTGAATGAGCTGGTTAATGCGTTCGTCACGACGAGTTTCCATATACCCTCTGAGCTAAAATCGCCCTGCAAGGGCAGGGCGTCAGCTTGATTTTACCCGGCAGCGAGGGGTTCGTCACCTGTCAGACGTTAGCCGCGTACCCAGCCTTTACGAATCGGCAGCGAGAAGCAGAGACGATACAAACGTTGCAGCCATTGGTAGAGGCCATGACCGCCGCTCTGCCACAGCAGTTGCGCCCCAAGGCAGCCGCACATGCCGGCCAGCAGCCCGCCCAGCATATCCAATGGCCAGTGTACTCCGAGATAGACGCGCGACCATGCAATCGCCGAGGCGATGACCAGCAGCAGCGCCCCGGACCACACCCGGTGCCAGAATAAAAACGCCAGCGCGAAGGTAAAGATGACGGTGCCGTGATCGCTTGGGAACGAGTCATCCGCCGCATGATGCAGGAAGTTATAGCCGACGCCGTCAACAAACGGCCGGTCATGCGGAAACAGATGACCGATAACCCACGAAATAGACAGGCTCAGGGCCAGGGCCAGCATGACCTTGAATACCAACTGACGCTGGTTTGGCCCCCATAGCCACAGCGCCACCACCAGCAGCGGCACAATGATAATTAAGTCTTTGGCAATAAAGGTGGCGACCTCAATCGCCCACCACGAGGAGGCCGGGGTGGCGTTAATCAGGGCAAACAGCGCGTAGTTGATATTTTCCAGCATGCTTCCAGTCTCTGGTTACGATGGCAATAAGCCGCTCACCTTATTGAAAGGAAACGATAAGGTAAAGCAGCATTGTCTTAATTATCAGTTTGTTACGAAATATACCTGTCAGATGCCCTTGCCAGCATGTCGACCGAGAAAGTATATCGGCTGTAATCTCATTGAAACATAAACGAAATATAAATATTCGTTTCATGCCGGAATGTGGGCTGGCGATATTTTTCATTGTCACTCACAATTCACTATCTCCACGGGTCGACTTTCATTAAACTTTGCGCGATTTTTTTTTAATTAAGAGATTGCATGCAGAATTATTCGCTATCAGGTAAACGCCTCGGTCGTCAGGCGTTGCTGTTCCCGCTGTGCCTTGTGTTATATGAATTCTCCACCTATATCGGCAACGATATGATCCAACCGGGTATGCTCGCGGTGGTGCAGGAGTTTCAGGTCGGCAATGAGTGGGTTCCTACCTCTATGACCGCCTATCTGGCGGGGGGGATGTTTTTGCAGTGGCTGCTGGGGCCGCTGTCGGATCGTATTGGCCGCCGTCCGGTGATGCTGACCGGGGTGGTGTGGTTTATCGTCACCTGTCTGGCGACGCTGCTGGCGCAAACCATTGAACAATTTACCCTGCTGCGTTTCCTGCAGGGCATCAGCCTGTGCTTTATCGGCGCGGTGGGCTATGCGGCTATACAGGAGTCATTTGAGGAGGCGGTATGCATCAAAATTACCGCCCTGATGGCTAACGTCGCGCTAATTGCCCCGCTGCTCGGGCCGCTGGTCGGCGCTGCCTGGGTGCATATGCTGCCGTGGGAGATGATGTTTGTGCTGTTCGCCGTGCTGGCGGCCATCTCCTTTGTCGGGCTGCAGCGGGCGATGCCGGAAACGGCGACGCGGATGGGGGAAAAGCTGTCGGTAAAAGAGCTGGGGCGCGACTATCGTCTGGTGCTGAAAAACCTGCGCTTTGTCGCCGGGGCGCTGGCGACCGGTTTTGTTAGCCTGCCGCTGCTGGCGTGGATTGCGCAATCACCGGTCATTATTATCAGCGGCGAGCAGGCCACCAGCTATGAGTACGGCATGCTGCAGGTGCCGATTTTCGGCGCGCTGATCGCCGGCAACCTGGTACTGGCGCGTCTGACCTCGCGCCGCTCGGTACGCTCGTTGATTATTATGGGCGGCTGGCCGATTATGTTTGGCCTGCTCCTGTCGGCGGCGGCCACGGTCGTTTCGTCCCATGCTTATCTGTGGATGACCGCTGGTTTGAGCTTCTACGCTTTCGGAATTGGCCTGGCTAACGCCGGGCTGGTGCGCTTAACGCTGTTCGCCAGCGAGATGAGTAAAGGGACGGTTTCGGCGGCGATGGGTATGCTGCAGATGCTGATCTTTACCGTAGGCATTGAGCTTAGCAAGCATGCTTATGAGCTTGGCGGCAACGGCCTGTTCAGCCTGTTTAACCTGTTGGGCGGGGTGCTATGGCTGGGGCTGATTATTTACTTCCTGAAAGATAAAAGCGTCGGCAGTTCGCAGCAGGCGTGATACTTAGCAACCCGGATGCCCAAAGGCATCCGGGGTTTCATCAGGCGAACGGCGCTTCGCGATTCAATACCTTATCGATAATCTGCAATACGCCTTCTTCGTTATTATGCGGCGCATGATGACTGGCGACGGCTTTGACCTCCGCTTTGGCATTCGCCATGGCGAAACCAAAACCGGCATGCTGCAGCATTTCAATATCATTACCGCTATCGCCGAAGGCCACCACTTCATGGTTCTCAATGCCCCAGCGCTCTTGCAAAATGCGCAGGCCGTTGGCTTTATGCACGCCAGGGATGATTAAATCGATACTGCCGTAGCCGGTGGCTACAGCGGTAACCATATCGCCCAGCGCCGCGTGCAGCTTCGGTTGAATTTGCGCAATCAGATGATCCGGCACGTTCAGGCCGAATTTGAGGATCGCGTCATCGAGATGGTTAAAATCATCCACCAGTTCGAGACGGTGATAGTACTTCGCCGCCACCGCTTTTAACTCGTCGTTATAGCTATTGAGCGTATAGGCGCTGTGTTTGCCGCAGGCGATAATTTCGATATGGGGCAGCGTTTGCAGGTGGTCGACGACGGCGTTGAAATGCGTCGTCGGCAGCTGACAGTTAAAGATATCCTCTTTACCGCTCACCACCCAACCGCCGTTTTCGGCGACGAAGGCGATTTCATCGACCAGCTCCGGGAAAAACGATATCAGCTGGTAATACTGGTTGCCGCTGGCGACCACAAAGCGAATACCCTGTTCACGCATGCGCTGATACTGCGCCAGAAAACGTGGGCGATTATAGGTCTTGGCATCGCTTAAAAAGGTGCCGTCCATGTCTACCGCAATTAGTTTGATGCTCATTAGCTATTCTCCATCACAGGTTCAGGCTGCGGTTTGGCTACCGCGCGGGCTACCAGCGCCGCCACCATCACCAGGCCAAGTACCACCATCATGGCGCTACGCAGGCCAAAGTGTTCGCCAAGGAAGCCCAGCAGCGGTGGCCCGACGAGGAAAGCCAGGTAGCCGGTAATCGCCACGACGCTTACACGTTTAGGCGCATCCGGGCCGGTATCGCTGGCGGCGGAAATCGTCAACGGGAAACCAAGCGAAGCGCCGAGTCCCCACAGCAGTACTGATACCCCGGCAACCCAGGTGCTGTCGACAAAAATAATCAGCCCGATACCCAGCGCGCCCATTACCGCGCTGGCGCGTACGACGGTGACGCGGCTGTAGCGGTCGATAAACCAGCCGCCGGTGAAGCGGCCGAGGGTCATGCCGAGGGTGAAACCGGCGTAAATCAGCGAACCGGAAGTAGGGCTAAAGCCATGGCCGTCGACCATCAGCAGGGGCAGCCAGTCGTTAGCGGAACCTTCGGCAAAGGCCATTGCCAGCACGATCACCCCGATCAGCAACAGCTGCACGTCGCGCCAGACCGGTAGGCCTTTGGCCTCGCTATGGGCGGATTCGGCGGCGTTTTTGCCGGTACCGTCGGGGATGGCGCGAATAGCGATAACGATGGGGGCAATCGCTACCAGCGCGGCGATCAGAATATGCGGCGCGGCGGGCAGGCCAAAACCGGTCACCGCCATACCGATGCCGGCGCCCACCAGGGTGCCGAAGCTGTAAAAACCGTGCATCATCGGCAGCACGGTTTTATTCATTTCCCGTTCAACGGCGGCGCCTTCGACGTTAATCGCCACTTCCGCCGAGCCGAAGCTGGCGCCGAAGATAGCCAGCCCGAAGGCGAACAGCGGCGCGGAGGCGAGCCACAGCGCGAAGCTTAGCACCAGCATGCCCGCCACGGCGCACAGCATGGTGGTGCGGATGACTTTACGGGTACCGAAGCGCTTCACCAGCCATGCTGAACAGAGAATGCCGCTCATCGAACCAATCGACAGGCCAAATAGCACCATTCCCATTTCAGCAGTGGAAAGGGTCAGTAAATCGCGAATCGCGGGCGTACGGGTGGCCCAGGAGGCCATCAATAAGCCGGGAATAAAGAAGAACATAAATAGCGCCCACAGCCGAAGCTGGAGGGCTTTGCGAGAAGTTTGCGCCGTCATCCATAAACGCCCGAGAAAGAAGAGTTGCAGACAACAGTAACAAGGTTGTGTACATTTGTACACATTCCGCTATCGCTTGATTTGCATAGCGCACAGAGGGGAAAAACACATCGATGACCCGCAGACCGAACGATCCGCAGCGGCGCGAGCGCATCCTGCAGGCGACGCTGGATACCATCGCCACACACGGTATTCATGCGGTAACACACCGTAAAATCGCCAGCTGCGCCGGGGTACCGTTGGGCTCGCTGACCTATTATTTTAGCGGTATTGAGGCGCTGATTGAGGAAGCGTTTCGTAACTTCACCGTCGAAATGTCGGCGCAGTATCAGCAATTTTTCGACGGCGTCGGCAGCCGCCAGCAGGCCTGTGACGCTATCGCCGAGCTTATATTCAGCGCTCAGGTGACCACTGCGCGTAATATGGAGTTAATGTACCAGCTGTACGCGTTTTGCAGCAGCCGACCAGCGCTGAAAGCGGTCATGCAGAGCTGGATGCTGCGCAGCCAGCAAACGCTGGAGCAGTGGTTTGAACCGGCGACGGCGCGTGGGCTGGATGCGTTTATCGAGGGGATGACGCTGCACTTCGTGACCGATAGCGCGCCGCTTTCGAAAGCGGCGATTCGCCTGATGGTCGCGCGGCTGGCAGGGGAGAATGGCGCTAGCTAAGCGTCGCCCCCGCGGTGACGTTAACCACCGTGGCGGTCATCGCCGCCGCCGACGGTGAGGCGAGAAAGGTGATGACCCCAGCTATCTGCGCAAGCGTTGGCAACCGCTGCAGCATCGTGCCGTGCGCCGCACCACCCAGCCACTGTTCAACGCTCAAGCCCAGCGCCTGCGCTTTAGGCGCAAACACCTCGGCAGTATAAGAACCCGCCTGCGCCGCATCCGCTATTGCGTGCGACCGCACGCCGAGCACGCGGATATTTTTCGCCCCCAGTTCGCTGGCCAATGCTTTGATAAAGGCTTCCATTGCGGCGCAGCCGACGATATGGCCAAGGTGTCCAGGAACGGCCATCGTCGCGGAAGGAGGAATAGTGGTAATAATGACGCCCGCGCGTTCGCCACCCATCCACGGCGCTACTGCCTTAGCAATAGTAAATTGGGCATCGAGAAAGGGGACAAAACCCTGGTGATACTCGGTAAGGGATAATTGTTCCAGCGTTTTCCCCTGATCGTGGAGAAAGCCCGTGGCATTAACCACAATATCAATCCCGCCGGTTCTCCCGGCCAGGTTGGCCACCTGCGCGCCAGTTTGCTCGCCATCCAGCACATCCAGTTGCAGAGTCTCGACGATACCTCCAGCGGCGCGAATCTCAGCCGCCGCCTTTTCCAGCTTATCCGCCCGCCGGGCGGCCAGAAAGATCCGCGCGCCTTCTTTCGCCATGGCAAGCGCCGCCGCGCGGCCAATCGCGCCGCTGCCGCCGAAAATTACCACGGTCTTATCTTTAAGCAACATGGAGAGTGCCTTATGTGGGACTGGATCAGCAAAGTATGGGTGAAAAAATAGACTGTGCAAGGAGGGGGTACTTACGTTTAGTGATTGATTTTCTTATTAGGTGTTTGTTTAACTTGTTGATTTAATAAGTAAATATTTTAATTATCACTGGCTAATAGACGCGCTTTTGATTAGCCTTGGGTTACCTGATGCAGGGATAAGAGAGAGCCAATGAAACCAAAAAGATTCTCTTCAAGCTATGTATGTAAAAAGATCTGTATTCATGCAATCAATATATTTGAAGCTGTCGGAACAGGCAGCTTCTCTATCGCCGCTGTGGTTTGTTTTATTGCTCTGGATGGCTGGTTATTCAAGCTGGGTGGTTTCACCATCTGTTTTACGCTGGTGTGCTTGATAAGCTTTATCGCCGATTATTTAAGAGGGGATATTTAAGTGGCATGTTGAGGATATATCAGTTATACAACATAGGGAGAACGTATCGTACTGATGAAAAAATTGCGTGTTAAATTAATTTGGGTAGAGTTTCTTTCTTAAGAATGTTATCGCTTTCCATGAAAGCGGATAAGGGGTAGCTATTAGTGCAAAGGTGCAGCAAACTGCAGTCACAGCAAAGTAAGCCAGCCCATTACCAGTATCATTAGTCAGCATCGCGTAGCTACA
The DNA here is from genome assembly GCF_040065095.1 of Klebsiella sp. CN_Kp091. Lineage (NCBI taxonomy): Bacteria > Pseudomonadati > Pseudomonadota > Gammaproteobacteria > Enterobacterales > Enterobacteriaceae > Klebsiella > Klebsiella sp. CN_Kp091. Next base: position 86,120 of record NZ_JBEAIO010000042.1, on the reverse strand, counting down.
AAAGATAAGCAGGGCAATGATAATAATACAGGACATGTAAAAACGACGTCTCAGTTCTTTCAACAAGGCCTGCAGGCTTTGATCTTTACGTTGTGGACTCTCAAGTCCTTTTCGCAGCATATTAATCTCTTTGCTGGTAAAACCGTGCTCCTGAAGTTTTTGTTCCTGCTGTACATCAATCATATTTTTACCTTCAACCGAAACACCTCTTAATCGTTGCGGACAATAATATCAACAATTATTGCAGGATGATAGGCTCTGCAGTTCCAGTAACAATATTACCGGAACTGGTAATATACGTCGTGCAAATGACAAATGTAACAGAGTTCTCACCCCCTTAGCTAAAGGCTGGAATGCTATGTTAGATAGTCATAGGCTTTTTCATGCTCCCGGATAATAAATTTTTTAAGTCTGAGAATATATATTAACGTCAATGTTAAGCTGGTTATGAACCATAGACAGCCAACGGTAATGATCGAGATGAGAAAGGTGATGACAGGTTTGTTATGAGTGGTATCTTTAATAGATTTCATTATGTTCTCTTTGTCATCCGCATTGGTGAAGGAATCACAAATAAATCTCCCCAGTTGTGGTGTTATTATTTTATTATTTACCAGGTGCGAGGCCTCGCCAGAGATACAGCTTTTTTCTGTGAGATGCCAGGAGGGATGGAATGCGTGTTCTGATGCTTCTGTTTCCGAGATTAAAAACCACTCATCCGTTTCTTTAAGAATTAAAGATGTCCAGCCCGGACGTATTTGTAATAGCTTCACGCCATAATATGAACTGGTTGCTAAACTGCCGAAAAGAAATAATAATACGATAGAAAACAATATCACATTTGCGCGAGTCAGTCTGGGTATCTCTTTTGTTGATATTTTGATCATGAAAAAGCGAATTCTCCATGTGCTTAATTTGGCTTTTTTATATATATCATCGATGTCATCTAAAGGTTTGTTTAAGTAATTTAAGATGGCTTTTATGATGGGCAGAGCGGCGATAACCGTCCCTATCATTTCTTTACTAAATATATTAATAAGACTTTGAGTTAACATCTGAATTCCTTATCAGTAGAAGTAAAGTATCAACACTACGTTTTTACATAGCAAGATAAGTACGTCAATTCAATAGCAGTAACTATCAAATGTTAAGGAAGTGCTTCTCTGTGAGGCGAAAGCAAGACCAGATACTTTTGTTAAGAGTGGGGCGGTTTTCACGGGAAGGTCATCGCATGCAGAAACGAGTTGTCAGCTAGGAGGTTGATTCTAAGGAAGCTGAATTTCAGGCAACAAAAAACCCATTTATGTAAACGGGTTAATTAAAACAACGAGTTACAAGATAATCAATAAGTTAGGTTAGTGATAAGGAGTGGCGATTACGGGGCAATGCCAACCGCTGCCGCCACTTTGTCGCCATTTGGCAGGGTAGCCAGCGGGTTGAAGCGCAGGGCGGTTTCAAGATGGTCTGGTGCCAGATGAGCATAGCGCATGGTCATTTTAATGTCGTGATGACCTAGGATTTTCTGCAGGGCAAGTATGTTCCCGCCCGACATCATAAAGTGTGCAGCAAACGTGTGGCGCAGAACGTGGGTAAGCTGTCCGCGTGGAAGCACGATGGAGGTTTTCTCCATGACTGATAAAAACTGGAAGTAGCAGTCCGTAAAGAACTTGAAGCCGTCGAGGGCAATGATTTCTTCGTACAGCTCTTTGCTGATCGGGATACTGCGGTTCTTTTTGCCTTTTGTCCTGACGAATGTGATTCGATACTTTGTGACCTGGGAACGGGTGAGATTTACAGCTTCGCGCCAGCGTGCTCCGGTACTCAGACAGATTTTAACGACCAGAGCGAGAAGGGCGCTTTGGCGTTGGCAGTCATTCAGAAGTTCTGTGATTTGTTCATGCGTCAGCCAGGCCATTTCCTTTTCCGATATAGTGAACTTGCGCATGTTTTCCAAAGGGTTTGGTGCTGTCCATTCACCGAGTCGGGCCAACTCGCTAAAAACACCACTCAGATAACTTTGCTCTAGATTGATAGTGACTGGGCTGGCACCTTTCTTCCACTTCTCGCTAAAGTAGATTTCACCCGTCAGGCGTTTGTCGCGGTAATGAGCGAATAATTTCGAGTTGAGATCAGTAGCGAGGGGGTTTTCGAGTGCATCGACCATCAAGAGTAGCTTGTCGTAAACATGCTCGCCAGCGGTAAGGGATTTGCCGTGCAGTTTGAACCAGAGTTCAACGATGTCTTTCAACGTCCGACGGTCTACCGATTCACCTAGCCAGGGTTTCGCCTCCGTCTCATCCATAGTGTGGCGTTCAAAAGCCAGTGCTTCGCCTTTAGTGGTGAACTGCTTACGTACACGCCGTCCACTGCGCCCAGCGGGGTAGCATTCACAAATCCATTTTCCTGTGTCGAGTTTTCGTACTGCCATAAAAAAAGCCCTCATGTCTGAGGGCTAAATTTAACTGTATGTTTGAACAGTGGTCAATGTATGAATTTCATAAATTCATACATCATCAACTTAAGTTCTTAAGGCCTTTGATAAGCGGGCACCTATTGCTCGTTTCCAAACTTTATTATGAACGATACGCTCATATTCAAGTTCACCATTGATAATCTCGGCTTTGGTTAATTGGGATAATGTTTCCCAATCTTTTTTGAAAATGTAAGTCGCATTATCAAGGAAAATGCTTTCAAGAACGTATATACCTTTACTTTCAAAACCAAAGATAAAATATCCGTTGAATCCCGCATGACCCGTAGCAATGAAATCAGGTTTGTAGACATTGATTAGCTTGAGCCTAGATTCAATGACCTCTTTATCACTATCTGATGCTGAAGTCTTTTGTGTGTTAGTAGCTATTATTTTTGAAATTTCTTCCCATGGATATTTCCCTTTAGGTAATACAGACCATAAGACTTTTTTGAATTTTGTTGTTATTAATGGCTCTTTTGCTGTATCTAAAATTTCTATCTCATCAAAACATTCGAGCATTAAATTTATTATGTGAATGTTTAACTCTGAATTTTCATCAGATAAATTTAGTAAAGGAGATGTTATGTATGTCCCATTTTTTGTTTTAGCAACAGAGAACATTATCGCAGGAGCTGGGATATGCTCTCTTGCTATCCGCATAGCCGTTCGTGTGCGCATCCCATAATGAGGATTTCTATGCCAATCGTACGTAGTACTTGTGTATGAAACGCTGTATTGCTCTTTTGGTAAATCTGGGCGAAGGATTTCCTTTCCATTAGCATTGAAACTTGTAAACTTACCAATAACACTCGGTATTATCGATAGGCCTTCTTCTGGTGAAATGCCTAATCCAATCTCAGCTAGCTTGGCAGGTTCGATATCCTCTAACTTGACACCTAAGGTTATATTGTCTTGACCACCACAACACTTCAAAAAACGATCTAATGTTCTAATGGAATTAGCTTTAAATTTCATTAAAAAACTCTCCTTAGTTAAGCAACGATCAGTTCATCATGGGGGATTTTATCTGTAGAGGCTTTTTCACTTAAGGCTAGTGACTCACGATATTCTTTAGCCTCAGCAAACATCGTCCAGTGCGCATCAATACTCATTTCTTGAATCGTAGATTTGATGTCTTTTATACCAACATTGAAAAATTCTTTGCGTGCGTTAACTTTGTTCACTTGCTTATCGTTAAACACTTTGTGGAGATGATTTTCAAGTGACGGGGCATCATCACTGTAGATCATTGCATGCACATCGAATGAGAAAGGTACGCTGGCATCACCCAACTCACGAACTCGATCAAGCGGTTCAAGTCTACGTGTCATGCCAATCTTATAAACGTTTTCTCCAAAGGAACCGATGTTACTGATCACATATACATGACCTGAACGTGTTTGCTGCGCCATCGAAATGGCTCGTTGGTTTTTGGCTTCAGCTTCTTCGTACTTAATTTGCAGCTCAGCCAGTTTCTGTTCGAGGGCTATACGCTGTTCTTCGCCTGCGAGCATCAGTTCTTTAGTCGCTTTATCAATAGCCTGTTGAATAGCCTTTTCTTCTTTTTCAGCTTCTTTTATCGCTTTTTCGTATTCACGACGCGCTTTTTCTTCTTCGCGCAGCTGTTCTTTAATTCGTCTTTGTTCTTCTCTTTCTTCGAGCATAATTTCATTTACAGCTACCCCCCATTTAAGTTCGTTGAGTCGGGCTTGTAAGTAGATATCGGTGATCTTAGCGGACCTAAAAGCTGAACCGTTAAAATTAACAAGTTCAAAAGCATCTTTTATTTCTTGGGATAATTTACCGTAATTGTTATGTTTTATTTTTGAAAGGGTGCTATCGACCTTTCCATTGAAAGCATCTAGCACAAATTTAATTGCGGTGTTTCGTCTGTTCGGTTCGACATACTCACAGCTTGCCGCTTTGTTCGTTTTGATAAGAGACTTAGTCAACTCCCTGGCTTTTTGCAGCTCTTTCCCTGCATCCGTAAATTCATAGTTCTCTGCCAGTTCGTCCAAAACGCTACGGTTAGGAACTATCCATTCATCTCCGTATCCTTCAATTTTATTTTTCATTGATTTGGCGACTGCTTGATAGGTCTCTGCGAACTCTTTCGCTTCATATGCAGAGCCAGCAATTTCTTTTGCTCGTATCTCAGCATCTGCGATTATTTTCATCGCATTATCATTTGCATTGGAGATCAGTTCATCTGCTTTACTATTTGCGTTATCAAGTCGCTCTTTCGCTTTCAAGCGGGCATCACGAGCATCTTGGGTGATAGCAACAGCTTCGCTATTGGCGTTGCTTAAAGTTAATTCAGCCTGGTAGTGGGCTTCGTTTACTGCTCTTGCAGCTTTTATTTGCGCTTCTTCAATCTTTTTTTTGGCTGTAGCTTCAGCTGTTTTTATCTTCTTCTCCGCATCCAGTACAGCATCATGCAATTCTTGGTACTGCCATAAGGGTGCTGCTTTCCCTTCAAGCTCAGCATGTTCACGGATGGCCTGAGCTAATTTTTCCTGTGTTTCACCTAATTCACCTTCAAGTGATTTATTGCTGGAGGCTAAAACATCCATTTCCTCTCGATGTTTTTTACTTTTCTTGAAAAGTACCACAGATAAAATGGGAGAGAGCAATGCGAATAAGAGAACTACTATAATAAATAAATCCATTTCAAAATCCTTTTATCATATCAATTTGAAACCGTTGTGCTTCTTACATATGCGATCACTTCTATATCTGAAAAAGCACATTCAAAACTATTATTTGCAGTGGAAATTTTAATCATGCCCTTGGGCAACCGGGTGAGAAGTCTAATGGAATAAGTTCCATCAATGTTGATCAACCAGTGTCCATCGAGCACTTCTGCAAACTTTTGTTCACATATATATGTAGTCGGTCCGTCGAGGATAACCATCGGAGCAGATATATTTGTTGGAAGAAATGATGTGTCAAAAACATACGATCCATCTTCAACTATTTTTCCTGCGGACAGACGAAACTTTGCGAGCTCTTCGGTGGTTGCTGTTTGAGAACTTAGCTTGAGGCCTTGCCCGGTGGCTAACCAATTGAGCGAGGTACCTGTTTCCAGGGCACATTGAATTATCCAATCCGCGGGGAAGGTATCTCGCATGTATCTGTTAGCCAATGTGCTTTTTGACACTTCTAAGTGGTCAGCAAGGGCTTGCCTTGTTGTAAAACCATATGCCTCGACCAATCGCTCAATCGCAGCCTTGCCACCCTGATTGGGATTTATTTTGATCTCATTTGGGTACTTTGGTGTTGACATATCTCTTATGCGATCCTAGTATCAATTTTGTCCCCATTTGGGTACTTGTCACGATTACTACCGGCTCACCACAAGCCAATAGGAGATGTTGCATCATGACCCCAAACATTTCAATCACTCTGAATACACCGCACGTCACAATTGAACGCTACAGCGAGCTAACAGGACTGCCTGTAGACACCATTAACGACATGCTCGCTGATGGTCGTTTGCCTCGCCACCGTCTGCGTAAGGACAAGAAGCGCGAGAAAGTGATGATTAATATCGTCGCGCTGACGGTTGATGCGCTTTCTGATTGCAATGTCGCTATTAGTTAGTTCCATTTTGAGATAGATCGGAGTTTCTTGCTATGTTTGACTATCGAGTTTCCAAACACCCGCATTTCGATGATGCCTGCCGTGCCTTTGCCTTACGTCATAACATGGCGAAGTTGGCAGAACGCGCTGGCATAAATGTCCAGACGCTGCGCAACAAGCTAAACCCGGAGCAACCGCATCAACTTACGCCGCCTGAGATCTGGCTGCTGACAGATATCACAGAAGACTCAACGCTGGTTGACGGTTTTCTGGCTCAAATCCATTGCCTGCCGTGCGTGCCATTGAATGAAGTGGCAAAAGAAAACCTGCCACATTACGTCATGAGTGCAACTGCGGAGATTGGGCGTGTAGCTGCAGGAGCAGTATCCGGTGATGTGAAAACCACCGCAGGCCGCCGCGATGTGATCAATAGCATCAACTCTGTTACGCGCCTTATGGCACTTACTGCAGTTTCATTGCATGCGCGTTTGCAGGCTAATCCAGCGATGGCAAGCGCGGTAGATACTGTGACGGGCCTGGGCGCTTCGTTCGGTCTGATCTGAGGTGGCTATGCTGACTAAAGAACCATCCTTTGCATCTCTGCTCGTTAAGCAAAGTCCTGCAATGCACTGCGGTCATGGCTGGATTATGGGGAAGGATGGCAAGCGCTGGCACCCGTGCCGTTCTCAGGATGCGCTACTGGCTGAACTGTCCACTAAAAAGCAGGGGAAACCATGGCTATTGAAGGGGATGCTGCGACTGTTCCGCTAAGCGTTGGCCTCCGCCTTAATGGGTTAAACCACATCGCGGAATTAAGGGCGAAAGTGTTTGGCTTAAATATTTATTCAGAACTGGAACGCTTTATTAGCGATATGCGGGACCAACGGGATATTAACCATGAACAGAATAAACGCGCACTAGCCGCAATATTCTTTATGGCAAAAATTCCGGCAGAACGTCACGGTGTCAATATTAGTGATCTGACTACTGACGAAAAGCGGGAACTGGTGAAAGCAATGAATCATTTTCGTGCAGTGGTGAGCTTATTTCCCAAACGGCTAACCATGCCGAATTAATCCACGACAGAAATTAATGGCGTAAACCCGCCGGGCATTCTTTTGCCCAAATTCAGGAGAACGAACGATGCGAAACATTGAAACCCGTACCACTAAAACCGGACCGGATGATGCTGGACTCAACCTGTTGCTGACTGAGGCACGTAAAGAAGAACGCCGGGGACGCGCAGATGTGATGGCTGCGCGTCTGGATTCTTTAGCTGCTCGTATCGTGTCACGTCAGCTTAACCACACGGAAGCGGCTGAGCTGCTACGTCAGGAAGCTGTGAAGATTCAGAACGAAGCGCAGGAGAACCACTGATGGCTGATTCAATGGACCTTGTACAGCAGCGCGTTGAAGAAGAACGCCAGCGCCACATCCACACCGCCCGCAATAAAACGCCGGGCGTTTCCCGTGTTCTCTGCATTGATTGCGATGCACCGATCCCGCCAGCACGCCGCCGCGCCATTCCGGGCGTGCAGTGCTGCGTCACTTGTCAGGAAATCGCAGAGCTGAAAGGCAAACACTACAATGGAGGTGCTGTATGAGCACCATCCTGAAATGGGCGGGAAATAAAACCGCCATCATGCCGGAACTGATTAAGCACCTTCCCGCTGGTCCGCGACTGGTTGAACCTTTCGCGGGTTCCTGCGCTGTGATGATGGCGACAGACTATCCTCATTATCTTGTCGCGGATATTAATCCAGACCTGATAAATCTTTATAAGCATATTGCATTTGACTGCGAGAAATTTATTTCAAATGCAAAAGGATTCTTTTCAGGCACAAATAGCGCTGAGTCTTATTACAACATCCGGCAGGATTTTAATCATTCTGCTAAAACCTCCGATTTCTGGAAAGCTGTATTTTTCCTTTATCTTAATCGCCATGGTTATCGTGGGCTGTGCCGCTATAACTTGAGCGGTCATTTTAATGTTCCTTACGGCAATTATAAAAATCCGTATTTCCCTGAAAATGAAATACGCGCTTTTGCAGAAAAGGCTCAACGCGCAACGTTTATTTGTGCCAGCTATGACGAAACACTGGCGCTGCTGCAGGCTGGTGATGTTGTTTATTGTGATCCGCCATACGATGGCACGTTTAGCGGTTATCACACTGCCGGTTTTACGGAGGACGATCAGTATCATCTGGCGTCTATTCTTGAACGCCGGTCATCAGAAGGTCATCCGGTGATCGTGTCCAACAGCGACACATTCCTGACCCGTTCGCTTTATCGTAATTTTACCCGCCATCGCATCACTGCAAAGCGCAGCATGGGTGTGGCTGCCGGTGAGAGTAAATCTGCATCTGAAATCATCGCCATAAAATTAGCAGACTGGTTTGGTATCGATTTGGCGTCCGGTCCAGATATCTCGGTGGAAACTGAGGTGTGGGCGTGGCAGTGATTAAATTCACGTTACATAATGCACCAACCACCGGCGGCTCGAATGAGGCCGCCGTGGCCTTTTCATGGAATAACCCTAAAAAAGCGGTTAATCCCTATCTGGACCCGGTGGAGGTTGCGCCGGAGTCTGCGCTTTCAAACCTGATCGCCCTTTACGCTGCGGATAACGAGCAGGAGCAGTTGCGCCGTGAGGCGCTGAGCGATGAGGTCTGGGAACGCTATTTCTTCAATGAATCCCGTGATCCTGTCCAGCGCGAAATGGAGCAGGACCGGCTGATTAGTCGTGCCAAAATGGCGCGCGAGCAGCAGCGTTTTAATCCCGATCTGGCCATTCTGGCTGACGTTAACGCCATGCCGTCCCATATCAGCAAGCCTCTGCTGGAGCGGATTAAATATTTCCATAGTCTGGGCAGAGCAAAAGCCTATTCCCGCTACCTGCATGAAACCATCAGGCCCTGTCTTGAGCGGCTGGAGCGCGTGCGTGACAGTCAGGTGTCTGCGTCTTTCCGGTTCATGGCGAGCCACGACGGGCTGGAAGGGCTGCTGGTACTGCCTGAAATGAATCAGGAACAGGTCAAGCGCCTTTCAACGCTGGTAGCGGCACATATGAGCATGTGTCTTGATACAGCTTGCGGTGATCTGTTTGTCAGCGACAATGTTAAACCAGAAGAAATCCGCCAGGCATGGGAAAGGGTTGCCGCAGAAGTCATGCGCCTTGAGGTCATCCCGCCTGCCTTTGAGCAGCTTCGCCGCAAGAAGCGCCGCCGCAAGCCGGTACCTTATGAACTGATCCCACCGTCGCTGGCGCGTATGCTGTGCGCGGACTGGTGGTATCGCAAACTGTGGCAGATGCGCTGCGAGTGGCGGGAGGAGCAACTGCGCGCCGTCTGCCTTGTCAACAAAAAAGCGTCCCCGTATGTCAGCTATGAAGCCGTGATCCATAAACGCGAGCAGCGCCGCAAATCGCTGGAGTTCTTCCGCTCGCATGCGCTGGTCAACGAAGACGGCGACACGCTGGACATGGAAGACGTAGTGAACGCCAGCAACAGCAACCCGGCACACCGCCGTAATGAAATGATGGCCTGTGTTAAGGGACTGGAGCTGATAGCGGAAATGCGCGGAGACTGCGCGGTGTTTTATACTATCACCTGCCCGTCACGCTTCCACGCCACCCTCAACAACGGCAGGCCTAATCCGAAATGGACCAGCGCCACTGTCCGGCAGAGCAGTGATTATCTGGTTGATACCTTCGCCGCTTTCCGCAAGGCAATGCACAAGGCCGGGCTGCGCTGGTATGGTGTCCGGGTGGCAGAGCCGCACCACGACGGCACCGTGCACTGGCATCTGTTGTGCTTCATGCGCAAAAAAGACCGCCGTTCCATCACCGCACTGCTGCGTAAGTTTGCCCTCCGTGAAGACCGCGAGGAGCTGGGCACCAATACTGGGCCGCGCTTCAAGTCCGAGCTTATCAACCCGCGTAAGGGGACGCCGACCAGCTATATCGCCAAATACATCAGCAAGAACATCGACGGGCGCGGACTGGCTAAAGAAATCAGCAAAGAAACCGGCAGATCACTGCGTGACAGCGCCGAGCATGTCAGCGCCTGGGCGTCACTGCATCGTGTCCAGCAGTTCCGTTTCTTTGGTATTCCGGGGCGTCAGGCATACCGCGAGCTGCGCTTGCTGGCTGGTCAGGCGGCAAGAGTGCAGGGTGAACGCAAAGCGGGCGCGCCGGTACTGGATAATCCGCGTCTGGATGCGGTACTGGCGGCGGCTGATGCGGGCTGCTTTGCCACCTACATCATGAAGCAGGGCGGTGTGCTGGTTCCCCGCAAACATCACCTTGTCCGCACGGCCTACGAGCTTAACGAAGAACCGAGCGCCTACGGCGATCACGGTATCCGTATCTATGGCATCTGGTCCCCGATTGTAGAGGGCAAGATTTGCACGCACGCGGTGAAGTGGAAAAAGGTTCGTAAGGCTGTTGACGTTCAGGAGGCGACAGCCGACCAGGGCGCTTGCGCCCCTTGGACTCGTGGCAATAACTGTCCCCCTGTTGAAAATTTGAACCAAACAGTGGGTGATATTCCCGATATAACCATCATGGATGAAACCGAATTGAAGGAATATTTGCACGGTATTAGCCAGAAGGAACGGCGTGAGCTTGCGGCCCGTATGCGGCAGGTAAAACCGAAGCGGAAAAAAGGATATAAGCAACAAATTTCGCAGCAGCAAGGGCTGCAGCTTGAGGCCGAATTGAGTTCCAGAGGCTTCGATGGTAGCGAATCAGAGATTGACCTGCTTTTGCGCGGTGGCAGTATTCCGTCTGGTGCCGGGCTACGTATTTTTTACCGCAACCATCGCCTGCAGGAAGATGATAAATGGCGTCAGTGGTATTGAGATAACAGGATTAACAATTCCTGCTCTTATTGATCAGTGTCAGAGCTATCTGATTGAGAATAAAAAAGCGTTTTACAATTATAAATCCCTATTATACTGTATATATAAACAGTGGTTATACATGCAGTTATGTGGTGTATCTGAAGTAATGATAGGAGGGAAGATGCAGGACTATTTTCTGGAGTCGTTGAAGCTCCAGCGCATTGATTTTTTTATCAAGCTTGTAGCGGCTAGTGAGTGTGACGACGAAGAAAAGCAACTGGCTATCCAGTGGGTTTCTGAGTTAACGGATGAACTGATGGCGAAGATTCGTGCTCATGAATACAACCGCTCAATGGATCTTCCCGGTTAGCAGCAGGAACGTTGCTGGCGCAAGAACTAGCTTCTTACGTCAGCAAGGTTGAACAACGAGTACAGCGAGGCGTTAGGTGTGGCGTTCATTTAATGAGTGATAGTCTGCTCTGCGATGTGAGTTCAACAGATGGACGCAAGGCCCTCCTTTTCCTATTTAATTGAGTCCAGCAACAAATCACAGTTACTCTCATTGTAGAGAGAACGGGCAACTACTGTAACCTGCTTTCCATTCATTCCCGGCTTACCCCACAACATTGCCTCTTGCGACGCCACAAATTCAGCATAATCAATTATGCGCTGTTCGCGATCTGGTTCTTCATAGCCTAAGTATGAGAGCGCATCGTTGTAAGCGTGGTAAGCAGCTTTCTGTAATATCTTAATATCGGCTGTAGGTACTTGCCCCGTGTAGTTAGGATCTAATTGTGTGCTACTGCCATAGAATGCACACGAAAGGTAAGATATTGATTTCTGTTGTGCTTTAGTTCCTTTCTCATAGTTATTATCTGTTGCAGCCTGAACTGGAGCGCTAACAAAACTGGCAACCAGAGTTAAAATTAATACGTAAAAGCTTCTCATTTTGACCTCAGCCGAAACGTTAGAGACTACCGGAGTCTGTAAAACTCGTGGCAATTCAGTTTGAGATCTTCCCACTTACCTCATTTTTAATCAAACATATGCTTTTGTAAGCATCTCTGTTAGCCGAATTATGCACTTTTAGAGGGCTCCCGACATACTGATTATGCCCGCGGCGTAAAGCCCGATTCACTTCACTCGTCTGCGCATGCCTATGCTGCATGAGATCGCATGATCGTGTGAGGATCGTTTTCGCTAAGGTCCGCCAGAGCCGGCAGGCTTTTGCTTATGTCATGCAGGTGCATGAAAACCGCTGCATAAAGCGGGCAGGCGTGGCGGGGATACGAGCGCGCGCTTAGGCCAAAAAACATGTTTGTAAACCGTACATTCAGAGAAGAGAGATGCGCTTTACAGATATATTGAAAATCTGAGAAAAGCTAAAAAATTATGATTTGAGTGGTTTACTAAGACTTAACAGTAAGGGTAATATCTATAGAATCGTTCACAAAAAAACAAATGACTATGCAAAAGGCAAATCTTTGGGACTGGGTTAAGGCTATAGCCACTATAATTATAGTTCTGTTTCTTTCTCTTAAATTTTATAAATCCACTTTTACAATGAATTTTGATTTCATTGCTTTATTATCAACAGTATTGGCATTGTTTTCTGTTGGTTTGTCGGCAGTATTCTATTTTAAGGCTACTGAGACGAGTAATGATTTTTATAATAATACTTTTAAGTTTACAAAAGATATTGCGGATTTATTGATCCGAATTGAAAGTGGGTTTGGTGAGAGATTAAAAAGCCTTGATGAAGGTTATAGCTCCATGCGTAACATAATTACTCCGCCCAAAAATTCTGTAGTGAGTCAGACGAAAGAAAAAATTGAAGATGAACAAAATGAATTAGATAAAGTCAATGCTGAGAGAACGAAGTTAATAAATAAGCTTTTGGAAAAAGCAAACCTAGAGCATGAAGAAAAAGAAAGCATTAAAAAAGAACTCAAGGCAAAAGAGGATGAGTCACAAAAGTTACAGTTTGAATTAACGAAGCTAAAGAAAAGGTTGTTTGCAGAGCGAATTTCTAATCGAGACGAACAAGGTTCCAGTGGAACAGTACGCTCTATTTCTAACGAGGAAATTAATGATAGGATTAAGAATTTTATTCGTATCAAGATTATTCCAGAAATCATTGAGGCTTATGAAGTTAATGATCTTGAATCTGTTCCATCATCTAGCCAAATACAAAGCTTCTTTAATGAGAGAGTTTGGGATGGTGGAAGATCGTTATTTTCGAAAGATATGATTCGCGTAGGGTATTGTATAGCTAATGAAGGGATAACTATTAGTGGGGCAAGGTTTATACGCAGTCTTTTAAGACGACAGTTGAATGAATGAATGAATGTTATTAATATGGGAGGTGTTACCTCCCATATTATAATTTGTGGTTTTAATTTTAGCATGCTAATCTAAGGTGTATTTCGTAAAATGCAATATGTCATCTTCTAACCATTGATTTATTTCTTCCATTCTTTTTTGTAGTGGTAATAACTCATTCCGCACAAATACATTAGCTGCCTTCTCCACATCCCCAAATCCGCCAACGTTACTTGGCATAATTCCCATCATCTGCGGCGGTACACGATGTGCTGCCATCATGTCATCGCGGCTCACGTTCTTGATGTTCAAAAACTCATCCTTTGCCGCCACCTCTGACAACGGGATGATCTGAATCCCGTCCTTTTTTCCGTTGGGTGAGTACATAAACAGGTTGCGGAAGTTGCCCGGCCCTTTGGCGCTTTTCATGGCCTGGCGGATGTTGTTCACGTCCTCCTGATTCTGCGCGGCGTCGGTCATGTACATGATGAAACCCGCGTGACTGCCGTTGATGTAGTACTTGCGGCGGAACAACGTGGCTGACTCGTTCAGCAGGGCGGAAGGTATGGCGGACAGGTATCCCGGCAGACCGTAAATCTCTTGGTTTAAGTCCGGTTCCATCAGGTGGAAGATGCTGCCTTTGGTGAACTCGTAAGGCTGCGTGGTCATGCCGTATTGCACAAACCAGTAGGTGTCGAGGTCGATCCCGCGACGGGTGTATTTCGCTAGCGATGGCTCCAGCGACAAAATACCGCCCAGACGGTTCGTCCGTTTCTCCAGATAGGCGTTCCCAAATACCAGGTAGTCCTGCACGAAGCGGCTGAATGCCTGCTGGCTCAGCAGCGGATGGGGAATAAAGGTGCTGGTCAGGATGTTGCGCTTAACGGCAATCGGTGAGCTGTGGTGCACGGCGGCGCGAAAGGTGCGGGCCAGGCCGTCAAAACTCACGGGCGGCTCATACCACTTGTCCATCTGCACGCATTCCACGTAGTCCAGCAGTTCACGGCGGTCCAGCACCGGGATCGGATCGCCAAAGCTGAAAGCCTCGGCAGTTACGCCTGCGTTTTTAGGCGCTGTATCTTCTGTTGGCTTTGTGCTGGTTAAGGCTTCGGGTTCACTCATCAAAAAATCTCCACAATGTTGCTGGTATTGGCGGATTCGCCCTGCAGTGGTTCGTTAAACAGTGCGTGCATCGTTGCCCAGGCCAAATCTGCGTGGCTCGCTTCTTCGCTGCGGCTGGCTTCGTAGGTAGGGCGGTTTCCACTGGCGGTGGTGGCGCGGCGGATAGCCATAAAGGACTGCGCAATGTCGGTGTGCCCGGCGTCAAACTCGAGACGGCGGTGGCTGATAATGTCGTACGCCTTGAGCACCAGGGCGTTTTTGACATTGGGGTTGTAGACAAACTCCCGGACAGCGGGAAAGAACGCTTTTACGTTCTCATAAACACCGTGCCCGACGCCGGTCGAGTCGATGCCGATATAAGTCACGTTGTACTGCTGCGTCAGCTTTTTGATGGCATCAGCCTGGGCGCGGAAGTCCATCCCGCGCCACTGGTGACGCTCCAGAATGCGGAACTTTCCGCCCGGCACCGTGGGTGGTGCCATAACCACGCAGCCTGCGCTGTCACCGTTCTGCGTACCTTTCGCAGGGTCGTAACCGATCCAGACTTCCCGCCAGCCAAACGGACGCAGTGCCAGCGCCTGAAAATCGGTCCAGACTTCCCAGCTGTCCACCATGCACGCCTGCAGCTCGCTGAGCGGGAATACTGACGCCAGATCGTCAATAAATTCGCACATCAGAAGGTTCTGGTATTCGTCCGGACTGTACTCCATGCGCAGCTGGTCGAGGTCGAACAGGTTACAGCCTCCGCGCACCGCATCTTCTACGGTGACGATCTGGCGGTACTGTCCGTCAGGGCAGAGCAGGCCGCGCGCAAGGTTGCTGTGGGTCAGGTCAATATCCACCTTGTCCGCTTTGGCACGGCCCCGGTTAAACAGCGCGCCGGACCAGAACGGATAGGCGCTGTGGGTCAGGCTGGACGGCGTGGAGAAGTAGGTTTGTCGCCATTTCTTGTGAATGGCCATACCGGAGGCAACCTTGCGCAGCTCCTGGAATTTCGGTATCCAGAAATATTCATCAAGGTACAGGTTGCCGTGGTAGCTCTGAGCCGTGCGGGCGTTGGTGCCGAGGAAGTACAGGCACGCGCCGTTGCTGAGGGTTATCGGGTCGCCTTTCAGCTCAACATCCACCTCTTTTGCAAAGTCGATGATGTACTGCTTAAAAACGTGCGCCTGTGCCTTACTGGCTGAGAGAAAAATCTGGTTGCGCCCCGTGGTGATGGCGTCAATCAGCGCCTCACGGGCAAAAAAGTATGTTGCCCCGATCTGGCGTGATTTAAGCAGGTTGCGAATGCGGTGTTTTACGCCTGCCTGCCACCAGTGTCGCTGATATTCAAACATGCCGTTGCGGAAGATTTCTTCCAGCTTTTCGGTCTGTTCATCAGTGAAAACATTCTTTTCGGGCTGGCGGCGTGGCCCTTTGTTACGGTTGGCAACTTTCGGGTTTAAGTCTGCTTCGTTCCCGCCATCGTTAAACTTACCGATCCGGGCGTGGCGTTCTGACTGGCGCGCAAGCAGGTCAATTTCCTTGAAGTCTTTCCCTTCTTTCTGCTCCTTCATGATGAGCTGGCAGTAACGGGCGGCGGTGGTGAGCTGCATCTGATCCAGCGGCCCATACTCGCCCCATTTATCGCGCTTCTTCCAACTGTGAACGGTTGCAACTTTTTCGCCCAGCATTTCAGCAATGCGGGCTACGCGGTATCCCTGAAAGTACAGCAGCATAGCCTGCCGACGGGGATCGAGGTCTGCGGGGGTCAGTGTCGTGTTCATGGCCCCCAACATACGGCCTAGCCTGACGGCTTTCCCCGGCTGCGGTTTGTGTGGCTGACCGTACAAGTGGCGCGCGTTGTTTCACTCCCCCCATCACCGCAAACATAAGGCTCCAGTAAGTTTTTTCTAACGGAGCACGGCTCATGACAGTGAAAGCAAAGCGTTTCCGTATCGGGGTGGAAGGTGCCACCACTGATGGACGCGAGATCCAGCGTGAATGGCTGGTACAAATGGCTGCCAGCTACAACCCGACGGTCTATACCGCGCAAATTAACCTTGAGCACATTAAAGGCTACTCACCAGATGGCACGTTTAAGCGTTATGGGCATGTCACCGGCTTAACAGCCGAGGAAATCACAGAAGGGCCTCTAAAAGGGAAAATGGCGCTGTATGCCGATATTAATCCGTCGCCTGATCTGATCAGCCTGATTAAGCAATGGCAAAAACAATTCACCTCTATGGAAGTCAGTCCGAAATTTGCTGACACCGGAAAAGCCTACCTTGTTGGCCTGGCTGCCACTGATGATCCGGCGAGCCTTGGTACCGAAATGCTGGCATTCAGTGCCAGTGCTAAACAGAACCCGCTGGCTAACCGCAAGCAGAGTCCTGAAAACCTGTTTACCGCCGCCGAAGAAACGCTGATCGAACTGGAAGAAGCCCAGGACGAAAAGCCGTCCCTCTTTGCCCGCATCACCGCGCTGTTAACCAAAAAAGAGCAGACCGATGAGGCGAGTTTCTCCGACGTGCATAAAGCCGTGGAACTGGTTGCCACCGAGCAGCAGAACCTGAGCGAGCGCACGGATAAATCCCTGACCGAACAGGACAAGCGCCTTTCTGAGCTGGAGTCCTCACTGCAGGAGCAGCAGGCCGCCTTTGCCGAGCTTGAGCAGAAGCTGAGCCGTGAAGACAGCCGTAAAGACTACCGCCAGCGCGCGCCGGGCGGTGACGCACCGGCAGGCACCCTGACCAATTGCTGATGGAGCATAAAACCCGATGAAAAAAAATACCCGCTTTGCCTTTAACGCTTACCTGCAGCAACTGGCGCGTCTGAACGGTGTGGAAGTTGAAGAACTGTCCAGCAAGTTCACCGTGGAGCCGTCTGTGCAGCAGACGCTGGAAGACCAGATCCAGCAGTCCGCTGCTTTCCTGACGCTGATTAACATCACGCCGGTCACTGAGCAGTCCGGGCAGTTGCTGGGGCTGGGCGTTGGCAGCACCATTGCCGGGACCACCGATACCACCACCAAAGAGCGCGAGCCTACCGATCCGACGCTGATGGAAGACGTGGAATACAAATGCGAGCAGACCAACTTTGATACGGTGCTGACCTACGCAAAACTGGACCTGTGGGCGAAATTCCAGGACTTCCAGGTGCGTATCCGCAACGCCATTGTCAAGCGTCAGGCACTGGACCGCATCATGATCGGCTTTAACGGCGTGAAGCGCGCCAAAACTTCCAATCGTGCTGAAAACCCGCTGCTGCAGGACGTCAATAAAGGCTGGCTGCAAAAAATCCGCGAAGACGCGCCGGATCACGTCATGGGCAGCACAACAAAAGACGGCGCAACGACTGCAGGCGCGGTCAAGGTGGGGAAAGGGGGCGACTATGCCAACCTGGACGCCGTGGTGATGGATGCCGTCAATGAGTTGATCGATGTGGTTTATCAGGATGATGACGATCTGGTTGTCGTCTGCGGACGTGAACTGCTTTCTGACAAATATTTCCCGCTGGTCAACAAAGAGCAGGACAACAGCGAGAAAAACGCCGCCGATCTGATCATCAGTCAGAAACGTATGGGCGGCCTGCAGGCTGTACGCGCGCCTTTCTTCCCGGCAAAAGCCCTGCTGATCACCCGTCTGGATAACCTGTCCATTTACTGGCAGGAAGACACCCGCCGACGTTCTGTTATCGACAACCCGAAACGTGACCGGATTGAAAACTTTGAATCCGTCAACGAGGCGTATGTGGTCGAGGACTACCGCTGCGCGGCGTTGGTTGAAAACATCGAAATCGGTGATTTCAGCGCGCCTGCCGCACCGGAAGGTGGGGAATAACGCATGAGCCTGAGTCCCGCACGGCAGCACCGCCTGCGCATTCAGGCCGAACAGGCCGCCCGTGAGGGCGGCAGTGTTCGCCATGCGTCGGGCTATGACCTGATGCTGCTGCAACTTGCAGAAGACCGCCGCCGCCTCAAGGGCGTCCAGTCCACGGTGAAAAAGGCGGAAATCAAGGTGGAGCTGCTGCCGAAATATTCCGCCTGGGCGGAGGGGGTGCTGGCTGCCGGAGGTGCGCAGCAGGATGACGTGCTGATGTACGTGATGCTGTGGCGTATCGATGCCGGTGATTATACCGGTGCGCTGGAAATCGGGCGTCATGCGCTGCGCCATGGCTGGGTGATGCCGCTGGGCAACCGTAACGTGCAGACCGTGCTGGCAGAAGAAATGGCAGACGCGGCGCAAAGCGCTCTGCTAGCCGCTGCCGGTTTTGATGCCGATCTGCTTTTGCAGACGCTGGACCTGACAGCCGATCTGGATATGCCGGACCAGTCGCGGGCACGTCTGCATAAAGCCATCGGCGCTGTACTGAGCGAAAGCAACCCGGCATCTGCCCTGAATCACCTTACCCATGCGCTGCAGCTCGATCCCCGCTGTGGCGTGAAAAAAGAAAAGCAGCAGCTGGAGCGCAGACTGCGCAATGACAGCCGCTAAAGAACGTGCCCCGCGCACGGGCGGCACGGGGTGGCGAAAGGCACTGCCACATCAAAATCCCGTCCACCGCCCACTTATTCAGGAGAAAGCCGCATGAAGTTTGTTGCGCCCGAACAGGAACCGGAACAGGCGGAGGTCATCAAAAATACGCCGTTCTGGCCTGATGTGGACCTGTCGGAATTTCGAAGTGTGATGCGTACTGACGGCACGGTGACGCAGCCGCGTTTAAAGCAGGTTGTGCTGACGGCTATTTCTGAGGTTAACGCTGAGCTGTACGACTTCCGCCACCGTCAGCAGATGCTGGGCTGGCAGACACTTGCAGACGTTCCTGCAGAAATGCTGGACGGCAAAAGCGAGCGTATCCAGCACTACCACAACGCTGTTTTTTGCTGGGCGCGCGCTGTGCTCAATGAGCGTTATCAGGACTATGACGCCACGGCGTCAGGCGTGAAGCGAGGGGAGGAGCTGGCGGAGGCCAGCGGCGATCTGTGGCGTGATGCCCGCTGGGCAATCAGCCGGGTGCAGGATGCACCGCACTGTACGGTGGAGCTTATCTGATGAAAGTGCGTGCGCATCAGTATGACACGGTGGACGCGCTTTGCTGGCGTCATTACGGGCGCACGCAGGGTGTCACTGAGCAGGTTCTGCAGGCAAATCCGGGGCTGGCTGAGTACGGCCCATTTTTACCGCACGGGCTGCAGGTGGAGCTGCCGGACATTACGGCGTCAACCACGGCGCAGACCGTCCAGCTATGGGACTGAATTATGACGCTTGAACGAATCAGCGCCTTTATCACTTACTGCATCGCCGTGCTGCTGGCATGGCTGGGCGATCTGTCGCTCAAGGATGCGTCAACGGTTGGCGGCGTACTGATTGGTGTGCTGATGCTGGCTATCAACTGGTACTACAAACACCAGTCTTTCAAATTGTTACGTGGCGGCAAGATTTCGCGGGGGGAATATGAATCCTTCAATCGTTAAGCGCTGCCTTGTCGGGGCGGTGCTGGCTATTGCTGCCACGCTGCCCGGTTTCCAGTCGCTTCATACCTCCGTTGAGGGGCTGAAACTGATTGCCGATTACGAGGGGTGCCGCCTGCAGCCTTATCAGTGCAGCGCGGGCGTGTGGACCGACGGGATCGGCAATACGTCCGGTGTGGTGCCGGGCAAAACCATCACGGAACGGCAGGCGGCGCAGGGACTTATCACTAACGTACTACGCGTGGAGCGGGCGCTGGATAAATGTGTGGCGCAGCCGATGCCGCAAAAAGTCTATGACGCGGTGGTGTCGTTTGCTTTCAACGTGGGCACCGGCAACGCCTGCAGCTCCACGCTGGTTAAGTTGCTGAACCAGCGGCGCTGGGCAGATGCCTGCCATCAGCTGCCGCGCTGGGTATATGTCAAAGGTGTGTTTAATCAGGGGCTGGACAATCGCCGCGCGCGGGAAATGGCCTGGTGCTTAAAAGGAGCATAACGGAATGAAAAAGAAAGTCATGAGCGTTTTTTTCCAGCTGGCATGGGCTGCGCTGTTGGTTATCAGTCTGCTGTATCCGCGCAGCGGTGCGCCGGTTCTGGTTGGTGCGTCTGTCTGGGTGTCATGCTTCCTCGCCTGGCTATTTGCTGCGCTGTGCGCTGTCGGGTGGTTAGCCGGAGAGCGGGCGCGCGATGAGATCAGGGCGGCATTAATCAAATTCCGTGCGCACCCCGTAAAACCCGTGCGTACCTGGGCTTTCAGGTTGCTTATTGTTATGTGCCTGGCGTTTTCGGGATGGGTGATCACCCTGGTGTTTTACCTGCTGACGCTGGTTTTGTATCAGATTGCCCGCGCGCAGCTTCATGAGCCGATGGTGGCCTGATGCGTGCGCTGGCGGTAGTGCTGGCGCTGGCGCTTGCGGCGCTGGGCTGGCAGTCGTGGCGGCTTAACAATGCCAGCCACGCCATCGAGACGCTGGGCGCGGCGCTGAAAAGCAAAAAGCAGGAGCTGACGAAGAAAAACAGCCAGCTGATCGGCCTGTCCATTCTGACCGAAACCAACAGCCGGGAGCAGACGAGGCTTTATGCGGCAGCGGAGCAAACCACCGCACTGTTGCGCAACCGTCAGCGCCGGATCGAGGAGCTAAAACGTGAAAACGAGGATTTGCGCCGCTGGGCTGACACTCCTTTGCCTGCTGACATTATCCGGTTGCGGGACCGCCCGGCCCTCGCCGGAGGTGCAGCTTACCGTGAGTGGTTGTCCCAGAGTGACGCAGTGCCGCCTGGAAAGGTCAGCACCGCGCAGTAACGGCGATCTGAATGCGGCGCTGGATGAAACCGAGGCCGCCTGGGCGGTCTGTGCTGACAAAGTGGACACGATCATTGCGTGTCAGGAGCGAGACAGTGAACAAACCGCAGTCCTTACGCAGAGCCCTGAATAAAGCGGTTGCTTATGTCCGCAGCAACCCGGACAAGCTGCACCTTTTCGTTGATAACGGTTCACTGGTGTCAACCGGGGCCAGCTCCATGTCATGGGAATACCGCTACACCCTGAACGTGGTGATCGAGGATTTCAGCGGTGACCAGAATCTGCTGATGGCTCCAGTCCTGCTGTGGCTAAATGACAACCAGCCGGACGCTATCAATAACCCGGCGCTGCGCGAAAAACTGTTCACTTTTGAAGTGGATATTCTGCGCAACGATGTGTGCGATATCAGCATGAACCTGCAACTGACGGAACGTGTGCTGGTCAGCACTGACGGCAGCGTGTCGAGCGTTGAAGCGGTGCCGGAGCCGGACGAACCAGAGGAAATGTGGACGGTGAAACGTGGATGAACTGCAGAGGGTGGATGACTGGCTGACGGCGCTGCTGGCAAATCTGGAACCCGCCGCACGCAGCCGTATGATGCGGCAGCTGGCGCAACAGCTGCGCCGGACGCAGCAGCAGCACATCAGGCTGCAGCGTAATCCTGACGGCAGCGGCTATGAGCCGCGCCGGGTGACAGCCCGCAGCAAGAAGGGGCGCATCAAACGCCAGATGTTTGCAAAGCTTCGCACCACAAAATACCTGAAAACCACAGCCAGTGCGGACTCCGCCAGCGTGCAGTTTGATGGCAAGGTGCAGCGCATTGCGCGGGTTCACCATTACGGCCTGCGTGATCGCGTCAGCCGCAAAGGGCCGGAGGTTCGCTACTCGCAGCGCCGCCTGCTGGGCGTGAATGTTGAAGTGGAGACACTGACACGCGATATTTTGCTGCTCTGGCTGGCTGATTAGTTTTTATTTTTGTTGGATCGGGCCAAATCTATTAACTCATAAATTAGTTTTTCTTGAGGGAGGTTGGGCGTTTTTTCAAAATTTATATTGTGTTTTCTAAGGGTTTGAATTAGGTCTTTGAATTCAGAAGTAGAACCTCTGGAAAGTAAAAATGAAATTGTTTGATTTTCATAATCATTAGTCATTTGCATGTTGTATTTTATAAAAATAATTAAGAGTCTAAGCGTGTAGCCTATAAACATAATTGCTGTGAAGAATATGAGGTACGGCGCAGCAACAGAAATTGCTTCCTTAATAGTGCTTTCAGCAGATGTTTCGCTAGCTGTTGTGATAAAACCGCTGCGTTTTATACCTAACTTGTTATCCTTTATTTCTTGATTGAGATCACTTAACGATTTGACCGCTGAATTGGTTTTTTCAATAATTGCAATTAAGTCTTGCAGACTTCCTGATTTCTTTTCTTGAGTGTGATAATACAAAATGCTGGAAAGGAATAAAATCACCATAAATAATGAAAGGGAGATGATGGAATAGGTTGCAATTTTTGATTTTTTTGTTCTCCTTTGTAAGGAAAATAATATTTTATCGTATTGATCAGGTTCTAAATTCATTATCTCTACTCGTTAGTTTAATTAAGCTTTGTGCCATTTATAGCACAAGTCCACAATCTATCGAAGCTGTCTATGTGTTGGCAGTATAACGACATGAACGCACAACTCACAGAAATCATGCGCCTTATCACCAACCTTATCCGCACTGGCATCGTGACTGAAGTGGACCGGGAAAACTGGCTGTGCCGGGTGAAAGTGGGCGAGCTTGAAACCAACTGGATTAACTGGCTGACGCTGCGTGCCGGTGGTGCCCGTACATGGTGGTGCCCGTCGCCGGATGAGCAGGTGGTGGTGCTGAGTATGGGCGGCAATCTGGAAACCGCTTTTGCGTTGCCTGCCATCTACTCCAATCAGTTTGCGCCGCCGTCGGATTCCGTGGATGGCTGCGTGACGGAGTACCCGGACGGAGGCTGGTTTGAGTATGAACCCGCCACCGGGCGGTGGCATGTCCGGGGCATCAAATCCATGGTGATCGAGGCGGCGGACAATATCACCCTCAAAACTGGTGAGTTTGTGGTGGAGGCAGACACCACGCGCATTAACAGCGAGATGGTGATCAATGGCAGCGTCACCCATGGCGGCGGCGCGATGAGTTCTAACGGGATCGTGGTGGATAAACACGGTCACACCGGCGTGAAGTCCGGCGGCGATACATCAGGAGGCCCGGTATGACGCTGTATATCGGCATGAGCCAGGGCAACGGCAAAGCTATTACTGATACGGACCATCTGCGCCAGTCAGTGCGGGATATTCTGCTGACGCCGCAGGGCAGCCGTATTGCCCGCCGGGAATATGGTTCCCTGCTGTCCGCCCTGATTGACCAGCCGCAGAATCCGGCGCTACGCCTGCAGGTTATGTCTGCGGTCTATGTGGCGCTGAGCCGTTGGGAGCCACGGCTTACGCTGGATTCCATCACCATCAGCAGCAATTTTGACGGCTCCATGGTGGTTGAGCTTACCGGGCAGCGCAATAACGGCGCGCCGGTTTCCCTTTCGGTATCAACAGGAGCAGAAAATGGCAGTAATTGACCTTTCCCAACTGCCCGCGCCGCAGATAGTGGATGTGCCGGATTTTGAGACGCTGCTGGCTGAGCGCAAGGCCGCTTTTGTGGCCCTTTATCCGCTGGATGAGCAGGACGCGATACGGCGCACGCTGGCGCTGGAATCTGAACCCGTCGCCAAGTTGCTGCAGGAAAGTACCTACCGCGAAATCCTGTTGCGCCAGCGTATTAATGAGGCCGCGCAGGCGGTCATGGTGGCGTATGCCATCGGCGGCGATCTCGATCAGCTGGCAGCCAACTACAACGTGAAACGCCTGACGGTAACGCCTGCCGATAACGACGCAGTGCCGCCGGTTGCTGCCGTCATGGAAAGCGATGAAGCGCTGCGCCTGCGTGTTCCGGATGCGTTTGAGGGGTTGTCCGTTGCGGGGCCGACGGCGGCCTATGAGTTTCACGCCAGAAGCGCGGACGGGCGTGTGGCAGATGCCAGCGCAACCAGCCCGGCACCGGCGGAGGTGGTACTTACTGTACTGAGCCGGGAGGGTGACGGTACTGCAGGGACTGATCTGCTGTCAGTGGTGGGGCAGGCGCTTAACAGCGAGAACGTACGCCCGGTGGCAGACAGACTGACGGTGCGTAGCGCCGAAATAATCCCGTACAGCGTGGATGCGACGATCTTTCTTTATCCGGGACCGGAGGCTGAGCCGGTGATGGCGGCGGCAAAAGCCAGCCTGCAGAAGTATATCGCGAGTCAGACTCGGCTGGGCCGTGATATCCGTCGCAGTGCCATTTATGCCGCGCTGCACGTTGAGGGTGTTCAGCGTGTGGAGCTGACCTCCCCGCTGGATGATGTGGTGCTGGATAAGACGCAGGCGGCATCCTGTACGGAATGGAGCGTAACCAACGGGGGCACGGATGAATAGTCTGCTGCCGCCCGGTTCATCGCCGCTTGAGCGTCGGCTGGCGCAGACCTGCAGCGGGATTTCCGATCTGCAGGTGCCGCTGCGCGATTTATGGAGCCCGGCAATGTGTCCGGTCAGCTTTCTGCCGTATCTGGCGTGGGCGTTTTCCGTTGACCGCTGGGACGAAAGCTGGACGGAGAGAGTCAAGCGCCGGGTGGTACAGGACGCTTTCTATATTCATCAGCATAAGGGAACAACCAGCGCCGTGCGGCGCGTGGTGGAGCCGTTCGGCTTCCTGATCCGCATCATTGAGTGGTGGCAGACCGGCGAGCAACCGGGCACGTTTCGTCTGGACATTGGCGTGCAGGAGCAGGGGATCACAGAAGAAACTTATCTGGAGCTGGAGCGCCTGATTAGTGACGCCAAACCCTGCAGCCGCCACCTGATCGGTATGTCCATTAACCTGCAGAGCAGTGGTCCCTTTTTTGTGGGGGCAGCCACTTACACGGGAGAAGAAATTACGGTTTACCCGTATATCAACGAAACCATTATTTCCGGCGGCACCGCTTACGAGGGCGGGGCAGTCCATGTTATTGACACAATGAGAGTGAATCCATGAGCGCAAAATTCTATACCCTGCTGACGGATATCGGCGCGGCGAAACTGGCAAGCGCCGCCGCGCTCGGTGTTCCGTTGAAAATTACCCATATGGCGGTAGGCGATGGTGGCGGCGTGCTGCCCACGCCCAGCGCACAACAGACAAAGCTGGTTGCTGAAAAGAGCCGGGCTTCCCTCAATATGCTGTATATCGATCCGCAGAACAGTAGCCAGATTATTGCTGAGCAGGTGATCCCAGAAACTGAGGGAGGATGGTGGATACGCGAAATTGGTCTGTTCGATGAAACCGGCGCACTGATCGCCGTGGGCAACTGCCCGGAGAGTTACAAGCCGCAGCTGGCGGAGGGGAGTGGACGCACGCAGACCGTACGCATGGTGTTGATTACCAGCAGCACCGACAATATCACTCTCAAAATTGATCCGGCAGTCGTGCTGGCTACCCGTCAGTATGTGGACGATACCGCGATTGAGGTCAGGCTCTATACGGATGAGGCGATGAAAGCCCACTTGGCGGAGGCTAACCCGCATGCTCAGTATTTGCAGGCAAAAAATAACCTGTCAGAACTGACCGACAAATCAAAAGCGCGTGGCTCGCTGGAGCTGGGAAGCGCAGCGACAAAAGATGTCGGAACAGAGGCAGGTAACGTGATTGGGGTCGGCGGCTTTGGTCTGGGTGCGGATAAAATTAATACCGTTGCGATTGATTTTAAAACCCGCGTTTTCCGTGCAGGTCAGTCTCTGCTTCTCAAAATGGAGAGCTGCACCAACGTCCCTGATGGCCTGCCGAAAGGTCCAGGCGAATATGTTTACGCGCATTGTTTAGGTGTCAGGGATAACAGCTACGGTTGCACCGTTATTTTTATCGCTCACAACTCGGCAAATATTACTTTTATCGGTACCCGATATAACAATACGAACAGTGGATGGGTATTAATGCGGGTCGGCAATCAGGCCGAACTGTCGAAATACCTCTCTTTAGCCGGTGGTGATATTACCGGGCGTCTCGGTGTCGGTGGTGTTCTTCAGGTCGGTAAAACGGGAACGGAATCCCTTATCACTCTCGGTGCGTCAACTGTGATGAGGGATAACGCGAATAATGCGCTGGTTATCAGCAGCGAGTCGGGGGCGGGAACGAAAGCGGGTGTATTTTTACGCCCTATCGCCAGCACTGACAGCACCATGCAAATGCAGGGTAATGCTGACGGCTGGTTTACTGACAAGTTCACTCCAAAAAGTCTCAAAATAACCGGAACAGACGCCATCAATAAAAGCGGCGCGTATTCCTACACCGATGGAAGTCAGAAATTTAATCAGACTGATGGTCTGTTTATGTTGGGCGTAGGTGAGCAGTACGGAAAAATCAGATTCACCGAAATGGTGGGGAAAAGGGCTTTTCTCGGTTTTGAAATCAAGGGAGGGGATACCACTGCCTGGGTCGAGTTCCGGCAGGACGGGAGCTTTGTCATCAACGGTACCGATGTTTCCCCTGTTGGTATTCCCCAGCCGTGGCCCCTGACGAGCGCTCCGCTTGGCTGGCTTATCTGTAATGGTGCGGCCTTTGACAAGGCGATGTATCCCTATCTGGCTGCGGCTTATCCATCAGGCAAATTACCTGACCTGCGCGGTGAGTTTATTCGTGGCTGGGACGCCGGGCGCGGAGTGGACGCAGGGCGAGCCATTTTGGCTGCGCAGGGCGACGCTATCAGAAATATTACTGGTTCAATTAATGGTTTAGGTGGAGAAGGTGGCGCGATCTATTACAAATCCACTCCAGCGAAAACCTCATGGGTGCACTGGGGAGGCGATAATACTTTCCACGATGTGCTGTCATATGGCTTTGACGCTTCTCGTGTAGTCCCCACAGCATCAGAAAACCGACCACGCAACATCGCATTTAACTACATCGTGAGAGCAGCATAATGAGCAAATACAATACTGAATTACCTGTCGCAAAACTGAATAAAAACGGCATTGCTATTATTGCCGGCTGGCTCACGGTGTACAGCGTAGAGCCTCATCAACGCGAGTTTCAGTCGGTAACAATGGAATATTTAGCCGCGGGCGTGGGTCTGCCTGCTTTCGGTTATGCCGATAAACCAGATTTACCGGGCGACGGCTTTGCACTGGTACGCAGCGCGGATGAAAAACAGTGGGAAACCATGGCGGATTATCGCGGTTTAACGGCTTACAACACTGAGACCAGGCAACCGGAAATCATCGCTTTTCTTGGTGAGTTGCCGGATACGTTGACGTTACTGGCACCTGTCACGGCGTATGATAAATGGGATGGTAGCCAGTGGGTGACCGACACGGCGGCGCAACATGCTGATGAGATTGCTGTTGCAGAACAGCAAAAGCAGGCTCTGCTTTTTGAGGCGCAGCAGCAAATCACCGGATGGCAAACAGAGCTGCAGCTCGGCATCATCAGTGATGATGATAAGGCCAGACTGATTAGCTGGATGAACTACATCAAAGCCGTGCAGGCAGTGGACACCTCTAAAGCGCCGGATATTAGCTGGCCTGAGCGTCCGGAAGATTAATCCCGTCCCCGCATTCGCGGGGATTTTTATTCCCCTTTCATTGTGCCATGACCCAAACATAGCCCGCAGCGTGCGCCGCGTGCATATCAACCAGAACATAGGCGTACCCCCTGTAAACCGGAGAGACTGCCTTATGGCTCAGGATTACCACCACGGGGTGCGCGTTGTTGAAGTCAACGAGGGCACCCGATCCATTACCACGGTGAGCACTGCCATCGTGGGCATGGTCTGCACCGGCGATGATGCTGATGCGTCCATGTTTCCCCTTAATAAGCCGGTTCTGCTGACCGATGTGTTGACCGCCAGCGGCAAAGCGGGCGAGTCCGGCACGCTGGCCCGCTCGCTGGATGCCATTGCCGACCAGGCTAAACCCGTGACCGTCGTTGTGCGCGTGGCGCAGGGCGAAACCGAAGCGGAAACCACTTCCAACATTATCGGCGGCGTGACCGCTGACGGTAAAAAAACGGGCATGAAAGCGCTGCTTTCGGCGCAGTCGCAGCTCGGCGTCAAGCCGCGCATTCTCGGCGTGCCGGGACACGACACGCAGGCGGTTGCCACTGAGCTGCTGGGCGTGGCGCAGAGTCTGCGCGGGTTTGCTTACCTGTCAGCTTACGGCTGCAAAACGGTGGAAGAAGTGATTGCCTACCGTGACAATTTCAGCCAGCGCGAGGGGATGCTGATCTGGCCTGACTTTATCAACTTTGACACCGTGCTGAATGCCGATGCGACGGCTTATGCCTCCGCCCGTGCGCTCGGTCTGCGCGCCAAAATTGACGAGCAGACCGGCTGGCACAAAACCCTGTCCAACGTGGGCGTGAATGGTGTCACCGGTATTTCCGCTGATGTGTTCTGGGATCTGCAGGACCCGGCAACCGATGCGGGGCTGCTGAACCAGAACGACGTCACCACGCTTATCCGCAAAGATGGCTTCCGTTTCTGGGGTTCCCGCTGCCTCAGCGATGATCCGCTGTTTGCTTTTGAGAACTACACCCGCACGGCGCAGGTGCTGGCTGACACCATCGCAGAAGCGCACATGTGGGCAGTGGATGGCGTGCTTAACCCGTCGCTGGCCCGCGACATTATCGAAGGTATCCGCGCCAAACTGCGCAGCCTGAAAACGCAGGGCTACATCATCGGCGCAGACTGCTGGCTGGATGAGGCGGTGAACGATAAAGACTCCCTGAAAGCCGGGAATCTCACCATTGACTACGACTACACGCCAGTGCCGCCGCTTGAAAACCTGATGCTGCGCCAGCGCATCACCGAACGATACCTGCTGGATTTCTCCAGCCAGGTCAGCGCGTAAGGGGACACCATGGCTTTACCACGTAAGTTAAAACACCTGAACCTGTTCAACGACGGGAACAACTGGCAGGGGATCGTTGAGTCTCTGACCCTGCCGAAATTCACCCGCAAGTTTGAGAAGTATCGCGGCGGCGGTATGCCGGGCGCGGTGGACGTGGACATGGGGCTGGATGACGGCGCACTGGATACGGAATTTTCAATCGGCGGCACCGAACTGCTGTTATTCAAGCAAATGGGCAAGGCCACCGTTGACGGCATCCAGTTGCGTTTCACCGGCTCCATTCAGCGTGACGATACCGGCGAAGTGCAGGCCGTTGAGCTGGTTGTGCGCGGGCGTCATAAAGAAGTGGATTCCGGCGAGTGGAAAACCGGAGAGAGTAGCGCCACCAAAGTCAGCAGCACCAACAGCTACGCGAAGCTGACCATTAACGGTGAGGTGCTCTATGAGGTTGATGTGGTCAATATGATTGAAATCGTTGACGGCGTGGACCTGATGGAAGCACACCGTAATGCCCTCGGCCTCTGATTAACCATAACGGCGCGGGAAGCCGCGCCAGTATTTCATTAACAGGAAAAGAACATGAGCGACAAGCTGACTGAAAAGACCGTACCACTGGATACCCCGATCAAGCGCGGTAAAACGGAAATTACTGAAATTGTGCTGCGTAAGCCGCAATCCGGCGCACTGCGTGGCACCCGTCTGCAGGCCATAATGGATATGGACGTGGGCGCGATGATGACCGTTATTCCGCGCATCTCCACCCCGGCGCTGACCGCGCAGGAAATGGCTGAGCTGGACCCTGCCGATCTCACCGCGTTGTCGGTTGAGGTGGTGACTTTTTTGTTGAAGAAGTCGGTGCTTGCCGGTTTACCGACAGCCTGACGGTTGATGAACTGGTGGCAGATATTGCCACCATCTTTCACTGGTCGCCGTCCGTCACTGACGTTATGCCGCTGACTGATGTGCTGGAGTGGCGGCATAAAGCAATTCAGAGAAGTGGGGCCAGCGATGAGTGACAATAACCTGCGCCTGCAGGTGATTCTTAATGCGGTTGACAAGCTCACCCTTCCATTCCGAACCGCGCAGACCAGCTCAAAAGAGCTGGCTGCAGCCATTCAGCAAAGCCGCGCCCGTTTAAAAGAGTTAGATGCCCAGGCGGGCCGTATTGACGGTTTCCGCAAGGCCAGTGCTCAGTTAGCAGTCACCGGCAACAGCCTTAAAGCCGCACGCGAAGAAGCGGCTAAACTTGCCACGCAATTCTCTGCCACCAACCGCCCGACGGCGGCGCAGGCGCGGCTACTTGAGCAGGCAAAAAACCGTGTTACAGAGTTGCAGAGTAAATATAACGGCTTGCGTCAGTCGGTACAGCGCCAGCGTCTTGCGCTCAATGAAGCCGGACTGGACACGAAAAAGCTCAGTAGTGCGCAACGGGAACTGCGGCAGAATGCCGACGAAACCCGGCAGGCGCTGGACCGGCAGCAGAAATCCCTGAAACGCCTGGGCGAACAGCAGGCGCGGATGAACGCCGTCCGCGATCAGTATTCGCGCCGTCTTGAGGTGCGGGATCGTATCGCCGGGGCAGGGGCTACCACCACGGCTGCAGGAGTGGCAATGGGTGCGCCAGTAGTGGCGGCAGTTAAGAGCTATGCCAGCATGGAAGATGCCATGAAAGGCGTGGCAAAGCAGGTAAACGGGCTGCGGGACGATAATGGCAACCGCACGAAACAGTTTTATGACATGCAGGCTGCCATCAAGGCCGCCAGTGAACAGCTGCCAATGGAGAATGGCGCTATAGATTATGCCGCGCTGGTTGAAGGTGGCGCACGCATGGGTGTGACCAATCAGGACGATCCTTACGAAGACCAGAAGCGTGACCTGCTGGCCTTTGCTTCCACGGCGGCAAAAGCGGCAACGGCGTTTGAGCTACCCGCTGACGAACTGGCGGAAGGGCTGGGTAAAATTGCGCAGTTGTATAAAGTCCCCACCCGCAATATTGAACAGCTGGGTGATGCGCTGAATTACCTGGACGATAACGCCATGTCAAAGGGTGGGGATATTATCAACGTGCTGCAGCGCATGGGGGGCGTGGCTGACCGCCTCGACTTCCGAAAGGCCGCCGCGCTGGGTTCAACCTTCCTTTCTCTGGGCGCTGCGCCGGAAATTGCTGCGAGTGCCTCGAATGCCATGGTACGTGAACTTTCCATTGCAACCATGCAAAGCAAGCGCTTTTTTGAAGGTATGGACTTGCTTAAACTCAATCCCGCAGAGATTGAGAAACAGATGACCACCGACGCAATGGGCACTATCCAGCGCGTTCTGGAGAAGGTCAACAAGCTACCCAAAGATAAGCGCCTGTCTGCCATGACCATGGTTTTTGGCAAAGAATTTGGTGACGACGCAGCAAAGCTGGCTAACAACCTGCCGGAGTTACAGCGTCAGCTAAAACTCACCTCAGGCAATGAAGCGAACGGCTCCATGCAGAAAGAATCTGATATTAATAAAGATTCTTTATCTGCGCAGTGGTTGCTGGTTAAAACAGGTGCGCAGAACGCTTTCAGTAGTCTGGGCGAAACGCTACGCCAGCCACTGATGGACATTATGGATTCTGTAAAACGCGTCACCGGCGTATTACGTCGCTGGGTGGAGACCAACCCGCAGCTGGCAGGCATGCTGATGAAAGTTGCAGCAGCGACTGCCGCGATCACCGTTGTGCTCGGTACGCTTGCAGTGGCGGTGGCTGCTGTGCTGGGGCCGCTGGCGGTGATCCGGTTGGGCCTGTCTGTGCTGGGTGTAAAAACTTTACCTTCTGTCACTGCCGCAGTGACCCGCACCGGCAGTGCGTTGTCATGGCTGGCAGGCGCGCCGCTTTCCCTGTTACGTCGGGGGATGGCCTCATCCGGCGGCAGTGCCGGGCTGCTGAGCGCTCCCCTTCATTCCCTGCGACGTTCCGCCGGGCTGGCTGGCAACGCACTGAAAGCGGTAGCAGGTGCACCGCTTACCATGCTGCGTGCGGGAATGTCAGGCATACGTAATGTTATTGGTATGGTGATGAATCCGCTGGCGGCGCTGCGGGGTGGGTTATCTGCCGCTGGCGGCGTGCTGCGCTTTTTGGTTTCCGGTCCGATGGCATTACTTCGCGTTGCGCTGTACGGGATTTCCGGCCTGCTGGGTGCGCTGCTCAGCCCAATAGGGCTGGTTGTAGCTGCGCTGGCTGGTGTGGCGCTTGTTGTGTGGAAATACTGGCAGCCCATCAGGGCATTTTTAGGTGGTGTGGTGGAGGGGTTTAAAGCCGCGGCTGCACCGATCAGTGCTGCCTTTGAGCCATTGCGGCCTGTTTTTCAGTGGATTGGTGACAGGGTGCAGGCTTTGTGGGGATGGTTTACTGATTTGCTCACGCCGGTTAAATCCACTTCCGAAGAACTGAACAGCGCAGCGGCAATGGGGCGCAGGTTTGGTGAGGCGCTGGCGGATGGTCTGAATATGGTGATGCACCCGCTTGAGTCGCTTAAATCAGGCGTGTCGTGGTTGCTTGAAAAACTCGGTATCGTCAGTAAGGAGGCGGCAAAAGCAAAACTCCCTGAACAGGTTACACGGCAACAGCCTGCCACGGTGAACAGTGACGGTAAGGTAGTGCAGCCGCCAGGCGGATTTCCGTCTATGGGGTTTGCAGGTATGTATGACAGCGGAGGCACGATCCCGCGTGGTCAGTTTGGCATCGTTGGGGAGAACGGCCCTGAAATAGTGAACGGTCCCGCAAATGTGACCAGCAGACGGCGCACTGCCGCGCTGGCTTCCGTCGTTGCCGGTGTCATGGGCGTAGCTGCAGCGCCTGCAGAGTCAGTACCTCTGCATCCGTACAGCCTACCAGCAATGGCATACAAACAAAGTCAACCTGTGAAATCTGCCAGTGTACCGTCAGTGATCCGTTATGAGATTAACGCGCCCATTCATATCACTGCCCAGCCTGGGCAGAGTGCGCAGGATATTGCCCGTGAAGTCGCGCGGCAACTTGATGAGCGCGAGCGCAAAGCCAGGGCGAAAGCGCGCAGTAATTTCAGCGATCAAGGGGGATATGATTCATGATGATGGTGCTTGGGTTATATGTCTTTATGTTGCGTACCGTGCCCTATCAGGAGCTTCAGTATCAGCGAAGCTGGCGACACGCCGTAAACAGCCGGATGAACCGCCGACCATCAACGCAGTTTCTTGGACCGGATAACGATTCGCTGACGTTATCTGGTGTACTGCTGCCGGAAGTCACCGGCGGCAGGCTGTCATTGTTGGCACTAGAGCAAATGGCTGAGCTGGGCAAAGCGTGGCCCCTGATTGAGGGGAGCGGGACCATTTACGGCATGTTTGTGATCGAGGGGCTGAGTCAGACAAAAACGGAGTTTTTTGCAAGCGGAATGCCTCGCCGTATTGAGTTTACGCTGACCCTGAAAAGGGTTGATGAGTCGCTGTCTGATATGTTCGGTAATCTCAGCGATCAGCTCAGTAATCTGCAGAACTCTGCAAAGTCTGCAATAGGTAATATTAAAAACACGGTTGGAGGGATGCTGCAGTGAATGTTAGTTCTGAACTTTTTGATCCGAACAGCAAAAGCCCGGCTTTCAGTATCACCATTGAAGGTAAGGACGTAACTACCGTACTGGATGCCCGTCTGCTGAGTCTGACGCTGACCGATAACCGGGGTTTTGAAGCAGACCAGCTTGATCTGGAGCTGGACGACGCTGACGGGCAGATTGTTCTGCCGCGACGTGGTGCCGTTATTCATCTGGCGCTGGGATGGAAGGGGCAGCTGCTTTTCCCAAAAGGTGCATTCACTGTGGATGAGATTGAGCATAGCGGTGCCCCTGATCGTCTTACCATCCGGGCGCGGAGTGCAGATTTCCGGGAAACCCTCAATACCCGGCGTGAAAAGTCATGGCACCAGACAACGGTGGGGGAGGTTGTAAAGGAAATTGCCGCCCGGCATAAACTCAAAATGGCGCTGGGTAAAGACCTGACAGATAAGGCGCTGGATCATATGGACCAGACCAATGAAAGCGATGCCAGTTTCCTGATGAAGCTGGCGCGGCAGTTTGGTGCTATTGCCTCTGTAAAAGACGGGCATTTGCTGTTTATCCGCCAGGGGCAGGGCAGAACTGCCAGCGGAAAGCCACTGCCGGTAATCACTATCACCCGCAAGGCCGGAGACAGTCACCGTTTCAGCCTAGCAGATCGTGGAGCCTATACGGGCGTGATTGCCAGCTGGCTGCATACGCGGGAGCCAGCAAAGAAGGAAACCACAAGCGTTAAGCGCCGGAAGAAAACCACAACAGCAAAAGAGCCGGAGGCAAAGCAGGGAGATTATCTGGTCGGCACGGATGAAAACGTGCTGGTACTTAACCGGACCTATGCCAACCGGGCCAACGCTGAGCGGGCCGCCAAAATGCAGTGGGAACGCCTGCAACGTGGTGTGGCGTCATTCTCTCTGCAACTGGCGGAAGGCCGGGCCGATCTCTACACGGAAATGCCCGTGAAGGTGAGCGGCTTTAAGCAGCCCATTGATGAAGCCGAGTGGACGATCACCACGCTCACGCATACTGTCAGCGTTGATAGTGGTTTCACAACCAATATTGAGTTTGAGGTGAAAATAGATGAGTTCGCAATAGAATGATTAGTTCCAAATTGCGAACAATAATGTATCATAATTGCGAACTGGTTAATAATGAGGGCTGATTATTATGATGAATTGTCCTATGTGCGGACAGGCGGCACATACCCGAAGCAGCTTCCAGGTTTCCAACGAAACCAAAGAACGCTACAACCAGTGCACTAACATCGAATGCGGGCATACCTTCGTGACGCATGAGACTTTTGTGCGGTCAGTATGCCGTCCGCAAAAAATCAGCGCAGCACCACCTCATCCCAAAGGTATGCAAGAACAATTTGCTTACTGAACCCGACCCGCTATTAGCGGGTTTTTTTATGGCTAATGATCATATGCAAAGTGGAAGGGGAAGTGCCAATTCGTTAGCTGTAAACCATTTCGGATAACCTAAGCATGCTACTTTCTCAAGCATCTGTAATGCCGATGTGTGCAAGTATGGAGAAGCTATGAGTTCTGGTAAATATTGGATAAGCAATAACTACATTTACGGGCCGAAGGAGTCTGGTCGCTTCTGGATTTCAGGTGGTTACATCTATGGGCCAAGAAATTCAGGGAAGTATTGGATAAGCGGAAACTACATCTATGGCCCTAAGCATGGGGGTAAGTTTTGGATTAGTGGAGGTTATATCTACGGGCCTTCTGGGTTGGAACTGCCTTGGTTGTCGTAGCGCTGCCGCCATTTTGTCGCCATCTGGCTTAAAGGTGGCTCGTAAGTGGCTGATTAGAAAGGTTTCGAATTTCAGGCAACAAAAAACCCATCAACCTTGAACCTAAACGGCGGGGTTGATGGGCTCCACAAAATGGGGACATCAAAGAAAAGCAGTGGCACTAGTTATGACTGACATCCTGGGAAAAAGTTCTGTTCATCACCGATTTTTTTGCGAAAAAGTTAAAAATTTTCGGCCAGGGCTAGCCAAGGCCCGGCCAGATGATGACGATCAGCGTACCGGCAAGGGTGAGCAGCACGTTGGCGATAGCGTAGGTGCCAGCGTAGCCGAGCGCGGGAATATTGCTGCGCGCGGTATCGCTGATAATTTCCATCGCCGGGGCGCAGGTACGCGCGCCCATCATCGCGCCGAACAGCATCGCGCGGTTCATGCGTAGCACATAGGCGCCGAACAGGAAGCAGATCACCACCGGCACCAGGCTGACAATAAGACCGGCGGCCAGCATCTGTCCGCCAATAGCGCCCAGACCATTATTGATACCCGCGCCGGCGCTCAGGCCGACCCCGGCCATAAACACCATCAGGCCGAACTCCTTGACCATGTTCAACGCCCCCTGCGGGATATAGCCGAAGGTCGGATGGTTGGCGCGCAGGAAGCCAAGCATAATGCCGGCGAACAGCAGGCCGGCGGCGTTACCGATGCCGAAGCTGAACGAGCTGAACTGGAAGGTGATCATGCCGATCATCAGGCCGACGATAAAGAAGGCGCAGAAAGCCAGCAGATCGGTCACCTGGCTGTGAATCGAAATAAAGCCGATGCGGTCAGCGACGGTTTTTACGCGGCGGGCGTCGCCGCTCACCTGCAGCACGTCGCCTTTATTAAGCACCACGTTATCGTCGATTGGCATTTCAATCTGGCTGCGGATCACCCGGTTTAAGAAGCAGCCGTGATCGGTCAGCTTCAGCTGCGCCAGGCGGCGGCCGACGGCGTTATGATTCTTCACCACAATCTCTTCGGTGACGATACGCATATCGAGCAGGTCGCGGTCAAACACCTCTTTACCGTTACGGAAGCTTGGGTCGAGGCGGGCATGGGCGTCCGGGTAGCCAACCAGCGCGATATCGTCGCCCATCTGCAGTACCGCGTCGCCATCCGGGTTCGCCAGGATACCGTTACGGCGAATACGTTCGATATAGCAGCCGGTCTGGCGGTAAATCCCCAGCTCACGAAGATTTTTGCCGTCCGCCCACGCGACCAATTCCGGGCCGACGCGGTAGGCGCGGATAACCGGCAGATAGACTTTACGCTTGGAGTCGGTATCCAGACCGCGCTCGCGGGCGATCTGCTGGGCGCTGGTCTGCAGATCCTGATGCTGCAGCTTCGGCATATAGCGCGCGCCGACGATCAGGCTCACCAGGCCAACCAGGTAGGTCAGGGCGTAACCGAGGCTCAGGTGGTCAAGCGACTGCGCCAGCCGATCGCTGGGCATGCCGAAGTGGCGCAGGGTATCGCCAGCGCCCACCAGCACCGGGGTGGAAGTCATAGCGCCCGCCAGCATCCCGGCGGTCAGGCCGATGTCCCAGCCAAACAATTTGCCCAACCCCATAGCGATTAACATCGCGCTGGCCACCATCACCAGCGCCAGCATCAGATAGTTTTTGCCGTCGCGGAAAAAAATCGAAAAAAAGTTGGGGCCAGCTTCGACGCCGACGCAGAAAATAAACAGCATAAAGCCAAGATTTAGCGCATCAGTGTTAATGGCGAAGTGCTGCTGACCTAATAATAAAGAAACGACTAAAACGCCAATGGAATTACCAAGTTGTACTGACCCGAGGCGAAGTTTCCCCAGGCAAAGACCCAGTGCGAGTACAACAAACAATAACAGGATGTAATTCCCGTTTAACAAATCTGCGACGTTTATATTCACGAAAGCCAACTTCTCGTTTACTAGTAAGTTGTTGAAGGAAATGGTTTTTTGGTCTAAGGTTGCTCAAGCGTTCGCACTATGCCGAACGTTATTCTGGCATCCCGTTAATACCGATAAAACAGTGCCGCTAGTTTAATCTTTCCTGGTTGCTGCGGCTAGTCACAATCGTTTTACTCTGACGGGAGCGTTATAAGCATGGACTGCCAGAATGCTATTTCTGACTGGATGAAGTGAAAGATAGTTAGAGGCGAAATCAGGAGGATGTCGTGAAATCTGAGCGCGCGTGGGCCGGTATAATTTGTGGGTTCTTTCTGTTTATTGTGGTCTGTTTATCGCTGTTGCTGCATATGAAAGGGGCTTTTCGGCAAACGGGCAACCCCGAGCTTGGGCTGCTGTTCTTTGTGCTGCCTGGCGCGGTGGCGAGCTGTTTATCCCCAGGCCGGCGCGTCATACGTCCGCTGATTGGCGCCATGCTGGCGGCACCGGTTTGTCTGGTGGTGATGCGGATGTTCTTTATTACTCATCGATCGTTTTGGCAGGAACTGGCGTGGCTTTTTAGCGCGGTGTTCTGGTGCGCGCTCGGGGCGCTATGCTTTTTATTTATTAGCGTCTGGCTAGACGCCAGACGCAGGCACTCAATGGAAGAGTGAAGTCTCTCAAGCAAACAGGCCGAGATTTTCTTTCGCCCAGGCTTCGAAATCTGTGCAGCCGCCGATGTGTTTCTGATCGACGAAAATCTGCGGTACGGTTTCTACCGGCTTACCGACGGTTTTTTCCAGATCGGCTTTGCTGATGCCTTCCGCGTGGATATCAATGTAGCGATAGCTGAAGTCATCGCGCTCGGTGCTCAGTTTTTCAGCCAGCTCTTTGGCGCGAACGCAATATGGGCAACCTGGGCGACCAAAAATAACGGTAAACATGCTTCTCTCCTTAAATCTCAGCCGGATGGCGAATGTGGCTATGATGCCGCGTTCCGTTAGCAAGGGGAAGAAGGTTTTACCTTTTATAGCGATGGTTGCGGGTTATGCTTGATAAATATCATCTGCTGCAAGACCCTATACAGACCCGCCAGCGATGTGCGCGGCATGAGTATATTGAGGAGCGTTATGCGATCGCCTGCCGCATTACCCAAAAGTATTCTGATTGTTGAGCTCGTCGGCATGGCGCTGCTGACGCTGGCCTGGCTGTCATTGAACCAGTATGTTCAGCTACCGGCGCCGTTTGCCAGCCCGACGGCGGCGCTCATCATGATCTTTGCCGGGATCCTGCTGATGATCCCGGCGGCGATAGCCTTAATGTGGCGAATAGCGAAAATTGTCGCGCCGCAGTTGACCGATAATAAGACCTCATCTTCTACCCCGTCCGAAAGAGAAAAACGCCATGACGCCGACCATTGATCTGCTGCGCAACCACCGTTCCATCCGCCATTTTACCGATGCGCCGATTAGCGACCAACAGCGTGAGGCTATCATCGCCGGGGCGCAAGGGGCATCCAGCTCCAGCTTTTTACAATGTACCTCGATTATTCGCATTACCGACCCGCAAATGCGTGAGCAGCTGGTTCCGTTGACCGGCGGCCAGCAGCACGTGGCGCAGGCGGCGGAGTTTTGGGTATTCTGCGCCGATTTCAACCGCCACCTGCAAATTTGCCCACAAGCGCAGTTGGGGCTGGCTGAACAGCTGCTGCTGGGCGTCGTCGACACCGCGCTAATGGCGCAGAATGCCTTAATCGCCGCGGAATCCCTGGGATTAGGTGGCGTCTATATTGGCGGCCTGCGCAATAACATTGACGCGGTAACCGAACTGCTGCAACTGCCGAAACACGTGTTGCCGCTGTTTGGCCTGTGCCTTGGCTGGCCTGCCGACGACCCGCAGGTTAAGCCGCGTATTCCGCCTGCGATGCTGGTGCATGAGAATCACTACCAGCCGCTTGATCAACAGGTGCTGGCGCAGTACGACGAACAGCTGGCGGACTATTATCTGTCGCGCGGCAGCAATACCCGCCGCGATACCTGGAGCGACCATATCCGCCGCACCATCATCAAAGAGAGCCGGCCGTTTATTCTCGATTATTTGCATAAACAGGGCTGGGCAACGCGCTGATTCCCTATACACTTCACCCTGCAAACGCAGAGTGCTGGCTGCCAGTTATTTTCTAAGAGGTGTTGGGTGAAAATCGCTATATTATCCCGGGATGGAACGCTTTATTCTTGCCGCCGCTTGCGTGAAGCCGCGCAAAAACGCGGGCATCAGGTCGAGATCCTCGATCCGCTCTCCTGCTATATGAGCGTCAGCCCGGTGGCCTCCTCGATTCACTACAAAGGGCGACAGTTGCCCCATTTTGATGCAGTCATTCCGCGCATCGGCACGGCTATCACCTATTACGGCACCGCCGCGCTGCGGCAGTTCGAACTGCTGGGCAGCTATCCGCTAAACGAGTCGGTGGCGATTACCCGCGCCCGCGATAAGCTGCGCTCGCTGCAGTTGCTGGCGCGTCAGGGGATCGACCTACCGGTCACCGGCATTGCCCATTCCCCGGACGACACCAGCGATCTGATCGCCATGGTCGGCGGCGCGCCGCTGGTGGTGAAGTTAGTGGAGGGGACGCAGGGGATCGGCGTGGTGCTGGCGGAAACGCGGCAGGCGGCGGAAAGCGTGATTGACGCCTTCCGTGGCCTCAATGCGCACATTCTGGTGCAAGAATATATCGCTGAGGCAAAAGGGTGCGATATCCGCTGCCTGGTGGTTGGCGATGAAGTAGTGGCGGCGATTGAGCGGCGTGCGAAGGAGGGCGATTTTCGCTCTAACCTGCACCGCGGCGGCGTCGCCACTACGGCCACGCTTAGCGAGCAGGAGCGGGAGATGGCGATTAAAGCGGCGCAAACGCTGGGTCTGGACGTGGCAGGCGTGGATATCCTGCGCGCCCATCGCGGTCCGCTGGTGATGGAAGTTAACGCCTCGCCGGGGCTGGAAGGGATTGAAACCACCACTCACGTCGATATTGCCGGGCGAATGATCGCGTGGATCGAGCGTCAGGCAACGCCTGGATATTGTCTAAAAATGGGAGGGTAGCGTCACTTCGTTATCCTTTCATGGAATGCGACGCATTTTTTGCGTAAGCTATGCGTCGTTTTTTATCCAGCAAGAGGTCACAGGCACTATGGATTCACTGGTCGTTCCGGGTCTTGATACGTTACGTCATTGGCTCGACGAGTTAGGCATCAGTTTTTTTGAGTGCGACTCCTGCCAGGCGTTGCACCTGCCGCATATGCAGAATTTCGACGGTATTTTCGATGCCAAAATCGACCTGCTGGACAACGTGGTGCTGTTTTCGGCGCTGGCGGAAGTGAAGCCTTCGGCGCTACTGCCGCTATCGGCGGACCTGTCGGCGATTAACGCCAGTTCGCTGACCGTAAAAGCGTTCCTTGATATTCAGGATGATAACCTGCCGAAGCTGGTGGTTTGCCAGGCGCTGCCCGTTGGCGCGGGCGTCACGCTTGAACAGTTTGCCTGGTTCTTCCGCCAGAGCGAAGAGCAGGTCTCGATGGTCATTCTGGAAGCCGGCGCCAATCAACTGCTGTATAAAGCAGAAGAGCAGGAAGAAGAGGCCGCAGCCGAAGAAGTGCAATACCATTTTCTGCACTAATTAATAAAAGCAGCCGCTGCGATGGCGGTTGCTTATTTATTCTGTCACAAACCCTCATTTAAAGAATTATTCACTGCTGTTTTACCGCTTCGCTTTTATCTCGTAGACCTTTATTGGCTGGAAATATGATCCAGGGCGTTTTTTTGCCTGGGCTATATCCTCTTATTCTGGCTACAGTTATTCTGGCGAGGCGTCCATTTGCGGGCAGCCAATCAGGGAGAGGTTTCCTCTCCTTATCTCAGGCAATGAAAAATATGCATGATTCTTGCATGCGTTCAGGTTCGTCTATTGCGTCCGTGAATTAACGGGCCTTGAGAAGGAAACAGAGATATGACCGCCTTGGGTAAAAAATGGTTAACAGGTGTGATTACGGGTGCGCTGATGGCCGTTTCTGCCGGCTCGCTCGCAGCGGAACAAAAAACGCTGCACGTCTATAACTGGTCTGATTATATTGCGCCGGACACGGTCGCCAATTTTGAAAAAGAGACCGGAATTAAAGTGGTGTATGACGTATTTGATTCCAACGAGGTGCTGGAAGGTAAATTAATGGCCGGCAGCACCGGGTTCGATCTGGTGGTGCCGTCGGCAAGCTTCCTTGAACGCCAGCTGGCGGCCGGAGTGTTCCAGCCGCTTGATAAAAGTAAACTGCCGAACTGGAAAAACCTCGACCCGAAAGTTTTACAACTGGTGGCGCGTCACGATCCCGATAACAAATATGCGATGCCGTACATGTGGGCGACCACCGGCATCGGCTATAACGTCGATAAAGTGAAAGCGGCGCTGGGTAAAGACGTGCCGTTAAACAGCTGGGATCTGGTGCTGAAACCGGAAAACCTTGAGAAGCTGAAAAGCTGCGGCGTCTCCTTCCTTGATGCCCCGGAAGAGATTTTCTCGACGGTGCTGAACTATCTCGGTAAAGATCCAAACAGCACCAAAGCCGATGATTACACCGGACCGGCAACCGATCTGCT
This sequence comes from Klebsiella sp. CN_Kp091, assembly GCF_040065095.1. Classification (NCBI taxonomy): domain Bacteria; kingdom Pseudomonadati; phylum Pseudomonadota; class Gammaproteobacteria; order Enterobacterales; family Enterobacteriaceae; genus Klebsiella; species Klebsiella sp. CN_Kp091. Next base: position 44,219 of record NZ_JBEAIO010000042.1, on the reverse strand, counting down.
GCTGAAGCTGCGGCCCAATATCCGTTACTTCCACTCTTCGCAATATATTAATGACCTGGCAAACGGCGATATCTGCGTCGCGATTGGCTGGGCGGGCGATGTCTGGCAGGCGGCGAATCGGGCCAAAGAGGCGAAGAACGGCGTCAATATCTCCTACTTCATTCCGAAAGAGGGGGCGCTGGCCTTCTTTGATGTCTTCGCCATGCCGGCGGATGCCAAAAATAAAGACGAAGCCTATCAGTTCCTGAACTATCTGCTGCGCCCGGAGGTCATCGCCCACATCAGCGATCACGTCTACTACGCTAACGGCAACAAAGAGGCGACGCCGCTGGTCAGCGCCGATATCCGTAACAACCCGGCGATTTACCCGCCGGAGGATGTCTTCGCCAAGCTGTTCACCCTCAAGGTGCAGGATCCGAAGATTGACCGCGTGCGCACCCGCGCATGGACCAAAGTGAAAAGCGGAAAATAACGCCATCAGGCCCGGTACGCCGGGCCTGTAAAGGTCTGACCTGCTGTTCGCTGGCGGACATAGAACTGAAGAATGTATGGCAACCGGGCCATACGGTGATTGTATTTGCCGGAGAGCACCCGAGTGAATGACGCAATGCCCCGCCCACAGGCGAAAGCCCCCAAAGCGCTGACCCCGCTGCTGGAAATCCGTAATTTAACCAAATCCTTCGATGGGCAACACGCCGTCGATGATGTCAATCTCACCATTTATAAAGGCGAAATATTTGCCTTACTGGGCGCGTCCGGCTGCGGGAAATCGACGTTGCTACGCATGCTGGCAGGTTTTGAGTTGCCCACCGCCGGGCAGATTGTGCTGGATGGCGTCGACCTGGCGCGCGTGCCGCCGTATCAACGGCCGATCAATATGATGTTCCAGTCTTACGCGCTGTTTCCGCACATGACTGTTGAGCAAAATATCGCCTTTGGTCTCAAGCAGGACAAGCTGCCGAAGGCGGAGATTAACGCCCGTGTCCAGGAGATGCTGGCGTTGGTGCATATGCAGGAGTTCGCCAAACGCAAGCCGCACCAGCTTTCCGGCGGCCAGCGTCAGCGCGTGGCGCTGGCGCGTAGTCTGGCGAAGCGGCCTAAACTGCTGCTGCTCGATGAACCGATGGGCGCGTTAGATAAAAAACTGCGCGACCGGATGCAGCTTGAGGTGGTGGATATTCTTGAGCGCGTCGGCGTCACCTGCGTGATGGTCACCCATGACCAGGAAGAGGCGATGACCATGGCGGGTCGTATCGCCATCATGAACCGCGGCAAGTTCGTGCAGATAGGCGAGCCGGAGGAGATCTATGAACATCCGACGACTCGCTATAGCGCCGAGTTTATCGGTTCGGTAAACGTCTTCGAAGGGTTGGTCAAAGAGCGGCTGGAAGATGGTCTGGTACTGAATGCGCCGGGGCTGGTACATCCGCTGAAGGTCGATCCGGATGCCTCGGTGGTGGATAACGTGCCGGTCTGGGTGGCGCTGCGTCCTGAGAAAATCATGCTCTGCGACGAACCGCCGGCGGACGGCTTTAACTTTGCGGTAGGCGAGGTTATCCATATTGCCTACCTCGGCGATCTGTCTATCTATCATGTCCGTCTCAAAAGCGGGCAGATGATAAGCGCCCAGCTGCAAAACGAACATCGCCATCGCAAAGGCATGCCGACCTGGGGTGATGAAGTTCGCTTGTGCTGGGACGCCGATAGCTGCGTTGTTCTGACGGTGTAAGGAGAGGGCGATGAGCACATTAGAACCTCCAGCCGGCGGCAAAAAGCCCGGCGGTTTTGCCCTGTGGCTGGCGCGCCAGCAGATGGCCCACGGGCGTAAGCTGGTGATTGCGCTGCCGTATCTGTGGTTAATCCTGCTGTTTTTACTGCCATTCCTGATCGTTTTTAAAATCAGTCTGGCCGAAATGGCGCGGGCGATCCCACCCTATACCGAGTTACTGTCATGGGCCGACGGTCAACTGACGTTGACGCTCAACCTCGGCAACTTCCTGCAACTGACCGACGATCCGCTGTACTTTGAGGCTTATCTGCAGTCGCTGCAGGTGGCGGCCATTTCCACCTTTTGCTGTCTGCTATTGGGCTATCCGCTGGCGTGGGCTGTGGCGCATAGTAAACCATCGACGCGAAATATCCTGCTACTGTTGGTGATATTACCTTCGTGGACCTCGTTCCTCATTCGCGTTTACGCCTGGATGGGGCTGCTGAAAAGCAACGGGGTGCTCAATAATTTCTTGTTGTGGCTTGGAGTTATCGATCAGCCGCTGGAGATTTTGCATACCAACCTGGCGGTGTACATCGGTATCGTTTACGCCTACCTGCCGTTCATGGTGCTGCCGATTTATACCGCGCTGACGCGTATCGACTATTCGCTGGTGGAAGCGTCGCTGGATCTCGGCGCCCGGCCGTTAAAAACTTTCTTCCAGGTGATTGTTCCGTTAACGAAAGGCGGCATTATCGCCGGTTCGATGCTGGTGTTTATTCCGGCGGTGGGCGAGTTCGTGATCCCGGAACTGCTCGGCGGCCCCGACAGCATTATGATTGGCCGCGTGCTGTGGCAGGAGTTCTTTAATAACCGCGACTGGCCGGTAGCATCGGCGGTGGCGATTGTGATGTTGCTGTTGCTGATCGTGCCGATCATGTGGTTCCACAAGCATCAGCAAAAACAGATGGGGGATCATGGATGAATGACTTACCGGTAGTACGTTCGCCATGGCGGATTCTGATCCTCGTGCTCGGTTTTACCTTCCTGTATGCGCCGATGCTGATGCTGGTTATCTATTCATTTAACAGTTCGAAGCTGGTGACGGTATGGGCGGGGTGGTCGACGCGCTGGTATAGCGAGCTGTTTCATGATGACGCGATGATGAGCGCGGTGGGGTTAAGCCTGACCATTGCCGCCTGCGCGGCGACGGCGGCGGCGATCCTCGGCACGATTGCCGCGGTGGTTCTGGTGCGTTTTGGCCGTTTTCGCGGTTCCAACGGTTTTGCTTTTATGATCACCGCGCCGCTGGTGATGCCTGATGTGATTACCGGGCTGTCGCTGCTGCTGCTGTTCGTCGCGCTGGGGCATTCCATCGGCTGGCCATCGGATCGCGGCATGTTGACGATATGGCTGGCGCATGTCACCTTCTGTACCGCCTATGTGGCGGTGGTTATCTCTTCACGTCTGCGCGAGCTGGACAGGTCAATCGAAGAGGCGGCGATGGATCTCGGCGCCGCGCCGCTGAAGGTTTTCTTTGTGATAACCTTGCCGATGATTATGCCCGCGGTCATTTCCGGCTGGCTGCTGGCATTTACCTTGTCTCTTGATGACCTGGTCATTGCCAGTTTCGTTTCCGGGCCGGGGGCGACGACGCTACCGATGCTGGTTTTCTCCAGCGTGCGGATGGGCGTTAACCCGGAAATTAACGCCCTGGCGACCTTAATCCTCGGCGTGGTGGGAATTGTCGGTTTTATCGCCTGGTATTTAATGGCTCGCGCAGAAAAGCAGCGCGTGCGCGATATCCAGCGTGCAAGAAGGGGCTGAACCCACTAAAATCGCTAACAGAGCCTATTATCGGCGCCGCACTCGTGGCGCCGTTTTCATGGATGACTTTACGTTGGGATTGTTTACAAAAACTCGATCGTCTCATGCTCGTCTTAACGTCCCTGTGCTGGTACAGGTGGCGGCCTTCGCTATTATCTTAATTCGCGGTCTCGATCTGTTAATGATCCTCAATCAGCTCGGCGTGCAGGGGATTGCCGATTTTATTCATCGTAGTGTGCAAACCTGGGCCCTGACGCTGGTGTTTCTGGCGAGCCTGGCGCTGGTGTTTATCGAGATCTGGTGCGCCTTTTCGCTGGTGAAAGGCCGCAACTGGGCGCGCTGGCTCTACCTGCTGACGCAAATCATCGTCATCTCTTATCTGTGGGCGGCCTCGATTGGCTACGGCTATCCGGAACTGTTCAGCGTGGCCGGCGAGTCGAAGCGGGAAATTCTCCATGCGCTGTTTCTGCAAAAGCTGCCGGATCTGCTGGTGCTGGCGCTATTGTTTATCCCGGCGTCGTGCCGACGGTTTTTCCGCTTGCAATAACGGTGATACAATCCCCGCCCCGGTTTTCTTGAAGGTCTTCTTATGCATTGCGCACTTTACGACGCGGGCCGCTGCCGTTCCTGTCAGTGGCTGGAATTGCCATTGACGCAACAGCTCGCCGATAAAATGGCGAACCTGCGCGAACTGCTGGCGAGTCATCCGGTGGCGACATGGCTTGCTCCGGTCTCAGGTCCGGAGACGGCGTTTCGCAACAAAGCGAAAATGGTCGTAAGCGGTAGCGTCGAGCGCCCGCTGCTCGGCATGCTGCATCGCGATGGCACGCCGGAAGATCTCACCGATTGCCCGCTGTATCCGCCGAGTTTTGAACCGGTTTTCGCCGCGCTGAAGCCGTTTATCGCCCGCGCCGGACTCACCCCCTATAACGTTGCCCGCAAGCGCGGCGAACTGAAGTATTTGCTGCTGACCGAAAGCCAACAGGGCGGCATGATGTTGCGTTTCGTTCTGCGCTCTGCGGCTAAGCTTGAACAACTGCGCGCCGCGCTGCCGTGGTTACAGCAGCAGTTGCCGCAGCTTAAGGTGATTACCGCCAATATTCAGCCCGTGCACATGGCTATCATGGAAGGGGAGGAGGAGATTTTCCTCAGCGATCAACAGGCGCTGGCGGAGAACTTTAACGGTGTACCGCTGTGGATCCGCCCGCAAAGCTTTTTCCAGACCAACCCGGCGGTGGCGAGCCAGCTCTATGCGACCGCCCGCGACTGGGTACGCGCGCTGCCGGTCAACCACATGTGGGATCTATTTTGCGGCGTCGGCGGTTTCGGCTTGCACTGCGCCACCCCGCAGATGCGTCTTACCGGGATCGAAATCGCCCCGGAAGCCATCGCCTGCGCGAAGCAATCCGCGGCCCAGTTGGGATTAACCAATCTTCATTTTCAGGCGCTGGATTCCACGCAATTCGCGACGCATGAAGACGATATTCCACAGCTGGTGCTGGTCAACCCGCCGCGGCGCGGCATCGGCGCCGAACTGTGCGATTATCTAAGCCGCATGGCGCCGCCGTATATCATTTATTCGAGCTGTAACGCCCGGACAATGGCCGCAGATATTGATCTTCTGCAGGGCTATCGCCTTGAGCGAGTACAGTTGTTCGATATGTTTCCACATACCGCGCATTATGAAGTGCTGACGCTGCTGGTTCGTGAAGTTTAAACAAAATGTGAACTCTTTAAGCGGCTGAAATCGGGTAAGCTTTATGAAACGAGCGTGAAATTCGTGGAGCGAATCTGATGAGTAAAAAAATCCTGCTGGTGGAAGATGATGATGATATCGCGGCTTTGTTGCGCCTGAATCTGCAGGATGAAGGGTATCAAATCGTGCACGAGGCGGACGGCGCGCAGGCGCTGCGCCAGCTGGATAACGGCGTCTGGGATGCGGTGATTCTTGACCTGATGTTGCCCAACGTCGACGGGCTGGAGATTTGCCGTCGCATCCGCCAGCAAACGCGCTATCTGCCGGTGATTATTATTAGCGCCCGTTCCAGCGAAACCCAACGCGTGCAGGGGTTGGAGATGGGTGCCGATGATTATCTGGCGAAACCTTTTTCCCTGCTGGAGCTGATTGCCCGGGTGAAGGCGGTGTTCCGCCGTCAGGAAGCGATGGGACAAAATCTCTTGATGGATGCCGGACGTATCGCCTGCCACGGCCTGAATATCGACCCGCTGTCCCGGGAAGTCAGGCTGCGCGGTGAACTGGTGGATCTCACGCCGCGCGAATTCGATCTGCTGTATTACTTTGCCCGCCATCCCGGCGAAGTTTTTTCGCGCCTGGCGCTGCTGGATAGCGTCTGGGGCTATCAGCATGAAGGCTATGAACATACGGTCAACACGCATATTAATCGTCTGCGCACGAAAATAGAGCGCGACCCGGCAGAGCCGGACATTATTCTTACCGTCTGGGGGAAGGGCTATAAATTTGCGCCCTATAGCGCCGGGGCGCAGTCATGATCCGCCGACTCAGCCTCAGCCAGCGGCTGTCGTTGGTGTTTATCGCCTTGCTGCTGCTGTGCGCGCTGTCCGTTTGTCTGCTCCAGCTCTATAGCAGCGCGCAGTACGGTAACGTCATGGTGCAACGGCTTTCCGCCGGTCTGGCGCAGCAGATTGCCACCCGCGAGCCGCTGCTCAACGCCCACGGCGAGGTGGATCGCGCGGCGTTGAAACCACTCTTCGACCGTCTGATGGTGTTTAACCCAAGCGTCGAGCTGTACCTCGTTTCGCCGGATGGCGAGCTGCTGGCGGATGCCGCGCCGCCGGGGCACATTAAACGCCAGCGCATTGCCATGGCGCCGGTGCAGACGTTTCTCTCCGGCGGCGCGTGGCCGATTTATGGCGACGATCCGCGCAGCGTGGACCAGCAAAAAGTATTTAGCGCCGCGCCGCTACGCCTTGACGGCCAGCTACGTGGCTATCTTTATATTATTCTGCAGGGCGAAACGTTTAATGAACTGGCACAGAGCGCCTGGCAGAAGACGCTGTGGAGCCTGCTGCTATGGACCCTGCTGCTGGTGGCGTTGTTTGGCCTGTTGGCCGGCGGCCTGGCGTGGTACTGGGTGACACGCCCTGTACGCCAGCTGACGGCGCTGGTGGCGGCGGGTGATAGCGACAGCATTCGCGCGATTAAGGCGCTGGCGGCGCAGGCGCCGGACCCGCATCCCGGAAATGAAGTGGCGCTGCTGCATAACCGGTTTATCGAACTGGCGCAGCAGATCGCCGGGCAATGGGATCGGCTGGCTGATAGCGATCGTCAGCGCCGGGAATTCATTGCCAATATTTCGCATGACCTGCGCACGCCGCTGACTTCGCTGCTGGGATATCTGGAGACGTTATCGCTTAAGGATGATCGCCTGACGGCGCAGGAGCGCAAGCAGTATCTGAATATCGCGCTACGCCAGGGAAATAAAGTCCGTCATCTCTCACAACAGCTATTTGAGCTGGCTCGCCTTGAACATGGCGGTATTAAGCCGCAGCCGGAAAAGTTTATCCTTGCTGAGCTGATTCAGGACGTGGCGCAAAAATTCGATCTGGCGATTGCCACCCGCGAAATCCGTCTGCGCCTGGAATTGGCGTCAGGCTTGCCTTTGGTTGAGGCTGACCTTTCGATGATGGAGCGGGTATTAACCAATCTGCTGGATAACGCCATCCGCCACACTCCGCATGGGGGCGAAATTCGTCTGTCGTCGCGCCTGCAGGGGACGCAGGTGGTGGTCGAGGTGGCCGATAGCGGCCCGGGCGTCGCCGGTGAATTACGGGCCAATCTGTTTGAGCGGCCATCGGTACTGGAACCGGGGCAGCAGAGCGCATCACGGGGCGGGCTGGGGTTGATGATTGTTCGCCGGATGCTGCAACTGCACGGGGGCGATATTCGCCTGCTGGAAGTACCGGCAGGGGCCTGTTTCCAGTTTACCCTGCCGTTGTGAGGGAGAGCGCTGCCGATAGGCCCGGCTCAGACGGTTGCACCGTAAGCCGGGAAGCGCAGGTCTTACTCCGGGAACCACTGGTTGCTAATTTTCTGGTAGGTTCCGTCAGCTTTAATCGCTTTAAGCGCGGCATTGAGTTTTTCCAGCAGCGCTTTATTATCCGGGCGCACCGCAATGCCGAGGCCGGTACCGAAGTACTGCGGGTCGGTTACTTTCGGCGTCGCCGCGCCTAACTGCGGGTTGGTCTTCAGCCATTCGTTGACCACCGCGGTATCGCCGAAGACGCCGTCGATACGGCCGTTTTTCAGGTCGATAATGGCATTCTGGTAGCTATCGTAAGCGACGGTTTTGACTTCCGGGTGCTTATCCTGCAGGTATTTCTGGTGCGTGGTGCCGTTTTCCATGCCGATACGCTTACCCTTCAGGTCATCAAAAGAGTGGTACGCGTCTTTTTTGGCGATCACCAGCGCCGAGTTGGCATAATACGGGTCGGTAAACGCGACCTGTTTGCTACGCTCAGGCGTGATGTCCATGCCGGAAATCACCGCATCATACTTTTTAAATTTTAGCGCCGGGATCAGGCTGTCGAAAGCGTGGTTGGTAAAAGTACAGTCGGCCTGCATTTGCTTACACAGCGCTTTGGCCAGATCGAGATCGAAACCGACAATCTGGTTATTCGCATCCATGGATTCAAATGGCGGATAGGTCGCGGAAACGCCAAAGCTGATTTTCTCCGCGGCAGCGGCGCCAAAGGCGAAAGAGCTAAGCAGTGCGGCCAGAACTAACTTTTTCATAGTGGGACTCCCGTCGGTCAATCTTATGATGTTGTGCCGGTTAACGGCTGAAGTTCACAATGCCACTAAATGAATTTATATGCAATAAAGTTGTATGTTTATTTTATTGGTTATAAAAAAAACGGGTAAGCAATAGCACTTACCCGTTTCATTATTTACTGTTTATGCATTTCGTGATGTTAGTTACGGCGCTCGAAGGCCAGCGCTTTTCTTTCCACCAGACGCATCAAGAGCGTCAGCAGGCCGTTCACTACCAGATAAATGATGCCGGCTGCGCCGAAGACCATCACGTCATAGGTGCGCCCGTAAAGCAGCTGGCCATGGCCCATCACTTCCATCAGCGTGATGGTGTAAGCCAGCGAGGTGCTCTTAAAGACCAACACCACTTCGTTAGAGTACGAGGAGAGGGCGCGTTTAAAAGCATACGGTAGCAGAATCGCCAGCGTATCCTTCTTGCTCATCCCCAGCGCGCTGCAGGACTGCCACTGGCCGTCCGGAATGGCGCGGATGGCGCCATAGAACAGCTGGGTGGTATAAGCCGCGCTGTTTAACGACAAGGCGATCAGCGCGCACAGCCAGGGCTCAGAGATGAGATGCCACAGCACCGGGTAATTCTGTAATGACGGGAACTGTCCTGGTCCATAGTAGATCAGGAAGATCTGTACCAGCAGCGGCGTACCGGTAAACAGCGTGATATAGCCGCGGACGATCCATACCACCACCGGCGTTTTTAACGTCAGGACGATGGTAAAGATCAGCGCCAGGATCAGCGCCACGACGATCGATGCCGCCGTCAGCGTCAGGCTAGTATGCAGCCCTTTCAGCAGTTCGGGTAAGTAATCGAGCATCAACCTGGTCTCCGTTCGAAGCGCGTCGCACGCTGGTCAATACGCTTGAGGATGTATTGACTCAACAGGGTGATGACGAGATAAATCGCTGCTGCAATGATGTACCAGTTAAACGGCTCCTGAGTACGGGTAGCAATACTTTTGGTTTGCAGCATCAGGTCGTTGACGCTGATAAGGCTGACCAGCGCGGTATCTTTCAGCAATACGAGCCACTGGTTGCCCAGGCCCGGCAGGGCATGGCGCCACATCTGCGGCATCACCAGGCGAAAGAATATCGCCGCCTTTGACAAACCCAGCGCTTGTCCGGACTCCCACTGCCCCTGCGGCACCGCTTTCAAGGCGCCGCGCAGGGTCTGCGAGGCATAGGCGGCATAGAGCAGGGAAAGCGCAATGGCGCCACAGAGGAACGGGCTGACGTCGAAGTTTTCAATTTGCATCTGTACCGGAATCTGCACAAACCCAAGATTGAGAGTAAAACCGTCAGACAGCGTCAGCAGCAGCTGCGAGGAACCAAAGTAGATAAACAGCACCACCAGGATTTCCGGTAGGCCGCGTAAAATCGTCACGATGCCGGTCGCCAGCCATGCCACAGGGCGCCATTTCACCGACTCCAGCACGGCGAAAAGCATCGCCAGCACCAGGCCGATGACCAGCGCGCAAACGGCAAGGCCGACGGTCATCCCGGCGGCGCTTGCTAATGGAAAAAATTCGTTCATTCAGCGTTACTTCTGGAACCATTTGCTATAGATGGTCTGGTACGTCCCATCTTTCTTCACTTTTTCCAGCGCAGCGTTAAATTTCTGCTGCAGCTCGGTATTGCCCTGACGAACCGCAATGCCGAGGCCGGTACCGAAGTAGTCTTTATCCGTCACTTTATCACCCACCGGGGCCAGCTTCGGATTGCTCTTCAGCCATTCGGTCACTACCGCCGTGTCGCCGAAGACGGCGTCAATGCGGCCGTTTTGCAGATCCAGTTTGGCATTCTGGTAGCTGTCATAAGGAACGGTGGTGATTTCCGGATGTTTATCAGTAATAAATTTCTGATGGGTAGTACCGTTCTGCACGCCAACTTTTTTGCCTTTCAGCTGGTCAATGCCGGTGAACTTGCCCTGCTGGCCGACAAACAGCGCCGAGTTTTCATAATACGGGGTGCTGAACAGCACCTGTTTTTCACGCTCAGGGGTGATATCCATACCGGCCATGACGGCGTCGAAACGGCGGAATTTCAGCCCTGGGATCAGGCTATCGAAAGCCTGGTTAGTAAAGGTGCAGGTCGCGTCCATCTCTTTACACAGCGCGTTAGCCAGATCGACGTCAAAGCCGACGATTTTGTTGTTGGCGTCTACCAGCTCAAACGGAGGGTAGGAGGCCTCGGTGGCGAAACGGATAGTCTGGGCTGCGGTAGCGGAAAGGCTCATGCCCGCGAGCAGAGCGGCAATCAGTACTTTTTTCATCGTTATTTCCCCGAAAACATCAATGTGAAAGATAGTTTTTAAAGGCGTCGGTTTGCGGATGCGCGAAGCAGTTAGCATCCCCTTGCTCAACGATATGCCCGTTTTCCATATACACCACGCGGCTGGCGGTTTTACGCGCCACTTCCACTTCGTGGGTAACGATAACCTGGGTGATTCCGGTTTCCGCCAGTTCGCGAATGATGCTGACGATCTGGGCGGTAATTTCCGGATCCAACGCGGCGGTGGGTTCATCAAACAGCAGCACCTGCGGCTCCATCATCAGCGCGCGGGCTATCGCTACGCGCTGCTGTTGACCACCTGACAGATGCAGCGGATAGCGGTCGCTGTAAGGTTTAAGGCGTAAACGCTCAAGTAGTTTTTCGGCGCGCGCCAGCGCCTGATCTTTGGTTAAGCCCAGCACGCGGCACGGGGCTTCGATCAGGTTTTGCACCACGGTCAGGTGTGGCCACAGGTTGTACTGCTGGAAGACCATCCCGACATTCTGGCGCAGCTCGCGAATAGCTTTGTCAGACGGCGCTTTGGTGAAGTCGAATTGATTACCGGCGATGTTTAAGGTACCGGAACGCGGCATCTCCAGCAGGTTGAGTACGCGAAGCAGCGAGCTTTTACCGGCGCCGCTTGGGCCGAGGAGCACCAGCGTTTCCCCCTGCGGGCAATCCAGCGTGATGTCGAACAGCGCCTGGTGCGCGCCGTAGAAGCAATTAATGCCGTTTAGTTTAATACTCATCTGGGCAGTCTGATACAAATAGCTATTGAGGCCGCAAATAGTACCTTTGACAGAATAGTTATGCAATATTTATGCGTTAAAAGTTAAATGTAAACCACATTTATCACTAAAGTTAGCACAAAATATGGGTTCGTGTGGTAGGGGGGAACAAATGTCGGCATTACCGCACGGAATACCGACATTTTACCGGGGTTATCGTTTCAGCGGGGTGGCTTTAACGCCGAAATTAGCGTTTCTCAAGACTCTGACGCAGCGAGCCGGCCGGAGCGTGGCTGTTTATGCCAAGATAGCGGACATCATCAACCGCCCAGCACTGGCCTTCCTGAATCATCAGCACTTCATCTTTCCAGCTCTGGGTTCCCTGTTTTAATTCAACGCGCAGCGGAATATTGCGCGCATCGCGGTTCGGGATGGTTGAGGCGCTGGCGACGTCGGCGCTATCCGCCGGGGTAGAACTGCTGGAGAATGGATTTGATTGCAGCAGCGCGTTACGCGATGGGTCCTGACGAGCGTCGTTCAGCAGTTTAGCCAAATCGTCGCTCAGATACGGGCGCAGCGCGGTGAGATCGTTATTGCGATGCTGGATTTGATAATCATAGAACTGCTGCGCTACCTCGTCCGGGCCGCCCTCGATGCAGGAACCGCTGCGGGTGCCGTTGTCTTTATAAGCCGGGGTCACGGTGGTACAGGCGCTCAGCGCCAGTGCGCAAGGCAAAACAAGTGCAAGAATGTTGTAGCGCATGATGATTTCCTTATGAACTCACTACGTTGTTAGATTCTGCTAAAGCATAGCGTAAGCGCGCCAATTGTACTTGACGCAAAGAGCTAAGACCTTGATGTGACAACGACCATCGGTGCCCGCGCCTCTTGCGCGGGCAGCCGGCGCATCAGAACTGATAACTATAGTTGACGCTGGCGAACCACAGGTAAGGGTGATCGTAGCTGCCGGCGATAATTTCCGGAGATTTTACGTGGGAAGATTGCATATGTAGATAAGATACCGCGACGCCGATATTGCTGGCGGGGGTTATCTGGTATTGCGCGCCGGTAGCGAAGCGCCACTCATCGCCGGTTGGCAGGGAGAGCGCCGTGTCGCTTTGCGAATCATAAACCGTACTGTCGAAACCGACGCCGGCGTTCAGACGCCATTGCTCGGTCGGCCGGTACTGCACGCCGACGGCGCTATGCCAGGAGTCTTTCAGGCGGTTATTTTTACTACTTTCGTGACCGGCAACGGTGATTTGCGGGCTGCCGAACTGGCTCCAGTCCTGCCAGCCGAGATCGCCCATCACCGACCACTGTTTATTGATATCGTGGACCATGCTGAGCATGATCTGCTGCGGCGCGCGGACCTGGGCGGAGAGTGGCAAATCATACGCAGCGTTCGGTAAATTGGGGAAACGCGCTTTGCCCTTAACGTTAAAGTCATAATCGGTTTTACTGTTCCAGGTGATGCCGGCGCGGGTCTGGTCGGTTAACTGCATCAGCAGACCCAGACGATAGCTCATCGCCCAGTCATGGTCTTTATCTTTCTCGTCATTACCGTCGACGTTACGCGTCAGCGATAAATAACCATAGTTCAGGTTGGCGGATGCGCCGACAGAGAGACGATCGTTAAGTTTCCACGCCAGCGACGGGCTCAGCGTCATCGCCACCATGGTGCTTTTCTTGATAAGACGATCGCCGGCCCAGTTGCCAAAATCGATGCCTAAACCGTAGTTGCCGTACAAGCCAATCCCGGCATATAAATCATCGTTAATTTTCTGTGCGTAAAAGCCGCTGGCGTTAGGAAACAGATTCATCACGTTACCAGGGCTATTACCGCCGTGTTCGTTATTCATCTGATACGGGATATCGCCGCCCATGACCTGCGCGCCGCCGGTAAACATATGGTCAGGAAGCCGGGTCATGCCGGCAGGGTTGGTGACGATGGTGGAGGCGTCCTGCGCGCGGGCGGCCTGGCCTGCGCCTGCCAGGCCGACGTCTTCGGTGCCGATTTCATAAAAATAGAGTGCGCTGGCATGGCTGAAGCCTGAGCAGAGCAACCCAGAAATAAGGAATGCGATTTTTTTCATTTGCCACCTGCGGTAATGTAAAACGCGAGCATATTCTTATGCCACAAAAGTATATTGGGCATATCTGTTATAGCATCGGATTTATATTGATAGTCCGGGGGATGTATTGCGAGTCCGATAACGGAGTGGTTTAGCTATTTTTAAACGCTATGCGAATGACCATCCTGATGATGGCGCATATTTGATATGACTATTAACGAGGGGTAAATGGAAAAAGAGTATAAAAATAAACGTTCGCCGAGTAATAAGTAAGAAACATTATCACCATGCGATGATAATGTTTCTATATCAGAAATAACTAATTATTTCTTCTTATAGATATTCGCGGATACGTGCAGTTTCTTATCGGTATTGCCGGAAGAGAGAACCACAACGTCAGCGCCTTTTTCATCGGCTTTTTTGATCAGTTCTTCGCGCGCATCGCTCGGCGCAGTTTGTCCGGTAGAGGAGATGGTACCAATTTTGTGGTATTGACCCTGTACTTTAGCGAAATCTTCTTTGCTCAGAATTTCTGCAGAAAATGCGTTCGCGGTTAAAAACAATGCTGCACCTGCCACTAAAGCTGCATATTTCATATTATTAATCTCCATTGTTTATCTTGCTATCATCATGCCCTTGTTTTAACTAACCAATGAGCGCCCTCAGAGTGAATCAAGCCCGTCTTTTTTTCAAGCGAAATGCTGCATTTTTATGACCTTTAATTAACGATTTTTTAAAGAAAAGATGACGTGGTTCTCATTGATAACGCTTGCTTTTTATTGCGCAATAGACTGTATCGGGTCGTAAGACCTTTTTTATCTGTCGTTAGCTGAAAATGACGTTAAGCAGCGAGTGGCTGAAGCGGCCGGCAACAGACATTCCCGGGCTGATGGTTTATCATATAGAAAAGTCACCGCAGGCAGCTTAACGCATTGTCCGGAAGCTGAAAAAGGAGTAGCTATGCCGACAGAACAACGGCTGGATCCGCGCGAAAATCGAACGATGCTGTGGGCCAATCGCGAAAATGTACAAAAGCACGCGCTGTCGCGCAGCATGCCGTGGCTGGCGTTCGTCAATATCTCCTTTGCCTTGATGGTCATCTTCCGCAACGTTCTGTTCACCGAGTTCGATCACCAAAGGTTGTCTAACCATTATATTATTCCTTATCTGGAGATGGCGCTTGGGGCCATTATTGTTTTCTCGCTGGCGCTTTGCCTGATGGTTATCTCCGGGCGGATATTAAGTGGTACCTATGCTACAAAAGTGATTTCCGCTATCTTGTTGATCCTCAGTTTATGTTGGTCGATGAGTAGTTACTGCTTCATCATTTTCTGGTCATTGCCGTTCGCGTGGCCGCTGCTGGTTATTTTAATGACCACCGGTCTTGCCGCGCTCTATTATTTCCCGGTGGGCATTGCGGCTTATCTTGTTCCTTTATGGGTTACCTCGTTGCTTGCAGGGGTGCAAATACATCACGGCGTCGATTTACGTTTTTTAATCCTTTGGGGAATATGTACCGCTATTATGGTATACGGCCGTCAGATCTTGCAGCGCTGGTATGACGAGGCCTGGAACACCCATCAGGAGAATATTCAGCTGATTAACCGGCTGGAAAACATGGCGAATCAGGATGCGTTGACGGCGACCGCGAACCGCCGGGCGTTGGACAATTTTTTAGCTCAGGCGTGGGAAGGTAAAGAGCCGCTGGCGCTTATTATTCTCGATGTCGATTTCTTTAAACGTTATAACGATCACTACGGGCACCAGGCGGGAGATTATTGCCTTTCCTGTATCGCCTCGGTATTGAAAATGTCGGTGCGCGCGCAGGATGATATGGTGGCGCGCTATGGCGGCGAGGAGTTTGTGATTGTTCTGCCGCTGCAATCATTAGATAACGCTACGGCGGTGGCGCAGCGGATCCAACAGAAGATTCGCGAAGCGGCGCTGCCGCATGCCAAATCCGATGCCGGGCCGCTGGTGACGGTCAGTATGGGAATTGTTGCCTCAGATGGAAGCACTCCACCTTCAGAGTTGATCGCGCAGGCGGATGCTGCGCTGTATAAAGCTAAGCAGGAAGGGCGTAATCGATGGTCTTATTAGGAAAGCGTATTCTCCAGCTTGCGCTTGCCGCTTTGCTACTGGCAGGCTGTGCGCAGGAGCAGGGTATTGTCGACAAACAGGGTTATCAGTTGGATACCCGCCATCCGGCACAGGCGGCCTATCCGCGTATTAAAGTCCTGGTCATTCACTATACCGCCGATAACTTTGATGTCTCGCTGGCGACCCTGACCGACAAAGAGGTCAGTTCACACTATTTAATTCCCGAGCAGCCGCCGCTGCACCACGGTAAACCGCGTATCTGGCAACTGGTGCCGGAGGAAGATTTAGCCTGGCATGCCGGCATCAGCTTCTGGCGCGGCAGCACGCGCATCAATGATACCTCGATCGGTATTGAGCTGGAAAATCGCGGCTGGCAAAAAAATGGCGATATAAAACGTTTTACCCCATTTAATCCAGCGCAAATTGAAGCGCTTATCCCGCTGGCGAAAGATATCATTGCCCGCTATCACATTCAGCCGCAAAACGTCGTCGCTCATGCCGATATCGCGCCGCAGCGCAAGGATGACCCTGGCCCGCTGTTCCCGTGGCGGGCGCTGGCGCAGCAGGGGATTGGCGCCTGGCCTGATGATTCACGTGTCGCCTTTTATCTGCAAGGGCGTCCAAGCTGGCAGCCGGTTGATAGCGGAGAATTGTTAGACCTGCTGTCGCGCTACGGCTATCAGGTCACCCCGGAGATGACCCCGGCGCAGCAAAAACGGGTGATTATGGCCTTCCAGATGCACTTCAGGCCGGCACGCTGGGACGGCGTGGCCGATGCGCAAACGCAGGCCATCGCCGAGGCGTTGCTGGAAAAATATGGGCAAGGGTAAACCTTTGGCAGCAAACAGGATGGTTTGCTGCCGTAAGCGTCGGTTTTAATCGTGCAGTTTGCCGTGGTCCTTTAACCACGCGGCGGTACGGATAACCCCCTCATCCAGGGTAACGATCGGCTGATAGCCAAGTTCCTGCTGAGCGCGGGAGATATCGAGGGTAAAGTCGAAATTGAGCTTCGAAACGCCGTAATGGGTGAAAGCCGGTTCTTTTGCCGATTTATTACCGAAATGCTCCATGCTGCGGGCAATAATATCCAACATCGGATAGGGCACCGAGCGGATTCGGCACTTGATGCCCAGCTCGTCGATGAGCTTCTGCACAATGCTGCGCAGCGTCCGCGGCTCGCCGTTGCTGATATTCCACGCCCGCGCGGAAGGTAAGTGGTCGCACTGCGGCTGACTGGCAAGCCACATCGCATGCACCGCGTTTTCGTAGTAAGTCATGTCCACCAGCGCGTTACCGCCGCGCGGCAAGAGCACGCTGCCGTAGTGACGCATCATCTGCACCATGCGCGGAATAAAGACTTTATCATGCGGCCCGAACAAGCTTTGCGGGCGCAATATCGTAAAGCGGGTATGCGGGTTCGCCTGCGCCAGCAGGTTGATAACCTCTTCGCTGGCCGCCTTGCTGCGGGCGAACTCATTGGCGAAGCGGTGCGGGCGGAAATCTTCCTGAATATCGCGATGGTGGTGATAATCGAAATAGAGCGAAGGCGATGAAATATGGACGAAATTGCGTACGCCCCAGGCAACGGACCATTCGCCAAGACGACGAGTCGCACGAACGTTGGCTAAATCGAAGGCTTGCTGGGTACCCCACGGCGAGGTAAAGCTGGAACAGTGCCAAAGCGTATCAATACCGGCGAGCATCACTTTAGCCTGCGAAGAGACCAGTTCGGTTAGATCAGCGGGAATAAATTCCGCGCCCATTTTGCTCAGAAGCTTACCCATCGCTTCGTTGCGCCCGGTCGCTCGCACGCTGATGCCCTTGTTGCGCAGATATTCCACCGCATTACGGCCTAATCCGCTGGTCGCACCGGTAACCAGTACCTTCATATCAATCTACTGTCCCAGAAAAGAATTTCGTGCGCATTTTTCCGTGATTCTCCCGAGTATGCAATGAGAATCATGAAAGAATAACGCTTAATCTTCGTTTTTGCCTGTGATTTGCTCGGCCTGGCGGGCGATGCGTCGCGCCATGCCGCGAAAAATAAACAGATGCGCCGGGATCATCAGTAGCCAGTAGAACAGGCCGGGCATGCCGTGTGGATGCCACCAGGCGCGAACGTCGAGTTCGCGATGGTCGCCTTTATCGCTAATAGTAAAGCTTAAACGACCCAGACCGGGAGCTTTCATGCCAAACAATAGGGTTAACTGTTGTTCTTCTTCCACAATAATCACCTTCCAGCTATCTACCGTATCGCCGGTTTGCAGATAATCATGCTGCGGTCGCCCCTTGGCCAGGCGGTGGCCGACCAGTAGGTCCATAGCGCCGCGGATTTTCCACAGGATATTGCCGAAGAAGTAGCCCTCTTTGCCGCCGATTTGGTTCACCACCTGCCACAGTGCCTTACGGCTCGCCTGGGTGCTGACGGTGCAGCCTGCCTGCTTTGGGTAGTAGCCATACTCCGGCCGCCAGCGGGCGAAAGCCTGAGCGTCGTAGCCCCAGTCGCTGGAGTTCACCAGCTGTTCTTCCTCTTTCAGGGTACGACGCACCGCCTGATCGAAGGGAATCAACGTTTGCGGGATCAGCGCGCGTAGCGAACGATCGTCGGCGATCAGATCGTGTTTTAGCCCCTGAATCAGCGCTTTAGCGATGGTGGGGGGGACCGAGGTGATAACGTTCAGGAACCACACCGAAATCCAGCGGGTCGGAAAGGGGATAGGGATCAACAGGCGATGCTTGCCGCTGACCGCCATAAAATGGGTGAACTGCTGCTGATAGCTCAGGACATCCGGACCGGCAGCCTCGAAGACGCGGTGCTCGCGAGCCGGATGGTTAAGTAACTCCACCAGATAGTAGAGCAGGTTTTCCAGCGCGATGGGCGTGGTGCGCGATCGTACCCAGCGCGGCGGCGTAAGCACCGGCAGGTTGTAAACCATGTCGCGCATCACTTCAAAAGCGGCGGATCCGGCGCCGACGATGATACCCGCCCGTAACTCGGTAACGGGGATCCCTGACTCGCGTAGGACATCGGCCGTCACCTGGCGGGCGCGCAGATGGTCGGACTGCTCCTGGGCTGGCGCCTGCAGCGAGCTGAGAAAGATGACCTGGCGCACCGGCGTCTGACGCAAGGCATCTCGCACGTTAACGGCGACGCGGCGTTCATGGGCGATGAAATCGCCGCCTTCGCCCATGCCATGCACCAGGTAGTAAAGGGTATCAACCCCGCGAAGCAGAGCAGGGAGATCCTGCGGCTGATTGAGGTCGATAGCGTGGCAGGTGACGCCGGGAAGATCGAGCTTCTGCAGCCTGTCGATATGGCGTGCCGCCGCCAACACCGGATAACCTCGTGCGCTTAATTCGCGCACCAGATGCTGGCCAATATAGCCGCTGGCGCCGAGCACCAGAATAGATTGCGACACGCCTGACTCCTTAGCGTTGTAAAAAGGCTTGCCAGTGACCGACCACTTCCGTCAACTGCTGGCGGTTAACATCGAGATGCATGACCAGACGCACGACTGGCGAGGCGTTGATCAACACGCCGCGAGCCTGCATGAATTCGCCGAGGGCGCGCGCCTGCTCCTCACCGACGCGCACGAACAGCATGTTGGTGTCGTGGCGCATCACGTCAGCGCCGACGGCGCGTAGCTGTTCCGCCATCCACGCGGCGTTGTCGTGATCTTCCTGCAGACGGGTAACGTTATTTCGCAGAGCGTACAGACCGGCGGCGGCCAGAATGCCAGCCTGACGCATCCCGCCGCCGACCATTTTACGCCAGCGAATGGCGCGTCGGATGTACGCTTCGCTGCCCAGCAGCAGAGAACCGACCGGCGCGCCGAGCCCTTTTGACAGGCAGATGGTGAACGAATCACAGTATTGCGCGATATCGCGCAGCTCGCAGCCGTACGCTACAACGGCGTTGAAGATACGCGCGCCATCGACGTGTAGCGCCAGATTACGCTGGCGGGTGAACGCCCAGGCCTCTTGCAGATAGCCCCGCGGCAACACCTTACCGTTGTGCGTATTCTCCAGACTTAACAGGCGGGTGGGGGCGAAATGGATATCGTCGGGCTTAATTTTGGCCGCGACTTTATCCAGCGGCAGCGAACCGTCCGCCGCGGCATCGATCGGCTGCGGCTGAATACTGCCCAGCACCGCTGCGCCGCCGGCTTCATACAGATAGTTATGCGCGCCCTGGCCGACGATGTACTCTTCGCCGCGCTGACAGTGGCTAAGCAGGCCAACGAGGTTGGCCTGGGTGCCGGTAGGCAGAAACAGCGCCGCCTCTTTACCTGCGAGCTCAGCGGCATAGCGCTGGAGTTCATTGACGGTCGGGTCGTCGCCATACACATCGTCCCCGACCGGGGCGGCCATCATGGCCTCCAGCATGGCGCGCCCGGGGCGAGTTACGGTATCACTGCGAAGATCTATCACGGCATATCCTTGTTCTGATTCAGGGTGATAGCATTGTTTTACCTGAGCCAGTTAGTTTTCGCCAGTTCGATCACTTCATCGCCGCGTCCGCTGATAATCGCCCGCAGCATATACAGGCTAAATCCTTTGGCCTGCTCCAGCTTAATTTGCGGCGGGATCGCCAGCTCTTCCTTGGCTACCACCACATCGACTAACACCGGGCCGTCGGTGCTAAAGGCCGTTTGCAGCGCCTCATCAACCTCCGAGGCTTTCTCGACGCGTATCCCTTTGATCCCGCAGGCTTCGGCAATGCGGGCGAAGTTGGTGTCGTGCAGTTCGGTACCGTCGGTCAGATAGCCGCCGGCTTTCATCTCCATCGCCACGAAGCCGAGAATGCTGTTATTAAAAATGACGATTTTCACCGGCAGCTTCATCTGCGCCAGCGATAAAAAATCCCCCATTAGCATGCTGAAACCGCCATCGCCGCACATCGCGATGACCTGGCGATTCGGTGCGGTCGCTTTGGCGCCAATAGCCTGCGGCATGGCGTTGGCCATCGAGCCGTGGTTAAACGAACCCAGCAGGCGGCGTTTGCCGTTCATTTTCAGATAGCGCGCCGCCCAGACGGTGGGGGTACCGACGTCGCAGGTAAAGATCGCGTCGTCGTCGGCAAAGCGGCTAATCTGCTGCGCCAGATACTGGGGATGGAGCGCTTTTTCGCTGGGTTTGGCGAGATCGTCAAGCCCTTTACGCGCTTCGCGATAATCCTCCAGCGCTTTATCGAGGAAGCGGCGATCGGTTTTCTCTTCCAGCAGCGGCAGCAGCGCTTTCAGGGTCGATTTGATATCGCCCACCAGCGCCATATCCACCTTACTGTGCGCGCCGATGCTACCGGGGTTGATGTCGATCTGGATAATTTTGGCGTCGGTGGGATAGAACGCGCGATAGGGGAACTGGGTGCCGAGCAGGATCAGCGTGTCGGCGTTCATCATGGTATGGAAACCGGAAGAGAAGCCGATAAGCCCGGTCATGCCAACATCGTAAGGATTGTCGTATTCGACGTGCTCTTTCCCGCGCAGGGCATGGACGATAGGGGCCTTAATTTTCGCCGCAAAATCCACCAGCTCCTGGTGCGCGCCGGCACAGCCGCTGCCGCACATCAGGGCAATATTACTCGAGTAGCGGATAAGCTGCGCCAGCTTGTGCAGCTCTTCGTCCGCCGGAGTGACCGTGGGAAGCGGGGCATGATACCAGTGGCTGCTGGCGCTTTCCGGAGCCGGTTTTAGCGCCACGTCGCCGGGCAGGACCACCACCGACACGCCGCGGTTAATCACCGCCTTACGCATGGCGATAGCCAGCACCTGCGGAATTTGCTCAGGAGTGGAGACCAGCTCGCAGTAGTGGCTACATTCGCGGAACAGCTCCTGCGGATGCGTTTCCTGGAAATAGCCGCTACCGATTTCGCTCGACGGAATATGGGCCGCAATGGCCAGCACCGGTACGTGGTTACGATGGCAATCAAACAGACCGTTAATCAGATGAAGGTTGCCAGGCCCGCAGGAACCGGCGCACACCGCCAGTTCGCCGGTGAGCTGTGCTTCCGCGCCGGCGGCAAAGGCGGCAACCTCTTCATGGCGGGTCGGCATCCATTCGATGGTACCCATGCGGTTTAAACTGTCGCTCAAGCCGTTGAGGGAATCCCCGGTCACTCCCCAAATACGTTTCACGCCCGCTTGTTCAAGCGTTTTTGCAATGTATGACGCCACGGTCTGTTTCATGGTTTTCCATCTCCTTTTTGTGATAACGCTATCAAGCTTAGATGAAACTGCAGGTTGTGTTGCCGATTGCCCCTTATTTTTCGCTGGTTTTATTGATGGAATATTGCGCATACTCTGGGAGCACACAGGGTGTAAAACAGGAAGAACATCAAATGGTTAAGGGATTGTTAAATACAGTAAATAAAACGCTATCGCATGAAGACGCCGGTAAACTCTTGTTACGACTTGCCGTTGGCGGCTTAATGTTATTTCACGGTCTGCATAAGCTAATCGACGGTGTGGATGGCATCAGCGGTATGCTGGTCGCGAAAGGGCTGCCGGGATTTATTGCCTACGGCGTGCTGGTGGGGGAAGTCGTCGCGCCTTGTTTGCTTATTCTTGGCGTATTGACGCGCCCGGCGGCGCTGGTGCTGGCGTTTACCATGGTGGTGGCCTGGCTGATGGTTGGGACTGGTAAGACATTCGCGCTGGATGCCGTCGGCGCATGGGCGATTGAAAGCCTGGTCTATTTCTTTATCGGCGCGCTGGCGATTGCGCTATTAGGGGCAGGTCGTTATTCGTTGGCCGGTCAGTCGGTCTGGCGGTAAAAAAGTGCCGGATTGCGGCATTTATTCCCCCAACCCGCCCTACGGTCCTGTAGCCCCGGTAAGCGGTATGTACCGTAGCGCCACCGGGGATTTTGACCTCAGGCGAGAACCAGATCGCTCTGCGGGTGGCAGGAGCAGGCCAGCACGTAGCCGTCGGCGATTTCCGCATCGGTCAGCGTCATGGTGCTGGTTACGCTGTATTCGCCGGCAACCACTTTGGTTTTGCAGCAGCCACAGACGCCAGCGCGGCAGGCGACGGTCACCGGTACCTTATTGCTCTCCAGCGCGTCCAGCAACGTGGTGCCGACCGGCGCGTAGAACGTTTTCGCCGGCTGCAGCTTGGTGAATTTCAATCCGTCGGTAGCGGCTTCCGCCACCGGGGTAAAGAACTTCTCTTTAAAGAAACGCGTCACGCCAAGCGCCGTCACTTCTTGTTCCACCATCTCCATATAAGGCGCCGGGCCGCAGGTCATCACGGTACGGCTGGAGAGATCCGGCACGCTTTGCAACAGCTCGCGGGTGAGGCGCCCGGCGATAAAGCCCGGCGTCGCGTCGTTTTCCGCCACCAGCGTTACCGGGTATTGACGCCACTCTTCGGCGAAAATGACATCCTTCGGCGAACGCACGTTAAAGATAACCTGCACATCCGCCTGCGGGCGGTACTTCGCCAACCAGCGGCGCATCGACATAATAGGCGTCACGCCGCAGCCTGCGGCCAGCATCAGAAAACGATCGCTTGTTTTATCTTCGCAGGTAAACTCGCCCATCGCATCCGACAGCCAGATATAGTCGCCGCGTTTTACATCGCGGGTTAACCACTGTGAGCCTGCGCCATCGTCAATACGACGAACGGTCAGCGTAATGTACTCACTGACCCCCGGCGTTGAGGAGAGCGTGTAGGCGCGCAGCGTATCCGCCGAATGGCGCACGCTAACCAGCGCGTACTGCCCGGCGCGATAGGGATAGTAGTCGTGGCACAGCAACGAAATCGTCCATACGTCCGGCGTTTCCTGCTGAATATGATGAACCTGCATTCGCCACGGGCACTGTTGAGTTGGCATTGTCATGCGGTGACTCCTTATGCGCTCAGCAACTGCTGCATATCTTGTTCTACGGTAGTGACGGAACGCAGACCGAACTTCTCGTTGAGGACAGCCAGCAGGTCCGGCGTGAAGAAGCCAGGCGCGGTCGGGCCGGTGACGATGTTTTTCACCCCGAGCGACAGCAGCGTCAGCAGGATGACGATGGCTTTTTGTTCGAACCAGGAGAGCACCAACGACAGCGGCAGATCGTTTACGCCACAGCCCAGTTTTTCCGCCAGCGTTACTGCGAGAATAATCGCCGAGTAGGCATCGTTACACTGACCGGCGTCGACCAGACGCGGCAGGCCTTCGATATCGCCGAAATCCAGTTTATTGAAGCGGTATTTACCGCATGCGAGAGTCAAAATCAGGCAGTCGTCCGGTACGCTGGTAGCGAAATCAGTGAAGTAGTTACGTTCGCCGCGCGCGCCGTCGCAGCCGCCGACGAGGAAGATGTGGCGCAGTTTTTCACGGCTGACCAGATCAATCAGCGTATCCGCCGCGCCGAGCAGCGTCTGGCGGCCGAAACCAACGGTGATCAGATGCGGGATTTCGCTATACGGGAAGCCGGCCATTTGCTGCGCCTGGGTGATAACCGGGGAGAAATCTTCGCCTTCCAGATGATTGACGCCCGGCCAGCCGACGATGCTGCGAGTCCAGATGCGGTCGTCGTAGGCGCCGACGGTTGGGTCGATGATGCAGTTCGAGGTCATCACGATGGGCCCCGGGAAGCGGGCGAATTCAACCTGCTGGTTTTGCCAACCGCTGCCGTAGTTACCGATCAGATGTTTAAACTTACGCAGCTCCGGGTAACCGTGAGCCGGTAACATTTCACCGTGGGTATAGACGTTAACGCCGGTGCCTTCAGTCTGCTCTAACAGGTTATACAGATCTTTCAGATCGTGCCCGGAGATCAGGATGCACTTACCTTCGGTCGCTTTAACGTTGACCTGGGTCGGCGTCGGGTGGCCATATTTCGTGGTTTCACCGGCGTCGAGGATGCTCATCACTTTGAAGTTCATCTGGCCGATTTCCATCGAACATTCCAGCAGAGCGTTCATATCGGCAGGCCAGGTACCCAGCCACGCCATGATTTTATGGTACTGGGCGTAAATGTCGTTGTCGTACTGACCGAGCACGTGCGCGTGTTCCATATAGGCCGCGGCGCCTTTCAGGCCGTACAGGCACAGCAGGCGCAGGCCGAGGATATTCTCACCGATCGCGGCCTTGTCTTTATTTGGCGTATAGTCCGCCGCCTGACGTTGCAGCTCGCCCAGATCATCGCTAACCAGCTGCAGATCGGCTACCGGGCTGTCGACCGAAGCCTTGGCATCAATATTCAGGCATTGCGCTTTCAGCGCCTCGCGCATCGCGATGGCCTGACGGGCGTAGCCGACGATACGCGGCGAGTCGAAGTTCACGTTGGTTAGAGTAGAGAAGAACGCCCGCGGGGCGAAATTATCCACCTCATGATCGATGATGCCGTATTCACGTGCCTTAACGGCCCATGCGGATAGGCCCTGCAGCGAAGCAATCAGCAGATCCTGTAAATCGGAGGTTTCAGCGGTTTTACCGCACATACCCTGCGCGTAAGAACAGCCATTTCCTGCCGGCGTACGGATAGTTTGTTCACATTGCACACAAAACATGATCACACCTTTTAAAGTTATATTTTAGATACATGTTTAAGGTTATGCCTGTCGCCGTATGGAGAAAAGGTATTTCTGACACAACTTAAAGGGAGATTGATTTAGCGCAATTTTGGCGGTAGGGAGCCTACCGCCATAGGGGGATCAGGCTGAGAAGAACGCCATCAGCACCGGCACCAGCAGGCTGAGGATAAAACCGTGGACGATGGCTGCAGGCACGATTTCCACGCCACCGGAGCGTTGTAGCACCGGCAGAGTAAAGTCCATCGAGGTTGCGCCGCACAGCCCAAGCGCGGTAGAGCGGCTGCGCATTACCATGCCGGGGATTAACATTATCGCCAGCAGTTCGCGGGCCAGATCGTTAAAGAATGTCGCGCTGCCAATGACCGGGCCGTAGGATTCGGTCATCAGGATCCCGGAAAGGGAGTACCAGCCGAAGCCGGATGCCATCGCCAGACCGGTTTTAATGGGCAGACCAAGAATAAGGGCATTAATCACTCCGCCAAATAATGAGCTGGCCGCGACCACCACCGCGACAATCATTCCGCGGCGATTAAGCACAATTTGGCGTAAAGTCATTCCATTATTACGTAGCTGAATACCGATGAGGAATAATAAGAAAATTAAAGTATATTCGCTGGCTTCAGTCGCATGCTGTAAAAAAGAGAGGCCGCTTAATCCCAGCAGGAAACCAATTAGCACTACGCCAAGCAGCTGTAGTGACTCGAGAGCCATCGCCAGGCGCGAGGGTAATTTTTCAGGACGATGCTTGACCCGCCACGGCATTTTTTTATCCAGCCATAGCAGTGCTGCAATATTGCACAGAATAATAACCACAATGCTGACCGCGGAGTAATGCAGTATTGATAACAGATTGCTGCTGAGATTATCGAGGAAGGCAAGGCTAATCCCCATGAAAAAGAGGATAACGTAAACAATCCAGCTAAGCAGCCGGGTAATCAGTTTCAGTGCGGAAGGGTGACGCAGAGGAATAAGGTAGCCGACAATCAACGGCAGCAGAATGATTAATAGTCCCGAAAACATGAACGGCAAGGTCCTTGCAAAATAAGAATAGCGCCACTGACACTACCCAATTCGCCAGGCCGAGTAAAGCTGTCGACAAAAAGAAAAAGCCCGGCGTCGCCGGGCTTCTTGCGAGGGTTAGTCGCGTTTTTCGAGCAGGGTGCGGTACAGCACGCCGCCGAGGATACCGCCGATGATTGGCATCACCCAGAACAGCCACAGCTGTTGCAGCGCCCAGCCGCCCTGGAAGATAGCGACCGCGGTGCTACGCGCCGGGTTTACGGAGGTGTTGGTGACCGGAATGCTAATCAGGTGAATGAGGGTCAGCGCCAGGCCGATGGCGATCGGCGCAAAGCCCGCCGGGGCGTTTTTATCGGTCGCACCGTGAATAACCAGCAGGAATCCGCAGGTCAGCACGATTTCGATAACGATAGCGGACAGCATGGAGTAGCCACCCGGAGAGTGTTCGCCGAAACCGTTTGAAGCGAAGCCGCTCGCGGCAGCGTCGAAACCGGCTTTACCGCTGGCGACGACGTACAGCACCGCGGCGGCAATAATACCGCCAACAACCTGGGCGATAATATAACCAATGACGTCTTTAGCCGGGAAACGACCGCCAGCCCACAGGCCTAAAGTGACCGCTGGGTTAAAGTGCCCGCCGGAAATATGACCCACGGCAAAAGCCATGGTTAATACGGTTAAACCGAAGGCCAGGGCGACGCCGGCAAAACCAATTCCCAATTCCGGGAAAGCCGCTGCCAGCACTGCGCTGCCGCAGCCGCCGAATACAAGCCAGAATGTGCCAAAGCACTCTGCTGCTAATTTTCTGAACATAACCACCTCAAATAATAATGTAAACGAACACGTTTTGACGTGCCGGTCTTTATTTATCGACGCAAAGGATGACGATAAAAATAAAGCGTCGCTATTCTAGGGACGAACGCCACCCTCGGACTAGTTAAATAAATTGATGTAATTTGACTTAGAGCAATGAGATGATTTTCCTTTCACCATGCATGATTTATGCAAGTGTAGAACACAACGCTGAAAAATAAACTACTACCGAAGATGAATTAATTTATTAATTATATGAAATCAAGAGCTGATACCTTACAAACTCATTTGCTTCTGAGTTCAATTGTCGGTGCGGGAAGCAGGGGGTGCCATGTTGTCTGCGCCTCGCTATACTACTGATTACTGAAGGAGAATGTGGGCCAGGCGGAGGGGATATGCATCTTGAGCGTGTAGAGATCGTCGGATTTCGCGGTATCAACCGTTTATCGTTGATGCTCGAGCAAAACAATGTGCTAATCGGCGAAAACGCATGGGGTAAATCCAGCCTGCTGGACGCTCTGACGCTGCTTTTATCGCCTGAATTTGACCTGTACCATTTCGTACGCGATGACTTCTGGTTTCCCCCCGGTGATATTCAGGGGCGGGAGCATCATCTGCATATCATTTTAACTTTCCGCGAAAATGAACCCGGGCGCCATCGCGTGCGCCGTTTTCGACCGCTTAGCGATTGCTGGGTGCCCTGTGATGACGGCTATCAGCGCATTTTCTATCGCCTTGAGGGGGAGCTGGCGGACGACGGCAGCGTGATGACCCTGCGTAGTTTTATTAACTGCCAGGGAGAGGCGCTGGAGATGCAAGATATCGACGATCTGGCGCGCCATCTGGTGCGCTTAATGCCGGTATTGCGCCTGCGCGACGCCCGCTTTATGCGCCGAATTCACAACGGAACCGTGCCGCATTCGCCGCAAATTGAGATTACCGCCCGGCAGCTGGATTTTCTCTCCCGCGAACTGGTCAATCATCCGCAAAATCTCACCGATGGGCAAATCCGCGAAGGGCTGTCGGCGATGGTGCAACTGCTAGAACATTACTTCGCCGAGCAGAGCAGCGCGCAAAGCCGCAATCGCCTGATGCGCCGACGTTCTCATGATGAACAACGCAGCTGGCGCTATCTCGATATTATTAACCGAATGATTGATAAACCCGGCGGACGCAGTCATCGGGTGATCTTACTTGGGTTGTTCTCCACTTTATTGCAGGCGAAAGGGACCGTCCGCCTCGATCGCGATGCGCGGCCGCTGCTGCTGATTGAAGATCCAGAAACTCGGTTGCATCCGATCATGCTTTCGGTCGCCTGGCATTTACTGAATCTCCTGCCGCTGCAGCGAGTCACTACAACCAATTCCGGCGAACTTTTGTCGTTGACGCCGGTTGAGCAGGTGTGTCGGCTGGTGCGTGAATCGTCCCGCGTCTCGGCGTGGCGGCTCGGTCCCGGCGGGATGAATGCGGAAGATAGCCGTCGCATTGCGTTTCACATTCGCTTCAACCGCGCGTCATCGCTGTTTGCCCGCTGCTGGTTGCTGGTGGAAGGCGAAACGGAAACCTGGGTTATCAACGAACTGGCGCGCCAGTGCGGGCATCATTTCGACGCTGAAGGGGTGAAGGTGATTGAATTCGCCCAATCCGGGCTCAAGCCGCTGATTAAATTTGCCCGCCGGATGGGGATTGAATGGCATGTGCTGGTTGACGGCGATGAGGCAGGAAAGAAGTACGCCGCTACGGTGCGCGGACTACTCAACAATGATAACGAACTGGAACGCGTACACTTAACCATGCTTCCGGCGATGGACATGGAACACTTTATGTATCGTCAGGGGTTCGATGATGTTTACCATCGGGTGGCGCAGATCCCGGATAATATGCCGATGAACATGCGCCGAGTGATCACCAAAGCCATTCACCGTTCATCGAAACCCGACCTGGCGATAGAGGTCGCGATGGAGGCTGGACGGCGGGGAATCGACGCCGTCCCGACGTTGCTGAAAAAGATGTTTTCCCGGGTGTTGTGGCTGGCGCGCGGGCGCGCTGATTAGCCCAGCCGCGAAAACCGTGCCATGTCTCGCCGCAAGACATCGCGGCAGCCCAACATCAATAAACATTAAGCATTGCTAAAATTCTGGCTTCTGTTCGCCGCCGCTTCCGTTAGAATCATCATCCGAGCTGCGGGGAATAGATCAGGAATTTTTTATGACATTGAATGGAAAACGCAGGAAAGTCTGGTGGCTGTTGGCGCTGGTGGTGGTTATTGCGGCCGTTTGGGGATGGCGCGTTCTGAACGCGCCGTTGCCGCAGTATCAAACGCTGGTGGCGCGTAAAGGCGATCTGCAGCAGAGCGTACTGGCGACGGGCAAGTTAGATGCGCTGCGTAAAGTCGACGTCGGCGCGCAGGTCAGCGGCCAGTTGAAGACGCTGCGCGTCAATATTGGCGATAAAGTACAGAAGGACCAGCTGCTGGGAGTTATCGACCCGGAGCAGGCTGAAAACCAGATTAAAGAAGTCGAAGCGACGCTCATGGAGCTGCGCGCTCAGTTAAAACAGGCGCAGGCCGAACGTAAGCTCGCGCAGGTAACCTTAGCGCGCCAGCAGCAGTTGGCGCAGCGCCAACTGGTCTCACGCCAGGATCTGGATACCGCCGCCACCGATGTGGCGGTGAAAGAAGCGCAAATCGGCACCATCGAGGCGCAGATTAAACGCAACCAGGCGACCCTCGACACCGCGAAAACCAACCTCGACTATACGCGTATCCTGGCGCCGATGTCCGGCGAAGTGACGCAAATCACTACCCTGCAGGGACAGACGGTGATTGCCGCTCAGCAGGCGCCAAACATCCTGACGCTGGCGGACCTCAGTACCATGCTGGTCAAAGCGCAGGTTTCGGAAGCGGACGTGATCCATCTTAAGCCGGGGCAAAAGGCCTGGTTTACGGTACTCGGCGACCCTCTGACCCGTTACGAAGGTACTCTGAAGGATATTCTGCCGACGCCGGAAAAGGTCAATGACGCCATATTTTATTATGCGCGGTTTGAAGTTCCCAACCCGCAGGGGATCCTGCGTCTTGAAATGACGGCGCAGGTGCATATCCAGCTGGCGGAAGTGAAAAACGTGATTACTATTCCGCTCAGCGCGCTGGGCGACGCCATCGGCGATAACCGCTACAACGTGCGCTTGCTGCGCAACGGGGAAGTGAAAGAGCGTGAAATCGTTATCGGTGCGCGTAACGATACCGATGTGGCGGTGGCGAAAGGGCTGGAAGAGGGCGATGAGGTCATTATCAGCGAAAGCACGCCCGGAGCGTCAAAATGACGGCGCTGCTCGAACTGCGTGATATTCGCCGCAGTTACCCCTCGGGCGACGGTGAAGTTGAAGTCCTAAAGGGCATCACCCTCAGTATTGCCGCCGGGGAAATGGTGGCGATCGTTGGGGCTTCAGGTTCCGGCAAATCAACGCTGATGAACATCCTTGGCTGCCTTGATAAACCCACCAGCGGTACCTATCAGGTTGCCGGGGTCGATGTGTCGCATCTGAGCGGCGATGAACTGGCCAGGCTACGCCGTGAGCACTTTGGCTTTATTTTCCAGCGTTACCATCTGTTATCGCACCTGACGGCGGCGCAAAACGTCGAGGTACCTGCTATCTATGCCGGCAAAGAGCGCCGGATTCGCCTTGAACGGGCGCGGGATTTACTCACCCGATTAGGTTTGGGCGAGCGGGCGGAATACTTCCCGTCGCAGCTATCCGGCGGGCAGCAGCAGCGCGTGAGTATCGCCCGCGCCCTGATGAACGGCGGCGAGGTGATCCTTGCCGATGAACCGACCGGGGCGCTGGATAGCCACTCAGGTGAAGAGGTCATGGCCATCCTGCATCAGCTTAAGGCGCAAGGGCATACGGTGATTATCGTCACGCACGACCCGCAGGTCGCGGCGCAGGCGGAAAGAATTATCGAACTGCGCGACGGTGAAATTGTGCGTAACCCACCGCCGTCGTCGCTGGAAAAAGGCGGCGTGCTTCGCGCCGAAGACCGCGCGGAGCCTACCATCTGGCGTCAGTTCAGCAGTGGTTTTCGTGAGGCGCTGGTGATGGCCTGGCGGGCGATGGCGGCGAATAAAATGCGCACGCTGTTAACTATGCTTGGCATCATTATTGGTATCGCTTCGGTCGTCTCTATCGTGGTCGTCGGCGATGCCGCGAAACAGTTGGTTTTAGCCGATATTCGCGCCATCGGCACCAATACCATTGATGTTTATCCCGGTAAAGATTTTGGCGATGACGATCCGCGTTATCAGCAGGCGTTAAAATATGACGATCTGCTGGCGATTCAAAAACAACCATGGGTGAGCTCCGCGACGCCGGCGGTATCGAAAAGCCTGCGCCTGCGCGCTAATAACATCGATGTGGCCGCCAGCGCCGAAGGCGTTGGCGCGCAATATTTCAACGTTTATGGCATGACGTTCAGCGAGGGAAATACGTTCAATGAGCTGCAGCTGAATAGCCGGGCGCAGGTGGTGGTGCTGGATAGCAATGCCCGTCGCCAGCTATTCCCCCACAAGGCGAAAGTGGTTGGCGAGGTGATTTTGGTCGGTAATATGCCGGCGACGATTGTCGGCGTGGCCGATGAGAAACAATCGATGTTCGGCAGCAGCAAAATCCTCCGCGTCTGGCTGCCCTATTCCACGATGGCCGGGCGGGTGATGGGGCAATCGTGGCTTAACTCGATAACCGTCCGCGTGCAGGAGGGCTACGATAGCGCCACCGCTGAGCAGCAACTGGTGCGGTTGCTGGAGCTCCGCCATGGCAAAAAAGATGTTTTCACCTGGAATATGGACAGTGTCTTGAAAACGGCGGAAAGGACCACACATACTTTACAGCTGTTCCTGACCCTGGTGGCGGTGATCGCGCTGGTCGTCGGCGGGATTGGGGTGATGAATATCATGCTGGTGTCAGTCACGGAGCGCACCCGTGAAATCGGCATCAGAATGGCGGTTGGCGCCCGGGCCAGGGATGTTCTGCAGCAGTTTCTTATTGAAGCGGTGCTGGTTTGTCTGGTGGGCGGCGCCATCGGCGTGAGTTTGTCGTTGATGATCGCGTTCATTTTGCAACTGTTCTTACCCGGTTGGGAAATCGGTTTTTCGCCGCTGGCGCTGTTGACCGCATTTTTGTGTTCGACGTTAACCGGAGTGCTGTTTGGCTGGTTACCGGCGCGTAATGCCGCGCGATTAGACCCGGTTGATGCGTTGGCGCGTGAGTAAGGAGATAAAAATGCCAGTCAGAAGGACTGGCATTTTATTAGCAGGATGTACACAATGAAGCAAAAGAGTTATGCAGCCGTTTCTGCTTCCACAGGAACAATCACGCTGGCGTGATTGCCTTTCGGCCCCTGGTGAACATCAAACCGAACGGATTGCCCGGCTTTTAGCGTTCTGTAACCATCCATCTGGATGGTGGAGTAATGGGCGAAAATGTCTTCGCCGCCGCCCTCAGGGCAAATAAAACCGAACCCTTTGGCATTGTTGAACCACTTAACAGTACCCATTTCCATACTTCGACATCCTTCGTAAATCTTTATAAGTAAGATGGAATGAACCGGTAGGGGAGTTACGAGTTGTACAATTGCTCGCCAACTCTCGCCAGTACAATTTAGAGAAATACGGAAATGCGTCAAGCAATTGACGAGGGTGAGCGGTGAAAAATGCGTCAAAATTTGAAGCAGTTAACGCTATTGCTGGGGAATGTGACAGGCGTCGCGGATGGAAGCAATAGATGATAGTTATCTATGATCTATTGTAGATTTGTAACGTGCATAACCTCAGATCATCGACAGGCCGCGGCCTGTTGGCAACAGCAACCGATGACGAACATTGACGATGAGTAAGAGAGATTGGCTGGACTTCGATCAACTGGTAGAAGATGAAGTTCGTGATGCGCTTAAACCACCATCTATGTATAAAGTGATATTAGTCAATGATGACTACACTCCAATGGAGTTTGTTATTGACGTGTTACAAAAATTCTTTTCTTATGATGTAGAACGTGCAACGCAACTGATGCTCACGGTTCACTATGAAGGTAAGGCGATTTGCGGCGTTTTTACCGCCGAAGTTGCGGAAACCAAAGTCGCTATGGTGAACCAGTACGCCAAGGAGAACGAGCATCCATTGCTGTGTACGCTAGAGAAAGCCTGATTACAGGCATGAAAATTGGGGGAGGTGCCTATGCTCAATCAAGAACTGGAACTCAGTTTAAACATGGCTTTCGCCAGAGCGCGCGAGCACCGTCATGAATTTATGACCGTCGAGCACTTGTTGCTGGCTTTGCTCAGCAACCCCTCGGCACGCGAAGCGCTGGAAGCCTGTTCCGTGGACCTGGTCGCTTTGCGTCAGGAACTTGAAGCCTTCATCGAACAGACCACTCCCGTCCTTCCGGCTACGGAAGAAGAGCGAGACACCCAGCCGACGCTAAGTTTTCAGCGCGTGCTGCAGCGTGCGGTTTTTCACGTCCAATCCTCCGGTCGCAGCGAAGTCACCGGCGCCAACGTCCTGGTCGCGATTTTCAGCGAGCAGGAGTCGCAGGCCGCCTATCTGCTGCGTAAACATGAAGTCAGCCGCCTTGATGTGGTGAATTTCATCTCTCACGGCACGCGCAAAGACGAGCCCAGCCAGCCTTCGGAAAATAACGCGAGCCAGCCGGGTAACGAAGAGCAAGCAGGCGGGGAGGATCGTATGGAAAACTTCACCACCAATCTCAACCAGCTTGCGCGCGTGGGCGGCATCGATCCGCTGATCGGCCGTGATAAAGAGCTGGAGCGTGCTATTCAGGTATTGTGTCGCCGCCGTAAAAACAACCCGCTGCTGGTGGGTGAGTCCGGCGTCGGCAAGACCGCGATTGCGGAAGGGCTCGCCTGGCGTATCGTCCAGGGCGACGTACCGGAAGTGATGGCGGATTGCACCATTTACTCGCTGGATATCGGTTCGCTGCTGGCGGGCACCAAATATCGCGGCGATTTTGAAAAACGCTTTAAAGCGCTGCTGAAACAGCTTGAGCAGGATACCAATAGCATTCTGTTTATCGATGAGATCCATACTATCATCGGCGCAGGCGCGGCCTCCGGCGGTCAGGTTGATGCGGCTAACCTGATTAAACCGCTGCTTTCCGGCGGCAAGATCAGGGTGATTGGCTCCACGACCTACCAGGAGTTCAGCAACATTTTTGAAAAAGATCGCGCGCTGGCGCGTCGTTTCCAGAAAATCGACGTGACCGAGCCTTCTGTCGAAGAGACGGTGCAGATCATCAACGGCCTGAAACCGAAATACGAAGCGCACCACGATGTGCGTTATACCGCCAAAGCGGTACGTGCGGCGGTCGAGCTGGCGGTGAAATACATCAACGATCGTCATCTGCCGGATAAGGCGATTGACGTGATCGACGAAGCGGGGGCGCGGGCGCGGCTGATGCCGGTCAGTAAGCGCAAGAAAACGGTCAATGTGGCGGATATCGAATCTGTGGTTGCGCGCATTGCGCGTATTCCGGAGAAGAGCGTCTCCCGCAGCGATCGCGATACGCTGAAAAACCTTGGCGACCGTCTGAAAATGTTGGTCTTCGGTCAGGATAAAGCGATTGAAGCGCTGACTGAAGCTATCAAGATGGCGCGTGCCGGGCTTGGACATGAGCATAAGCCGGTTGGGTCTTTCCTGTTTGCCGGGCCGACCGGGGTCGGGAAAACCGAAGTCACCGTGCAGCTGGCGAAAGCGCTGGGCATTGAGCTGCTGCGCTTTGATATGTCCGAGTATATGGAACGTCATACCGTTAGCCGCTTGATTGGCGCGCCTCCGGGATACGTTGGTTTCGATCAGGGCGGGCTGTTGACCGATGCGGTTATCAAACATCCGCACGCGGTGCTGCTGCTTGATGAGATCGAAAAAGCGCATCCGGATGTCTTCAATATCCTGCTGCAGGTAATGGATAACGGTACGCTGACCGATAACAACGGCCGTAAAGCGGACTTCCGCAACGTGGTGCTGGTGATGACCACCAACGCCGGGGTGCGTGAAACCGAGCGTAAATCGATTGGTCTTATCCAGCAGGATAACAGCACCGATGCGATGGAAGAGATCAAAAAGATCTTTACGCCGGAGTTCCGTAACCGTCTCGACAACATCATCTGGTTCGATCACCTCTCTACGACCGTGATCCATCAGGTGGTCGATAAGTTTATCGTCGAGCTGCAGGTACAGCTGGATCAGAAAGGCGTGTCGCTGGAAGTGAGCCAGGAAGCGCGTGACTGGCTGGCAGAGAAGGGATATGACCGGGCAATGGGCGCGCGTCCAATGGCGCGGGTGATTCAGGACAACCTGAAGAAACCGTTGGCGAATGAGCTGCTGTTTGGTTCGCTGGTGGACGGCGGCCAGGTCACCGTTGAGTTGGATAAAGCCAACAACGTGCTGACCTACGGCTTCCACAGCGCGCAAAAGCACAAACCGGAAGCGGCGCATTAAATAAATTCTGAATTGTTCAATGATAAAGACCGGGCTGGTGACAGCCCGGTCTTTTTTTATTAGCGTGGGACGGGACGGATAAAATCACAAGGATGAACCATGAAACCCGGCAAATTTTTGCTCTGCGCCTCGCTGGCGCTGTTCTCCATTGCCGCTCAGGCGCAATGTCCGGATATGACAGGAAGTTATCGGTTTAGCGGCGCTGAAAATCCCTTCTATCTGGTTAAGGCTGCCGGGGGGCCAACCTATAAGGCGTTTTTCCCCACCGGATCAGGTAAGTATGTGAGCACATACACCATTGATATCCCCGAGGAAAAACGGTTAGAGGAGCAAATCCCGCAATGTGCCTTGCTAATCAAAGGCGCTGGGATGTTGGTGAAAACGGAGAAGGGAAAGAAAATTACCACCACGAGTCAGTCGCAAAATTATATGACTGAGAAAACCATTACTACCGATTATGGTTTAATGGTTTATTCCGGCTTCGCTTCAGAGCTTATTGGTATCGACAAATTGAGCGCTCATGTGCCGAAAGAAGCGCTAAATAATACCCTGCCGATAGATAAAGAGATGACAGAGTAAATCAGCGCGGGAAGCGGAAATGAAAAGACCGGGCATGAGCCCGGCCTTCAGCATCTGACGCCTTAGCGGCGGAAACAATTAGCGACTACGGAAGACAATGCGGCCTTTGCTCAGGTCGTACGGGGTCAGCTCAACAGTCACTTTGTCGCCCGTCAGAATGCGGATGTAGTTTTTACGCATTTTACCGGAAATATGCGCAGTTACCACGTGACCGTTTTCCAGTTCTACGCGGAACATAGTGTTAGGCAACGTTTCAAGTACGGTGCCCTGCATTTCAATATTGTCTTCTTTGGCCATCTAGTCCTCTGGGGTATCACTACCGTAGTTTTGAACCGGCAAGATAATGCCGAAGTTCAGCAAGTATGTAAAGTTTTACGTATACCCAAAACAGTTCGCGTCGCAGGCTGGCGATAAATAATTGCGCGCAGCCAGCGCCTGTAGCTTAAAACATGACGGGTATAAATCGCCGAAGTAGTTTTGGCGCATTGCCCGGAATACACGCGGTGAAACCACATGACAGGCGCAAACGTAAAGGGCAGTGACAGAACGATGGGCGTTATCTGACTCTTATTATTCCCAAACGGCGGCGGGGCAACAGGCAGAAGCTACTCTACCGCGCAATTATACCACCACGCTAAGAAATGTGCTGAAAACATTTATCCATTACCGGTAAATAGCACCCTTGGTACCCAAAATCGCTCCGGTAAGCGGTAGGTGCGTAATACGGAAAGGTAATCGAGATAATCGCGGCGCGGGATTTCAATCGCCCCTAAAGAGGCGGTATGCGCGTTGAGAACCTGGCAGTCAATTAATCTGCCGCCATCCTGGGCAAAAGCCTGACAGAAGATCATCAGCGCGGTTTTGGAGGCATTTTCCGCCCGGCTAAACATCGATTCGCCGCAAAACAGCGCTCCCTGCGCCACGCCATACATGCCGCCGACCAGCGTGTCTTCATCCCATACCTCGATTGAATGAGCGTGACCAAGTTCATGTAACTGGTGATAGGCCTGCACGATGCTGGGGGTGATCCAGGTTCCTTCATCACGATGGCTGGCGCAGCCCTCGATAACCTGGCCGAAGGCGTGGTTGAGCGTCACCCGATAGGGAGAGCGTTGATGAAAGCGCTTCATGCTGCGGCTAAAGTGGAATTGCTCCGGCCACAGCACGGCACGTGGGTCGGGCGACCACCATAAAATAGGGTCGCCGGGAGAAAACCATGGAAAAATACCGCGCTGATAGGCCATGAGCAGGCGAGCGGGGCTCAGATCGCCGCCCAGCGCCAGCAGGCCATTTGGTTCACGCAGGGCGCCTTCCGGGGAAGGGAAGGCGATAGAGTCACGAGAGAGCTGAACCAGACGCATTTTTGACCTCAATACGCACCAGCAATTGTTGACAATAATAGCTTACAGACGTTGCTTAAACTGGTAATAGCGGCCCTGTTTCGCCAGCAGCTCTGCGTGACTACCTTGCTCAATAATTTGTCCGTTGTCCATGACTATTATCTGATTAAACCGCGCCAGTCCACGCAGGCGGTGGGTGACCATCAGTACGGTTTTTTCGTGCATCACTTCGCTTAGTAAATCAAGGATCTGGCTTTCCGTTGTCGCATCCAGACCTTCGGTGGGCTCATCAAGCAGCATTAGCGGCGCATCGTGCAATAGCGCGCGGGCGATGGCCAGTCGACGTAGCTCGCCGCCGGAAAGCTGACGTCCGCCTTCACCAAGCCAGCTATTCAGACCGCTATCTTCCAGCAGTTTCTCCAGGCCGACGCGCTCCAGGATATTGGCAAGCTCGCCGTCGCTGGCCTGCGGCGCGGCAAGCAGCAGATTATCGCGCAGCGTCGCGCTGAAGAGATGTACCCGCTGCGGCACGACGCTCATCGCCTGGCGCAGGGTCGTTTCAGACAGTGCGCTAAGCGGCTGGCCATTTAGTTGAATCTGACCGTTGGCCGGATCCCAGGCGCGGGTCAATAGCTGTAGCAGAGTTGATTTACCGCAGCCGGTACGGCCAAGAATGGCGATATGCTCGCCTGCCGCGACCTGCAGCGAAATATCTTTCAGCGCCGGGGCCGATTGCTGCGGGTAGCTGAAGGTTACCTCATTCAGGGTAAGCGCTACCTGGGAGAAGCTTTGCGGTGTCTGCTGGCTGAACGTCACCTCGGGCTGCTGCTCGGTAATCTGCGTGATGCGGCGGGCGGACGCGATGACCTGGCCGAGATGCTGGAAGGCGCCGGTGACCGGCGCCAGCGCTTCAAATGCCGCCAAGGCGCAGAAAACGAAGAGAGCGATGAGCGCGCCCGGCTGGCTATTACCGCCAACGCCGTCAGATGCCATCCACAGCATGGCGATCACCGCGATGCCGCCAATCAACAGCATCAGCGCCTGCGACAGGGCGGTAAGCTCAGCCTGACGGCGCTGCGCTTCTTGCCAGCGCTGTTCCGTTTTTTCCATCTGTTCGCGGTAGCGATCGCTGGCATTAAACAGCATCAACTCGGCCTGCCCCTGTAGCCAGGAGGTGAGTTGCTGGCGATACTGCCCGCGAAGCTGGGTGATATGCTCCCCGGTCGGCTTACCGGCACGGTAAAACAGCGGTGGCAGCAGGAGTAGCGTCGCCAGCATAATACCGCCAAGCGTGAGCGCCAGGGTGACATCGAGTACGCTTAAGCCGATGGTTACCACCAGAATGACCACCAGTGCGCCAACCAGCGGCGAAATCACGCGTAGATAGAGGTGATCCAGCGTGTCGACATCAGCCACGATGCGGTTGAGTAACTCGCCCTGGCGAAAACGCGCCAGCCCGGCGGGGGAGAGCGGCAGCAGTTTGCTAAACGTGGCGACGCGCAGGTGCTGCAATACCCGGAAAGTCGCGTCGTGGCTTACCAGACGCTCAAAATAGCGGCCTGCAGTACGAATAATCGCTGCGCCGCGAACGCCCGCGGCGGGCAGCATGTAGTTAAAACTGTAGATACCGGCGACGCCGACGACCGCCGAGGCGGAAAGGAACCAACCGGAAAGCGTTAACAGCCCGATACTTGCCAGCAGCGTAACGATAGCCAGCACCACGCCGAGGGTCAGCAGCCATTTGTGGCGTTTGTATAGCGCCAGATAGGGTAACAGTGCGCGCATTTAAATTTCCTCCTGGCGATGGGCTAACAGTGAGGCAAACGCGCCTCCAGCGGCAGAAAGCTGCGCATAGTCGCCTTGCTCGACAATCTGACCATCCTGCATTACCCAGATAGCATCCCACTCGGCGAGTCCTGCCAGTTGGTGGGTGACCATCAGGGTGGTCTGCTGGGTGGAGGCGTGAGACAGCGCCTGCATGACGCGCTGTTCGCTATGGGCGTCAAGGCTGGCCGCTGGTTCATCAAGCAGCAAAAGCCGGCACGGCACCAGCAGCGCGCGCGCTACGGCAATGCGCTGAGCCTGGCCGACAGAGAGGCCAGCAGCCTGATCGCCGACCGGGGTATTAATACCTTGTGGCAGTTGGGAGATAAACTCGCTGACCCAGGCCTTATCCAGAGCTAGCTGCAGTTGCGCTTCCGTGGCTTCTGGCCACGCCAGCAACACGTTTTCACGCAGAGTGGCAGCGGGCAGCTGCGGGTTCTGACCGACCCAGCTAATTAGCCGACGCCAGCGTTCAGCATCGAGAGCGCGCAACTCCACGCCGTTAACCTGTAGCGAACCTTCATAGGGAAGAAAGCCTGTCAGCGTATTCAGCAGCGAGCTTTTACCAGAGCCGCTCTGGCCAACCAGTACCACACGTTCTCCGGCGTTCAGGATAAAACTAAGCGGGCCTGCCAGCGTTTTGCCATCCGGTGATTTGACTATCAGATCGCGGGCTTCGAGGCGAATCAGTTCATGATCGCTTAGCGTTTTCTCGCCCCGTTCGGCCTGCGCCAGCGGAGTTTCCATAAAGGACTTCAGGCTATCTGCTGCGCCAATGGCCTGAGCCTTAGCATGGTAAAATGTGCCTAAATCACGCAGCGGCTGGAAAAACTCCGGCGCCAGTATCAGGGTTAAAAAACCTGACATCAGCGTGACGCCGACGCCGTAGTGGCCGAAGTCGAGCTCGCCGAGGTAGGAAAAACCGAAATAGACCGCCACCAGCGCGATAGAGAGCGAGGTAAAGAACTCCAGTACGCCGGAGGAGAGAAAAGCCAGACGCAGGACTTCCATCGTCCGCTGGCGGAAATCCTGCGACGCGTCGCGGATATTATTGATTTCCGCTTCGCCGCGGTTGAACAGGCGCAGTGTTTCCATGCCGCGTAGGCGGTCGAGGAAGTGGCCGCTAAGGCGACCGAGCGCAAGGAAATTGCGCCGGTTGGCATCGGCGGCGCCCATCCCGACCAGCGCCATAAAGAGCGGGATCAGCGGAGCGGTGCCGAGTAAAATTAGCGCGGCTGCCCAGTTGCTGGGGAAGATAGTGATAACAATCAGCAGCGGCACGCAGGCGGCCAGCGTCATCTGCGGCAGATAGCGCGCGTAGTAATCATGCATATCGTCGATTTGCTCGAGGATGAGCGTCGCCCAACTGCCGGCGGGTTTTCCCTGAATCCAGGCCGGGCCCGCCTGCTGAAGGCGGTCCAGCACCTGGCGGCGAATTTCATAACGGATATGCTGGCCGGCGTGGAAGCCGACGCGTTCGCGTAGCCATACCACCCAGGCGCGCAGGATCAGCACCAGCGCCAGCAAGGTAAATGGCAGCAGCAGCGCCGTCGCCGGGATATTTTCCATAATCATTCGGTGAAGGATACGCGCCAGGAACCACGCCTGAGCGACGATCAACAGACCGCTCACGACGCCCAGCAGGCGAGAAATCATCAACCAGCGACGGGAGATAATGCTTTTTTCTTTTAACCAGCGGGTTAACTCTTGTTGACGGGTTTTATTCATTGCGCGCTTAGCAGGTGTCGTTATGAGATTTTTGGGCACGGCAATGTTACAACGCGGCAAAAATAAAGGCGACTTTTCGTCGCCTTCTTTACCTTTGTTACTGACTTGTAAAGATTATTTGCAAGCGTCAGCTAAACCATCGAGGTAGCGTTCCGCGTCCAGCGCCGCCATGCAGCCGGTGCCGGCGGAGGTAATCGCCTGACGGTAGATATGGTCCATCACGTCGCCTGCCGCGAACACGCCGGGGATACTGGTTTGCGTGGCGTTACCGTGGATGCCGGACTGCACTTTGATATAACCGTTTTCCAGCGCTAACTGACCTTCAAAGATAGCGGTGTTCGGGCTGTGTCCAATGGCGACAAACAGACCGGCGACGTCCAGGGTTTCAACGTTGTCGCTATTTTTGGTATCGCGCAGACGCAGGCCGCTGACGCCCATCTGATCGCCGGTAACTTCTTCCA
Organism: Klebsiella sp. CN_Kp091; assembly: GCF_040065095.1. Lineage (NCBI taxonomy): Bacteria > Pseudomonadati > Pseudomonadota > Gammaproteobacteria > Enterobacterales > Enterobacteriaceae > Klebsiella > Klebsiella sp. CN_Kp091. Next base: position 2,901 of record NZ_JBEAIO010000042.1, on the reverse strand, counting down.
GGGTGCGATCGGTGTGCAGTACGATATTGCCGCTTTCCACTTTATCCATCAGGCGCTTGATCAGAATTTTTTCCGCACGGAAGGAGTCGCGACGGTGGATCAGATGCACTTCGGCCGCGATGTTGGACAGATACAGCGCTTCTTCAACCGCCGTGTTGCCGCCGCCGATGACCGCGACTTTCTGGTTACGATAGAAGAAACCGTCGCAGGTGGCGCAGGCAGAAACGCCGCGGCCTTTGAAAGCCTCTTCAGAAGGCAGACCCAGGTAACGGGCGGAAGCGCCGGTTGCGATAATCAGCGCGTCACAGGTGTACTCGCCGCTGTCGCCGACCAGGCGGAACGGACGGTTCTGCAGATCGACGCTGCTGATGTGATCGAAAATAATTTCAGTTTCGAACTTGGTGGCATGCTCGTGCATGCGTTCCATGAGCAGCGGACCGGTCAGATCGTTTGGGTCGCCTGGCCAGTTTTCCACTTCAGTGGTGGTGGTCAGCTGACCGCCTTTTTCCATGCCGGTGATCAGCACCGGCTGCAGGTTTGCGCGCGCAGCATAGACCGCCGCGGTATATCCTGCAGGTCCAGAACCTAGAATAAGCAGTTTACTGTGTTTGGCTGTGCCCATGAGATCCCCATATTTTATTGGCATACATTGGGCTGGATTGTAGGGAATTTGCGGGCGTAAAAAAAGAGCGTAGCGATTTTGTTAACGATATGTGCAATAGAACCCGCCGATGGATTGGCGATTTAACGAGCGGAAAATATAATTAATTCTACTGTTAGCGCCCTGATTATAAGATGAAAACATGAGATTCAGAGGGGGTTGATGATGAATATCTGGCATCTTGTACTAAAAATCGATGTTTTGCTTTGACAATCCCCTGTGCTTTTGCGAAAACATTCATGGAAGAAGAAAAGCAGTGTTTCGCGTGTGGCGAATGTTCATGCACGCAAATGCCATTTTTATCCGGGTCAGCGAAATCTACGCATGGTGTGGACAGACGCCATGCGTGATGTCGGTGACTGCCATCAGGCAACGGACTTCTCACGTACCCCTGGGTTACTCAACGTCGTACGGGTAATAACGGGATGGGCTCTGGCAGTGAAGGCGCAGAGTCAGAACAGGAGTAGGGAAGGAATACAGAGAGACAATAATAATGGTAGATAGCAAGAAACGCCCTGGCAAAGATCTCGACCGCATCGATCGTAACATTCTGAATGAACTGCAAAAAGACGGGCGTATTTCCAACGTCGAGCTTTCCAAACGGGTGGGACTTTCTCCGACGCCATGCCTTGAGCGCGTGCGTCGACTGGAAAGACAGGGTTTTATTCAGGGCTATACGGCGCTGCTCAACCCGCATTATCTGGATGCATCACTTCTGGTATTTGTTGAGATTACTCTGAATCGTGGTGCGCCGGATGTGTTTGAGCAATTTAACGCCGCAGTGCAAAAACTTGAAGAAATTCAAGAGTGTCATCTGGTATCCGGTGATTTTGACTATCTGTTGAAAACCCGCGTACCGGACATGTCAGCGTATCGTAAATTGCTGGGCGAAACCCTGCTGCGCCTGCCGGGCGTAAACGACACCCGTACCTACGTGGTTATGGAAGAAGTCAAGCAGAGTAATCGTCTGGTAATCAAGACGCGCTAACACGGAACAGGTGCAAAATCGACGTAGTTTGATTACACTCCTGTTAATCCATACAGCAACAGTGCCGGGGAGACCCGGCGCTGTTGTCCGTTTTAGCAGCAGGCAGGAAATTGCCTGATACCTGGAGAGCCTTTCTTGAGCCAGGAATACACCGAAGACAAAGAAGTCAAACTAACGAAGCTAAGCAGCGGGCGCCGCGTTCTTGAGGCGTTACTCATCCTTTGCTCTCTTTTTGCCATCTGGCTGATGGCGGCATTACTGAGCTTTAATCCATCCGATCCCAGTTGGTCACAGACCGCCTGGCATGAGCCTATCCATAATCTGGGCGGCATGCCCGGAGCGTGGCTGGCGGACACGCTATTTTTCATCTTTGGCGTAATGGCGTACACCATCCCCGTGATTATCATCGGCGGCTGCTGGTTTGCATGGCGTCATCAGGAAAATGACGAGTATGTCGACTACTTCGCCGTTTCGCTGCGCCTGATCGGCGCGCTGGCGCTCATTCTCACTTCCTGCGGTCTGGCGGCAATCAATGCCGACGATATCTGGTACTTTGCCTCCGGCGGCGTCATTGGCAGCCTGCTTAGCACCACCTTACAACCCTTGCTGCACAGCAGCGGCGGCACTATCGCCTTGCTTTGTATCTGGGCTGCAGGTTTAACGCTGTTTACCGGCTGGTCATGGGTCAGCATTGCCGAGAAACTCGGCGGCGCCATCCTTTCTATTTTGACCTTTGCCAGTAATCGTACCCGTCGGGACGATACCTGGGTTGATGAAGGCGAATATGAAGATGATGAATATGAAGATGATGAAGACGACGATAACGCGCAGCCGCGGGAATCGCGTCGCGCCCGCATCTTACGCAGCGCGCTAGCGAGTCGTAAGCGTCTGGCGGAAAAGTTCTCCAACCCGATGGGGCGTAAAACCGATGCCGCGCTGTTCTCCGGTAAACGTATGGATGATGCGGAAGCCGTACAATACAGCGCCAGCGGCGCGCCTGTCGCCGCTGATGATGTCCTGTTCTCAGGCGCCAGCGCCGCACGTCCTGGCGATTTAGACCCTTACGATCCGCTGCTGAATGGCCATACGGTGGCCGACCCGATCGGCGCCGCTTCCGCCGCTGCAGCTGTGCCGCAGGCATGGGCGGAGCAGGGGGCAGGGCAGGCATACCAACCGGAGGCTGCTCACCTGCAACCACCGGTGTATCAGCCTGAATACGCGCCGCAGCAGCCGCCGGTTTACCAGCCGGAAG
>NZ_JBEAIO010000041.1:0-186010 GCF_040065095.1 Klebsiella sp. CN_Kp091 | reverse complement strand
TGCGGCCAGCTGCCGGGGCGTCGTCACCGGCGTCGACTACAGTAGACATTTTCCCATGCTGCGGCCAGCTGCCGGGACGTCATCACCGCGTCGACTACAGTAGACATTTACCCAGCTGCGGCCATCTGCCGGGGCGTCATCACCACGTCGACTACAGTAGACATTTCCCCGACTGCGGCCAGCTGCCGGGGCGTCATCACCGCGTCGACTACAGTAGACATTTTCCCCTGCTGCGGCCAGCTGCCGGGACGCCGCCACCGGCGTCGACCACAGTAGACATTTCCCCTTGCTGCGACCAGCTGCCCGGGCGTCGTCACCGGCGTCGACTGCAGTAGACATTTTCCCATGCTGCGGCCAGCTGCCGGGACGCCGCCACCGGCGTCGACCACAGTAGACATTTCCCCTTGCTGCGACCAGCTGCCCGGGCGTCGTCACCGGCGTCGACTGCAGTAGACATTTTCCCATGCTGCGGCCAGCTGCCGGGGCGTCGTCACCGGCGTCGACTACAGTAGACATTTTCCCCTGCTGCGGCCAGCTGCCGGGACGCCGCCCCCCGCGTCGACCACAGTAGACATTTCGCCGACTGCGACCAGCTGCCGGAGCGCTGTCCCCGCGTCGACTACAGTAGACGTTTCACCGACTGCGGCCAGCTGCCGGAGCGCCGTCCCCGCGTCGACTACAGTAGACATTTTACCGACTGCGGCCAGCTGACGAAGCGCCGCCCCCGCGTCGACTACTGTAGACATTTTACCGACTGCGGCCAGCTGACGGAGCGCCGCCCCCCGCGTCGACTACAGTAGACATTTCGCCGACTGCGACCAGCTGCCGGAGCGCCGTCCCCGCGTCGACCACAGTAGACATTTCACCGACTGCGGCCAACTGCCAGCTCCCCGCTACTGGCGTCGGCTACAGTAGACATTTTCCCGGCTGTGGTACGCTCCCCGGGACGCCGCCACCGGCATCGACCACAGTAGACATTTACCCTGCTGTGGCCCGCCACCGGCGTCGACCACAGTAGACATTTTCCCGGCTGCGGCCGCTCCCGGTTCCCCACCACCGGCATCGAACACAGTAGACATTTATCCTGCTGTGGCCCGCCACCGGCGTCGACCACAGTAGACATTCACCCTGCTGCGGCCGCTCCCGGTTCCCCGCCACCGGCGTCGACTGCAGTAAACATTCACCCTGCTGCGGCCGCTCCCGGTTCCCCGCCACCGGCGGCGACTGCAGTAAACATTCACCCTGCTGCGGCCCGCTACCAGCTCCATGGTTCCAACGTCGACTACAGTAGACATTTCGTCGACTGCGGCCAGTTCCAGGTTCACCGCCAGCAGCATCGGCTACAGTAGACATTTACCCGGCTACGGCCGCTCCCGGTTCCCCGTCCCCCTTGTCGGCTACAGTAGACATTCACCCTGCTGCGGCATCTCTCCTGCAGCATCCTGCTGCCGGTTCACCTCCGCCAGCGTTGACTACGGTAGACAACTCTCCTGTTGCGGCCAGCTGCCGGTTCACCTCCACCAGCGTCGACTACAGTAGACAAATCTCCTGTTGCGGCCAGCTGCCGGTTCACCTCGACCAACGTCGGCTACAGTAGACAACTCTCATGTTGCGGCCAGCTTTCGTATAACCAACTGGTCTATACTTCTCAGTGTGCGCTTTGTTATTTTTCCGTTTTTGTCACTAAACCACACAGGTGGTTGCTTCGAGATCGTCTTCAACAGCTGAAAGTCCCAAAGAGTCCTAAGTCTAGCGGTTAACTATCTGACTACATTCCAGTGTGGGAGCTTAAATGGACCTAAAAACGTGGATTAAACGATGCGAGAGTGAAATCGGTAAGCCCTACATCTGGGGGGCAAACGGACCGGATGCTTATGATTGTTCAGGTTTTGTTCAGTTTGCCCTGTCACTCATAAACCTGGACCCTCCCCGTGATAATACGGCCGCAGGTCTGTATCAACACTTCAGCAATAATGGGAACAGTTCTCCGGTGCCAATGGCTGATGATGCTGAAGTTGGCGACCTGCTTTTTTTTGGTACTGATAAAGGAGTATTTCATGTCGCTTTGGCGTGGGGAGACGGTCGAATGCTTGAAGCTGGCGGGGGGGGAAGCAAAACCGTAACTGTCGATATTGCTCGTAAACAGAATGCTGAAGTACGCATTCGTCCCATCACTCGAAGGCATGATCTGTATTCTATTTTGCGTCCAGCTTATTTGCCATGGACAGCGACCCAGTGGTTACGGGACTTAGAATATGATGACGACATAGTCATTGGCCCAGGGCACTTCACCAACCTGCCACCACTAACCGAATGGCTGGATGATGGCCGTAGTATGCAACTGAAGCGACCATTTGGGTACATCTCGATGAATGATCGAGAATGGAACGTCCCTATCGACACCATTGTGGACGGAGCTTCCATACCGCGTGTTTTCTGGTCCCTAATAGGTGGACCGCTCGAAGGGCCTTATCGTAACGCGTCCATCGTTCATGATCATTTTTGCGACATACGTACTCAACCCTGGCCTGACGTACACCGAATGTTCCATGACGCGATGCTATGCAGCGGTGTTCCCTACCTCAAGGCACGTATCATGTTCTATGCGGTATATCGATTCGGGCCGCGCTGGATCAATATTCCATCGATCGAACTGGCAAGTTTTGGGGTGGCGAAAAGTACGTCAATGGTGTCAACGGAATTTCCGACTGAAGCTTTCGATGCCGATTCATTTATCGCAGACTGCATACGGATAGAACAAGAGAACCTTGACCTTCCTGCAATTGAGTTGCTTGCAGACTCACGAACATCAGCAATTAAAACCTAGTTCAACAATGCATGTGATAGAAGTGAATGTAACCTGTGTGCAACTGGCCGTTTCTTCACCGGTTAGTTGCAACCAGTATGACCAAGAGCAAGCAAAGTCTACCACCCAAGGCTCCCATATACCCATCACCAGCATCGAGTATAGTAGACATTCTCCCTGCAGCGGCCAGCTTTCTGATCTCCTCCACCGGCATCGACTACAGTAGACAATCTCCCTTCTGAGGTCATTTGCCGGTACCCAAACCGTTTACTTTAAAGACGGATTTCTCTTGATGATCTGAAATGCGATCTTATTACCTTCTTTAAGCTCTTGGTATTCAAGATATCCGATATCTTCCAACTGCTTAAGCGCCTTTCGTACTGTAGAGTTTTGAAGAGCCGGTCTCGAAGTCAGAGACAATCGTTTTCTAAAACGTTCAATACTAACGGGGATGGGATTAGGAGGAAGAGCCTCAATGAACGTGTATAAAGCTTGTGCCGATTCCTTACGAGCGAGGGCTTTAAGGGCCCTTAACTTCAGGAGTATCTTGTATTCCCCTACATACAGATCCTTCAGCGTTTTTGATGGGGTCAGGATGACTTTGTCATTGCCAATATCAACAGTGGACTCACCAATGAGTTGAACAAATTTTGTCACTTCAATGTTGGTTCCCCTATCCTTAGAGAACTCGACTACATTTGACATGAGCTTACGTAGTGAATCCTTGATTTTCTCCCGAAACTCAGCCTTAAGACGTCCACGTGAGAAACCACATCGCATAGCAAATTCAGTGAATCGAATCGATATCGTGCCATCATCATTCGATTCAAGCTCATTATCCGTCAGAACCGAGATGATCCCGGTCCAGACTTTGAAATCAGTATCCATATCTAGCCTTGGTCCGGAAATGGTTATCCTCTCAAAGCCTTCTGATTTCGCTATCTCTAAATGCCTAAGGTCGTCTGAAGCATTAATGTTGGATCCTACATTAGGTTTTTTAGCGATAGCTTTATTCGTGGATTTTAATGTCGGGACAAAGACACCTAGACGCATAAGCGGAACCGTCTGAACACTAGTCTCTGATGTGGAAGAAAGGATAATAACTTCGCCAGTACTCTGGTTTGTCTCTTCAACATGCAAGAATGACTCATTGATTTTGCTAGACATTTTCCTTAAGTCCTAAGTATGAATAAATCAGTTAAAAGATAGCATACAGTAGACATTTTTATAGCATACAATAGACAATATATAGCATTCAGTAGACATATTGTAGATTACAGTAGACATTATTTAGCATATAGTAGACAGCGATCCCCTTTTAAGCCAAGCGGCACAAGGCTTCTGACGATCCGGGATCTTTTTGGTACTCTCTGGATCCTCTATGGATCAGTTATTGGATCTATCCTGTGGAAAACTACAATCAGAAAAAACTGTGTCGGTGGAAAGCGAGGCTTGGTTTAACATACATGCTTAGATTTACCTTCTCGTCTTCCCATTACAATGAAGTGACCCATAAACATTCACTGTTTATCGTATTGTGTTGAAGTCATCTTCTAAAGCGACTTATTTGGGTTATGTATCAGAAACCAGTCATGGAAAGCCTTTTTACCATCAAAACCAGGCAGTTGATGGATAGACATATTCCAGTTGATTATTTTGACGATGAACCCTATGAATGCCAGTTCAGCCTCATTCAGTTCACCATCACCTCTTTTACGTAAAAAAAAGTCGTACCATCGTTCGTATGCCGGGACATTGATAGATTCTGAAGCCTCAAGCAGGCGTGGGATAAAATATACCAACTCGTCAAACGCCTTACTTCCTGGAGGGATATCGGCGCGGCTTAAGCTACAGAGAAGGTTTAAGGTGCACCTTAAATGATGCCACTGCAGAGACGGTGACGACGGTAATACATTCATGCTTATCGGCAGTTCATGTGGGATCAACGCAAGAAGCTGATTACCGCTGCTGGTTAACTCCCTCTTGTACTGGTGTAAGGCATCAGGCTTAACCGTTTTCATCATTGGATGGTAGATCCATTTTTTCGCTTCCTCAGAAACGAAAAGTAACTTTTCTACTGCATCCATCAGCTTTATGCCTTCTCCCTTCTCCCGGTATGGAGCGACGATGCTTTCTATTCGAACCGCGTCTATCTCAACCAGCGCCAGCTGGCCGGTCTGGGCTAACAGGTCTGGATTAGGCTGGATGTCCTCAGCTGTATCATTGATGAATATCCCGATAGTTGTGTCATTACACTGCCCGATAAGGTCAGCATTCAGCCCGCATACAATCCCACCAGCAGTGATGTTTTTAAGTGTGACAACACCTTTTTCCTTACCGTGCAAAAGGTGTGGAAGAGCCAGAAATTTTTTCTCCTGTATCTTCATCTGAATGTATTTTTTTAGATGTTGTAAGGTCAGTTCACTGCAAACGCCTTTAACATCCGTGGAGTGGCTGAAATGCCATTTTTTACTTTGTCCTTGTTTGGCTATGAGAGAGGTGCCACAGATGATGCAAATACAGTTGCACGAAAGACCATTTTCAACACTGGCAATATCAACGATTTTATTTGTGTCTTTATCAAAACCAAATGGGATCCACTTTCGTGCATTGCGTTTCATGTTGATTCCTCGTTTAATGCAGATAAAATATTCTACATCAACCGCTTTACTCAAACCGGAAATAACATGATTAACTGGAAGTTATTTAAAAATCATCAGGAATGAGACTCCACACAGAGGCGGGTATTTTGTCATATATCTTTTTCATATAAATCTCAACCCTGCGGTGGTCATAAGCCCCATTCAGACTGATAATCTCTTTTATTGGTCCACCTTCCTCATTTAATTTATCCTGGATACGTTCAAAAACTTTATCAAGGGTTTCTGTTGTACTGCATTTTCTGAACTTCAGAAGATAACCTTCTCTGAGGTTGCTTTCAGCATTTGGGCTTTTCAACAACGGCGCTCCGGGGCAGATTTAAATCACTCAATACTTTCGAAAACAATAAATGAATGCCGACAGACTGGCAAGTCAGGCATTTCTGGTTTTTTGTTATTGTTCCTGGCTTTGAACAAAAATACTGTTAGTATACTGGTTATAAAACCAGTGCTGTTAAAAGACATGAGATCTTCCATGACAGATAGAACGAAGCTGATAGCCCTATCCCGGCCCGATGACATGAGCGCACTGGATGCGCTTAAGCTGTTACGTTTCCGCCGCTACAACACTGCGAGAAGCCAGTTAAGGACCACCCGTGTCTGGTCGTCATGGTGTGCCAAAAATGGCCTGACGCCCTTCCCTGTGGCTGCTGTTGATGTTGAACGTTATATCAACGGGCTGAATGGTTCCGTCAAAATGGCGACCATTTCTCATTTCATTGCTTGCCTTGCGAGCGTTAACGGGAGTCTCGGATTCCCTGACTTCCGCAACGTTCTTATTAAAGCGCTTGTCCAGGTCTGGCGGGCGCGGGAAAATGAGAAAAAAGTGGTTACCGGCCAGGCGCTTCCTTTTATGGTTGCAGACCTCAATATACTTCGTCGGGCCCTCCAGAAGAGCGACGACGTCAGGGATATCCGTGACCTGGCTATGATCTGGGTTGGTTTTGAAACGCTGCTGCGCAACGTGGAAATCAGGAGGATTAAAACCGGTGACCTCAAATGGCAAAATGACAGCGCCTGTTACCTTCTGGATGTGATGCGGACCAAAACAAGCCTGTCGAGCAACCTGACGTTTCAACTTTCACCACAGTGCAGCCGACACGTCAGGCGACTGATTGAAACGGTGGAGTATACGGACACAGAAACCTTCGGGAACCGTTACCTGTTTCAACCTGTCAACGTCCATACAAACCGGTATTTTCCGGCCACCAGCAGTAAGCTGTCCAGAGGCAAATCTATAGATAACATGCTCCTGAAGGCTGGCTTCAATCAGGCGTTGCTCACTCAGCTGCAGAAGGACTCACAGGTCACACGAGAGGATGTCGGTATTCTGTCCTCCAATTCACTGAACCAGGCATTTTCGCGCCTGTGGGATATAGCCGGTAAAGTGGGTGATAATCGGCAGTCCGGCCGGTACATTAAGTGGACAGGGCACAGTGTGCGAGTCGGGGGGGCTATTGAACTGTTTAGGGACGGATACACTCTGGAGAAAATTACGGAGATGGGGAACTGGTCTGATCCGAAAATGGTTTTCCGGTATATCAGGGCATACCTTGCCAGTGAAAAAGCCATGGTGAGCTTTATGCGCAATCATCTGGACGACATATAACCAGAGTCCTGAGATACCGGCAGTCAGGTGTTAACGTGCTGTGGGGGTTAATGAACCGTCGTTAAATATTAATCTCCTTCAAATCGGTCAATACAAAATTACCTCTATCAGATAATGTGTCAAAGTCAGTCAGACTGAATTCATGGGTATGAAACCAGACAACACGACACGTTGGACAGGTAACCGGTAATTCATCTTCGGCTATCTTCTCGCAATTATGGATTATTTCACCCTTCTCATTCCTGTCGATATTATAACCACTTGTGCAGAGTGTTTCGTACCCATGTGCACCTGTGACGATATGCGTGGCTGTTCTTTCTTTAATCTCTCCATTTACTTTTATCTGCTCACGAGTAGTAATGGTTCGTTTATTATTCATTGTCCCTCCGGATGGAGTGTAAAAGGAATGGCTATTACGCTTGTGTTCGCTCTGGTTGTGAGTGGGGAAAAGTTTCAGGCAGAACAACACAGTCAGGAAACTCAAAACTTTGTGCCTTTCAGAATTGATGCAGACTCATTTCTCCCGTCATTGTGAAACGCCCCTGTTCCTTCATTATGCGGCCGTACGGCAGGAAGACGAAGAAATGCCTTATCTTGCTCCAGAATGGCTTCTGGTGCGTTTCACGAAGGAAAATTAGAGTGATTTAATTTGTTAGCGTTTCTGGTCTGCCTTTTCGGCTTTCCGTTGTTTTTTCAATCTCCGTTTTACCTTGATACCCGCCAGGGTGTAAAGAACCACACAGGCAATGAAATTTACCAGTGCAGCAAATTCCACCCCCAGATGAATCACTGCCGGTTTTATGGGCAAAAATAAAGCTACGAGAAGCAGAATAAATGAAATGATACACCGTAAGGCCATCCCATCCGTGCCGTCGCCCCGATTATTCTGGTTCGCACCGGCCCCGATTTTGCTTGTCAAAAAATTAAGGCCATACGCACACAGTGCGGTTACGACCATGAAAATTGCATAATTCATTATTCCTCCAGGGGTTTTAATCTCAGCCTGACCACATTGACCAGTTTCTTAATGCCGCCCTCGCCGGGAACAAACACATAGCGATACCTCGGCCAGGTGGTGTGAGAAAAAACTTCACCAGCGGTATTCATATCGAGTGGTAAAAGTCTTGCTGTCTTGCTCTCTGGCAGTTTATCTACGGGGATCATCCCTTTCCTGAAACTCTTCATCATCAGTGCAAGTGGGTTTCTGCAATTTTTATTGCTCATGGTTTCTGTGTAACGAATCATCCCTCCCATCGTGATCTGGACTGTACCCAGTTCGCAGTCAAACTGTGGCATCGCAGGCCAGGAAGGGACTTCAAGACTCGTACTGGTCAGAGCCTGCCCGTAGCCCTGCTCACTGGTTTCCACGGATGTGTTGAGTCCCGGGAACAGAGCATGCATATACCGGATGATCTTTACCACGCCGGGCGTACTGGCTTTGCGCTGATAGATATCAGGCAGCCAGGCCGATGTACTGGCCCATAAGGTGGTGCTGGCATAAACCTGTTTCTCCATATGCCACAGAATGGAGGGATCCGAGAGGAAATGATGAACTGTCAGTAACTCAGCCAGAAATCTGTCTTCACTCGGTTGCGTCATAGCATTTTTAAAACTGATCTGAACCCGGAAACGTTCCTTCGCGTTCACAAACGATATTCCCCGACTGACCGCGACCTCGTAAAGCCTGTTGGCCGGGTCCGCATGACAAATACCGGTTAAAATCCGGCTCATGCCGACTCCTTAATCACTTCCACCAGCCCAATTCGGGGCAGGACAGAACGATATTTTTCATCAACATTACCGCGCTTCTGCCTTTCACCTTTTTCGTAATCTTTTAACGGGTTAAAACGGCCCGGCTCACTGAACAAAATTAACGGTAAAGGGGCTCTGAAGTTGAGTTTGTACGGTCCGGACACGTCATCAGGATCATGTGGACTGGTGTACCTGATATTGACGTTAACAGCAGGAAAGTTACTTTCCCGGATGATGCGAAACCTCCTCAACTGCTCATCTTCATGACTGACCTCTTCATTGAGCAACGACAGCATCATGATTTCCTCACTACGCTCCTGCTTCAGTCGCTTAACATCCTGTATTGTCAGCCTGATATCAGGCTGTAGTGCCGTTAGTTCCCTGCGTAAGCGATCAATAACCGTTTCCAGACGGGTGAATTTATGAACGACCGGAATTTGCCAGGTAAAACCGAGAGTACGAATTTTCTCAGTCACGATGCGGATGTTACGGGATACCTGCAGGGTCACCAGCCACGGGCAAACCTGATGCAGAATTTCTGACCGGGAGTCCCTGTATTGAGTGATACTTTTGACCGCATCAGCAAACTTATCCCGTAGCCGGTTGATTTCTCCTACCAGCGCCAACACTTCGTCATGATTATTATTGACGACAATAAACCCGGGGTATTTACGGGTGATTTTGGTTGAATAAGGTTCATTTTCCGCCAGGCCTTTATCAACCCGCTGCTGCCGGTAGATGTCCACTAGGGTGTCGAGGCCAGGCACCGAGTGAGTCACCTTAATTTCCTGTGGGGGATGATACTCCTCCATGCTTCGTGGCTCCGGGAGCGAAGCAAGGTAAGCTGATCCTATCTCGCTATCCTGGAGTAAACTGTGCAGCTCATCGAGTTTGCGTAGTTGCTCTTCATTGTAATGTGCGAAGTCAGTATTCATTTCATCTCCCGATCATGTTTCCCGAGGGCGGACGTTAGTCGTTAAATGAATTCAGGTAAAGTTCTGAATGTCAGCCATAGCGGCAGGCGGCGTCCGTCCTGACACACCCGAATCAACCGGTATCGTGTTTTCTCCATCGACACGATCCAGTAACCAGCAGGGACAGGCCGGTTAATCGTTATCAGCTTCAGCCCGAAAAATCCCCACGAAATAAACAGTCGCCCGGCGTGTTCGCTGAAAGAGACCCTGAAGGACGGATAAAGTAGCCAGAATGCCGTAAAGTAGAGATACCATGAATACGGAACCGTCATCTGCAGGATTTCATAGTTACGCACCGTCGCTGTAATGAGTCCAAGGCTTAAAATTGCCCCGATACTGGCATAGGCTTTAAACGATGCACTTTCGTAGTTCTTCCAGGTAATATTTCCGATAATGTGAACTTTACCCATCGTCCTGCCTCACTGTAATTGGCTATGGCTCTTCATGCGTGGGAGGATATCGTTCTCCCACAGCGACCTTGAGCTCCCGTGACCACCGGTAAGGCGCATTGCACAAACTCTGTCAAACACGGAAACTTCTTCCCTGATTGCATGGGTTTGACGATCCGTAAGCTCAATGTAGTCAGGAACAATCTGCATAACCGCGTTCATCATTTCGGCTTTCATAATCCGGGGGCCTTCCTCGGTATCTGCCACATAGGTCTCATCAACATTAAAACTAAATGAACAGAGGAGCTGGCCCTGGGCCTTTGGGCCCATCTGAACTCCTCTGCTGTCAACCGTCAAACGAACGATGGCAAAAGAGCCACCATCACTGGTAATATTTCTGACCAATATGCTGACAGGTGTCATATGCAACCAGCTGTAGATACCCAGGACTATTTCTTCTTTGAAAATCATATTCAATTTTTAGGTTCTCTTTTTTTCATTAATGAATATGAAAGCATAAAAAAATGCTCTGTAAAGCCCTAATCTATCGAGAGCAGAGGTTTGGTATTTTTTAATTTGTACTCGATAATAATACCAGCAGCATCAGCTGTTGTTATTTCAGACAAGATTGCGTCAATAATTTCAGGGTCGGATATGTTATTGAACCCGAGTCTACGTACCCTCTCTTTTACACATTCAAAACGACGTGCTGTTGCTGTGTCAATGACAAGCGTGTTCACCGGTAAGCCGTCAGCTGCGCCATGCACATCATTCGTTTTCATGTTTGCTCTCCAGATCTGGAATATAATGAAAATTAAAAGCAACTGCCTTTTCTGGTGCACCATCTGCGATGAGCTTTAACCATGAGTATGAATCTTCCTGGTTTAAGAAGATAACCAGGTACCCCTGATCAGAAAGGTTATGTTGTTTTATGAAATCAATATCATTATCCATTCCGAAACCCAGAGGACCACGTACAACGCGTGATTGTGTTGGTAGGTGATGGCTGAACAAGGATAAGACGACTTCTCTCAGGTCTAAATTATCGTGAGCAATGAAAACCACCCTTCTACCATCAGTAACCGAAGATACAATGCTTTTAACACTGGCCTTAACGCTATAGCGATAAACTAACAGTCTCAGTCTGGTCATACTGAGACAAATGATACCTGCACTTGTTATTAAAGCACCATAAACTGAGCCTTCAACGAACCAGTTGATAAGCCCGACAGCCAATAAAGCAACAAAAGTAACTATGCTGAGAAGGAACAAATAAAAGTTAATTTTGTGGTCTTTTGCATACCACGTTGAAACAAGGGCCAAAATGACCATCACAACCAGTAATGAATACATTGAAAGGTCATACGGGTTACTCATCAACACACTCTCTCTCATGCCCAGGGCAACCCCTGACAGGTGAAAAGTCTGGACAATTTTGCGTTGTGATAAGTCGTTCACCGGCTGCATAACGCAATTTCAAGTCCGTACGTAAAGCTTCAGCATTGTCCCCACCAAAAAGGTAGAGAAGGAAATCATCATCGGCCAAAAGTAACTTTTCTAGGCCATAGCATTCGTGTCTGTAGTTCATCAGCCCTCCTTTAAACTATTAAATCACAGTAGAAAGGCAAAGTTTCTGGACTAAGGGACTAAAAATCAGACTTAGAGAAAAATTTTTGGCAAAAAAAAAGCGCATAAAATATGCGCTCTTTTTATAGACAACAATGAATAATTAATTTAAGCAGCGAAGATGGTTTTCAACTCGCGCAATGAAGTTCTTCATTGAGGGAAGGTTTAACTCCTCTCCGATGTGAAGGCAGTCAAAGAGTGACCGTACGGGATCGGAGTTAAAACCTTTATTATTAACAAAATCTAAAATCTCTTTCAGATAGGTGTTTTTGTTGCCACCGCTAAAAGACATAAGTAAAGGCCCTCGATCTAACAGAACACCAGCAGTTTGCTTTGTGAGTCGGACGCTCTGCATGCTAAACATTTTACAATGATAATATGCAAAGTCCTCACTACCATCCCAATCAAGTGCCATGGAGGAGTGAAATTCAGATAACAAAAGCAACATGGTGCCATGATCGCGAACAACGTAGATAAATTCAGAGTTACCATTGATTAAGGCTTGCTTGATTAAGCGCAAATCTGTCTCTATGTCGTAGTCATACCACGGTGTATTAACAAGAGTGGAGGAATGCTTCAAAATGAAGTTATCTTTTACCCAAGTGAATACCGATTCAATATCAATTGCAGAAATATTGTTCATAACAGGCTCTCTTAATGTTAAATGAGAGAGCCCCCACAGGGAGAACTCTCCCTGTATGGGTTATGATAATTACTTAATCAGGTCGAAAAACTTTTCTTCAAGTTTACCAGGAAAAGCTTCTGTCCCATTGAGTATCAGCACATCATTCCAGTCGACACCTTTCTTACCATCAGGAATATCAAGTTCTGGTAAGAAAATGTGAACATGGACATTCGCGTGAGGATAGCGTGCAGCGAATAATGGCTCCATTCGGTTCTTAAGAACCTGTGCAGCAGTTTCTCCGGCAGCATTACCTGTATTTGGATTAACCCGATCTTTATCTGCCCAAATCGTCAATTCGATGAACTCGCAATCAGAAGGAGGCATAAAATGATCAGGAATTTCCAGCATTTCCATAAACGTAGAACTTGAAGATGCCCAGCATGGTATCGAAGTTGCCTCAGTTACGGACAACGCATTCTCTATACCTTCGCTGATACCCAAAAACCAGGCCTTAGACATTTCATCATAGGTTGGTTTAAACAACTGGATCGAGCCACCATTCATCTGATAGACCGGTTTCATCATTAACTTTGGGTTTTCAACATCTGCTTTTACAAGCCCATCATCACTAAGATGAGTTTTATGGATAGTGCAATTGCGACCTAACTTATCGTTAAATATGGCAACCATCGTGGGGTGAAAGCTGGCAGGTATATTAGGACCATGCCAGTAACGCATTTTTGGATTTAACCCCAGGCTTGCAGGTAACTTTGTGAGAATCCTCTTAATTCCGCGGCCTGAAAGATATCGCGCTACTAAAGAATCAGTAGTCGCAACGTTAGTATATTTGTATACAGCTTCTAATTTCTTTATGCGAGCAAGCCTTTCCTCCTCACCGATATCTGAGAAAGATGAAGCTTTTTTCTCATAAAGAACGATATTAACGCGGTCAGCTTCATTCAACTTTCTGACTTTAGAAACACCCATCATTTCCAGAATGTCTTTTGCTGCCTGCGTTTTACTAATATTTTTAAGTTCGGCAATTAAATCAATGCCATCAATGAATGTATTATGTGGATAATCTTCATGTATAGCATGAACACTTTCTAGTGAACGGTCTTTAAATCTAAATTTCGTTTTACCGTCGCCTGTAAACGGGCATTTTACGGAGCGAGGTGCTTTTTCTAACGCCTCATGAAATTCAGGATAAAAGGACAGAACATTACGCCATCCACCCAATTGATGAACGTGAGACTTGACGAGGTCAAATGTCTCTTGTGCATGCTGCATTGGTGATTTAGCCGGTAAATTAGAACTTGTAGAATGACTCATAATATTCTCCTGGCTGACATTGTGGGTTTCACAATGCCTACTGCTGTGCAGATAACATTGAGAAACCCACAACGCAGAATGAAGGAAGTGCCACAGGGTGGCACATTCATTTATAAGATTTCGTAACCGTTATTCCGATATTTACTCACCAGTTTGTCAACTACTGAGTCCATTACTTCAGAATTTTCCTCGGAAAAGCTGGAATCACGCACAAGACGTTCAACCGGCAATACACCGTCAACAACTTCTCCTTCAGTAACGTATATCTTGGTTCCGATCATTCCACCGTCCAATTGACGAGAGTCAACTCGGACACGCTTAATATATTTATCACCTTTCATATATTTGCTCCTAAAAGGCGAGCAAATACACCCAGGCGGGTATATAAGCCCGCAGGGGAAGGTGTTTAAAATTAGACCAGACTTCTGATTAATTCCTTATACAAAGGAATCAATTCAGATATATCATTTATTGTTTTAAAATAAACGCCGTCGAAGCCTTGTGGTTTTTCAATGCCATAACCGATACAGACAATTTCTATACCATGTTTCTTGGCATGTTCAACTGCTTTGCTAACGCATTCTACAGGACTAGACGGTAAACCATCTGTCGCTATAAAAATAACCTTACGACTAAAATTGAAACGTAATAAATATTCTACGCATTCATTTATCGCTTCTGCAGTTGGAGTATGTAATCCGCTACTTACATTTTCGTAATCAGAGAAATTGTGAGCAACTGATTCGTTAAATGGCTTAAGAATGTCTATAAAACCTTCTTTCTGGACCGGATACACAACATCAGCAACATCAATATTGTTTACCGACTCGCAAGCCAAGGTAAAAGCGAGGTTAGCATTTAAAGCTAGTTCACCAACTTCATACATGGATGCCGAGATGTCACGCAGATTAACTATACCCACGTCAGATCGCTTCCATCCATCCCCACCTTTCTTAAAGACAGAAGTTGCGCCCATAGGTACTTCAACAAGCTTTCTTCCATGAAGGCGAGCTCCACGGTCTGTAAGCCGGTTGTTACGGCGGACATTCTGTTTTAATAGAGAAGAAAGTAACTTTCTTAGGTCACGTGAATTATTTTGTGCTTTAGTATAATCCTCTTCAGTAAGACGGATAAAACCGATGCGAACCCCATAATTTGTAACATCTTCATCACTGAATGATGCTGCCATCACGGTAATTGCTTTTTTAAGAGCTTCATGAAAATCATGCGACGGTGTTTGGTCATTGTCAGAATCAAGATAATTATCAAGGTCCTCTATGGCCTTTTTAATCTGTTCGGGTGAGTAAACAGGTTTTAGATCTGAATTATCACTCAAAGAAGAATCATCAGAGTCATCAGAGTCATCAGAGTCATCAGAGTCATCAGAGTCATCAGAGTCATCAGAATCATCAGAATCATCAGAATCATCAGAATCATCAGAATCATCAGAGTTATCAGAATCATCTGAGTCATCAGAATCATCAGAATCATCATGTTTCTTCTGCTCTTCTTCTTTATCTTTTAGATCATCACGTAATTTTTCAAACTCTTCATGAAGTTTTAATCCTAAATCACATGCCATAAGAGTTGAATTAACACCGGTAGCATCTGCGATTAATGAATCAAAACGATCTTTCAAACCTAATAGAGCAGTATCAGCAAGATCAAAGAATTTTTTTAAAATCTCAGGAATGCCTTCTTGCCCTAATTGGTTGACTCGGAGTTTATTTAAAATGTACATTTCCACATATGAAACTATATTTGTTCCATCAGCAGTCATGTAACCATCTTGAACCATTAAAGAATACATTTCAGAAAGTAACGATTTAGATAAAGGAAAAAGATTCCCAGTTTTCTCTTCCATCTGAATGTCTTCAAAAAGGTTGATTTCCCGATGAAGTCTTTTTAACTTAATTCGTGCTTTCTTCTCATCATTTTCTGAAGAGAAAACAGGAACACCATCAGGTAATATATGATCAAAACCTGGTAATTTTGAAAGGTAATCATTCTCAAAACTTATGCAGGTTTCTAATTCAGTAAAACGATTATGACCACCTTCATGACTAATCCAACCAGAGCATAACTTCCAGTATTTATCATTACTAAAGTCACCATCAGGTAAATAAATTATTTTATTAACCATATCAATTCGTGGGTTCATTTTGCGACCAGCAAACCTAATAGTAAGGTCAGGGTCAGCACCAATGACACGAGCGATATTCTGAGTTGCTAACTTTGAACGCAAAGAAGAACTTAATTTAATAGACATATAACACCCATATTATATTAAATGGGCGCACCCAAGTGGGTATGCCCACGAGGGAATTGAATATTCAAAAATTGAGTGACGTGCCGAAAGTTACTTTTTTCTGCACGCTATCATTTTTTGAGACTAAAGGTAATGAACTACTCTGGGTTTTAGCCTGAGGTGATTTAGTTGCAAACGGATCGATAAATTTCAAGCTTGAATTATTGACCAATTTATCATCTAAATCATTAAATCGATTTTTAATTTCGGAAATGAAACTAGTTACTAAATCATCTCCATCCATGATTTTGTTCAAACGGTCAGTATCACTTAAAAGTAATAACCACTCCCGGAACAAACTCATGTGAAGGGCCGAATCCAAATTTCCATTCGGAAGGTGGTTTAATACGCTTTGAATTGAATCAGCAATTTTAGTTGCCCGATCATCCATAAACATAAAACTAACAACCTTTTCCTTCAAATTAGCAAGCTTCTCTACAAAAGTCTGGTCAATCTTTGGCTTAGTGCAGGATGCATAAATAGATTCAGCAGTTGCCGCTATATCTTTAATTAAACCAACCGTATAGCGGTCACCTAAATCCTCCCCATCAATTGATATTGGTGTGAAAGGTATAGGGTGGCTAACCTGGAAAAGAAAAGAATTTTCGAAGTCTGTCTTTGTCATTCTCAATTTTTCAATCAAGTCTGCAATTTTGGGACTTCTGTCTTTTTCCATCTGAATGTACTCTTCATAACGTTCTAAAGCATTCTGGATACCTTCTTTGAAATACTCTCGGACGGCTTCAACTTCAATTAAGTACTCCTCCAATTTAGATGTCGGAAGTATGTTCATTGAGCTGAATGGAATGCAATATTTACGCTTTAAATTACTTAGTCGCGTATGCACGGCGCTTTTAAAGTTCAATGCCTTGCTGGAAATCCATTGAATTTCAACTTTGCTAACGCTGGACTGGTCTGATACTTCATCTTCAACAAAAAACTGTCTTATTTCATTAGTACGACGGCGACCCTGCGAACCTTCGACATCTACCTTAATGATAACGGCACCATCTTGTAGTTCAGGATGGCGATCAATGAAAGTTTGAACGGATTTGCTGATATGAGTGGTATCGGCAATAGCAGCAATTTTGATTTTAGCCATGATATTTCTCCAGTGTACACCGGAAAAATATCTCCCAGAGGGAAAATATTTCCCGGTGGGGTTTTATAAAGTACGGAATTAAGATTAACTTTCTACTTCAATTGTGAAATTGAAAGAGACCTTTCTTCTGGAAACAATTGTTCAAGCAATATATCCGCCCTACTTCTTGCTTCAGAAGATAACTTAGAAGTGAATGCAATTGTGAACCCTACAGAAATTTCTTCATCAAGAACTTTCGAAGTGGCAATCCATGATATGAGTTCACGAATATCCATAACCAACTCGTCGTCTTTCAGATTGTTGAGCTCAAAAGCAACTTTAGCAAACACTCTCAAACATGAAGGACTCATTTCAGGGAAGTGAGCCTCTGCAGCGTTATACATATCTTTTTCGTCAGGTCTAAACATCGGCAATATTAAAAAACGCTTAATAAATGCAGAGTCTTGAGACTGTGAAGAAGCGAAACGCATATCATCTCCGCTCATGTTCGTATTAGCAGTGCCAATAAATCTTGTGAAACGATTTGCATGAATCAAATCGCCTCCTTCTTTCGCAGTTGCCCACGGTTTACGTTCTAATGGCATATGTAACTTAGCAGCAGTATCGGGATTTATTTTATCAATCTCATCAAGAAGAATGATGTGACCGTCACGATAGCCCTGGACAAGGTCACTATATACATATCGTGTATTACCATTTTCCAGCGTTCTCATACCTTCAAGGTCATCAATAGATAATTCGTTATTGATTTGCTTGATGGTGATAGGCCAGTTAAGCATGTGGCTGATATATAATGCCAGCTCAGTTTTACCAGACCCGGACTCTCCTTGCAGACAAATTCCAGCTGTTACCTCATTATTCAGGAGCAACTTGATCATTCGACGAAGGGTTATCGGGTTTGGACGGTACTTACTATTAAGTGGTGCACGAAAAGGCGTGATTTTTTTGAAAATAGGTACAACGTCATTTTCAGTAAAGCTGCTTACATTAAAATGCTCATTCGCACGAACAAGAATGTAATCATCACAATCTTCGTACTCTACTGCTTTGGTTAACTCATGTGATTCGAAATATTTAATCTCAGATTCTGAGTCTTCATTAGCAGTAAGAGAAACAATGTTAAATGTATTATTAGCGGCAGTAGCGTGTGTCATAAATAACCCCATTTCATATATGTATAGTAAAGTCTGTTTTTGATAATGGATTTAGAAGTGTTTAAAAGTAATCCGTAATCAAATCCGTATGCATGAGAAATTACTTTACATGCATCTGAATATAACCACTGAATATAATCAACAGCTTCAGCTTTTAGGACGTATGAATCTTTAATTCGATCCCATGTCCATGCACCATTCTCACTTAAATTTTCAAGGATTAGCATTTGCTCGTCGAAAATCTTTTTAAAGAGTTTCAATCTGTCTGCTATTGACCATTTTATAATTAACGATCTCCTTGTGTCGCAATAACCTGGATCCAGAAAATCTGACCATTTCAGCGGCCCTATAATAGGGTGTGATAATGTTAAGTTGTCAGTGTTTAATGAATTGATAAGGTTTTGCATTGACTCTCTGGAACGCACCTCAAGTAAGAGCCTTGACTTTATAAATGAAATAATTTCATCGGGGTCATATCCAAAGTAATGACACACGATTTGAAATTGTTTAGTACAGTACCAGTCTAACTCCAACTTTAATTTAGGTGTTAAATATCGATAGCCATGTGAATCGATTTTATAAACCATAGAATGGTCTATATGGTACTGAACCGTTACAAATGATGATTCCATCAACTTATAGAACAATGTGGAAATATGTTCATCAGACCAAACGAAATCATCAAGTTCCTGATATTCATAGGTTGATACGTCACCTATATCAGATTCATCGATTGAAGATGAAACCACAGGTTTATATACCTTTTCCTTAACTTCATCTTCCTCGAATAAAAAGAAGCTAAAACTAAGTTGGTTTTCATTAACAATCCTTTTTAATTTACTACTTAAATGCATGATAGGTCTCTCCAACGGAGAAACCCAAAAGGGATTTCTCCCTATAGGGTTAAAGAAAATTAACGCGTTAAGAACCTTGTAGCGCCAAAGCCTTCTATCGGTTTAGGTACTCTATGAAGCAATTTCTGGGCTTGAACTCTGACAACCGTGAATTCACCAGAAGACACTTTATCAGTAACCAGACAACCAGAAATCATAAGGCTGTCACCTCGAATAATTTCCTTAAATTCCTTATCATACAGGTCTTGTGGTATCTTCACCTGGATAGGGGAAACAACCATTTCGACTTTACCATTTTTTTCCATTTCTTGTTTGTTATCCAGTATTAACATAATAGTGTCATATTCTGGACGAATTATAACCTTGTTGACGTCACCGGAAACACAAACAGTATTAATATGATTAGTAAACATTTAGGCCTCTTTTGAAAAATAAAAAGAGACCCAGAAGGAGTCTCTTTTCTCCTTATGGATGGTATGTGTGTATATTGTATAAAGAAGATGCTATATATATAACGTTCATTGAATGTAGCTAACGAAGTTATATAAAGCAGAAGCTCCAAAATAGACAACGGCTGCACAAGCAGCTCCTTTCAGAACTCTTGACATTACCGAATCATATAAAGAAATTTCTTTTTTTGGAATTTGAATGATAGTTTCATCAACTAATGTCTTTTCAGTGAAGGCCTTTGCTTTTAATTCCTCGTCTTTCATTGAGGCTTCAAGCTTAAGCAACTTAGGCATTGAATCAGAAACAACAAAATCAAAACCATCCACTTTGTGGATCATCATCTCTTTAAATGACATCCCATAATGTTTATCTTTAAGACCAAACTCTCTCATCAAAGGTTTCAATTTACTGTAAAAGTCATTAAGGTCCTTATGGGGAGATTCTACAGTCTCAGTAAAGTTTTCACGTTTATAAAAAACAAAGACTTCATCAATGACAAGTTGAAGCCACTGACTTACTTTAACAGCTCCAAGTTTAATCAGCTTTTCTTTTCCGAAGTTAAGATTTTCTGATGAAACAATAGAGTCAATATTTAACTCGATAAGCTTAGCATCCAGAGATGCTAAAAATTCTTCGAGTGTTTTTTCACGTGGAATGTCAGGGAACTCTTCAAGAAGTTGCTCAGCCTCATCGAGAGTGATCTCCTTAATGAAAGTATCGCTAACATTAATGCTGTAGATAACAGAACGTTCAGAACCAACAAGATGCTTCAGTTTTGAACTTTCCTCAAGCGCTTTTAACTCGACTACACGGCTGACATAATCTGTCATATACCAAATGTAAGCCTTATCGTTATCAGTGCCCTTTTCAATTTTGCAAATATCACTGCCAGTATTTGATGGTGGAATTTCCTCACCATAGAATACTTTTGCGAGCGCCATTAAAATTGAGTCTTTATCAATTTTTTTAGGAGCTTTAGCAGCTGGCTGTGAAGTTTTAGCAGCATTTGATGTTTTAGCACGAGTAGATGTATTAGCAGTTGAATTAGCAGTAGTAGCAGTCATTTTAAGTACCTATTAGTTTAGATTTGAGTAACTAAAACCACATACATAGTTTCAGTTAAAGGTGGCATATGCCGTCGTTTATCACCCGGAAGTAACAAACCGCCTGAATTTATACTTTTCTGGCATTAAGGAGTCCGTAGAAAGTTACTTTTTAAAAGTAAATAAGCTACGAGTTGTGGAAATACAGACGTGAGTAATCGCACCAGCGCCACTCTATGGAAAAGAGGCTCTGGTGTCGCAACTCAAAAATGAGCTATCCATTTATGGATATCTTAGAAGGGGTATAGGTATTAAAACAAACTATTAATAAATTTATACAACAACATTCTTTCATTGTAAACAAAAATCTTCTTTGCCTTCAATTACGGCATATTCCTCAGATAACTCAACTACTTTAGGGAACGATTCGGTTATAAATTCAGATGGTTTTCCATGCCACGTTATGTAAAGCTCTAACTCGGCGCGTGTCATTCCTACAAAAAATAATCGGCGCTCCTCCTCAATACCTTCATCGCCAATGGCTTTCGGTGATGGTATTTGGTCATTGTTGCAATTTATAATTATTACTTTTTTCCATTCAAGGCCCTTTGAACCATGCAGTGTGCAAAGACATATTCCACTCTGATCGGTATCAGTTGGTTCTTTTTTGCTCCCCATCGTCATGCCAGCTGCAATATTGAGCATCTTCAGCCATCCATCTTTGATTGCCCATCGATAGCATGACATTAATGATAACCGGGTAACTGATGGGTCACCTTTAGTATTGAACATTTTGTAACCGGCCATTTCTAACCACTCTTTTATTTTTTTAAACCGGTTTTCTATCTCTTCCTTACTTTGCGTGTCAGTCAACATGAGCGTCATATGTTTATGCAGCATTTTAGTGAGCACAGAACAATCATTGGGTAAGTCCGTTTGCTGAAAAGTAACTTTTCTGGCACTCATCTGTTTCCATAACACATCAAGGATTTGCTCATCTTCATTTAGAAATGAAAGCACTCGCTTCATCAGACCAACGTTACCAGGCTGCCTGAAGTAGGTAAACAAGTGAAGGATATTACTAGGCTCCAGTCCTTCCCAGAAGGATTTACCTCCTATCCGGGTGACCGGCATCTCAAGATAACTTTCCATCTTGTCCAAAGTGGTGTTGTTTCTGCTCAAAATGGCCCAGTCCTTTGGATTCTTCTCCACCAGATCTTTGATAGTCTCAAACTGGTTTTCTGCATCATCAGTTTTCAAAAAAGTTACTTTCCCTCTATCTCCTTGCCTTCCTGATACAAGGCTTTTCTCGTAACGCGCCTTGTTCTTGCTTATCACCGCATCAGCAAATTTCAAAATGAGTGGGGCACAACGGAAGCACTTTGTTAGATGAAAAACATTGGGGTTGTATGCTTTGTTGAACTGCCTGAAAATCTTTACGCCTCCGGCATCTCTAAAGGAATATATTGTCTGGTCATCATCACCGACTATCGTGGTATTGATCCCTCTTTTGGCGTGTTCTGAAATCCATGTGAATTGAATTCCATCGGTATCCTGTACTTCATCAACAATCAGATGCGTGATACCTAATGGCCTCATTTTATCTGTGCTGAGCATTCCAACAACATATTTTGACAATGAGTTGAAATCGGCAACATTATCCTTTTTACAAAAATTCATATATTCGTTGTAAAATGCTATTTGGTCACGTGTGTATTTTATCTTAATAATATCAGGATTTAGTTCTCGTCCGATTCCATCAATAAATGGCATGATATCGTACACACCTTCATGGTAGTCCAAATGTTTCTGAACACGAGAAACCATAGCCATCTGTTTGTGACCAATAAGTAGCCCACCTTTCCAGCCGGTTTGATTAACCATTTTTTTTATGAAACCATGAAATGTGTCTACCTCTATCCTATTCATGAGTTTTGGTTCTATCATTTTTTGTAGACTACCTTTTAAAGAATCAGTAGCGGCACGGGTAAAAGTAACCAATGCTACTCTGGCTAAAGGATGTCTCTGAAAAATAGCTTTGGTTCCTTCCTTCATTGTGAAAGATTTCCCACTGCCGGGGCATGCAATCACCATCGTGTTTTTATCCATGTTTCTTATAACACGGTCTTGTTCTTCAGTACTAGATGCCATCTTAGCTCCTTTATATCTAGGTATTTATAATGTCACATCCAGGTAAATTTTTTTTGTAATAGTATCAACTTTAAGTTTTTCTTTTAATTATTTTTTATGGTGATGTGCTTGTAAATTTCTTTAGTTTATGAAGCCAATCCTACTCCTGTTGTGTTTCATAAACTCACACTGTTTATGACCTACAAAAGATAAGATGAAAAAATACCCTCTTGCACAAGGAATTTTATATGGAATAATCACTTTAAATAAACCACTGGGACACATAAATGAAAAAGATACTGATCACTGTACTGGCTTGTACACTCCTAGCCGGTTGTGCTACACAACCAACCAGCCCGGAAAACCGCATGTTTACTAAAATGCATGACGTCTACTGGCACTCAGATCGTCAGAAATCCTTGGCAGTAAACGCATACTCATTGGCTGGGGTACAGGCAAATGTCTCAGAAGCTGAGAATGCGGCTGGAGGCGTCGATGAAGGTCTTGCCTCCAAAATGCTTTTGAATACGGCTACTGGAGCTATCACCGGTGGCCTTAACGCAGGAATCGGAATGTTTACAGCATCTCTTTATAGTGAAGCAGATGCAGAATACATCCAGGTCCCACAATTTGTCGTTTTCGTGCCAAACCCAACCAATCTGCCATACAATGATTCGGCACTTGTTAAAAATGGGGCAAAAATAATTATCGATGCTATCAAAGATCATCCTAAACTAAACAATGCTACTTACTCACAACAAATCAAAGCTCTTTCTGAATGTACAATAAGTAAGTCCTTTATGGGGCCTTGGGATACGTGTGAGACTAAAAATGAAGTACCGCAATCTGGTAGTAATGGAACAACCTTCTTTAAGTATCAAGTAATCCGTCCAGCTACTGGGTCAGAACTTGATGAATTACATATAAAAGCTGGCAATTATACAGTTATTCGATATGTCTACTTTATGGTGAAGGGACTATCTTTTGACACCACTGGTTTCCCTGGGTTTACACTAATGCCTCAAACACCAAAAACGGCCCCGGGCTATGCAAGTGTATCTATTAATGGCGGAGAGTATTACTTTATCAAGGGTGATTTAGGATATAAAAAATTCCCTTTAAAAAAAGGCATTGATTAAAAATATTATAATCTGACCGGGCTATACCCGGTCAGATGGTTATTTGATAATAGCTCCGGTAATAGGATCTGTGTAAACTGATCCTACTTCGCAGATTGCTGGTCTTGGTAAGTATGAACAATCAACATTTTCTGCTTTCAAAGCCTGAGTATTCTCTTCCCTTGCTTTTGTCATGTTGACATCACCACCCATTGACTCTAATGCTCGTTCAGATGGTAACTGTGCATTGTCATTCTTATATGGTCCCATATTAGCAACTGAACTTTCTGTAAATGTTGCATATTCATCGGGGACCTCCCCTGCTACAACGGCAGATTCAATATATTCAGTCATGTCTATTTTATCCCAGTCAAGTTGCTGAACCTGTGAGATAGTTAATCCAACACAACCACTTTCTATGGGATTAATACCTAATTGAGGATATGCCTGCTGCATTATAACACGCGATAATAACGAGTTGTAACAACACATATCCGTTGCTTTTTTAATACATTTCTTTGTGAATCCAACGTTAAGATATTTAACACAACGGTCGGTATCAATTACAAAACATGCTCCTTGATTCTTGTGTATTGATGCCTCCATTTCCTTTTGATCACAGGCCAGAAGCATTTCGAGAAGCATTTTTGTTATTTGATAAGCTGTATAAATCCAACCAATAACATTCAAGGCCAACATAAAGTTGGTAACAGCTGAGGAAAAAACAGCCTGCCCGGCTGCACTTGCTGTTTTATCAAAAACAAAGTCCCTAATTGCGTCGGGCAACATGTCGTAAGCTTTATTCATTAACTGCTGTTTAATTGCAGCGAGTCCTCCAGTCTGTAACCCGTCTTTAGTAAGCTCAGTTGCGGCTGCTGAACCACCCCCCTCTACTGTGGTAGATCCAATCAGTCTAGAAACGTTGCCTGTAACTGACTCATACACTGACGTTAGCGGTTCGGTCACTCGTTGCCACATTTGCCCCACACTTGACGATACTCCGGACGTCCATTGCCCTACTGAATTGGTCATAGAGGCCCAGGTACCGGATTCGCCTCCAGTCCAGGACGTCAACTTAGCTGATATTTTACTCCAGTTTGTATTTCTCAACATGGTACCTGCCAGGATAATGGCTTCAAGCTTACCGGCGGCTCCTTCAGGAGCTTCGCAGCAGTCAGTTTTTGCGAGTCCATTAACAAAACCTACGGAGCGACCGCACCATTGCTTCTCACCAGAAAAAACAATGCATGAGTTTGAATCATTTGGGTCGCTGCACATTGCGTCACCCTGCATATTCTGGACCATGCTTGTGTAAGCAACCACTTTTCCAAAGTCTTTATTTTCTTCATTAGCACCAGTATTACACGTACCACCAGCACATGGGATCATTCCAATACATGTATTAGATTCGTTTGTAATAGTTACTGTTCTTGTTGTGCCTTCATCACAAGTCCATTTTTGTTCATACATATAACATTGATTTGTCCCAGCATCGAACCATCCTTCAGCACAAGTTTGTTTTGTCATTGTGCATGAGTTATTTGTTGAATATTTAGAACAAGCATCTGGCATAGATTTTATCTGATCGTAGTTGTAGCAGGCATCATTTCCATTTTCATCCTTCAGAATATTACCTGATGCATCATACTGGCATAGTTTCTCCTGACCTAAAGGGTCACAAAAATACCCCTCAAGGTTTGTTTTCCAGGTAAGATTACCCTGATCACCATCATAAAGAGGAGATGCATATTGAAGTATCGACTGTGGTAACCGTTTTGTTCCAACGTCAATATCTGCGAATCGTTCAAACCGACAGAATGAATCAGGTTTTTTTACCGCATCATAGCAACCAGGAGGTTCCTGAATGTGTTTATCCTCAAGCTTCATATTCTCAAAAACCAGTTCCACCTCGAAGTAACCTTCACCATTACCTCCTACCCATACCGTGGAGGACATTTCTACTTCATGGTCTGATTCGTTATATACAGAATCTGCAACCAGACTGGTTATATCAATAGGTTCTGACAATTTATTGGATTTGTTACGCTCCATTCCATTCCTGGGAGGCCCATAACCAGGTTCACGATAATCACCATCAATATGAGCGAAAATTTGTTTTCCATCGAGGCTGACCTGCATATGGTCATCCCACTCTGCACTGACAATACTTGCTGATTTTAATATCGCATCCTGGTGGAAATGTAACGTCATGCTATTGTCATACACACCACCGGTCCAATAGTCATTTCCTCGCTTACCGAACCAAACGCGAATACAGCTATCACCACAGACACTCAGGTCCCCATTCCCGCCAGATATGTACACGGGAACACTAAAATCACGAGTTATCGTACAACTGCTGTAATTATCTTTTTTGGGAGCATTACAGTAATACTCCTTATAATCTGGAGTGTGTTTGTCAATTGTTGAAGTAGTTGTCTGCGTTGAGCAATTCTGTAGCCACTGCCCCGTTCCGGCTGCTGCATTGGCAATCTCGCTTCTTCCACTCGTGAACATAGGGTCATTTGGTGAAATATTAGGTATAGGATTCGACTTGGTAGCCGCCACCAGCGACCGGTAGGCCTGGCCGTCATAGCTGTTTGCTGTAAAAAGCTGACTTTTCCTGTTTTTTATATCCTCTACAAACCCCTTCTTATCCCCATAACTATCATCTGCATTAAACTGAACATCAGCATTATTTTGCTCTGAACTGTACATTTCTGCCGTATTGGTGCCCGTTATTTTGCCACCAGCATTAGGGTTAGGTGTAATTGATATACTTCCATCTTCATTCCGTGAAAGTAACTTTCCTCCATTTTCAGTTCCATTAATTGTTATGTTATTCCCACTCATCTTTGGAAGTGAAACTGTTCCTGCTATATCAGCTCCGTCTGTTTTTGCAAAGTTTAATACATCCTCATTAGAAAACTGCTTACCACTGTACTTACTCATATCAACACTTGAAGAGCCAGTATTGTCGTATGAATTCAGTTTCTCAGTGTATGAACCACCTTCACTACTCTTATATTTTTCCAGAATATCATCTGTCGTAACTGTTGCGGTTCTGTTTGCAGCGGGGTTACTCAGGTCAAAAGTATTTTCAAGACCCTCATATATTTCGTTTGCGGCATAAACCCTTGGGGTCAATACCATGTTTATCAGGGTGACATAGTATGCCCAACTCAGTGTGTTAGTTATTATTGATACGGATAAAATCAAAGAAATAATTTTTTTCATATGTTTTACCGTTATCAAGGGATATATCTAACGCAACAGTCATTATATCTCCACAGCATATATACGTAGTTATTAACACCTATTCGTTTACGCCCGCCTTTTCTAGTGGACCAGTCATGGACTGAATCACCTAATCGATGGCAACACTCAGGCCCCTCTGCTTCCGGAACGGGGTATAACATCGACAAACGATATTGCGATCTTGGCATGAAGTAACTAAATCCTCGCTCACACATCGCATCCTTACCCATCGTTTGCATCAGCATTCCTTGTCTGTGAAGCTTTGTTATCATTCGTTGTGTCAGTAAAGATGAAACTCTGACTGAATCGTCGTTCGCAAATACGTGGCCGGTTAACGGATATAGATTGCCATCGCATCCGGCGCAAAAGTGTGCACTCAAGTTATCTGCCCCTGCAGTCACTTTGACGCAGTCTGCTGCACACCACATAGAAGCAATAGGGTTTGCAAACACTACAGCCTCTGGATTCAGAACGAGCGTAAGAAGGTCATTTTCCCAAAGAGGGTCTACCTCACTTATATATGTCAGAGACGGATCAATGTATGGCTCGGCCGTACAATCCCCCATGATGAGAAGCTTTAGCATGACCAGTATCGGGAATTCCCATAAATGAACATCATAAAACCCCGCTTCGTTACCACCTTTCGGTTTATTGGTAGCGCCTTTGCCCATGTCAAAACTCGATGCCTGCAGGCTTACACCTTCGAGAACGGGTGAACACCAGGGGGACTGAACTACTTCAACCATTTTTACTGGTTGAAAGAACGAAAGCTGCCAGCCAACCTCAGGAACCCCGTTCTGGTCAGTACAGAAACAAACAGGTTCTGAAGGGGCGGCTCCTTCTGGTGCTTTACCTACTCCCATAATTCTCATTGGGAAAATACAGCTCCAGCAAATATTTTTGATCAACCCTTTCCATACGCCTGCTGATTGACAAATTCCACTACCGTTTTCTGCACCAATTGCCATACCAGGTAGCGCGAGGCTTAGCATAATTGCTGTGAACGCAGGTAAAAGTAACTTTTTAATCATTGCGTCACCTCTTTTTCTGATTGCTGATTAATTCGGGTGTACTCGCGCACATCAGCTTGGGCAAATTGCTGGACTTTGAAATATGTGTTTTCAACGGAAATAATTGATGGAGTGGCTTTGATTAGAAAACGGTTAATGATTTCAGGGTTGATTTTGTACATTTGTCCATAAAACTGTCCACGGAGCTCTTCCAAATGTTTCCAGCCATCTTCACGTTTGATTCGCGTAAAGACAGGCATGACCTTTCCTTCTCCAAAACGGTGCATAAACTGTATCTTCGCCCAGGTTAACTGCTCTGAATTCATTGGGTCGAAGATGATCATGGTAAGTTTCTGAGGTAATTGTGCTAAAGGGTTACCTCTTTGACCGGCAGCTGCCAGAAGATTTCCTTGATTATCTTTAATATCTTCGTTTACCTGAATAGTTGGGTCGATATACCAGATTTTATTTTCGTCTGATACAGGAAGGGTGGCCATCCATTGATTTTGCCATGTCGATTTTAATGCATTCTTCTTGGCCGCTTCCCAGTCATATTTGTTACTACGCTCCTCCAGTTCCTGTATTATGCTCTTCTCTTTTACAGGGAATGTTTGGGCAGTCACCGGGAAGGATGTTTTTTCAGGGTTTTCTTCTATCTGTTTCATGAAGTACTTGATGTTAATTGACCCGCTGATCTTATAGGTCTTATCATCTTTTTTGTAAACCATGGTTGGAACTTCTTTAACGCTATACTGCGTAAAACTTTCCGGGTCGAGAGTGACTAAAGGTTCATTTTTTATTTTTGCATTCGCTATATAATTACGTAACACTACCTGCATCTGAATTAGGTTTTCAACACCATCCTTAAGTCCCCG
Organism: Klebsiella sp. CN_Kp091; assembly: GCF_040065095.1. NCBI lineage: Bacteria > Pseudomonadati > Pseudomonadota > Gammaproteobacteria > Enterobacterales > Enterobacteriaceae > Klebsiella > Klebsiella sp. CN_Kp091. Next base: position 156,935 of record NZ_JBEAIO010000041.1, on the reverse strand, counting down.
GAAAACAACGCGTGCATTATTTTCTGATGCCGTTTTAATCACGTCAGTCAAAACATAATCTGGCATGCTGAATGATGCAAATATCGTCAAACCATTATCAGTTGATAGTTCTTCATTTTTATTGTTATCCAGTTTTCGTTCAAAGTCCTGTGCTGTTATTCCCGACTTCCCGAACATTTTTTCTATGCTTGATGACTGCGTTCTCATCGTTTCGTTTTTTGTCTGATTTATCTTTTCAGCATCCTCTGAAAACACTTCAGTGGGTTGGTTTTGCTTAATGTCCTTAGCTACTTCACTCATGGTGTTCGCTTCTCGTAACTTACCTGTATGTTCAATTACAGCCCGGACGCTGTCAGATACAGAGCTTGGATTGTAACGAGGCGTAGCGACGACCGATTCCATACTTTTAGTTCCTGCAGGTTCAGCTGAGTCACTAGCATGTGTAAGAGGAGTTACTAACAGACAGCAAAAAAGTAACTTTTTGAGGCATTCAGAAGATGGCATATGCTTTTCCTGTGATTGTCGTTTCTGGTACTGTTCCCCAAAAACGGGAATCCCATGAGTAGTCGGTTTGTCCTACAACAAATATATGCCCGGCGGGAACCGTCACTTCTCGGTTCAGGATTTCTGGTGCAATTTTATATTTTTTCACAATACGGCTTCCATCGACCGGGAATAGACGATCTCCGTTTTTAACGTATGTATCGGTAATCTGGATTTTGTCCCCTCCCTTCCCCGCGACAATTTTTATTACTTTATCGCCAGCCTTAATGAATCTCACATCCCTGTCCATTGTAAAGTTAATCATATCTCCTATTTCATATTGCTTGTCGTGGTTATCCACCATGTAATATTCAGCAGGAATGCAACCATAGAGTAGTCCGTGGCCCAGCGTGAACCTGGAAAAAAATAAATGTATCAATACAGAAATTATAACAAAGTGCAAAATTAGTGATTTATCGACTTTTAATAAACCCCTACGTTGAGGTGAAAGATACCTTAGCGACATCAACATATAATGTGTCCTGAGTGATTATTTCAGATCATTATGCCCCAATGGTGAGTAATTTTTTCCAGATAACAGGAGGAATTTCATGATTTACATAAAAAAATAGCCCCTGATTTAAGGGGCTATGGGCAGTATCCGGTTTGGTATGATGTCAGTTATTTAGTGTGATAAAACTTGTTGCCGTATCACCACTGTCATCATAAGCAGTGATTGATACCACCAGCTTACCTTTATTTTGTGACTTTGACAGTGTAGCTGTGCTACCAAAAACCCCGCGAACCTGGTCATTAACTTTCCATACATAACTGGATATCTTTCCATCCGGGTCATTACATTTAGCCGTAAAAGCCCAGCTCAGCGGTGTTTCTGTATAAGTCAGGCTACAATTCGGTGGTGTGTTAGGTATCACGTCAAAGTCGACCGTGACACTTCCTCTCTGGCCCTGCGTACTGACAACATCCATTTCCAGCTTGTAGCTGCCCTCCATAATGTTCTCAAATGTCTGGGACCAGTAGTTTTTTCCTCCATCTACAGCTTTGCCATTCAGCTTAAAGGAGACACTATCAATGCTGTCAGCTGAGTGAGCTAGTTTTACACTCGACCTCATAGATAGATCTAATGGTGCCCTCATGAACTTGTTTGAATATTTGGGGTTAACCGTAATCTCCATTGGGTTCTGTTCGTTTACAACGAAAGTATATTCAACTCTTGCCTCATTATTACGGTTATCTTTCAGAACATAGGTTAGTGTATGCGTTCCTGACTTGAACACCTGGAACACTTTTTTCCCATTAGTATCACTATCGAGTGTCATGACATCTTTGTTGTATTGCCAGTCCTCAGTGAAAACTACACCTGGATAGGTAACATCCACTCCCGTTACCGATACTGCCAATTCGGATGGGATCATTGTGTATTTGAGCTTTGTATTAAGGCGAGGCTCAGGGAATTTATATACCCATGATTTCACGCTAATCGTGCGCTTCGCTAATGTCCTTTCCTTAGCCTCTGGCATGTATGCCTGATAGGTAAACGCAGCGTAACCACGTGCATCAAGCATATCTTCGGTTAGCACTGTATCGAGAAGCCCGCCCTTCTTAACGCTCCCATCAGGCAGTATCCACTCCTCTAAAACCTCAGCATCAGATGAGTACTCAGTATTTGGGTTCGTGTAAGTTCCCTGCAAAGTTACTTTTTTGCCAACCTCTACTTGCGCGTTACCCTCAACCTTTACTGACAGTTTCTTGTGCTTAATGACGGTTACACGAGCTCGTGTTTCTTTCCACGCGGATGTACCGGCCATTTCATCGGTTTCGGTATATCGGACCTTCGCAAAAATATACTTCGGGACCTCCGAGGAGGTGATCGTGTATTTTACTCCCCCTTCAGTCCAATCTTCGCCATCTTCAGACCATTGCACGTCTACAGCACTACCTTTGATTTCTTCATTGTTGTCGGTCAGCGTTACAGGGATACTGTGCCCCTCAAGAACCTTCCCTACCGTGATAACCGGCTTAGGTTCTCTGTACGCGACTACAGTGAGATTATCGGTATATGATGTTTTACCCGTGTATTTGTTCGTTAATTTTGCACGATAGAGCCACTTGCCGACCTCTTTTTGTTTGATACTGACACTCCGAAGACCAGTCATATCCTCAAGAGTACTCCATGTAGATCCATTGTTACTGGAGATCTGCCATTCAGTCGGGCTAAGTGAATCATAATCATCAGTACTTTTTGTTCTGAAAGAGACCATTGCCGAAAGTGGTACACGGCCAACAATAAGCGATTTAGAAAGCCCCCCTTCTAGGTCAGCGCCTTTATAGACCCGGATACTTGTTGTGGACGTTTCACGTTGGAGTTCAAAGTCATCAAACGGGCTCCTTACTGTTGCTACAGCAATAATCCGGTGGCTACCCAGAGTCAGATCATCCATGTTAAGCTCACCAGCTGCAATCCCCTCTGAATTGACTGCCAGCTTGCCGGTCAATGGAGTTCGTTCAGAAACGGAATAATCTTTACCAGTTTCAGCATCTGTCACCCATTTTGAAGTAACTTTGTAAACCACTACATCCCAGTTACCCATTGTTTTTTCGTCGTATAGAGTACAACTACAGCTGTTATTCCATTGACCAATGTTAACCGACACAGGCACTTTGAGGCTCGTTGCCGATTTACGCTCTTCTACCTTCATGTAAGCACGAATGCTGAAGTTAGGAACGGTATACACTTTGAGAATACTGGAGGACTTAATACTCGGTTCGTTCTCATAGGCAACATCAATGTTGACGTTGGTTTGTGTCCATAATGGAGCTGCTGGAACTTTAATTCGCTCGGAATAAGTTACAGGCGTGTCACCACTCGATTTGTTCTTATAAGTCGTCGTTTCCGTATCCTGACCCTCAACCTTAGACGTCAAGACAATGTTGGCCGGTACCGACTTCGCCAGAACTTTTGCCGCATCTCCTCCAGAGATATAGACCAGAGCGGTATTTTTTCCTAAGGTACTAACCGTTTTACTTAACTTGTAAGAAATCTCGGGCGCGAAAGGTTCTACTGCCGGGATCGTTTTACGGTTATGAGCTGCAAGAGCTTTTGAGCCTTTTGTGTTTATCACATAAACGTTGTAATCAAGGATGTTATCCCCAACTTTAGAGAAGTAACCCGTCAGGCCCGGCACTTTAGATTTAGAGTAAAACTCCATACCTGCAGGAACGTTGTTCCACTGTACATAACAGGCAGTAGCGTAAATCCCATTGCCGAACTGACCAAGCAGAGCCTGAGCGTCTTCCTCAGTAGAGAATATTTTGCAGGTATTTCCTGATTGTTGCGTTACCAGAGAGGTATAGGGACGTACGTAACTGTAAATTGTGGATGCTGAGTCGATGGACTTCAGGGTGAAGGTCATCGGCATGTAGGTGAAATCAATCGAATAGGTTTTAGATATTCCATTAACGTTTTCAGCTACAATTGTCAAAGTATGTACTTTGTTTGTTTCCAGGGACGTCATCTGATTTAAACGATAAATGCCTTTCACATTAGTTGGGCTGTATGAGGCCATGACATTATCAATAGCAACGCTTTTTATATCGGCCACACCCTCTTCGCCCTGGAAGGCTGCAATAACGATTTCATTCAGAAAATAGACTTGATCCCGCTTAACGAGCTCCGCACCTTCCTTGTAGACAGTAACTGTGGGCTCATCTGAAAGTACTAATTTCGAGTCCGGCTCTGTATAACTTGAGTCGTTTCCGGCCGTGTTTGCGACAGAGAAAGTCGCAATGTAGGACGCACTGGCAAGATCACTTATATCAAAGAAATAGACATATTTCCCGGCAACTTCCTGATACCCAGCAACTGGCTGCAGAGTTCTCCGGGAAGGGGTAGACCAAATTTTGTTAAAATTGAGTTCAGTACCATCGTCCAAAGTAACTTTTGTGGTTGGCGAGAAGCTACCATCAGGAGCTAATGTCAGCGACATTGCCGCTGGTTTCCACCAGTCACCTGTATCAGACTTTGCTGGAACCGATACAGCAACAGCGATGGTTTTCGGACCGACAAAGATGTCTTTATCACCAACTTTAAAAGCCCTGGCTTCTTTAGATACGTTCCAGAAAGTGCTATCGACTGCCGGAGCACGGTAATCCCAGCTTAGTCTCACATTAGCTGCGATAGGTGGGGAAAAAAAGTTATTAGCTGAGTTCAATGTTATGGCTACATCACGGCTGCTGAAATCGGTACTGCCGTCACTGATACCTACGCTTCCAGTCGTGATAGAGCATTTTGATGCGCCAGCCGCGATAGCACATGATGTTCCGGAACCGACAGAAGCAACCATGTCGTAATCGCGAGGCTCCACAGAGATCTCAATATTTGAGAGAGTCTCGTTTTTTATGTATGAAATTAGTGTGGAGCCCGAGGTGCCGTTACTCATTGACCCTTTAATACTTGAAAAAACAGGGGCTACGGGTTCTACAGTCTTAAAAATATACTCCCCTTCACGAACAATCACTTTTTCTCTTTCTGAGCCTGAGTAGTAGGCGATCTGCCAGGGCAATTTAATGTCACCTGCAATTGCGGGGTAACCCTTGAGTGAAAAGCCATTGGCAACCGGCATACCGGAGTTATTAGGTAACCACTCGAAAACACATTTCAGGCTTCCAGCCGTGCTTTTGACATTAGGGTCAGAGGATATATCGCATCCATCCGAAACTGGTATGGCAGTTACAGTGTTTTCTTTTACAAACGCTGTATTTACTTGTGGTGATGTCGAAAATTTGACATCAGGTAAGGCGGTCTCTAAGGTCCCGGAAACCATGATAGATTCTGCGTTAGAAACAGCACTGAACACAGAACAGAACATCAGCATTGAGATTTTATTAATTTTTGTCATGGGAAGCTCTGTACGTAGTTATGCCATAGTTGCACCTACTGTATCTTATGAGGAGAGTGTATTTACCGAATTACGTGAAGTGTTTTTTTTAAAATTTCGCAAAACGCGTTTGCCGTCAGGTAAAAGTTACTTTTGGGATCGAGCGCTTGCATTTAGACGCATGCACGTAAGTATCGTATCGGACGGTAGGCCAGGATTTCGTGATTGAATGACTGACAGGAGGAAAAGTCCTAACCTAAGGCAAGCTGAAGGTTCTATACTAATTTTATGTACGAAATTGACTCCACTTTCGGTCTTGTCTATGGCAAGAACCCCACCTTCCAGTATAGCTGTTAGTTTTCCGTCAAAAGTTACTTTTATGTTTTTATAGACTCTCTTCCCATGATGCATGGTTTTCTTATCTTTAAGCGCTGCTTCTGGAGTAAGGTGAAGAAATGCCATGCATAAAGTTATGACTTCATCGTCACTAAGCTTTGTTGAAATGCATTTACTACCTGTCCAGTCAAAAGAACCAGACTTTTCTGGCGATGGACCGGTAAGTATCAGGTTAACGTCACCATTGGATGCTGAAGTATTGAGTTCAAGCGCAGCTTTTCCGGAGTTAAAAACCTTCTCGTTTCTGTATTGCAACTGCGACGATGAATCTTTTGTTAGATTTTCCACCATATATTTTTTTCACCTTCGTTTACTAAGTTTTTAATAAGCCCAATGTATGTGCTTTCACCAGAACGCTTCATGGCAATAATATATGAATTAGTTTCCAGTATTAGATAGCTCCCCGAAGGTGCTCCGGACGGGAGCTCTTCAGTAGTTAGTTTTTTTGTGTACTCGCTCTTTACAACTGCAGGTATGTTGTTAATAAGAATTGTTTTATTATCAACTATCTGAAAGTTTAAACTGGTTTCATCTCCAGAAAGGCTTAAAGCGCGTACCGATTTTTGTTTAAAGCTTAACAGGCTCTGCTCGCCCATCAGTAGTGAATAAAAGAAAGCAAGACAAATAATAGGTAATACGAATAAACTGACTTTTTTAAAATTAATTTTCATCGTTATCTTCAAACCCCCCTTGAGTTTGGCAGGCCGTAATGTAAAGAAGCCTCAGTTGATGTAAGAAATTGCCTGCCGTTGCTCCACCGACAAATGTTATCAGCCTGTTAATCCTTGTCCCGGCATCCTCAAGCTCAAACTCAGCAACTCCGCAATCAGACATAATCGTCATGGTGTTTTCATCCAGATCTTCATCAAGAGAAGGTGGAATAATAATAGATAAAATAACAGTGTCGACCGGCGCTATTTCCCAGTTGTGATCTTCGCGGGCCATAGGAGTAATCTGAATAAAGTAACCATCCAGAATCAAAGAAAGTGGATTATGAGAGGTTTCAGCAAAGCCAAAAGTATTTGGTGCTTCTTCGAAGGTTAAGCCAGAACGCTCGATAATTCTGAGTAGTTCATGCTTTCTTACCCCATGGTAAATCATGCCATCTGTCATCTGTAGTTACTCATGTGCTTTGATGGGAAGTATGTCGCTAAAATCATACCAAAAACAAACCGGTCCTACTTTAGCCAGAACGATAAAAAAACTTGTATTCGCAGTGGCTGCATAGATATATCTAATCTTAGCTTAACATGTAAGCTACGGATTTTCGCTTTCATCGACCATCTCCGTCGTGGAGACCCACGTTACGCAGCAAGGACAACAAAAGGGGCTATATTATTCACTTGTTCTGCAAAATCATCAATCAATAGCCACTTTTCTGAAGGTTTAAAAGTAACTTTTATCAGAAGCAATAGGAATTAGGTCACATTAGGGACAAGGTTTGTGATAAAATCACTCCGGCTGTATTTATCCATAAAAAACAATATGTTAAAGCATTGTTTTCATATCTTAAAACTCGAACATCAGGCTTAGACCTTATAGCTTAGCCAACTTTTTGTTTATGAATCATTAGAGTATATACTCCGTTTAAAACCAAACCTATGGTCTGACCAGTTTTGAGACATACGCCACTTCTTCCCCAGAACATCGTACAAAGAAATGTTAATCTGATACAGTCAAAAAAGTGTGTTTCACCATAACCTTACAGATTCTTAAAAAAAATACGGCAAAAATAGCATTTTGCCTCCAGAGTCAGCTCATATCTGTATGTTTGAAGGTATGATCAAGGTGAGGTGAAAAATGACTATTCTTTCAAATTTAAACATTGACCTGACTACCTTTAACGGACGTATTCTTATCGTAAGTGATCTGTATGGACACTTTGATTTACTGCGCATAGGGTTGTCACGCTTGACAGCTGTTAGCGACGAACTCGTTATTATAACTACCGGTAACCTTTTTGACTGGGGACCATCTGCTAAGAGTCTTTTAAAGTCAATTGTAGAAAGAAAAATTGGCGACCAAAAAGTCCATGTTTTTTCAGTAGTGGGCTTTCATGAGCTTCTCATGACTGATGCTATAACTCAAAAAAACAATAAAAACCTCCGCTATTATCCAGACACGCATACTCGTAAACACTGGAGAAGTTTGGGCGGTAAATGGCATGATCTATATGATCAAATCTTACTTGAGCGTGACATATACAAAATAGATTACCCATTGGTTATTAATGTAAAAACAAAGCACGGTGTTTACATAATTGGTTCGTCTGATATCCCCCAAGATGGAAGGGAATGGAAAGACATAATAGATACCCTAAACAAAATGGACAGTCAAAAACTGCGTATTATGGCAAGTAATATCACCAGGAGTCGGTATTTTCTTGATTCTGGCAAAGTAATAGACAACGTTTCGCTTGTAGTGTTAGGTGCGCACCAGCCTAAAGAAATTGCATATAGACAAAAGACTAACGCAGTGATTAATAAACAAATCACTTGCCTCTTCCCCAATGACTGGGATGGTTTATCCTCTGCTCCTTTGGATTTTAAAATAAGAATTCTTGATGTCACTGATACAGAACTGGGGCGTTTATATGAAATTTAAAATAGTATCCTGCCTGCTATGCTTACTGATGCCTGCGACTTATGTTCTAGCTGATTCACAAATTTATCTTAGTGCTGATATCAGTGTAGAGCAAAATAACAATATGTTAAATGCTAAGGTAGGGTATTTCAAAAGTAAAGATGAAAAAACAAAATTCATAAGAATCACAAATGAAACGGTCATCACACCATTAATGTTAACTTTCCCAGACATTGATTTTTCAATTGTCGCAAAAAATGGACATGGTACCATTGCATCAATAGGTAAAGATTTTGTGTGGGTCGAGCCTGGGAGTGACGTAGTTCTCCGTATTAATGAGGGGGTGAAATTTTACGATTTCATTCCTGTAGTTTATATGGTTGGGAAGAAGAAACCTAAAGTTCTAACAGTTGTGACGGGTAAAGAAATAAATGCAGCTAAAGAGTCCATTATTATCACCTATAAGGACTCTCCTGAATTTATTCGAGTTACCAATAATGATGTTGTACACAGTGTATCTAATTTTAATGAAGTCAGTAAAATTAAAAGTGGATTTTCTATTTTAAAAGTTAGAAGGTTTACATCAATAAATCTCGACAAAGAGGTGTATATTATTTCGAGAAATGGGATGTTAGGAGGTTCACAGTATTTCACAAAGAACCTCATTGCCTACCCTAACGAAAATATTATAATAAAAAACACCGGAGTGACTCATGTTAAAAAATAGCATAATTCTATTTGTAACATTGCTACTTTCAGCTTGCCAGCAGCCTTTAGATTGGCACAGGAATCTACCTGCGATAAGTTACACACCTGTTAAAACCATCGATGTACCGGGTAAACTTACAGCTAAATACACGGTTCACGTAGTGAATGCAGGTTTAGAAGTATATGTAATCATAGATAATGGATATAATGAGTTCATGATGATTGATAAACTCGCTTTATATGGGAATCGTTGTGGATATGAATCTCAGAATGAAATTATAATTCCACCATCATCGGTCAGTACATTTATGGTTCCAAATATCGCATTATTAGGGTTGTGCTATACAGATGATATTAAGATGGTTTTTGTAAGCAAAAAGTTCAATGGTTTATCTAGTGAGAACAAAAAAATGGCCGTTCCTGTAGAAGTGGCGATGCGGTTTAAGCTTACTTCAACTAAAAAATATGAGGAGTATGTTAATGTTATTTATAGCCAGTGGGATTAAAAACTTTTGTTTCGCTCTATTCACTTTAGTTTCTACAACTGGGATTACATGGGCCTTTTCCTACACTATAGATACAAATCCTCCTGGGGCAATAATCATTAACGTTGTCACAAAACAAAAAATAGGGGTAACTCCTGTAAAAGTAGAAATACCAGATACACAGGAAGGAAGAACATTTGGTATCTCATATAAGGACTACCGGAACGTTGCCCTCATGATATACAAACCAGCTCCAACGCCTGAGAGAGCCTTTACGAATAACCCCCCCGTTGTCGTCACAAGTGCCCTTCCGGGAGAATATCCGTTGGGCGTTAACATTGATGAATCACAGGATAAAGTCATTGTAGAATTGAGACCTGTAATGTCTGAACGCGTAAATATCCAATGAATAAAGGGGCATCAGCCCCTATATTCATTTATGCAACTAATTTTTTGGATAGCCCTAATTGAATTTGTTCCTGTTCATACACTCTATCTATAGCCTCTGCGTAGGTAAATCCGTCCTCAATAAGATTCCAGATTTTACGCCTGTCAGCAGGGTCTGTAGTAAAGCAAAGTTCCATTTTACGGTCTACATAAAGACGTACTATCTGCTGTACGTTTTCGAAACGAATCATGATTTCAGAAAAAACAAATTTTTCAGTTCTTATCAACTTCATTCTTTCATATTCAGATGCTGTTGCAGAGATATATTTGTTCTTTTGCATTGAATCGATCGCTTCCGGAGATTGCTTCATGATGAACTTCCATGGTGAGTTGTTCGCGATTGCAATTCCTATTGGAGACTTGTAGAAGTCTTCAAAACTCTGTGTAATACAGATACCTGCACAGTTAGTTTTTCGGAAGCGACGCCACGCAGCTTCTAGGAATTTAGTGAAGAATGTGACTGCAGCATCATCACCATTACTTTCACCTATGTATTCCCATGCCTCATCAAGAATAAACAGTCTACGTCGACCATCTTTCTTAATAAACATAGCGTGTTGTGCAGCCTGAATAATTGACATTAAAACAACCCACTGAAGATGCGGAGTTGGTTTAAGTTCCTCCAGCTCTAGTACAATAAACCGGCTATCAAAATCAATTGGTGGTAACGAAGTTGTAAATCTTTTCCCGTAAATACCGCCTTCACACCATGGACCAAGTTGGACGCCGATATCTTTAATTTCCTGTTTTTCTTGCTTTTTACATTTTTCTGCAAACCCAGTAACAGAAGGAAGATAATTATCTTCCGGGTTTTTTGCTTCTTCAACAATCAGTCGAATCATTTCGGCTTCTTGGTAAGAACTAATATTACCGTTGCTTGATGCCATTAGCTTTATTTGATTCAAGACCATGATTGTCTGAGATATAATGTCTGATTCCTTATTTGATCCTTCTGAATTCCCCGTTACTCCCTCCAATGATTCATCATCGGTGTATTTTTTAACCATGAAAGCGAAAGGGTTAAGAGAAAACTTAGCATCAACACCGAAGTCAATAAACTGAGAGTCTTCAAATTGCTCAGCAAGCCCCTGGTATGAACGTCCGATATCAACTACAAACACTTGAGCACCATCGGCAGAAGCATTAAATTTTCCGCTTAAATCAAGTGGAGGGGAAAATTTATCGTTTGTGAGTTGTTCTCTAATATCATCGAAATGATACAAAGGATTTATATGTTCACCTGAACACAGATAGTTAAGAATGATATTGTTTGCTGCAAATGATTTTCCCGCTCCCGATGTTGCACCAACGCAGACATTATAAGATGCCGAAGTCTCAAAAATATCAATCATAACCAATTGCCCTTCACGAGTGACAAATGGTATGACGGGGTTTTGTGTGTTGCCTTTCCATGGGCCAAAAATTGGAGCTAAATGAGCTGCCCCCGTATTTGTCATCACATCACCACGATCCATATCTCTGAATGTGGCAGGGTCATTGCAGAGAGGTAAAGCTGACATGACACCGGAAAAGCAAATATAACTATCGTCAACAACTGTGATTTTTTTTTCACTGTAGTAACTTATAAGGCTTTTCGCAGCAACTTTGACTCTATCCAAAGTGTTATCCATAACAATAAATGTCATGTAGGTTCTTAATAATTTGGCTTTGTCTTCTAACTCTCTGGTTAATGCCGAATAATCTTTATCCATATCAGCAAGACGTGGAAGGTATTTCAACACGATCGGGATTTTGGATTGGTTATCTGTAATTGCTTTATAACGCAGATACTCTTTTTGAATTTTCTTTTGATACGGAAACTGAATGCAGAAATTAATTATAAACGGTGAGAATATAGTTTTGCTTCCTGTCATCCAGTCAACAACTAATTCATATATAGCCCCAAAATTCACATACTCAGGGAACTTTGTCATAGACAAGTGTTTAAAATATCGTTGAGCTGTTTCTTCGCCATCAGCAGTAAGTGAAGCGAAATAATCTTCACCTACTTCAAACTTTCTTCCCGGAACGTTTACCTGCTGATTTAATGGCTGAAGAGAGTTCGATTCAAGTCCACCATACTTCCAGCGAGCATCTTTTCCAGGGTTAATAACTTTATCAACGCTGTACAACCACATATCAGCATCACCAGTAACCGGTGATAGACTAAGCCCTTTCAATTTAGCCAGTAAATCTTTATAAATTGCATCCAGCCTAATTGATTCTGATTCATTTGGCACAAAACTATTGATTGGTATTCTGACAGTTATCCAAAGCTCAAAGTTCCTGAGTTTTAAATCATCGGCATGGGTAATTTTTACACCATCAGCAACTTTCAACGGGTCATACTGACTCTTAGAAAGATAATCAAGTGAATATACGGTCAACAGGTCTGCTTTTTCATTGTCGCGACCTCCCATTCGATTACCGCGACGACGCAACCAACGTGAAAGTGACGTATTAACATCAGGCAATGCTACCAACGACATCTGCATAATGGACTCAGCAGGGAAATCCATTTTAAACAAATCAGTCATCAGGTTTTGTTGGTTGTCATACAATCCTGGAGATGGGTTACAAATGAAAAACATGCCCACCGCATTATCTTCCAGTAAAAAATATGGAACGTCTACCATTCTGTCCACTACAGGAATGAAGTGTCCAAGATTTAATCTTTCCAGTTCTTTTGCAAGACGAGAATTGTTCATACGTTTACCTTACATTCCGTGGTGCTATTCATTTCTTCATGGGACGAGCTAGAATGAGCCGGTGACTCCAGCAGCCGTTACACCTTTAGCGCTGCGTTGCTGCTGCTGCATGTTATCGCGAGCACGATCCTGAACTTCCAAAGGTACAATTCGGGCGGGATTTTTCAGTGCTGAATCTCCAGCGACCCATGTTTGTGGTTTGACATTGACATATACATAACCAGGTAGGTTTAACGCGTCGTTATCGTCAGTGTAGGGTGCGATAAGAACACGCATAACTTTACCTTGTCGCAACACAGCCAGAGGCTCTGGCGCAATCACTGCTTGTTTGGTTCCCTGCACCTGGTACTGACGCTCTTGATAAGCGCTAAGTGTTGGGTTAACTGGTTTACCATCAAACTCTGAATACAACCCTTTACCCGCCGGAACATGTTGCTGAGATACATAGCTTGCGGTTGTAAGTGGTTTAACCGGCTGCGGAGTGCCTGAAAATAACGGCTTTGGCCCAGTATTCACAACAGGTTTCTTAGGATACTGCACGCCCGGAGGAGGTGTTAATGTAGTTGGATACTGGCTATCCGCAATATCCTGCTTTCCCACATCACCTTCCTTCTTTAAATATTTGAGATCGTCATGATTGTTGGTTGCTTCCATAATAGCCCTAGGACCCATGCACAGTACCCCCTCCTCAATGCCGGGACAGGAACTTTCAGATTGTCCGATGCAACCAGATAATGCTGATACTGCAGCAACTGACATGATGAGTTTTATGAAATTTTTCATATGTGACCTTTATTTATCAAATGGGTTTTGCAGCAAAGGTTGTAAATTCACTTTCAACCAGGCTTTAAAGTCTGTGGGTATCCCATTTCCTAAAAGCCCATCTTCGCGAACAACAGAGGGTGTGCCTTGAACGTTATAAATAGATGCAAGATATAAACCTGTTATGATCGGTTCTACAGAGCAGTCAGTCAGGCTTTCATGTGGAATAAGACGAGTATTAATATCGCTTACTTTACCTAATAATGACTGAAGTATATCGTAATTAGTTACTTTACCGGCTTTAACAGAACACCACATCTGCTTGACTCTCTTTGCTGCCTCTCCTGGACTCGGTAGAATTACAATGTCAAAACGCACATCGTTTTTTATTTCATTCATTTTTCTGAGGAAAGCAACACAATCAGCACAGTCCAGTGTAATAAATATCACTGCCTGACGTTTTAGTGAGGGGTTTCCAAACTGTATGGTAAAGGAATCCTCAGTTCTGAACGGTGCTTCACTCAACGGTAAAAAGTAACTTTTCCTGATATCAGCAATTGTCTGTATCTGAGTCTTGCGGATTACGTCATAGGCTTTACCTTCGGAAAATGAGTAGCGACCTGTTGTTGTAACAATCGTCAAACCACTTCGTTGATCTTCAAATAAGAAAAGTCCACCAGTAGGCAAGTAAATTGCATCCTTCGCCTGGTAGGCCCCTAGCTTGTTTACCAAACCACGTGTCGACTGATTCAGAGCAAGACCGTTATCAGATGCTGCACGCGTTAATGCAGCAGCATCTGCATTGTATTGACCATTCGAGAATGAATATGATGAGTGTAGTAATGCAATCAAAATGAGTAAATTGAAAAGTAACTTTTTCATATTACTGCTTTTCCTCAAACATTTTCGGGTTTATTCCATATTCAGCGAGTTCACTCTCAACGTCTGAGTCGCTGATGTAAGAAATTTCACTTACAGATGACGGTCGGGTAATCACGTAATTCATATCAAGGACAAGTACATCTCTGGCACGGTAAAGCGCCATTAGTTTACGGATATAGGGTATATAATCGTTATTATTTCCGTTATGTGCTTTTAGATATTGTTCATTTAGTGCTGAAGGGTTCAGCACTGCGATTTTTACGGACTCATTAAATAGGCTGAATCTTCCATCTATTTGCTTCCAGAGAAATACAACAACCCCAGAAATAATTGCAGCCAGAATGATAAATTTCAGCGACTTTTCTGCAAAAGAGTATGATACAGAAAATGTCAGATTTTTTTTCTCTTTGACATCTTGATCAAAGTCAGCGTCATTATGTTCATTTTTATTATTCTGTTCAGTCATAGTCATTTCGCCGCTAAGTTTGTTGGAATGGACGCGCCGCTAAGAACAACAAAAGTAGCGTTGATTCCTGGGGAAAGTTCTACAACCGGCCATTGCTGATCCATGATATGAGTGTACCAATCGACCATTTTATTCAGTCCACCTGATACAGCACCGCTCGCACCGACCGCACTTAACGCACCAATATTTGGTCCCTGATATTGAGCTTGTGAGTTGGGGTCGATATTTAGTTGACTAACCTTACTTGGGCTCAAACCTTGAGCAAGCGCGCTTAAACCACCGGCAAGAGCACTCCCCATGATTGCATTACCATTTCTGGAAATAAGTGTGCCTTTGATTCCTGCTTTACCATCGATCTCACTGACGGCGTATGCTTCCAGTTTAATATCAAAGCTTTTTCCTTTAGAGTTCACGCAACTAAGGTTCGTCGTTCTGATATAGACTCGCTCTGAAGCCATATCCCCCCGGGCCGTTCCTAAAAGGTTGCAGTCACGCAAATCCATTCTGTAGTTGTTAGGCAGGAACACATCACGTTTTACCCTGAACGTCACTCCAAGTGGTTCTTCTTGCGACGAAAGAGATGTCGGGGCCTCAACACCAGTAATCAAGACTCCATACAACTGTGACGTTGCTGGCAAATACTGATCGTCTGAACGTCTTGAGTGTTTTGCGTTGCTATCTATGGGTTTAGTTCCATCACCAGCTAACGCAGGTGAACCTGATTTAACTATTCTCTTTTGGTTAGCATTTGTAATGTTCTTTTCAACTATAGGAGTTACTTCCAGTACACCATTATTGGCCGTGGTAATGCTGTTGCTTGTAATGGTGCGAACCAGTTGATTTCGTTGAGGGGATATCCCCCCAGCAACAGGTATTTCCTGATTGCGATTACCTGCAGCATTACCATTAAGTTGGTATGCAGAATTGGGCTGTTGGCTGTCAGTAGGTTGTTGAATGCCACGACTGTCGAGGCTGCGGTTGCTTGCCGGACCTTTACCATTCTGCATATCTGAAATCTGTTGAGTTAACTGCTTAATCTGGCCTCTAAGCTCAGTAATCTCACCAGAATTCTCAGATTTGTATTTTTCCATCTGCTTTACCTGGTCCAACATACTTTGTTGATCTTTTCGGTTTTGCGTCTGTACTGTCTGCAAAAAACGTTTCTGCCCTTCTTCATCCATATTAACAATCGAAGATGTATCAAGCAGATTAGTAACCGGCTTTATTTTTTTCGTTTTCTTGCTTGAGTCATCCCCCCCCATTAGTGTGAGGGTCACCATTACAAGAGCAGCAAATGCGACGATGAGCAAAAATGCCATACGAATGGCTTTATTTTCTGCCCACAATTCCTTCAGCTTCAATGTTTTCATTACGTTGACCTTTATTACCGGGAGGTAAAAATCTCTTTACCCTCAATGATCTGACTTTTTCATCTATCTGCGGAACAGAGTAAGGAGGCTCAGCCCGTAAATTTTTGAATGTGTTGTTTTCAAGATGCTCATAGAACTGATTTTCGATCTCCAGTGCAGTTTGAGGTATCTCTTTAATCTGCTCCTGAGTTTCTGGTTCGAAATTGCTGATATCACTCTCAGTGGGTATATTTTGCCCTGATATTAAATGAGCATCACGATCGTCAATCTCATCAGAGAGCAAATTGTCTATGTCATATACTTTGAAAGCATCATAATCAGCTTTTTGAAATTCGAACGATTTGTATTCAGCGGGCACAATTTGTACAAACTGAGAGCGTTCATTTTCAATGTTAGCGATGTAAAAACCCACACACAAACCAACACTGAACAAAATGGCCAATTTGAACTTAGAAAAGTAACTTTTCTTATCAATCATTGATTAGACTTGGCCGTTTAGTTACGCGAGACTCACGCTCTTGATAAAGTTTGTCACGAAGTATATACAGCTCCGTTTTTTCACCAGGTTGTAGGAATGCTTTATCAAAAATTGCAGTGGCAATTACACCAGGAGTAATACATTTTTGGTCATCAATAACCGATGGGTAAGTCAAGTTATTTTGAACAAGAATTACATCAACAAGTTCACGAGCTCCGACCAAGCGTTGTCCCAGTTTTGCATAAAAGTTAAAACTGCACGGCGTCCGTTCTTTATTTGGTATTACAGAAAGTTTATCAAGCTGAAGCGCGAAGCCGGTAGGAACTTCACCGTTAGCGACTGGGTAAAGAATATCAATTATACGTTGCTTACGGTCATCCTGAGCTATCGATTTCTCATCAAGTTCACCAGACTGTGCTTGCTCTAGAAGTTCCTTATTCGTGTTTTCAGCAATATGGCGATCGCGTTCAATAGCCATATTTTGGGTTAACTGTGTTTGGACACGAATCATAGCTCCAGGAACATCAATTGGTATCAAGGTCAAATTATAAGTGGATGCAGGCACCCCTTCTTCAGATAACATAATCCCAACAGGTGTGTCTTTCACTGTCGTGATAAAAACACTTCCTCCATCAACATAGATGGTTGTATCTTCTGATGGTGCTGTTGTTGAAACACTTACATTTTTGAATGTAGTCTGGATCCTGTTTTGTAAACCCAGAGACACCGGTAAGACAATGTTCCCACCTGGCGGCACAGTGACATTCTGCATTGGCTGATAGCGTTTTTTTGCTTCATTAACAGCTTTTTGTCCTGGACCTTCAGCTGGTGCATTATTCATCAATGTATCTGTCATAGAACGAACTGCAGGTGATGAAGCACTAGCTGGGGAAAGCCCTGGAGCAGCTGGCAACGTTGTAGTCGGCCGGTTAGTATTTATTGGTGGTTGAGTAGCATTATTACTCGTGACCGTACCGGGTACCTGTTTCACTGCATTGGTCACAATATTCATAGCTTCAGAGGAATCAGGCGGTTCATCAAAAGCTTGTGTATTCACTGCCGAAGCAGGAATATTAAATGGTTCATCTGCATGAACAGCTGGAGCAAGCACGTTTAAAGTGATAAGTAATCCTATGAGTTTTCTTTTCATATTATTGGGCTTCTGCTTCATCTTGTGGCTGGATCATGTCGGTATTTTCGGTGAACTCTTTTTCCAATACCTTCCCATTAACGGTTACTTTCTTGATATTAGGTGTGCCGGAGTATTGGTTCAGGTACAGGATTCTTGGGCGACCACTTTTAACACTTAATACCATCTCATACGTCCAACGCTCAGATTGTTCCTTATCTGATACGTTGAGGAATTTGGTTTTACGGGTGCCCCAAACATACAGCACATTGTCACCAGGCAAAAAGTTGACATCTTCCGGAATAAAAGTTTGGTCAACTTTTCTTGCAAGCATCAAATCAGATGCTTTCTTAAGCTCAGCTTCTAAATCTGATTGTTTTGCAGCCGGAAACATTTTTAAAATATAGTTCGTTACGAATGTGACATTTTTTGGGTTAATGTTTCCAAGAGTGGTGGCGATAAACAGACCCCATTGTGTTTTATAGGACTCGCTAGCCTTGGCACCTGCTACAGAAACTTCTTCGGTCATATCTGGAGGTATGGCAATCACTTCCGTCGTAGAAAAAAACACCACTTTAACAACAAGAAGTCCAGCAATAACAGTCAACAAACGGTTGTTTAATATTAGTTTCTTGTCCCGTTGAATTAACTGGGAATATGTCAGTTCTGCACCTGTTTTTTTACCTTTCTTAGGTAAATTCAGTTCCTCAGAAACATTGAGTATGCTTTTCCTACGTTGTATTTTATCAGTACTATAGCTTTCGTACTTTTGACCTCTTCCATCATCTTTCTCTTCATCTACTACATTGTCAGCAACCAACTTCTTAGGTTTAAACGAGAAGAAGCTCGTGACGTAATCTAAAAGTGACTTTTTCTTTTCGTTCATTACTTCTCCGGGAACTTTAGCTGTAAAATCTTCTCATAAAGGGGTCAGAAAAATAGCGACTTTGGAAAACGGATTTACCCGGTAGAAAGCCATTCCACCACAACTTATGTTTTAATCTCCCCCTTATCGCACTCTCCTTAGCTTTGCCGTATGCAATCCAATATCCGATTGCTGCAAATGTTGCTATGGACATGCATTCAAAAATATTACCAAATGAAAGCAACCCCATGACGACCCCTATTTGCTTCGCATCAAAGAAGAGAATTAACAAAGGGAGATTAATTCTAAATGGAAACCGGTATGTGTAATTATCCATTGTGTCAGTACCATTGCTCATAATGACCCCTATTGTATAGGTAAAAAAAAGGGGACTTTCGTCCCCTCAGTATTGTTTTGCCCGTTTAGCAAAATTTATTTTTTACAGTGCTACACCTGCATCAAGGAAACCAGTGATGATCTTTTCGCCGTTAGCCAAAATCATCATCATCAGGAAGGAAACGAGAGCAAGGCCCGGGTTCGGACGACCGATAGAGAAATAGAAAGCAGAGATCAGCATACATGCTGCCAGCGCTTTACCAGGCGCTCCGCTCAGTGCTTCAGACAACTGGGTCCAAATTTCACCCAGAGCACCGTCATCACCGCCAGCCAGCGCGATAGATGAGAACAGAGCTGCACACATCAGTGCGATAAATACCTGGAACATTTTATTGCTAAGCAGATTACGCATACCTTCGGACAGTGTGAAAGAAACTGCTTTCGGGGCCATAGCCATGGATTTGTTGATCATGTTTAACTCCTGAAGACTGAAATTGTTTATGTGATCTGGTGACTAACCAGCCATTTCAGAATACCTAGGAGAGAATTTTAAATTTCAATATATGGATGATATTTTTTATAAAAAAATCAAAAAATGAGAACCATTTAAAAGTTACTTTTATAGAAGTAGGAGCAACTCCTATAGTGTTATAAATTCAGAACTTGAGCGCAGTACATAGTCTAAAATGTCGTAACTTCATGAATTATATGTTGATAATTTGGATTTGTTGATAATTCTGTTCTATCTCCCCTGTTTCTTTGTCAAAATTTTCAGCTGATAAAAGTCACTTTTACCCATATTATGACTCACCAAAACTACACCAGATGTCCTTTAGATTCATTCTCAAGCTTCAACTTTACCGTATGCAAAAGTCACTTTTATCAAATTCGTAACTATTCATTCTTCTATGCCATAAAAGAATACTGCCAGGTTAAGCTCCTTACCTTGGAAAAGTAACTTTTGGACACACTTGTCCACAATCTCAACATAGTCGTTAGGAGTGTGGTTAGTTGAGAGCAGTAAACATAAGGCAAGAGATTGGAACTTATGTTGTTATGAAATCCAGCTATCATTGACGAAAGTAACTTTTGACGGTTGGTTTCGAGTTGAGAAGGTCACCTTAGCGGCCAAACCTATAGAGGGTACTAAACTACAAAAATTGGTGGTTTACCATAATTATGGGGGTGTTTGGGCTGCAGATGCTTCAAAATGTTACGAAAAATGAAGTAGTATTGAAGAAAATGTGATATATATAAACCATTGAAATTGATCGTTTAAATCTATTTTTATAGTTTTTTAACCTAAATATAAACGGTTGCAACATGTAATCTGGAATATAATCTTCCATCTTTGGCGAAATTTACAACATTACCCTCTTCCATAAATGCGTTTCAAATTGTAAATTTAGGATCATTCTGATGCAGGACGTGAATGGAAAATCATGAAAACGAGGTTACTTGAAGTTGCGGGTTTAAATCTAAAAATATCGCTTTATAACAATGTGTTAGTTCTGAGTTGCAATATTGACGGACATTGTAACTATGAAACCCGCCGCATTATTAGCAACTCTATTCTCTCTGAATCAGAGATTTTTGAAAAGATTGACTCTGAATGGGTCTTTAAAATTTTTTCCAAAAATATAAAACATATCATCAATGTATTAAATTCCAACGTCAGCATCATACCTTTGGTAAATCATCAGGTATCTTCTAGGAACGAAATGACAGATACAATGTCATGTCTAAAGCTCAATTGACTTACAATTGTTTTAACCTCTAAAGGGATGTTCGGCTTTAAGCGCCATAGTCCCTTTCAGCGATCAACTAATGAAAAAAAAATACCCCCTTACCTGATAAATTTTTCCTGATAGGATTGGAACATATTTCAGGTGAGGTAATTATGTGGGTCACAACAGATAACATTTTCATAGTAGATAATCAGCCTAACTCTGATGGTCACATGTATATACATCGCCCATGTCCCAACTGTTTAGGGTCTGGTATCAATTGTCAGGTCTGCTCTGGAATCGGGTCATTACCACCGGCTCTTGAAAAAGTTTATCCCGTTTATGAATGGGCTGCACTACACGGGCTGAAGCTACCTTTCAATCAATCAGTAGAGCAGACTTGCTTGAAAAAACATCTGGTTGAACGGTTGGCATTCGTGGAGCAAGATAAAGGTGACTTTTATTCATCTATCTATGCATCACTTAACAAAAGTAACTTTCCTACAAGACTCCAATATCGTTATATTTTGCCTGCCGCCGACAAAACAAAACCATCTGGCGGTCGGTTAGTTATGCCTTTTAATGCAAAACTTGGGGTAACTATTTCTGTGACTCTTTTCGTGAAGCATATTGACGTTTTTACGAGGAAATTCTCAACAGAGAAATTTTCATCACTCCTTATGGAAACCCCTGAACACCGGCATTTCATTCTATATGACACCTACCCTTCGCAGTATAAAATAGGTGATGTCATCGATGCCAAGATCTATACAACCAAAAGGCTTTGGATCAATAACATGAGTATTTTACAAGTAAAATTACTCTCAATTTCTGATGTTAAAAGCTCCTCATCTGTAAATCAGTCAGATAATGCTTATTAAGTATTTAAGGGCTAATTTGGATATGAATAGTCATAAAAATCTTCAAGAAATCGAGGTGTTGCAGGTATTTTTCAAGAAATACCATAAGGCTTCCCTAAGTTTGGATCATTCAAAGATAGAGATAGCGTCCTGCGACATCAGCGCACTTTTGGTTAACGGTAAGAAATGCTCTCGCCCTGATTCGATAAAATTATCAGGCCCTATCATGCATACACGATTTCAACCTCTGTGGTTAGCTATCTTACTTGACTTGAACGTAAGGAAAAATGTTGAGTTAGATGTGTTTGACTTTAATTTTGTAGTTGTGGAACTGATTGAAAAGTCAGAACGTGTTTGCCAGGCCATTGGATTACGAGCAATCAAATATTCATTTTCCGATGTCTCATATTTTCTATTGCTCTTGATTGAGTTCAGGTTAGAAATTGTTCTCAACAATTGTGTTCGGACCATAGCTATGTTTACAGAGGTAAGACATGAGTTTGAAACAAGCACAATCAGCAAAGGGTATATAGCAATCAACCCTCGCGCTGCCTCGCAACTACATGTACTAAGCAACAGAACAGCCATTGTCTTATCAACCTTGTTTTTCTCAAAACGGACTAGTCTTTACACCCTGTTGCAAAAGTTACTTTTGAAAAAAGAAGGTTTGATTCTCGCTGATATTGCACCGGCAACAATATCAGATTTGAAACTACTGAATCACCATGGCGTTATATCTTACACAAGAACCAGAAAAAGCATTGAAATTCATGGTGTTAGTGTTTTCATTGAGGGGTTAAACCTTATGTGATTCCTAGAAAAGTTACTTTTAAAAAAAATAGTTCTGCATTGCTGATCCTTACAGCAAGCCAAAAATAATTCAAACCATATTAATGTAAAGTAATGCTTCTGTAGTTGAACTGGTCATAGGTAGAAGAATGAATAACAACCAACAATCTGCATCCTTTTTTATCACAACAGAACGCCACGGCCGTCAGGTCAGAAATTTACGGGAATTTAGTGATGCCAACCCGGATATCTGCCATAAGGCTGTGAATGGACAGCCTTACATGATTGATCCGAGGGCATTGGAGCTCGTACCTAACTGGAACTGCAGGGAGATGGGATTGGGGGAAGAATATTACAAGCTTCCAAAACCTGCGGCGCACATTCAGAACCTTAAAAACGCATTCATCAACGGTGCAGATATCGACCCTATCACTGTCGTCATTGTTGACGGTCGGCCTCGTGTACGTCAGGGAAACTGCCGTACCCGTGCAGCTTTACTTGCTCTCAAGGAAACAGGTCTTCCTATACTGATTCGGTTACGTGAATTCCTAGGTGATGATATTGAGCAGGAATGGCACTCTTTGGATGGTGCAAAAGCCCTTCTTTTATGCCCCGTAGGTCGCGGAATTGCCTATAGTCGTTTGGTTAATGAAGCAGGAATGTCTGTGGAGCAAGTTTCCAAACGTGAAAACATTTCAGATATGGCCGTACGTCAACTCATTTCATTGGCAACAATCAATGATGAGCTCAAAGTACTAATTAGCCAGGATGTGATTTCGTATACTTTGTGTCTGGAATTGATCCGTGATCTTGGCGAACACGAAGCCCTTGAAAAAATACGTTCAGACCTTAATGACAAGATTAAGGTTCTCTCACCTGATTTATCAGGAGTTGGTTCACTTCCACTTAATGTAACTGACATCATTAAAGCAACCACCGGTACACGTAAAGCAGTCCGGATTACAAAATCTTCGATTGGCATTCAGCCGATCCCACGAAAACTATCTCAAAACCTGGCGGCCAGTATCAAAGAGGTTTCAAACAGATTACGAGCCTCCCTTCCTACGGAGATTGATCTTGAACAAATTGGTCAAAATGAAAAAATAAATATTGAGGTCGACAGGCATTTTGTTGAGCTTATTTTGCAGGCTTATGCCTCTATTCGTGATCATGAAACCAAGCTTGAGCGCAAAACCACAAAGGGTAAACTTTCACAGTCTACTCAATCTACAACTGATGACACCAATATAACACCGGCCTCCAATGCTCCTTTGAATGAACCAACTTCGAACAATCAGAATAACGAATTTTCGTTACTGAATTTGCATTCTGCTGTATGAAGTGAATTACCCATATTAATTTAATTTTTGAGGATTGAGCTATGTCAGATTTAAAAGATAACGAGATGGAGGGAATACCTCCGTTTCCTGAAAATGGTGAACCTTTAGCAGTCACGGTTCTTCCGGTAATCATGAATAATTTTCCTATTGCTAATCCAGAAGAAAATTAACGCCTGTTGCAATCCTATTCTCATCTTAAATCATGGGGTGATACTCTCACCCCATAATTCTATATATTTCAAATACATAACCGCGTTGTTTTTTATAAACACTTAGTAAATATATATTTTCTGTTATTTCTTAATGTTTGTGATAAACACATGAGAATTGCCTCCTCCCCTGCTCATACATCATTAAAAATAGGGCCTATACAGGGCGTTTTTATTTGATTTAATGGTGTCATATACAACAAGGCGGGGGATTCTAAATGAAACATTCAAATGAACAATGGTTTTCAGTTGATGGTCAGTTAATTGATAATAAACTTGTTTTTAATATTCATGAATTCAATGGCTCCGCTCGGTACGAAAAAAACTATTTATGTACATATTGTCATGGTTCCGGCCGTCATCGCATCAGTTATGCAAACTCTTCAGGTACATGTACTTCCTGTAAAGGCACTGGCAAACAGGGTACTTTGATCAAAGAGTGTTTCACGTTGCAGGTGCTTTTTAAAAAGAATTATTCAGCTGCTCAAAAGGTTGTTAATTCAAATTCCTGGCGCAAGAACCAAATTGATAATCTATCTGCACTTGAGCAAAAAATCATGTTATCAAGCAGCAAAAATCAATTCCTGAAAAGTCTTACACTTACCATTAAAAGTGGCCGTCATCTTTCCAGTAAGCAAATTGCGGTAGCAGAGCGTATCCTCTCCGAAATCAACTGACCTCCAGAGTTCAAATGTCACTATCACTAGATTGTGACATTTTTTTCTTTTGCCCTCTTATCTCGAAATCCAAAAAATTTCGCATGATATTATTCACGTATAGACCGATGAGCGTCTTTTGAAAGTAACTTTCGTGGCTTCTCACATTAAAAGGTTTCCTATGGGTTTTCCACAATTCTTACATCATTCTGCTTTAGTTATGACCTTTTCAATTGCCGCAAGCATGCTATCCATTGCGAATGCCCGGGTATACGAGTATACGTTCACAGATATCCATGGGGCTCAAAAAAGTGTCTCTGAAAGTGCGCCGTATCTTAATCCACATGGAAGTTTTAATGTCCTCCTCATTGGTGGCTTAGACCAACAAATTCGCGTATCCGTTTTTCGCGATACGGATACCAATGCTGTCTTTAGCACAACAACCGGCATCATTACTGTTGATGACCGAATTGCCTCCTCAAGCGGCAATTATTTTTACGGGAAGACAGTTACTATTCCTCCTATTAGTGATGGCCGTTACACCATAAAATCAGACATTTTGGATTCAAAATCGTCTGTTGTTTCAACAACAAGCCATCTTGTTGTAATAGACACTGTAGGGCCTACGTCAGATAACTTTTCAGTACCATGGATACCAGGATATAACATGGTGGTAACTGGGCAGCGTTGGGAACTAGGGCAAGGACAGGAATCTGCCATCAATCTTGCAATTAAGAATATCAATGATCTATCTGGTTTTGATAAAGCTATAGTTCAAATATTAAAACCTGATGGTTCTACACAATCAAGTTATGAAATGACGTATGATGAGGGTTCTAAAGCAGCTACAGCCCCTATAACCAAAGGTGGGGGTGCAATAGCCAAAGCTACCTGGATGCCTGTTTCTGATGCTGATGTAGAGTATCGCTTTAGGGCATTTCTCTATGATAAAGCGGGAAATATAACTCAAGTCCCCGATCAGAAATTTCTCTTTGATTCTTCGGCCGGGGAATATGAACTATTTGCAGTTGCTGATCCTAATTCAACAACAAGTGTAGTTCCAGGTATTGCTACTGGTTATATTAAATATACTGCTGGTATGACTGTTAATACCAATCCTGTCACCCTTGTCTATAAAATACCCAAACTAAATTATAGAGCTTATAATAAAGCTGGTTTATCTTTCGGTTCGCTGCTTACAGAAGTTAATGGTTACGTTTATATTAAACAATCCACGCCGGTTGGAACGTCATTTACTATACATAACGGTTACCAGTATGGAGGTGGTAACTCTTCTTATAACATTAAGTTGAGTTCAACGGCTCCAAAATCTCCTTCTATTAAATCCTACGCAACTACTTTTTCTACAATTGGAAGTTTTTCCGCTGGTACAATGAAATTCACCAATAAGGATTTACCTGGTGAATATCAAAGTGCTACTGTCATCGTTGATCCAAGAGATTATGTGCAGTCGTTTTATAATATTACTCAAGGTTATGAAGTTTGCACCATTCCCCAAGGTGAAATTTCTTGTACGGGACCATTTTCATATTCTATAAATAAAGGTAATGGGTACTTAGCTCACTATTTTATTGTTCGAAATCCCGATAAGACACTTTCATCAAATCAATTTGAAATTCGTAGTATTTGGAATACAGATTTAATTCCAAAAATCACGGGCTACGATTATAAAAAAGAAAATAAGTCTGTGCTTGTTTATGTTTCTCAGCCTGGAAATGGTAGCTGGCGTGATGTTTTAATGCTCTCAAAGGTAGAGATACTCGATACAATTTCTAATGCAGTACTTCTTACTGGTACAAAAGTTGCCATGTCGGGCGAAGAGTACACCTATGCATTTGATTTATCAGGCATACCCGAAGGTAGCTATAACCTTGCGTTTAGTGCTACTGATACTTTCAATAATACATCTCAACTTCCGTTCCAATCTCTTGTTGTTGACAATACTCCCCCTTCAATTTCTTTTTCTTATGAAGGAAAGCCACTTCTTACTGAAAGCACTGTATATGGACTTGAGAACATATCTATCTCTGTAATAGATGCGCTTAGTAGCTCGGAAATATATCAGATGGTTCTTCAGGGTGGGCCTACCTCTGATGATGTAGAATTGGGTTTCGTGAAAAATTCTGATGGTACTTTCACGCCATTATATCCTCGCTTATTCCCATCTCTAGATGCGAACACTGATAAATATACACTTCTAGTGAAAGCTAAAGACAGTGCAGGAAATGTGAGTACTAACTCTATCCGCTTTGCATATTACCCTAAAAACCTGATTGTTTTGGATCAGTTAAACACCCTTGCAGTCAATAAAGCCCTTTCTTTATCTACGGGAGAACCATTGGCGGTGTTAAAGGCCAGTCAATTGAGAAGAAATGATGGGTCTTTAGCAAAAGGTATTCAGACGGCTCTTGTTACAGTACGCTCTGATGCTTCTTTCCCTCTAAGTATTATAAGTAACATCGTTAACCCTGGAGAAACTAAAGAAATACAAATTGATTTGGGCACAGTTGGAAATGATGTCGTAATTCCAATATTTCCTGGTACAAATGGTATTGTTGGCTCTGCTGGTTTTATTGTTGAGTTCCCACAATTGAAATAAACTCTTTTAGGGCCAGTCTTTTCGATGGCCCTAACTTTTGCCGGTAAAGGTTAGGATGTATATTCGTTTCACATACAATACTTCATTTCTCTTATTATTCTCTGTTTCTTTTCCCCCTCCCCTATTCCCGTGATTTCTTTCGATAGCATCGAAAGTCAGCGTATTTCTGTTCCCCGGAAGACCGTACATAACTCCGTCGCTCTCAGCCTTCACACTTATATCTTAGCTGTATCATGTTACCTCATAGGTAATAAAATACCCTGTATTTCGCATCCCCCGGAGTCTCAGGTGCTTTCTGATGTCTCTCTGGAACAAAGCAACCCCCTTGTTCGCAGTGCTGATTCTGGTGCCTCATCAGATTCCTAGTACCTTGCTGGAAGAAAACAACCCCGTTGTTCGCAGAAACCCACTGGGCCCTCATACTCTTACCGTAGCCTCGCAGGTATAAATTCACCCCCCTTCTTCTCAGATCGGATTCGTGAGCGTGATAGGCTTCAAGGGTCTTTGCATGACTAAAAACAACCCCGTTGTTCGCAGTTCACAGTTACCCAACAGGTTCTCTTACGCGTCCTGATGCCTATCAGGAGTAATACAACCCCGTAGCTTGCAGATAGTCGCCCTGGTTCTCATACATCGTCCTGATGTCTGTCAGCAACAATGCAACCCCTTTGTACGAAGATAGCCACTTTGAACACTGCGGTTTTTTGATGATTCGCTGGTCAAAAACCACTATGTTGTCGCAGTCATGAACATAGATACTCAGCAGATTCCTCATACCCGGCCGGTTCAAACTTCCCCACTGTTCGCACAAACCCACCAGGTTCTCTTATTCGTCCTGATGTCTCTCATGTAAAAAACAACCCCGTTGTTCTCAGAAAACACTTTGGGGTCTTATCGGATCCCTCTTGCCTCTCAGGAACAAAACAACCCCGTTTTTCGCAGTTACCCCAAAAGGTTCTCTTACGCGTCCTGATGCCTATCAGGAGCAATACAACCCTGTAGCTTGCAGATAGTCGGCCTGGTTCTCATATTCGTACTCATGCCTGGCAGCAACAA
Organism: Klebsiella sp. CN_Kp091; assembly: GCF_040065095.1. NCBI lineage: Bacteria > Pseudomonadati > Pseudomonadota > Gammaproteobacteria > Enterobacterales > Enterobacteriaceae > Klebsiella > Klebsiella sp. CN_Kp091. The sequence continues at coordinate 128,682 of NZ_JBEAIO010000041.1, read as the reverse complement.
TGCAACCTCTTTGTACGCAGATAGCAAACTTTGATCTCTACGGTTTTCGGCTGATTTGCAGGTCAAAAACAACTATGTTGTCGCAGTCATGAACATAGATACTCAGCAGATTCCTCATACCCGGCAGGTTCAAACTTCCCCACTGTTCGCACAAACCCATCAGGTTCTCTTACGCGTCCTGATGTCTTTCATGTAATAAACAACCCCGTTGTTCGCAGGTAGCCCACCAGGTTCTCTTACGCGTCATGATGCCTCTCAGGAACAAAGCAACCCGTTGTTCGCAGCCATCCAACTGGGCTCTCATTGGCTTCCTGATGCCTCTCAGGAACAAAACAACCCCATTGTTCGCAGCTATCTAACTAGTCTCTCATTGGCTTCCTGATGCCTCTGAGGAATAAAAACAACCCCATTGTTCGCAGGTAGCCCACTAGGTTCTCTTACGCTTCCTGATGCCTATCAGGAGAAATACAACCACGTAACTTGTAGATATTCAGCCTTGTTCTCATACTCATCTTGATACCTGTCAGCAACAATGCAGCCCATTTGTACACAGATAGTTAACTTGGATCTCTGTGGCTTTCTGATAATTCGTGGGTCAAAAACAGCTATGTTGTCGAAGTCACAAACAGGGGAACTCAGCAGATTCCTCATATCCGGCAGGTTCAAACTTCACCACTGTTCGCACAAACCTATCAGGATCTCTTACGCGTCCTGATGTCTCTGATGTGTAAAACTACCTCGTTGTTCGCAGCTATCCAACTGTGCTCTCATTGGCTTCCTGATGCCTCTCAGGAATAAAACAACCCCGTTGTTCGCGGCTATCCACTGGGATCTCAATGTCTTCCTGATGCCTCTCAGGAATAAAACAACCCCATTGTTCGCAGCTATCCAACTGGGCTCTCATTGGTTTCCTGATGCCTCTCAGGTACAAAACAACCCCGTTGTTCGCAGCCACATTCCGGTAGACCCATCCACTTACTGAAGTACCAAAGGCAAAGACAACCTCGATGTTTGCAGCAAGAATTCCTGCTGCTGATGTTCATAGCTATCGGTGTAAACAGTGGATATAAGAGAAGGGGAGGGGAGGGGAGGGGAGGCGGATTTCATCGTCTTAGTTAATGCAAGGGTAACACGAATATTGAAAAGTAAGCTGTAGATATAGGCCGATAGCGATAGAATTCACCAAATCGATTTTTTTTCACTTTGAATCATTTTTTTATTGTATATCAATATGTTGCAGTTTTTATGCTACATAGAGTAAACAAATGACTTGTGCGCGAAATCTCGATTTGAGCGCTTAATGTGGTAAAAGTGCATTGCAATGCACTTTTACCTTGTAATGTGCTCAATCCTCATTAATAATGTAAAAACTAACCTAAGGAGAGACTATGAGCATATTAAATGATATTCGTGCGATCGGCATGAAAATGAAAAACGAACAAGCAAGTCTTAAGGAGATTATCCTTGAGTCGAGCCAAGTTGACGTTTCAGATGAGCAAGTCGATGGATTAGACCGTCTTATCTATAATCACTGTTTAAATAAAAAAACTCTCTCTGATTTTTTTGGTAAATCAAGAAATACATTTAGTAGAATTCTTTCCGAACTGCATGAAAAAAATGTAATTGGTGAACCTATTTTCCAAAACAAGAGTCACCTGTATACCCGTTGGGATGTGCAAAAAATAATGGATGCAATGGGCACACCTCAATACCGTGACATGTATTTGCCGCGAGTCATCGTGACTGAAAACCATAAAGGTGGAACCGGTAAAAGTACAACAACTGCAACACTCGCTACCTCAGCTGCTTTGGATCTTTATCTAAATGCCAAAATATGTGTCATTGACCTAGACCCACAAGGTTCATTAGGAAATAACCTGATCCATTCCACTAGCGAAGATAGTGTATATCTAACTATTACTGACGTTTTGCTTAGCGAAATTGAAGATAACGATTTCACTCAATATATAAAGCAGGGATACACGGAAGCTGAGATTATTGGAACGATGGCATTTTCTACGCATCTTCCCAACATGGATGTAATAACAGCGTTCCCGACTGATGACCGATTTACTGATAAATATTGGAGTCTGGATAAAGAAACAAGACACAAGCTGCTTACTCGTTTTCGCGATGTTGTTATACCTGTATTAAAAGAAAAATATGATCTTATATTTATTGACACTCCACCACAAGACTCTCCAATCATTTGGTCAACAAATGAAGCTGCTGATGCAATACTTGTTCCGATTACACCACGAGAATATGATTTTGCATCAACTACAAACTATATGATTACTATTTCTGACCGACTTGAACAATTGCCTTCTAAGGGTGAGAACATTAAATGGCTAAATGTACTAGCTGTGAATGTTGATGATAGAAGCCAACATGAAATTCGTACTTTAAATAAACTGGTAAGAACAGTACGTGATAGATTCATGACTACCAACATTAAACACTCAGAAGCTTTTGTAGCAGCTGCCGAAAAAGGTCGAACAGTACTCGATATCAAAAAATCAGAAGAGCTCTGTTCTTCAAAGCAGTATGATATAGCTGAAATGTCAGTTCAGTCGGTATATCAACAACTTATCAATGAGATTAAAAGTTTCTCAGTTAGGGAGGGCAGTGAATAATGAGCGAAGTTGAACGCGGTACAAGCAAAGACAAATACTTAACCGGAAACGGTAAACGTACAGTTGTCGATCAAAAAAGCGGGCTTCCGCCTCTAAGAACTCCCCCTACGCAAAAGCGACTCTTTACTCTGGCGAATGGGCGCAAAGTTGAAGCTCGCTACGTAGTAGTCCCAGGATCAGAAGTATCTGATAAAACGCTCGTTCATGAGCTAAACCCTCGAAATCAAGAGGCAGTTGATGATCTTTCTACAAGAGATATACTTCCCCTAATTAAAGAAAGTGGGGTAACGACTGAAGCTATTGCTGTATGTCGGGATGGTAAATATTACCTGGTTGAAGGTAGTCGCCGTCGATACTGCTGCATCAAATGTTCTGCAGACCTGCCTTTATGGACATTCGATGAAGAAATTAGCCGTGAAGATGCCGCTTGTATTGTAAATGCAGCACAAACAGCAAAGCGATTCTCATATCGTGAAATGGGTATGAAATACCTTGAAATCATGGAGAATAAAAAGTTCAAAACCAATGATGAACTTGCTTCCTATCTTAACATTGGCATTGAATCGATAAGAAAAAGAATTCAGGCCGCTAAAGTAGACAAAGAACTTATTAAAATTTTTCCCGATTGTGAAGGGATACCTAATACTTACTATAGTAAATTGGCTAAAATTGAAAAAACCGCCAAAAATAATAGTATCCCTCTTACGGAACTAACATCCGAAGTTGGGGCAGAAGACAATAAAATAAACAACATTAATGATATTGAGGAAGTTCAGAAGTCTATATTAACAGGTTTGCTTTCAGTACTTAGTATTCTTTGTAATGATGCACAAAAACCTTCTAAATGGACAGTGTCAGATATTGCAGAATTTGAAGATAAGGATACTTACGCTAGGATTAAGAAAAGTACTGACGGTCAAAAGGTGAGTTTTGAGTTTAAGCGTATAAATCAATCAACAATAAATGAGATAGAACGTTTAATTAAAGTCAGTATTAACAAAGCAAAATAGAATTAATATGTATAGTCATGGCTCTTTCCCTTTTAAACAGGGGTCATGACTTTCTCATTTGGTCTCACCAAATACAACCCCATTGTTCGCAGTTAGGCCTAAGAAATCCCGCTCGCTTACTGTTGCCTGGCAAGAATAAGACAACCCCGTTGTTCGCAGTTTGGCTTCGGGAGTCTCGGTCGTCTCCTGTAGCCCTGCAGGATGAAGACAACCCCATTGTTCCCAGTCAGCCTCGGGATTCACAGTCGCTTACTGATGCCCTGCAGGTTGTAAAACAACCCCGTTGTTCGCAGTCAGGGACAGGGGGGTTAGCTGTTTCCCGATGCCCCGCGTCCCCAAAAAACCCCCTTAAACTCGTTCTGAACACCAGTAAAGGCGGGTTCTTTCTTTTACACCTAGTGAATTGTTTTTCACTATAAATTTGGGTGTTATTTGGGAATTTTTTATATTCATGCTGATAAGATTAGGAATGGTAGCTGGTTTGGATTATATGGGCTTTCGTTTGCAATTAACTGAACAGGAAGGATATGGAAGACTTATATTTGCTGTTTGCTAAAGACAGAAATGGCATGTTATACGATACCCACCATGCACGGTTAACCTCTGACATTATCTTTTATTGCACACAATGCGGAAGTCGCATTTACTACCAAAATGAAATTGAAACTGATAACTTCAAACAGAGACATTTTTTTAAGCACGTTATGGCGGATGAAAAAGATATAAGCATATGCGAAGTTAACTATCTCAATGAAGCGATTAAAGATATAGCCCATAGCATCCTATGCAGTGAATCTAGCATTTTTGTTAGTCCAATTTTTACTAAGGGCGTAATTCAAGCTCCAGATAAGATATTCGCCCCTCATAATGTCATTATCTCACATGATGATCTCATAGGTTCCCAAAGCGTGGATTTCAAATGGACAAGTTCTAAGGGGAAATGTATGGGGTTAGTTTTCGTTGACCACAATGAGGTAATTGAAAACAAAATGTATGACGTCAACGATTCCAAGGCATTCATTGCGGAAATAAACTTGGCAATACTTAAAAGTCACCTACGTTCCATGATCAAATCAAATCATGGGGTAGATGCTGGTTTAATCAAAGCAATAAAAAAATTATTATTCAATAAAAACACACATAGCCGGTGGATTAGTTGGGACGGGAAAAAATCAAATTTAAGAATATCTCCAGCATACTTTACTACCTTCAACAACTACAGATATGACAGTTATAAAAGCGTAGTTTCTTTGGAATGCTTGTTTCATAATGAAAATGATTATATTAACAATAATACAAAGTCAACTTTGAGGCTAACAGGAAGAAAAATTGATTTTCAGGTTAAAGAAATAATTTATCAGTTCAGCCTAGAACGAGGAAGTTGCTCAGATACGTTTTATGTCGTCATCTATGAGAAAGAATGCGTTTTACTTGATTATGTACTCAATTCAGTTCCAGTTAATGACGATACATACAACCATATTAAAAAGTTGTGCATAAAACTCATTCGTATATATGAATCTGCCATGCGTGGTTTAAGCCTGACTTGAAAGGGCTGCGCCCAGCCTACTCACGAATAACCCTGGCAATTTCCGGCCAAAAGTAACGTTTATCCCTTTCACGGGGGAGGGGGGTTCAAAAAAATGAACGGATCTGATCATGTCGAAATACGACACTGATCATTTCTGGAAACCTCCCAGCAAAGCTGGTATCCATCGTCCTGATGTGGCGATGAACGATGATAGAAAGTTACTTTCTGTTATGTGGTGATGATTTGGGGCAAACGACCCTAATCAGGTATTAACCTAATCAGGGCTCATCTGTCGGACAGATTAAAAATTCCATTTGTTCCGTTACTACTGGATTTGTGGGAATTCGATAATAAAATTGCTTTCCCCGGTAGAGCCATCTTCTGCTGTAAAAATTGGGACAGTTGAGTTTTCACCGTTCCCAAGGTCTATCTGAATTTCTTTTGTCTCACCGGGTTGAATAACGTTTCCAAGAATATTGATCGCATAATCTGCGTCTTTCCTGAGCGTGATATTGGCCGTTTGTACGCCTTGCGCCAGTGAGCCATCGTTACGGCGCAGCTGACCGGTACGCATAACGGCCAACGGTGTGTTATCACTGGTTTTGAGTGCCTTCACTACGCCCAATGTTTTCAGCTTCTCAAGGGTAACCAGGTTTTTTGGGTAGTAAGCGAACTGAATGCTTTTTTGTGTCGTGTTGCCTTTCGCGTCGGTAGCAAACGCGGTCAGTGTATATTTGTCCGTATCTGAATCCAGGCTAGGGAAGAGACGAGGGTAATCAGGGGTATAACTACCGTCCTTATTCTGGTTAAAACCTAAGATAACGCTGTCCGATGCCGGTCCGCCTTTAAGCTCAAGCCGAACAAGGCTCGGTGCGGTTAACGCATCATTTAGCGTTATGCTGATGTTCTCAAGCCCGTAAACGATGGCTCCCGGGGAGAGGCTCGTATTTTCATAGTTAAAATTAACCACCGGAGGCGTCTTGTCGTTAATCAGGTCAATGAATGGCGACGATGTTTCATTGTTAAAGGTGTCCTTTGCCTGGAAGCCCAGATTATATTTCCCTTCGGCAAGTTTGCTCAGATCAAAACTATATGTGTAATCCTCTCCAGCAAGGGAAGTCTGGGTTCCTGTCAGCAATTGACCGCCGGTTTCGGAATCCACCAGAACTGCTGATTTGAGTTGTAACAGATCTCGGAACTTACCGCGCTCAGGTTGCGTTACAAATAACAGTACGGTTTTGTTTTCTTCCTGGTAACTATATCCAGTTATTCTGGGTAGCAGATCAGTGTTCCAGTGGTGTCTTTTTTCTATACTGACTGATGAAAATGTTTTATCCATATCTGTCAATCTGAATGAGTAGGTCGTAATACCATTACCTGATTTTGGAATAGACCAGGATACCGCACCGATGCACTCTGTCTCACCAGCCGGTACCTGACAAATCTCTGTATTTCCACTCATCGCCCTCTGATCATAATTTCGTGGAGACGCGGTTATCCTTACGGAGCTGAATTTAACGGGCAAATCTTTGGTATTCCAAAGATAGCTTCCTGAATTCATTTCTCCTTGCTTATCCGATCTTAACCATGCTCCTGGTGCTGCCGGGCTGACTGGAGCCTCACTGCCTAAATTGATATCATATGAGAGTGAGCCGCCACCCCATTGATATCCGTTGTGGATGGTGTACGTGACTTTATAGGCGGTCTTAGCTGATACATAGCTGTAGCCATTCGCTTCGGAAATAATCGTTCCGAATTTTAAACCAGCCTTATTGTATTCCCTGCGGTTATTCGATGGCACCCGGTACACCAGTGTCAAAGGGTTCTGGTTTACGGTCATTCCCGGCTTATATGCTATGTAACCTTCACTAAAGCCTGGAACCACGCTCGTTTTCGAAGTTGGGTCATAAACAGCAAACAAGGTGTATTCGCCAAGGTCAGAGTCAAAAATGAACTTCTGGTCTGGCAAAACTTTACGGTTTCCCGCTTTATCATAGAGCGTCACACGGAAGCGATATTCCACATCAGCGTTTGATACAGGCATCCATGATGACCGACTCATATTCCCTTTTGTCCACGGTACAGAAAGGGATGCTGACCCACTGTCATACACCATATCGGTAATGGAATAGACCGTGTCATCAGGTTTAATCACCTGAATTGTCGCTTTATCAAAACCAGTTGCAGCTTTGACATTATTAACATTCAAGTAAAGCTTTGCTTCAGCCCCCTGACCCAGTTCCCAACGTTCGCCGGTTAACACCATATCGTATCCGGGATTTTGGTCTATGCTCAGGTTATCTGATGAAGGGCCTACAGTATCGATAATAAAATTGTGAGAGGTACTGTCGACAACCGTGTTTTGAGTATTCAGGATATCAGAGGTTATGACATAACTACCGTCACTCAGCGGGGGAAGTATCAGTGTTTTTCCGTAAAACTCTTCACCTGTAGAAGCCTTGATACGGTCATTGACCGTCACGCTATCCGTAGTGAAACTATATACACCAACATTGTCTTTCTTTACCGTTACCTGAATTTTTCTGTCTAGGCCGGATATGAGCTTTACTTGAATTTTTTCGTTGGTATTAAGAACACCAGAATCCGCGCTGATTGACTTATCCGTTCCGTAGATATCTTTGATCTCATATTCATAGACACGAGCATATGAAGGGAGTGAAAGGGTAGTCAGTATTAGCGTAGTCAGTAAATTAATTTTAATTTTCATATCAAATTAGTCCAGAGAATTACAGAAGGTTATGCCTTGGCGAAAGTTACTTTCTTTTCTGATTGCATGGTTTTAACAAAGCCATATGGCAAGGAACACCACCAGCCCCCTGTTGCAGAGGCGGTGGCCGTCGATAGTTAGTTAAGTTGTGGGAACTCGATGATGAAGTTACTTTGTCCTGTAGTACCGTTAACTGCCGGAAAAATCGGTACTGTAGAATTTGCGCCAGTTCCGAGGTCTAGCTGTATTTCTTTGGTTTCCCCTGGTTGGATCACCGTCCCCAGAATGTTGATGGCATATTCAGCATCGCTTCTGACCGTGATATTGGCCGTCTGTATACCTTGGGCCAGAGAGCCATCGTTACGGCGCAGCTGACCGGTACGCATAACGGCCAGCGGTGTGTTATCACTAGATTTGAGCGCTTTTACCACGCCTAGCGTTTTCAGCTTTTCAAGCGTCACGAGATTTTTCGGGTAGTAGGCGAACTGAATGCTTTTCTGGGACGTATTCCCTTTAGCATCTGTGGCATATGCAGTGAGAGTGTATTTATCCGTCGATGCATCCAGAGTTGGGAACAACCTTGGGTAATCAGGAGTATAGCTCCCGTCAGCATTCAGGTTAAAGCCGAGGACCACGCTATCAGATGCCGGTCCCCCTTTGAGTTCCAGGCGGTCAAGAACTGGCTTAGTCAGCGCATCGTTAAGGTTAACGGCGATATTTTCCAGTCCGTAGACTGTGGTACCGGAAGGGAGCGGGGCATTTTCGTAGTTAAAGCTGATTTCAGGAGGCGTCATATCATGCACGAGCGTGATGAATGGAGATGTTGCCTCATTTTCGAAAGTGTCTTTTGCAAGGAAGCCTAAATTGTATCTTCCTTCCGCCAGCTTACTCAGATCAAACGTATAGGTGTAATCTTCACCCGCTAGGGCCGTGCGTGTGCCTGTGAGTACAACTGTATTTGTACCTTTGTCCAGAATACTTGCAGATTTAAGAAGAAGCTGGTCTCCAAATTTCCCATTACCCGGCTGAGTAACAAACAAAAGTACGGTTTTCTTATCCTCTTGGTAGTCATAACCGGTTATTCTTGGAAGTAAATCTGTATTCCAGTGGTTTCGCCTCTCTGTATTTCCGGAAGTCAGGCTCATATCTAGATTAGTGGTCCTGAAGTTGTAGGTAACTGTCCCATTGCCACTTTTTGGTATACTCCAGCCTACAGTTCCGGTGCATTCAGTCTCACCTACGGGAATATTACAAACCTTCGAGCTAACTGAATTGGATGTGGCTATGACTTGTTGAATATAACTACGAGCTGTAGAACGTGCAGTTGCAGTAAGGAATTTGACGGGTAAGTCAGAGGTTTTCCATAAATAATGGAAAGCATTTACCGTGCCTGCCTTATCGGAGGTCAGCCAGACATTAGGAGTTGATGGGCTTGGCGATGCATCGGGCCCCAATTTAATATTGTACGTGACGTATGCTCCCCCCCAGCGGTACCCGTTGTGGATGACGACCTGAGTTTGATAGGGGGTTGTTACTGAAACATAGCTATATCCATTTGCCTCAGAGATAATCTGACCGAACTTCAAACCAGACTTACGATATTCTCTCCGGTTTGTTGAAGGTATACGATAAACAATCGTGATAGGGTTCTGGTTCACGGTCATACCAGCTTTGTATTCAACATACCCTTTGCTAAAACCGGGAACGACACTTGATGTTGCTTCGGGGTCATATACGGCGAATAAGGTATATTCCCCTAAGTCAGAGTCAAAAAGGAATCGCTGATCAGGTAGAACTGTGCGGGAGCCAGCTCTATCATAGAGAGTCACACGAAAGCGGTATTCCACATCGGCATTCGAAACAGGCATCCAGGATGATTTAACCGCTCCTCCTTGGGTCCATGCAACAGATAGCGACGATGAGCCACTGTCGTAAACCATATCGGATATGGAGTGAACAGTATTGTCGGGATTGATAACTTGAATAGTCGCTTTATCAAAACCGGCAGCGGCTTTTACGTTTTTCACGTTCAGGTAAAGTTTTGCGTCAGCACCTTGTCCAAGTTCCCACAAATCGCCTGTCAGCACCATGTCATAACCGGGGCGTTGATCAATTCTCAGGTTATCTGCCGATGGTCCAGCTGTATCAATAAGGAAGGACTGTTCAGTCGAGTCAACGGTAGTGCCTTGAGTGTTAAGAATTTCGGATGTGATTGTGTACAGGCCATCACTCAACGGAGGGAGAGTCAATTTTTTCCCATAGAACTCCTCGCCACTTGATGATTTAATACGGTCTTCTACATTGATGCTTTCAGTGGTCGAACTGTAGACAGCTTCTCCATTTTTCTTCACCGTTACCCGAATTTTTCTGTCGAGACCTGAAATCAAACTTATTTGAATTTTATCGTTTGTGTTCAGTTTGCCAAACTCAGCACTGACAGATTTATTTATACCGTATATATCTTTTATAGTGTATTCATAGACCCTCGAATACGATGAGAAAGAAAGGGTCATGAGAATAAAAGTTGTCAGCATTTTTATCTTGGTTTTCATATCAAATCTTTCCGGGCAAACTTGAAAAAATAGTGTGTTAGAAAGTAACTTTTCGCTTTTTACAATCTATATGCTTGTATCGGTCCACCAGCTAGGTGACTGTATCCGAAAGTTTTTACTTGATTTGCGGGAACTCGACAATGAAGTTGCTTTGCCCCGTTGAGTCATTCGCGGCCGGGAAGATCGGGATTGCAGAATTTTCGCCAACCCCAAGATCAATCTGAATCTCCCTGGTATCACCGGGCTGGATAATTGTGTCCAGAATATTTATTGCATAGTCAGCATCTGCCCTTAAAGTCACATTGGCGGTCTGTACGCCCTGAGCAAGCGAACCATCATCTTTACGTAACTGTGAGGTACGCATTACAGCCAGAGGAGTGTTATCGCTTGTTTTTAGAGCTTTGCCAACACCCAATGTTTTCAATTTTTCTAGAGTGACAAGGTTATTAGGGTAATAAGCAAACCTTACAGATTTAAATGTAGTATTTCCGTATGAATCAGAAGCATAAACCTCAAGTGTGTATTTGTCTGAACTTTCGTCTAACGAAGGAAATATCCGTGGGTATAATAGTGTATAAGTGCCATCACCATTATTTGTAAAACCCAGTTCAACTTCATCAGAAGTGGGGCCTCCTCTGAGGACGATTTTGGTAACTGATGAACTGCTGAGGAGGTCCGCCACACTAATTTTTATGTGCTCAAGTCCATAGACCGTACTATCGTTTATTAGTGGAGAACCTTCGAGTTTAAATTCAATTTCCGGAGGCGTTTTGTCGATTATAAGGTCTCGGAAAGGTAATGTAGTAATATTTTCTGCAGTATCTTGAGCAGTAAATCCTAGGTCATAGCGACCTTCATCAAGCGAATTTAGGTCAAAACTAAACGTGTAATCATCGCCGGACATAGCGATCTGCTTTCCAGAAAGAATGATGTTGCCGTTATTACGATTAACAAGTGAAGTCTTAGCTAACTTCAGAAATTCTCTCCAGGAGCCATTACCTGGCTGCGTTACAAAAAGGTTGACGATTTTGTCTTCTTCTGAATAATTATACCCTGTGATCACAGGAAGCCAGTCAGTATTCCACATAGATCTCAGTTCAAGATAGTTTGAACGAAACGAAGAGGATGTGGAACGAACAAAAAACTGGTGAGTTAAAGCACCGTGGCCTGGATTTATTTTATAATTGAATGGACCAGTACAGGAAGATTCTCCAACTGGGATCTGACAAACTATTTTTGAGTCAGTGTTATTATACAGGTATTGCACATATGGTCTGGGCTCAACATTGATCGTCATACTTGTATATTCACCAGGAATGAATCTGGCAGGCCACAGCATATTAACTGCTGATGCGCCGTTCGCACTAAGAATTCCATAAGTACTGAAATCCCATGATGCGGTATTAATTTTAGGAGTGAGAGGAGCTTTGTCACTCAAGACCACATTATATGAACTGTTTCCACCTCCCCATTGATAGGCATTGTGAATGGTAAAGGCTGTTCCAACTGGCGTTGTTACTTTTATATATGAATAACCATCGAATTCCGTTAACAATGAACCGAACTGTAGACCAGCTTTATTGTTGGGACGATAATTAGATGAGGGTAATTTGTAGATAAACGTTACAGGGTTAGTATTTACAGCTAAGCCCGGTTTGTAAGATATATAACCCGACGAAAACCCCGGAACAACACTTTGAGGGTAATCCGGATCATACACTGCGAACAAACTATGTTCACCCGGCGTAGAGTCAAAGATGAACTTTTGCTCGGCAAGTTCGCTGGAGTTTCCAGCTTTATCATATAAAGTTACATGGAATCTATAAATGGTATCCGCATCTGACAATGGCATCCAGTCACTTTTTTGCGAGTATCCTTTTGTAATCGGGGCTGAAAGAGAAGAAGATTGTTCTTCATATGTCATTTTGTAGGACGAAAATACGGTTCCATCAGGATTAATAACCTGAATAATTCCATAATCGAGCCCTGATAAATCTTTAATATTTTGTACGGAAACATAAATTGTTCGTTCTTGTCCACGACCTAATTCCCATAATTCACCAGTATTTACCATTCCATATCCGGGTATCCACGGAACAGAGAGTTTATCAGACATAGGACCTGAAGTGTCGACCAAAAAGGAATGAGAGGTGGTCGATACGACCTTTCCTTTAACATCTAAAATTTCAGAAATTACAGTGTATTTTCCGTCACTTAGTGGTGGTATCGTAACTTTTAGCCCATAAAAACTTGTACCGTTTGCGGATGTTACGCGGTTGTCTACAGTGATCTCTGGAGTGAGTGTGCTGTAGACAGAAATATCCTGGCTATTTAGAATTTTAATTTGGATTTTCTGATCAAGACCAGCGATAAGAACAAGATCTAATTTCCCTTCAGGGTTTAGAGCTGTATCATTCGTAGTACTTAAGATGGATTTTTGTGAACCATTAATATCCTTGAAAGCATATTCATAGACCCTAGCATGACCTGACATGGCAAATCCTGCAAGGAGTAGGGTTGACATAAATTTTGCTTTTTTTACCATTTCAATTTATTCCAAAAAAGAGCGTTCTAAGCCTGCCAGCGGGATAAAAGTTACTTTTCCCATATGGCCCACAGAGCTATCCTTACCTTAAAAAGTCACTTTTCCCATATGGTCCACAGAGCTATCCTTACCTTAAAAAGTCACTTTTCCCATATGGTTCACAGAGCTATCCTTCTCTTCAAAAGTTACTTTTCTCCAAAACGACTCTGGTTCGTTGGCTTACAGAGGTGTATCAGTAGCGCTATCTATGGTGACGGCCATAGGTCTGGAACCACTGGTATCATCCACATCAACGGTAATATCTTTCCAACGCCAAGGGTCGGCCACCCAGTCAATAAGCTCTTTTATGGACAGTTTGTGCTTGACCACGATTCTTTTAATGACGCCATTGTCAAACCAGTTAATCCGGTTCACATGCTGTTTGATGTAGTACACATCCCATGAGCCGTGGCCCAGAAATTCCTTAACCCACTGCAGTTTTTGTTCTCGCCAGTCAGAGGGCAGTACGTCAGCACGAAAAAGACTATCTGTTATCTGATAGATATCTGAAAACCCGACCTCGCTATCCGGGATCATTTCCAAGTACAGGTTTCCGGCAACCGGATGTTTCGCACTAATAACCACGGTTTTTGAGCTCATCAAAGGTTCCCTTTTCCGTATGAATAGGCCTGATGCCAATAATCCAGTTATATCAAAATCAGGATCGAAAATTTCTGAATAACAGGACGAAAAAAAGCCATGGCAAAAAAAAATACGACAGAAAAATAGGGTCTTCCAGGAGCGATTCAAATTGCTATTGTCAGAAGACTAATACATACGGAGAAGTCAAAATGACACCTGCATTCAGGTTTGGTAATGAGAAAAATGTATACACAGCAAGAAGAAAGCGGCTTCGCAGAAGGGGAAGGCTGATTCACAGCCCTAATGACAGTTTCATTACTAACAGAATTCTTGATCAGCTAATTGATGAGGTTATGTATCAAGAGGCATTCAGAGAAAAATCCATCTTTGAACGTTAAAAAAAATCGCTCAACTGCAAGAATGAGTTTCGTGGCGGGAAAATCTCAAAATTCTCTATGTTAGATTATGACCTGTTTTATTAGGCCAGAACTAAACCAGTGCCCTGTCTGGTAAAAGGGAATGGCGGTAGCTTCTGAAAAATCAGCTTAACTTCCAGGTTATTCAAGCGGGATGTATATGCATGCAACTCATCTGAAGAAAAAGTTTAATATTCTGGCGGTCGTCTATTTCACAATCATTGCTTGTGGTCAGATTGTTCTGTTCCCTCATTCGCAGCCCATTTTTCTGGTCATCGTGACTATGGCTATTGCGGTTCGCTTATTTACCCTGCGGCCACAATATAAAAATTTACGGTTTCTGGTTTTGTCCATCATCTCACACCACCTTGTTTTTACCATTCTTTCGTTCATCCAGCTCTATATCAATGCCGGGTATAGCAGGGCCAGTTTCATTGAGTATCAGATGGTTTACGCGCCTTTGCTCATCGGGATGGGATATGTGTATTTCAACGTCTGGAGAGCGCGTACCTGACGTCCACCGGACCTCTTTGATTAAAGGAGCCTGAATGCTTAGTTATACCCCCAAAATCACACCGCTGACCTTTTCTCCTGAAGAAATTATTTGCCTACAGAACGGGCACAAAACCCAGTTCCGCCGGGCATTGAAAGGTCGCGATGCTTTTTCAGAAAGTATCACCACCAGAGTGACTTCGGGACCTGCAATACCAGTACTAAAATGCCCTTATGGTCAGCCCGGCGACCGGATTTGGATCAGAGAAACAGCAAGGGCCGAGTGGCAGCAAGTACAGGAGTTCCCGTTAAGGGTTCAGACCGGAGTACGGTACCGAGTTGATAACGAGTACCGGGAACTGACCAGCGATTCATCGTGCCGATTGTTCCCTACAAAACGTCTGACATCACAAGGCGTGCCTGCGTGGGCAACGCCGGTAAGTATGCCTCGATGGGCTAGCCGGTATTTGCTCGAAGTCTGTGATACGCGCCTTGAGAAACTCTGCGATATCTCTGAAACCGATGCATATGCGGAGGGGGTACTCACTGAAGTGTGGGACCAGGTTGTCGTTGCCCGAAATTACGGTATACCCGATGCATTCTTTCAGTACTGGTCTGACGATATCGATCACTACGTCGAAATGAATGAACTGTACCGTAACTCTTTCCAGAGCCTGTGGGATAAGATTTATGAAGCTGGAAGCTGGGCTTCTAACCCGGTCGTTTGGGTTGTCACGTTTAAATTACTGGATATCGACAGGGGGAGGAATGAATAACACGCCAGCTCTATACGAGGCTGTTGATGCAAAGATTCTGGAAAAGGTGGGTAAACATCCAAAAGCATTCGTGGATATATATTTTCCGGAAATATACACGCTTTGCGTGGAATTTCTTAATGACAATAAAAAAGAGCCTGCTCGTATACTCGACAGGCGACTACAGGCTCTACGAAAGAAAGGTTTGATCCATCACGTTACCGGGAAAGGTTGGGTTAAAATGATTCCCCAGGAAGGAAAGGAAGGAAATTCAGGGGTGTAGAGACTCCAGCTGATAAAATGAAATATCAGGGCTGTTCTTTTCATATGGAGTAAGCTGTCATGTTTTACCCATTTTTTGGAGCACTGAGCTTCATTCTGACGTTATGTTTTTTAAGTATCAGCGGTATGATTATTCACATCCATAAAACTGATTCTGTTCAATACAGCGTTCAGCGTTACCGATTTCTTTTACTCTGCAAGGCAGCTGGTGCAGTGAATTTTTATATTACCATTTACTGCATCGCTGGAACCGAGGGACAGCTTTAGCGCTGTTCCACATCTGGTCAAATCTTGTGGCTCTGGACCGAAAAGCAACTTTTCAACATGGCTATCAATCCAGACAATCAGAATATGACATTCTTCTTATTAAATGATGTCGCCGGGGGCGATTATGAATATCTATATGGACGGTAAAAATGTAGACTGGCTTTTATACCTTGCTATGGGTTTTGTCGTTTTTGGCATTGTATTTTTATTGTCCCATAAAATCACTTCAATGCTAAAAATAAAATCAACGGCTAATGGTGGGCTTATCATATCAGGAATTACATTAATCCTGGCTGGTTTTGTCATGTTCATTGTTGTTAACCGTAGTTCAATATCATTGGATGATATTAAGATGGGAGAGCGCTGGCTTAATGAGTGCCAGCTACTTGAAACTAACATTAACAATGGTCTTTTTGACGAACCGACAAACAAGGTTAATTGCAACGGAGTGATTGAAAACATTCCAAAATACAGTTACGACTATTACACAACCGAATGGTTATTGTACCAACAACGCAATGAAAATCTGAAACATGCAGGACTAACATCAAAACTCAGTCCATAGCTGATTTCATGAAAGTAACTTTCTTATCACCTATTTTAAACGACCCAAGAGGCTGTTTGTGAATAAATTATTAATATTCATGGCGTTATCACTTTCCCTGTGTCTGTCTGGCTGTGATTTAGGAACATCAAAGTCCTCATGGGCTACCGCTAAAGTGGTTAAAACAGAGATGGTGTATGGAAATGTACTATACAGGATTGTTTTCTATACCCTTCCGGATTTTGATGAAGGAAATAGGATTTTTCAGGCGAACCTTTCTCCTCTTGAGGCAGTGAAAGCAGAACATGGGCAAATGAATATCAGGCTGAGAACATATTCAGATGGCAAAATAAAAGTGTATGAAAACATTAGAACTTTCAAAGAATAGTAATGACAGAGGCAGTTATATGAGAACGAAAATCATCAGCAACTCATTTAGTCATTCAGCGCATTATATATACACATCATTTATTATAATATTAAGTTTGCTTGTCGCATACTTTCTTGCAAAAGAACTTTCAAAAACAGATGAGCCCGCAACGAAACAAGAGTTAATTGATATCATTGAAGCTACCCCATGCGCTTTAGAACCTATCTCCAGAGTCATAGAGCAAAATCCGATAAGTATCGTCAGAGCAAATTCTATTGCCATCCAATGTCAGGGAAATAAATTAAGAAGCGAAGATCTAAATGAGCAAAGAAAAGCATTAAATGAGCAAAAACAAGCGTTAAAGTACTTTACAAAAGATGAGTGGTAATAATATTTACAAACATTTCTTTATTTTAAATTCACATTTAAATAGATGCTTTATAAGCAGGCATAACATGGAAATTAAACAGAACTTCTTGGTAGTAATAGCTTTAATTCATTAAGTTCCATTTATCAAATTTCGGAAAGTTACTTTCTGGGGGAGCTATGTCTGAAAAGATAATCAAAAGGGGAGGAGAGCTCATAGAGTTGCCCTCTCACAATAACAATGCCGGAAAAGCCGATATGCAGGCCAAGACAGAAAAACCCAAAACGAAAATCACCAAAGCACAAAGAGCAGAACTCAGATTAAAATTTGCGTGCCGGTGTGCCTATTGCGGCTGTGAGTTGAAGGAAAAGGGATGGCATGCCGATCATGTAGAGCCAGTTCGTAGAGATTTCGATATAGTTCGCGCACCCCAGGGGAGTAGGGTGACTCACGTTGCACGAAGCAATGGACGAGTATTTCATCCTGATCGCCATGATTTAGATAATCTTTTCCCTGCATGTTCAGCATGCAACCTTTTTAAAGCGACATATTCGATCGAGGGATTCAGGAAACAGATTGCCCACCAGCCGGAGCGGGCTCAGGCATACTCAGTCAATTTCCGCACAGCCCAACGATTTGGGCTGATAACGGTTATTGAGAAACCTGTGGTTTTCTGGTTTGAGGCGTACGATGCCTCAAAAGAACTTGAACCCCAGCTTTCATATTTTTTGGCACACCGGGAGGCTTATCAGGGTTGAGGTTTGCTGTCTTTTCTTGGGCTGCTGTCGGCTTCTTTAATCCGTTCCTCAGCTTGTTTCCCGGTATAAATACATATCGGACTGTTGAAAATATTAAATGCAATCTCGCTTTTGTATGCCGGATGCTTTGTCGCAACGGTATCGCCTTTCTGGCACTTTCCTTCCAGACTTTCTACCAGACGGTCATATCAGTGCCCAGACATGCTTTACCAGTTGGGGTGATAGCTTCGTCTTTACTGCCTTAAAGAAGTCCTGTGGCGCAGACCAGCATAACCAGCAATTTTTTTTGCATTGTTCCTATTCCCTGTTATATATGATTTTTCAAGTCTAGGCATTATCGGACATTATGCATCTACCAGTAATCGTATCGCGTCTGTCCGGCTTTATGCCTCAACATGGTTAAAACGGATAAACGCATGCCATCTCAGATACCACTTTAGATTTTCCGTTCATTTTTATGAGGATATTATTACCTTCTTTAAGAAGATATTTCTAACAAATGAAGATGTCATGATTTTTTTCCTGAAGATATTAAAAATCTTGAGCAGCTCGTTGCATTTCATCTGTGATTAAATCATACGTAACACTAATATCTGCGCCGCAAGCTTGTTCCAGCTTCATTCTAATAAGCTTCCCAATATGTTCGTCAGTCATCGAGGATTCGATCCTTACGGTTCCTCTACCAGCCCTTAGTTTAGCTCGGTTTTCTTCTACCTCATGAATATCGTAAGTTTTCATGGTCTTCTCTCTGTTGTCTGAAACAATTTTATAGCAATGTATCAGTCGTCGCCAGACATCTCAACTTAAACCATGGGGATATGTCTCATTTCTCAGATATATTTTGCTGGACACAAATCCGATTTTCTTTTACTAGCTTAATACCACTTGGTGATAACGGAGCATTAATTGAGAGTTTGCTTTCAATAATGGTTTTGTTAAACAGTACTTAAACACCTGTCAACGCTTCTCAATAGTGTCTACAATGAGACTTATGTAAGCAGATCTCGACTCCTCACTGTCGGACAGCCTTGCGTAGGCTTTTTTTATTGCACCTTCAGAGAGAGGATGTTTCATGTTTAGGAATAACATAATCACCAGTACATCGATAATGCGGGCTGAGGAAAAATACTCATATATATAGTCGAACGGCGTTTGTTTAAAGTCAACTCCAGTTGCTCCGATATCAATCAGGGCTGAGATTATCTCCCTTTCGTCACCATTTCTGACGGTACGCTTTAACAGGCTTAGTTTACGTTTCTGTGCTTCCTCCCTGTCTCGTTGAGACTGCAGATACTCGGCAAGGCTTTTAAACATAACGACTTATCCTGTTTATTCTCATCACACCGATCATACGGACATTCCGTGATAGTTGGAACCTGGCTAATTCCTGGTGCTAGCCTCTGTGTTTGACCATTCCGCGAAACGGATATATAAT
Source organism: Klebsiella sp. CN_Kp091 (assembly GCF_040065095.1). Lineage (NCBI taxonomy): Bacteria > Pseudomonadati > Pseudomonadota > Gammaproteobacteria > Enterobacterales > Enterobacteriaceae > Klebsiella > Klebsiella sp. CN_Kp091. Next base: position 109,373 of record NZ_JBEAIO010000041.1, on the reverse strand, counting down.
AATCGTCAAATGGAGGTGGCTTATGTACAAAAACACCACAGCGGAAAAACTACCAGACACTACTGGTAACCTGACAGATTTTCAGCTTAATCTACTGAAAAGAATAAACAATATTGCACTGTCTCTGATGCCTGAGTTTGAGGACAAATCTCAGGCCATGGAAGCGATCACACTGGATGATGGCTCATTGATGCAGTTGCTGTACTCTGTGCAAATGCAGCAGAAAACGCGTGCATCTGAGTATGAAATGCGTAAGGTTCATCGCCGTCGTGAAAATCTGGAAGCTTTTTACAGAAGCCTTCAGGAAATAGGCGGCACCCTTAAAGTCAATGATGTGGCTGACATACTGGGGATTACCCGACAGGCAGTGAACATCCGGGTGAAGAAGAATCAGCTTCTGGCCTTTAAGCAAAACGGTGACTTTATGTTCCCGGTCTTCCAGTTTACGGATAAAGGTCTGAGACCTGGATTTAAAGACATCATGGACGCATTCGATGAAGATACTCATCCGGTGTTGCGGCTGGAGGTTTTCAAAGCACCGATTGCGGTCAGCGATGAGAAAACCAAAACACCCGTCCAGATCCTGACTGATGGCGCAGCTGAAGATGAACTGGCTCTGGCCGTTCGGGCCGCACGACTATTCGGCAGTCATACTGCCAGCTGAGATTAAGAAAAAGGGGCATACCGCGCCCCTTTTTAATTACTTCGGTTCGGGCATAATTCTGAAGTTTAGTAATTCCTCAAACATCTCTTCGCCGGTCATGAACGTACCATGCCAACCTACAGGAAAAATCCCTGTATCTGTCTCCCTGAAAGATGCATAAGGTACCATCCCCCCGGGAGTATCAGTGAAAGCTGGTGGCTTACCAGGCATTTCCCAGAAAGCATAACAACGCTTGTAGCGATAGTGCCTTCCAGAATAAGAGATCCCATCAAAATCACTTCCAAAATGCGTATGCAAATACGACATAAGCCATTGTGTGAAGGTATAGTTTTCGTTTTCAACGCTGTCAGGTGGAATGTGAAGCAGCTGGCATAAACCAACAATATCGATCACTTTTACCGTTCTGTTGACATCTATCGAGCACATATAATGCTGATGTAAGACTTTCTCTGGGTAATTAACAGGACCACCCAAATGAAGTAAACGTCCGTATGCTTCCGCCGCTGCCGTTAATGATGAGTCTGCAGCGTACCACACGGCAATCGAACCACCGGGTGGGTTGTAGCGTCCACAATCTTCAAATAACACTGGCGCACTGAACTGTACTGCACTTGCATAACGCTTCTTCTGGTGACGCTTCAAAACAGCTGAAGCCGGATTGATTGTCACTGTCGGAATACGTCCTACCTTTTGTAACGCTACAATTCCCTGCGTCACTTTATCTTCTTCAAAAATCCATTTATCCATAAAACACCTCCTTACAACAGATTAGGCCATAGGCTTTCTCCATTCTCATTTATAAAATGTCCCTGAAGTATCGTCATTCAAGGACGAATAAGACCTGCGGTCTCGCTTATATTATATCCCAAAAAAACCATATGTTTCATATAAATATGGTTTATCTTCCAGATGAATTTAGAGTATAAATAGTAGCTTGCATTGTACCTAGTTTAAGGTACAATGCATATTGAAAGGGAAGGCTACCGAGCCGCCCAATAACTGCCTCAGGAGGCGTTTATGTCAACTATCCCTCAATTAGCTGAGCTGGGTTTTACCTCAGATGTTATACCTGTGATCAATACCCCAGCGCCCAATATGACTCGCGGATTTGAGCGCTTTAATATCAGCTATAACAGTTCATCTGCCGGGTATGGCTGCGATACAACCGCTCTGGTTCTGGATGGCCGTGTCTTTTTCGTACTGAACGGGGACCATGCCTGTGATATGACCAAAGCTGCCGCAGCACGTGGTATCGATGGTTGCATTGACGTCTTTATAGACCGTATCGAGTCGGCTAGTCGACACAGCGAGCATAAAATGGCAATTGGTCTGACAAACGATGAGTTCGGATTGATGCCGACCGCGCTCGCTGTCATCGGAGAAGAGAACATCCTCCGCCTTCTGTCTGCTGTGACAGGAAACGCTCAGGACTTTACAGCGTACGGTATTAATCAGGATTAACCATTCTCAGCTCCTACTGACCCATAACTTATGAGGCTTGTATGAAACTTGAAGATTTAACAGGTGACGACCGTACTCTGGTTGTAGTCGCTCTCCAGGCTCTTCACCGGGAGCGAGCTAACGCATATTATGCAGCCTGCACCGCCTGCCAGCTCTCAGGCAAGAAACCACCAGCTGAAGCCCTTTTTGGCGTTGACGAAAGTATTTCGGCAATACGCAAGATTGGAGCTCACCCGCAGAGATGAAATCAACCAATGAGAAAGACGATAGTAGGGCATTACTCATCAGTGCAGGTCAGTTGTTGTTTGGTGAGCGCTGGCAAACGGAACTCGCCAGAGCCCTTGGCCTGTCAGACGGCAGGCGCATCCGTCAGTGGCTTTCTGGTGACAGACCAATTCCAGTTGGAATATGGGATGACCTGAGTGGTCTACTGAATGACCGAAGTTCCGAAATAGCTCTGATAGCTAAACACATTCAAGACAGGACGAATGAGAACGTATAGGTTCATTGAGCTGACAGTAGGGAGGGGGGAAAGTGACGCAACAATTCTCGCCTCCGCGTGAAGTCGTGGAGATGTCCCGGCGTATTTTTGAAAATTTAATCTCCAGTAGCCTCAATACTTCTGATACCACAGGAACCTGTATGTATGGTTCGATTCTGGTTTCCATGCTCCTCGAGAAATTTTCAGGTGTCAGGACACGCATCGCCGGTGGAGATGGTGTTGATGATGGTGGAATTCTTACTGCCGCCGGTATGAAGGGGCATTATTGGGTTGTTGCCAACGTACATGGAATGCTTTTTGTTGTCGATATCACGGCAGATCAGTTTGGCATGGACAAAATCGTATACAAAGGGCTAAAGGATGCTCCAGAGTATATTGAGGGCCACCAAATCACCATTGATGACCATGTCCATGAGACCCTTCATCAGATTATAGAGAATCACCGTTCAGAATATAACCAACCGTGAGTCCTATAAGAAAGGACAAACAATGGGAGTCCTGGCTCGGCAGAGCTCTTTGTACTGGTTAAAAACACAGATATCATTCCCCCTGGGTTATATGAGTGATAGACTATCACTCATATAACCTTTGGAGGTAAGAATGTCTGAATTTGAATCCCTTGCGGAAGAGCTGGTAGAAGAAGCAAGAAATGAAGAGGCCAAGCAACAGCAACGGGACCTGACACTGATAGGTAAAGTCCTGGAAATTTATGATCAGAAGTTCGTTGCAGAGCTTCTCCGTAAGCTGGGTAATTCAGACTGGACCAGGGAAACGCTAAATCGCTGGATTAATGGTAAATGTGGACCTCGTTCGCTCACCGTAACCGAAGCGTCTCTGCTCGAAAAGATGCTCCCTCAGCCGCCTGCTAACCACCCCGATTATGCATTTCGCTTCATAGATCTCTTCGCCGGTATCGGCGGCATCCGTCATGGATTTGAGGCCATTGGCGGCCAGTGTGTTTTCACCAGTGAATGGAACAGCTATTCAGTCAAGACTTATAAGGCGAACTGGTACTGTGACCCCGATGAGCATATTTTTAATTCGGACATCCGGGATGTCACGCTCAGTCATAAAGATGATGTCAGCGAAGAATCCGCCTATGCCAATATCGACAAATCTATACCCGATCATGATGTTCTGTTAGCTGGGTTTCCATGCCAGCCTTTCAGCCTTGCCGGTGTCAGTAAGAAAAACTCTCTGGGCCGCAAACATGGTTTTGAGTGCGATACTCAGGGAACGCTATTTTTTGATGTCGCCCGCATCATCATGGCGAAAAAGCCAGCCATCTTTGTCCTTGAAAACGTCAAGAACCTCAAGAGCCACGACAAGGGCAAAACATTCCGCGTCATTATGGATACCCTAAATGAACTCGGTTACGACGTTGCCGACGCTGAAGCAACAGGTGCAGATGATCCAAAAGTTATAGATGGTAAACATTTCATTCCGCAACACCGGGAGCGTATTGTTCTGGTGGGGTTCAGACGTGACCTAAATTTAAGCCAGGGATTTAGTCTTGCTGACATTTCTTCTCTGTTCCCGGAAAGAAAGGTCCTGTTCAGAGAGCTTCTTGATAGTGATGTTGAAGACAAATATACACTAACGCCAAAGCTGTGGGATTATCTCTATAAGTACGCCAAAAAACACCAGCAAAAAGGAAATGGATTCGGTTTTGGCCTGGTTAAACCTGATAATGATAATGCAATTTCTCGAACAATTTCAGCGAGATACCACAAAGACGGAAGTGAATCGCTTGTTGACCGTGGTTGGGATACCGAACTCGGTGAAAAGGACTTTAATGACCCGGAAAACATGAGCCGACGTCCTCGCCGCTTAACGCCTCGTGAGTGTGCTCGGCTAATGGGATTTGAGCAGCCAGGGAAAGTAACTTTCCGAATCCCCGTATCCGATACTCAGGCCTATCGGCAGTTCGGAAATTCCGTCATCGTGCCTGTATTCGATGCAGTAGCGAAATTGCTGGAGTCACGGATCATCGAGGCTGTGAAGGCGCGGAAATAAATGTATTAAAAGAGCCCTAAGGGGCTCTTCAAAAATCTATGCTGGTATCATCCCATTGCGCATAAGACATTCGCCAGATGTGGGGGTGGATTTCACCAATAGAGTTTTTTGATTTCATCGATAAACGCAGATAGTGACATTAGCTCACCCCTGATTTCCTCGGGAAAGGCCTTATGCAACCCTACCGGTACAACGAGCCGTATCCCCTCAGACTGCATTTCCCTGAACTGGGCCACAGATACGCCCTGCTGTACGGTGAACAGGTGTACTGTATCAATTCTGTCAGCCTCATTCAGTACCTGCCGCCAGCGGTCCTTACAGGTGGTTTTAACCCCCAACATGCGTAACCGTTCAACTGGATAATCAGGATCGTGATAGGCGGCACCGGAAGGAAAGATGAAATCGGGTTTTTTCTTACCTTCCGTGATAGCCTGGGTTTCAAAACTTGTTGCACCGTGTTCTGTGAAAAGAGCTTCTAGATGAAGCTCAAGACTTTTCCCGGCACGAGACTTCCTGCGGTTACTCACTGAGTTAGCAAGCGTAATAAAATCATTCACCGTGGCAAAGCCTTCAGCTATCTGACCCAGCACGTGCAGTTCCTCAACGGCAAGAAAAATTTCAAACTCAATTTTCCTTCTCCGCGTCAGTTGTGAGTCCGGATCGTCAGTTGTTCTATCGTAATGACATGCGGCAAAACCAATAATTTCCCTTCCTGAAGGGAAGTGGTGGGTCCATTCCGGCGGCAGCTCATACTTAGTTCTTGCTGGAGAGAGTTCGGTAACGAATCCCCCAATTATTTTGTCTCCAGGACCAAATATTGTTGCTCCCGGGATAACTTCACCAATAATTGGTTCAAGAACCTCTTCCTCGGACAGGTCCTTGCAGACCCAGACATCGCAATAACTGGAAGATGTTCCGGGGATATGGTCGAACGCGAGAAGTGCCAGAGCTCCGGTATTCTCCGGATTCTGGATAGGATTTTGTCTACCAAAGCCCGTCAGGCGTTTTTCATCGCGGGTGCCACCGAAAAATTTATTGTTATAGTAAATGGCCCTTACATTATGAAGGTCAGGGCAATCAGGATGAGATGACACATGCACTGAAAAAAGAGCTTCTGGATTTCTTAACTGAGTATCACGGAGTGAAGGGAACAGCTCATCAATGACAGCCCCTGGCATGTAAAGACCAGACTGGTGTGATCTTGTTGCACCGGTATCGTTCGCAGATAAGCGCTTAACGTATACCCAGACACTCGCAGAGCACTTTGTTTGCAACCACTCAGCCAGAAGACTCATCCAATCCACTCCCCCATAAACACTCACTGTTTATGAGCGATGTTACGGATCCTGAGTTTAGAAGCAAGGCTAAAAGAGACAGAGTGCGGCTGGGGAGAGGGAATAACTAACTCTGAATTTATATATATGTTCAAGAGGTTACACTCATAAAAAGACGTGAATACTAGCACTGATTGTTTTATAAAATCGATAATGACCAGGGTTTAAATATCATCACCACCTTCACATTTTGTTCTTTAAAGTACTCACGCCTACATTTTAAAATCTAGTTAGAAAACACAGCAGTGTTATTTTTTCTTTATAATTTCTCACTGTTTATGAGATGAGGAATGCCTCCATATTTAAAAATGACATTCGAAAGATATAGGGGATTGACGAAGCAACTTTAAATGTAAGAATAGATATGCGCGATGTTCTTATCAATGAAAGACTCGGAGGAAAGAGCATTGAACTCGTTCCGATAAGTCGACACCATGCGTACTCATTATTATTTATTACAATCAAAATGCGGGATTTTATTGACTATGCATTTATATGTGGAAAGATAGATGCATCCCGTATCACTCTAAAAGGTAACATATGAAAATCCGAGACCAGATTACTGCAGAATTGAATTACCAGGCATCTGTAGAGGGAGAGACGGGTAATATAAAAATGTGTCGTATTATTCTGGAGTCTGTGAACAATGTTGTTGTTTACAATACAATGACAAAGGTAAAAAAAGCGCCAAACTCTGACACTAAAACTGATGATGAACAGTATTTCCACTATGTTCAGCCATGGGTTATCCCGTTCATTGAAAAAATGCATGCAGCCAAAGACGAATGAATACTGCATCCCTGGAAAGGAAGAACCTATGGCATTACTGATTTCAGCAGATGATAGCATTCGAAAGCTATCCCCTCGGGACCTTGAAGGTAGTCGTGATAATGATGGTGCATTCTCGCTTGCAGATATGCAACAAATGGTAGGCGGTTACATTCAGGCAGTGAGACTTAATCCTGTTATCGTACATGAAGATACGCGTTACACCTGGTTAGTTATCAATGAAGAAGGGAAGCTTCTATCCTTGCCATTTAACAACAATGCGACCCTAATGGCGGTCACTGCTATCAGGCCTGATGATTACATAGTCGGTGATGCGCTGATGCTCGAAGAAGGTGAGTTTCAGTGACATTGCAGTTTTAAAATATTCATGTAGTGCATTGAGATTGAATTTTTAGTTTAGCCTGTCTATGACAGGCTTTTTTTTCAAAGAAGAGTCCCGGAACCGGGCTTAAAGTGAAGTGCAATCAGGTAGAGGAAAGTTACTTTTTTGATTTTCCGCAGCAGAGATGGAGTGCTAAGGTATCAGGCTTAACATCAACCATTGCCAATAAACATTCTTTATGCCCGTATGTGCTACCCCCTGATTTATCGATATATACGACTCCATTTGCTCTCAACCTTTCCCTTCCATAGCGGGCTGCATACGACTCGGACATATTTTTCGAGCAAATCTCGCAAGGCCCCAGATAGTCACTACCCCGGCCAGTCGTCCTAATGACTTTTACCATCCGACCTGTTGGTGCGTTAGAAATCATTTAAATAACCCCCCAGCAAAATCCAAATTGAAGATTTTAGTGTCAACCAGATGACTAACATCATGTTACTTTGTTACTTTGTTACTTTGTTACTTTGTTACTTTGTTACTTTTTTAGCTTGGCTAATATATTCCTGATCGGGGTGTACTTATATACGATCAATGTCATCAATGAAATCATACCAATAGACAGAATAAAAAGATGGAAACAATTTAAATAAAACTCAAGCCGAATGCTCAATTTTCTCAAGTCTTCAAGTTGCTTGAGATCGTTACTGACATCATTCACTTCCTGTTTACCTGCTAATATCGTCGAACGAAAGAGCGAATTTTTATCAATGGTTACAAGAGTCGTTTGAGCTTCTTTTGCGATATCAGAAGCCATCAAATCAGCAATCTCACTCTTTGATAATGTTAACTTATTGAGTTCCGCGCCAACCTTCGAAATATCCGCTTCGTTGTTTTTGCTTTCAATAATAGTAATCAGGTGCTTGATGTTTGAATTAAGCTCTTCAATGTCACCTTTTTTAACTGTGTTCAACAACATAAGGGACATTTTATTTGACAGTTCGTCCAGTTCTGGATGAACTGTGGTTTCCTCTGAAATCTTCACAGAGGTAGGGCCTCGTTCATTCATCAGATCGGTAATGTGATTCAACTCTCGTGAATCATTAGAGCAAAATGTATCTATGGGTGGCTCATCAATACGGCTGGCAAAGCAACCAGAACTCATGAATACCGTCAGCAGAAGGGCTGGCAGTAGGGCACGGGGCACGTTTGAAAATTTTGGGGGGGTCATAATAGCTTCCTGAACTTTTTGGATCGTAGTCTCTCTATCGTAAAGGCCAATGCTGTTGATTTTCTGTCTTTACTGACCATAAAAAAGGATTTAGCTTTTTTTTTTGCAAAGTCAGTCTTGCGTATGCCCGCAACAGATAGGTGCTGATAGAATCAGCACCCCATCATCCGTTCCATTTTTTCCATTTGAGCTAAGTCAGCCAACTCACGACGATCGCGGCGTTCTAAGACCAACGCTTTTTTTTCACTGAAAGTCAGGGCACTGATGATGGGGACCTTAATTTTCCCACTGCCTTTACAGCTGCTGCAGGCAACATCATATGCACCGTTGAGGATCCTGTGCCGTTCCTCTGGCTCCATATCGTAAAGTTCAGAGCTGGTAAAACCATCCGAAAACGCCGGGTTGTCCATGGTACCGTGGCCTTCACAGTGATGACAAATTGCCCAATAATACTTACCCATTTATGGCTCCCTTAATCAGCTGTTACACCATTCATCGTAAGTTTTTAGTGGTTTTCCGGTAGTGACGTCAATACCGTTACCATTATCTGCACAGGCAAGATAACTCTGGTATTCACTGTCGTTATCACCACGAGAACGGGTTTGCCAGTTTTCATTTTGTTGAAGTTTCATCACCACCTCTCTTTAGTTATTAGTGTTATCCTACTCCATTTAACTCGCCCATCAACCCCCTAACATCTAGAATTATAATTAATACAAATATAGCTCCATAATAAAATCACTCATGCTCTTTCCTTTTTCTATTAAAATAAATGTTGCTTGCTATGTCAGTTTAAGATAATCACAAACACTCACTGAGTGGAAGTCATATCATAATACTGTCCATAGGTTAATTTTTTAAACTCAGGGGGGATAGATATTTCGTTTCTGAATCTATCTTCACTATTCGGAATACAAAATACCAGAGCATCTTTTCTTTCCCGGAGCATACCGCAATTTGTTGTCAGCATGGCTGTTGCATGCTTGTGGAAGGAGGATGGTCCTCCTTGTGCTGTACGCATCACGCCATAGTGGTTAATGATGTAAGATGCCCAACAAGGGTACGAACCGAGGCTTTCATTTGCTGATTTAATGACTGAATCAAGTTTTATATTGTACTCACGACCTTCCTTTGTGTTGCCTTTGCCACGTACAATTAGTACCGGTTTATTATTGAATATAGATCGTTCTTTTATCGTGATGGGGCACGGAAACGTAAAATCGGCATCCCAGGCAAAGGCGCGCAATTTATCCCCTTTATCCCCCAAACCGCTTGAATTAATGAATGCAATTGCCCCGACTGACTTGCAGGCCTCATCAAGCACCCTGGAACGTTGTTCGCCGAGTGCATAATAGGATTCAATTAACTCCTTAACCTTTGGCCCTTCAACAAGGTAATAATCATAATACTTAGCCTGGTCCGACATAGTGGTCTCTCTCGTGTTGTTGATAGTTGCTGCAATCAAAAAAGTTACTTTTCTGAGACAGAAAGCCCAAGAACTTCTTTCATCTGTTTCTGTGTCCATATCGTTTTGGTAATGGTCAGTTCTACATCACCGCGATAGGCCGTACCATCAGGCAAGATCACCAGGCTAATTAGTTTTTTACCTGGTTTAGAAATTTCAAACCGGTCTCCACTTCTGTTTACGGTATAACCCTTTAACAGAGCCTCCTGTACGATTTTTTCTATTCCTTTCTTCGCCATAGCCCCCCCGGGTTTTAAAGCGTAGCAATCAGGGTAAATTATCAAATATCAAGGACTACATCGCCACAGGGACGGCAGCAGCATGGAAGAATTTCATCCGCACCCACGTAAGCCAGGGGGACGCAGTCGTAAGTGACTTCTCCTGATTTTTTCTTGAGCCTGCATGCACCACAAAAACCTGAACGGCATTGTGATTCAACAGGAACCCCCGCCGACTCAAGTTGCTCCAGGATAGAGTTTGCACTATTTTCTGAGGTTATAAGCATTTTGCTTTTTTCAGTAAAGATAGTCTGACAATTGATATAACCTGACATAAGCCGCCCCCTTTATCTATATCTTATTATATCATTTCACCAAGCCACCATAACCCCCTAATTATGCGATGAGTGAAAAATCATCCCGGGAAAGTTTTATCATCATAAACATTCAGAAATTATGAAATCAGAACCGGCCCTGTTGGAAAATAATCAATCATAAATGGCGTATGTTTATGGTAATTAATTTATGAATTTTTACGATCAAACTAAAAATGACCCCTTGATGCAGCGTTTTAATATGCAATCATGTTTTCAACAAAGGAGAAAATATGATTCATTCATTTGAAGAAAAGAACCTTGAGAAGTTATTTAAAAGCGGGAAATCGCAGTCAGGTCTTCCAACGGATATAACTAACAGTCTGAAAAGGGCGCTTGAGGAGCTGCATAATGCGGCAAGCGAAGCTGACCTGATACGCCTGAAGAGCCGCAACTATGAAAAAATCCATCATACCCGGCTGCGTGAACGTGAAAGGGCAGGCGAAATGTCGTCTATCCGGGTTTCATCAAAATACCGCCTGCTCTTTACCTGGGGTGATGGTGGCGCAAGCCGGGTCAAGCTTACCGCTCATGCCCATGCTTAAGGAGTTATGATGAAACAGCCAGAAACGGAAAGTACTCTGGACGAGGTACGGGCGATCGAACTGTTCAAGTCTCTCGGTCGGGAATGCGTACAAACCCGTCTTGATAGCCTTTCGGCTATAGCGATATCACGCTGGGAGGATGCAAAGCCGTTGCCGCCTGATTATTCGGGTACTCCGGTTGATTTTCTTACGGATGAGGAGCGCGGAGAAAGGCATCTTATGTTGATAGGACAGATGCTCTGCATAGATGAAAGAGCAGAAGCCCAGGTACGGATCAAACAACGTATAGCCAATCGTCAGATGAGACGCCACCAGCTTTGTACTGACTGACATTAATCATAGAACGGTCATTAGATTAAAATGTTAGAGAAAATTTACTACCTCGCCCTTATTCTGATTGCGTTTTTTATTACCTGTGGGTTTGTTTTAGCATGGTGCAGACGTAGTCCACTCGCTCTGACTTTAACAGTCAGCGCCCTGGTTATTTGTCTGGCTTTCCATTCCCTTGAAACCTCTGTTGCGGTTGGAAATGAGGAAGTATCGTCCGGCTCCAGGGACTTTACTCAGTGTACGTTCATTGACCAGCAAGGACCCGAAGTAAGCGGCCTTGGTTATCCCATCGTCGTTCTGATGTGTGATGACGGGCAACATGTTATCGACGCCAGGATTTATAGCCAGCAGCTGACGCACTATCAAGTGTGCAGCACTTCAGAAAATGAGGGGACTTTCTGCCCTTAACAGTCAGAGAAAGTAACTTTCAAAATATAAATTGTCTGTAACGGCGTTTAATGGTGCCAAACGGGAAACGCTCATTTCGAATCTGATAGTCTCACCACTGGGTAGAAAATTCAGTGATAGTTAACACTCAAAATTACATAGAGAAAAATCATGGCTTATGAAGACAGCAAGTCCCCTCAGAATAATGATGCAGGTAAGAATGAGAAGGGTTGTGATAAAAAAGACCAGGGCAAAGAGTGCAGCATTTTGGCACATACGCCGGGAGTAAATAAGATTTTCCTCGACCAGCTTCGTGGTGGGCCTCTGGACAAAGCATCTGTGAACTATGAATACCTCTCACCTGATCCTGCTGAAACTGCACAACGTCTTGCTTTAGCTCATTATGTTTCTTCAGGCCTGGACAGAAAGGTCTCTTTCAAACCTCTCAATCTGACTCATATTATGATGGCCTATAATTTGGACGCGGATAAAGTTGCGGTGATCGCGGGTGTCGATTCTGCTGATGTCGAATCATGGTTTCACACCGGCCTTGCCCGCGAATCAGACTTATATAACATCGCTAGTGCTATTGGTGTGTCAACGGAATGGATACGCGGCTTTGTATCCGGAGATGAGGATTCGTTGAAGGCTAATTGTGACGGTCTGGCTAAAGAACTTCAGAAGCTTCCAGATGAAGAAATCACTACTCTGGCAAGAAGCTTCAGGCTCAAGCTTGAACAATGTCAGGCGCTGGATACTCTCATCGAGCTTAATGAACCGCAAGAGAACCAAGAACAATCGCCTGAAACGGTTAATTCTTTCGATAAGACTGATTCAGAGCTTCTGATCTCGATCTACCGGTCTATGGACGAACCTGAGAGACAAAATCTGTATCGTATCGTCTGTTTACGTAGTAAAGAGCTCAATGCGTTACTGGAACATCACAGTCAAAATATTTTACCTAATTATTGAATCTGTATGGTTGATGAGCTGGGCATTCGGTTTAATAGGGTGTTCAGCTTGAACTTGGGAATACACCGGAAGAACGAATTAACGCAGTCAGCAATTAAATGCATTTAAAGGGTGACGTTTATGTACACAACTTTTCTGGGGCAGAGTGAGTTTATCAAACATGGAGGTTTTTTATTCTTGTTATCTGACGAAAGCTGTTTAGCTGTAAACAATATTGAATGGGCGGAAAAAATCTTGTCCTGTGATAATGTTAAATTTCAAAATGGCCGGATGTCTCATGAAGTTGCCCATGAAGTTATGGAAGAATCCCAGGATATCTTATTAAACTTTTTGAGTCTGACCTTACCGCAAATTTCCACCCAGTAAATTATCTACTTAACTCGAATGAAACTATCGAGCCTCTCTGTGTTCAGGAGGGGCTCGCAAACATAACCAGAGAACCATCAGACAATACAATCAGAAGCAAATGGTTTATCAAAATATTAATACAAACAAACCATAAACAGTTAATGTTTATATTGGTGCCATCAGCAACACACATTAAATTTTCCTTTTTTATAATCTACCCCTGGCGCACAGATCTAAATGTGAGATAATGAGTTTGTGAATTTCACTGGAGTCTTTTATGTCACGTCTGAACATGGATTTAATCGAAGCTATTTATTCTGAATCTGACCGCGAACTCACCAATGATGAGTTGTATCGGGAAGTTCAGTCTCGCCTTGCTATTTCAGATGATGCGTTCAATACAAAAGAAAAATTCGGTACGGCGGGTGTTGCCCATAATAAAATTAAACACCGTATTCGCTGGTTTCAACAAACACTAAAATCCATGAATGTCATCGAACGTTTGAGCTCTGGCCGTTCTCTATGGCGTCACTGCAGGAAAAACAAATCCGGACTATCCGAAGCGCGGGAAGGGGCACGTTTAGTGGCATTCAGTACGGACCTTGGAGTCGCTATTTTTGGTAACTCTACGATGGCTCTACCAGGAAATACAGAACCGGTTCATCTTTGCCTGACGTCGCCGCCATATCCGCTAAGAAAACAGCGGGATTATGCCGCCGCCTTCAGAACCGACAGTGACTATATTGATTTCATCGTGGACGCTATTCGACCGATTGCACGCCAGCTGGTCGACGGTGGTTCTGTCGTACTGAATATCGGTCAGGACATTTTTAATCCGGGTCAGCCTTCACGTTCTCTCTATCCGGAGCGACTGTTACTGTCTTTGTGCGAGAAGCTTGACCTCTACCTTATGGACAGGGTGCCATGGGTCAATATGAGTAAGGCACCTTCGCCGACATATTGGGCTTGCCGCAAAAAAATCCACCTGCTGGCAGGCCATGAAATGATTTTCTGGCTGACCAATAATCCTGATGCTGTCCGCTCCTGTAACCAGCGTGTGTTGCAGCCCCATACTGAGAGGCATAGCGCATTGATCGCCCAGGGCGGAGAGATGCGTACGGCCATGTACGGCGACGGTGCTCATACCCTGAAACCCGGGGCCTTTTCTCACAACACAAACGGGGCTATCCCTAAAAATGTGATTATCAGAGGGCATGCATGTGCAGACACTCGCCGGTTTCATCAGGAGGCTAGGCGCTTAGGGCTGCCGGCACATGGGGCAATGTTCCCGACGGCCATCCCTGACTTTTTCATTCGGTTCCTGACAGACGAAAACGAACTTGTCGTTGATCCTTTCGCCGGGTCTCTCAAAACAGGCCTTGCCGCCGAACGGCTCAACCGCAGGTGGATGTGTTTTGATAGTATTCTCGAATGGTTACGAATTTCGGCCACCGGTTTTTTCTCAGAATTTCCGGGATTTGAGATGAACCCGATTATTGATAACGGTGAGTTATTCGCGTAGTGGCCGTTGTAGGTAAAAAACTCATTATTCATTCTGCCTGTAGCGGAGTGAACAATCACAGGAGATGGCTTTATGCCTGACATTATCCCACACGAACAGCAACCAGAGCGCTTTCAGAAATTCCATTCTCTCCAGGGTGGACAATACTGGCGTGCTAAGCACGCTATTCCTGAAGAACGTATTGAACAGGATGAAGTGCTACTGATTGAGTCGCTCCGCTGGGTCGATAATGCTCTGCACACTGTGATCCTCCGCACCCACCCATCAAAATTCAATAAGGACTTTGTTTACAAATATACCGATGCAGCTGGTCGCAGCTGCAGCACAGCAAAATCGTTCAAAGAGCATCGCTTTCTATTCAACGACTTTCTGGGCAAGTTTGAATTTGCAGATGACGGACAGGATATCCGTAGCCACGAACTTATGGCTGCTCAGAACCGTGTGAGCCAGCTTACTCAGCAAATGACCGAAACCATGGCTGACCCTGATGCTCTGCGAACTGAATTACTCTCGCGCGTAGAAGCTAAGAAGGCTAGTTCATCAGCTGCAGGTAATGATAAAAAACAGCTGCCCATGCTTACGCGTCACTCGCCGTCTACCGAAATAACCTCTCTTGGCTCCGCTCTGTCATCTGGTATCGACGAAACAAAGATAGCGCAGCTGCAACAGGTCGTAGAGTTCAGACATGAAATTGCACAGGCTCAAATCGACTGGATTAAAGAAAAAAATTCTGCGATTTCGAGGGCGGTTCAGGCTATCACACCCTATCTGGAAGAATCAGCAGCAGCTCAACTTGCTGTCGCGGAAGAAAGCCGGGAAACGCTTAACAAGCTGATGGATGGTATTAAATCCCTCGACCTCTACATCGGAAAAGATGTTGTCGTGAACACTATCAAAGAAGGCGATTCGGCACCGGCACACGTTCCGTTAACCTTTGTTCAACGTAAGCTGGTGGTCGATGAAGAAACGGCGGTTTACCTCGATATCGGAGAATGGTTCGATTTTGAAAAACTACCACTGTTTTTCAAAGCACTGAATGACCATCCTGGCCTGGTAGAGCAGATATTCCCGTCTGAGCGGTGTGTCGTGTGTATGACAACCACCCGCCGCTATATTGATTATCAGGACCGGTGGGCTAACTGGGAGATGAATGCCAGAAACCAGACCGTTTTCCTGATGATCCGGGACGGAGAAAGACTGTTCCAGGTATATTCCGGTGTAGAATCTCACCTCGGCGCCCATACGCTTTTCCCGACAACTGATGAACAGGGGAATATTTTTCGCGGTGCTGATGGTGCACAGGTTACCTTCAATGACGTGTCCTATACGGACCGCCTGAAAACGCATGAGATGGTTGCTCTGCACTATTATCGGTTCCTCATCCTCTGCTGTGGTCTTGACCACCGGCTCAAGCTGTTTGGTGAGTTCTACGACCCGCAGGATCGCTTTAGTTTTGTTTCTATGGAATTCCAGGAAAAGTATTGTCGCTTTATTCATGACCATGACGGTACCGGGTTACTGGACGATCCTGACGCAAAAGTCCGTCCTTCTATTGAAGAATACATAAGTGAGGCCAACAGCCATTTGCGGCCTGGTTCAAGGGTGTTTTGCGAATGGAGAACTGTTTGTAACCCTAAAACCGCGCCGGGTGCTACGAAACCTGACACTGGCTCCAGTTATCGGGGCTCCTATTATTTTACGGCCGATTTTATCAATGATGAGGGAATGGCGGTGGCCTATACCCGAAACAATGAGATCTGCGTGGATGTACCGGTCAAAAAGGATATCTACCGGCGTAAACGGCCTAATGATGTGCGCGAGTTTAATGCGAAAGTGTCACTCACGAATTTCAAACGTGATGTGTGGGAAGATTCCAGCAGTGTGGGATACCTCTGTCTAGATGCGGTAAAAGCGGACGACCTCGACTATTACATTCACAGCCGACCAAGCCGTAAAGGTTTCATGTACTTCATAAAGCTATTCAAGCGTCTCTCTGCCGTTCTTCGAAAGGAAGAAGAACATGAGCAGCCATATCGACAAAAGCTCCTCAGAGCGCTGGTGGATGGCAACATAGGGACGAAAGCAAACCGTGCGGAGATCGTCGATAAGACAATCATCAACTGGCGTGCGGATAGAAAAGGTCAACCACTTAGCGAAGGCATTGAAAACGAGAAAAGCTGGAAAGAAATACTTGGCATGATGGACCTGATCGCTTGGCGTGGTTTGAGCCATAAAGAGGCCGCCGTGGAGATGGCCATTTCTCGTGGGAGCCTGCCATTACGTCTGGTTGTTACCACTAATTCCCGGCTGGCGTTGTATGTTACCCCTACTGACGAGGAACGAGATGACCGCCTGGAAACCCATAAATGGGTTATATTGCTGACCTTTAAATTGTCACTAAAAGGGTTAAAACTCGATTCTTCCAGACCTGTATTGCTAAGCAAAAATAGCGTATGTGAAACCACACTCTACCAATGGCCGGAGGCCAGCGAGTGGAAAGGGTTGAAATCGGCTTTCGGCAGTTTCGAAGAGAAACAAAGAGCCTTTGAATTTATTGAAACGGGTAAAGAGGATCTGCAAAAGCTGTCTCCGGCTAATTCCGTAGAATTTGAGGCTGGAGTGCGTGAATGGATGATGGCTTACTGCGAAATGAATGATTACCGCAAAACCGGAGGCCAAGTGCAACAGCCCACTTTAATGATACCTGTTGGCATCTACATCGATCGCGGAGTTTGGCAGTACGTATACGTAACCACAGGAAATGAGGCTGTGGGGTATTTTTACCACAACGCCAGCGATTCCTTAAAAAAGGAACTTTTCCATGAGTACGTCTCGCGCTTTGCTCAAAAGGAAGGCAAACGGGAAAGGATTGAAAAACAGGGTAATCGGCTGGCATTGGGCATGTCGCAGAAAACTCCAGATGTCGGCATGTTTAGTGCTGACCGTAAGCTTAGTATGGATAACGTTGAATACGGTTCTGTTTCGTTCAGTGCCTACAGCCAACTCCGGATGTTAGAAAACCGACTCTTTTTTGTTATCTCGGAAGCTGACCGTGGGCTACACCGCCGGATTTATATTGCAGATAACCTCAAAGACGATAATGGCGAGTTTATCATCGATGAACTACTGGGCTCGTCTCATCTACAGGAACAGGAAGCCGTTGATGTATTCGAAGTCAAACTGCCCAAGTCTCTGTCAGAAGGCCCACTCCCGGTGCTGAAATGTGATGGGGATATATATCGAATTCACCACTGGTTCGATATCTGTCCACAAGGATCGGACGGAACCATTTCATTGAGCAATATCGAAGCACCGGTGCATACGGTAACCAGACATAGTTTTGATAATAAAGAGTTGGCAATGATGTTTATCCTTAAGGCGGACAGTTCCGTAAGGAAACATACGTCCGGTGATAAATTCAAACCGCCTGCAGGAATTAACGAAAGGTGGTATTAGGGGGTCTTAATGTTTAGCCAGCTCTTTGTTTTAACCAGTATTGTTGTGTGGATTATGCCGGTGATGACCATCGCCGGAGCAATTTTCCGTAAGGACCTGCTAAACCGGAAAGAATGGACATTTCTCGTATTCTTTAGCGTTATCGCTGCGTCGTACGTGTCTTATTCCAGCTGGCAAGACAGAAACATGGGCCTGGTACCAATAGGGAAAGAATATTTATCTTGCCAGTTAAAATCGCGTAATGAACCGGATCTCACAAGTTTCAGGTCCGTGACACTTGATTGTGGGGGAGAAGAAAAAATGGCTAAAGAGGAATTTTATGATGCAACCGTAAAAGCCGCCACAAAATACGGTTACGAGTAAATCATCAAGATCCACTTTTCTCCATTTTACCCCCCTGCAATTTAAATTTCGTTCAATCCACCAGCACAGGCCCACGGTCCCCGGTTTGCCGGGTACCGGGTACCGGGTACCGGGTACCGGGTACCGGGACCTGTGCCGTGAGACCACTTTAGCCGGGTCACATCACTTCAAAGGGAAGCTATCGCCGCCTCAGTCACCCGGTCACAAATTTTTTACAGGCATTCAGCCTGCAAAAAATTTGAGCTGCGGCTTCCTTCATCGCCCTTTTTTGTTCTGTTTTCCCCGTCTGCGTTTGTCTCACGGCACAGGTCAAGCCGCACACTATCCTTAACTGCTGGAGAATCCGCAATGAACGCTTTTAACAATCTGTTTAACCGTCACTGTCAAAACACTCTGCTGGGTCATGGTTGGCCTGCCGATCTGGAACTGGACTATTCATTACGTTACTGCCAGGGAGATGGAGTGGCATTTTACGGTGTGCTGCATGACAAAGAAATTTTGACCTTACTGTCTGGTCTGCTGAAAGATAACCACATCTCTGAAAAACTAGCAGAAGAGGTTGCCGAAGTAATAAAAGACAGTGGCACTACACTCATCCTTGAGCGCAACGGTTATGGCTACCGATATTCGCATGCCAATACAATTCGGACTCTGTTAGAAAATTACCCTGACAACATCGAATATGAAGTCCGCTTTAATGACGTTCTGGAGAGCATAAGGGAAAGTATTGAGCAGATTTGTAACACGCTTGAAAATGACGGTTATAAAATTCATGAAAGCATGACTCCAGCCTATGAAGGCGAGCTTGTTATGTCACGAGCAACAGCCAATTTGGAAATCATTGTCACCGAAAGCGAAGAGGAGTTCTGGGACACGTCTGATACCTGGGATGATGAATATAAAGATTCGTGTATAGCGGATATTCTTAACGGAAAATGTGTACTGAAGAACCTCGAAATCATAGTGAGAGGGAAATCTACAGGAAAAGTTTACGGGCAACATTATGCCGAACTGGTCCACATTTACGAAAATAGTCCGGTGCGGAACTGGTTTGACCGGGAATGGTTAAGGGTAGCGTTTGAAGAAGCGCGTGGAAATATTGAAGATGCACGTAGTGAACTGAAAAACATCAGGTCATAATTTGTATTCAGGGAGGTGCGCCTATATATGATGTCGCACCTTTTTTAAAATTTCCAAACGAAGAATAAAAATACCTGTCACATTCAGAAAGGAAAATCATTATAGCACTATCCAGTAATTCATAAAGAATTACGACGTAGAGAATATCCGATGTTTACTGGCTTAAATTTCGCTGAAAAAACTACGGCTGTTCAGTAGATACAGGTATCGGAATGCCCAGAACTTGCGTCATTCCGGCCCCGGTAGGGCAGTGGAACAGCGAAAGGTGATTGCCGCGCTTCGCCTGTCCAGCCGGTGATAGCGAACGAAGAAATATCTATTCGTCCCCTATGGACGGTTCCGGTTAACGTCCTCAAAATGGTCAATGTCTCTAGGTTTTCAGGGATCCGCTTGGCCCGCTTATCCAACATTTCGCAGATCCTTTCCGGATCAAACAGGATCTAACCTTTCAGCAAGCCAATCCGTCAGTCAATTAGCCCCTCAGAAGCCCGTAAACGCTCTCTGGACACATTTATCAGAAAAAAGGTATCTACCTACGTAAAAATTTTACGATTAATCCTGTGGCGTTTCAGGGGCGTTTTGTCCTAGAGGCGATTATTTTCACAGTTAGCTGTTCCAAAATTCTACCACCAGCATTGCCCGGCAGAGATACAACACCCATTGTCATTTTTTTTATCATATTAATAAATAACAGTTTTTAAAACAAAATGACAGCGCTCGTACGTTGTCTTTTTCCGCTTGTTTGCCGTTGTTTATCCCGATCTGGAATCCAGCTTCGGGAGGTGCAGGGGGTGAATACCCGGAAAGGACCTATTTTGCTGGTTTTGTGAACAACCTGGAGGGTCAAGACACTTATCACCGTTATCCACAGGGTATAACCAATAATAGATCCCAATATGATCCAAGATCTAACCCAAATAAAACCTAAAGGATCCCCGCTCCTTCATCCCATTGATTATATGAGAAAAATCGTCACTTTTTTACATCGTTCGTACGGGATTTTGACACCGTTCGTACGTGATTATGTCATTGGTAGGTTGAAATTAGTCATCGTTTGTATGTATTTTTAACATCGTTGATATGATATTAGGTACTCGTTCGTACGTTTGCACAAGGATAGCCTGTGAAGAAAGTAAACCAAGAAATATCTAAAGATATCAGTGGGAAGGGTGATTTTTCTTTTGAAGTGACAGGACAAACAGGCAAAGTTACTCACTTCGCACCTGGGAACACAGGCACTGTCCAACCCGTTGCGCTGCTAAGACTAGGGGTATTTGTCCCGACTCCCTTGGCTACTGGCAAAACACGCTCCATTGATAAAGTCGTGACTATGGACGTGTCAAACGAGCTCCAGCATATGGAGGTCGCTTCCAGTGAAGGGTACAAGGAGATCTCCCTATCTAGCCCCCGGCTGGATATGAACACCGATTTTCGAGTCTGGTTGGGAATTGTCAGGACGATTCACGATTTTAACGATGTCTCAGTTTCGGGAAGAATAAAATTACCATTCTCAACGTTCCTCAAAAACTGTGGATTTGACCCGGCACGATCGAATAAGCACATGAAAGCGCGTATCGACGCCTCGATGGTTAAGCTAAGAATGGTGACCTTTCAGTTCAGAAACGAAGATTCCACGCTTACTACCGGCCTGATAAACTGGGCACGTTATAACATCAAAACAAATGAGATCGAGATAGAAGGTGACCCCCGCATCAAAGAGCTTTACGCGATTGATTATAAGGTTTTTTTGCGGCTTAAGGCACTGGACAGCTTACAACGAAAAGAGTCTGCACAGGCGTTGTATACCTATCTGGCGAGCTTGCCGAAGAACCCGGCTCCAATCAGCATGAAACGATTCCGAGACCGGCTGCGGTTAACTTCCCGCGTCTCCGCTCAGAATGAAATTATACGGCGCTCACTTCATGAGCTACATGAGATAGGTTATCTGCAATACCATGAAGAGAAGGTCGGTAGAAACATCAAATTTCATATCCTAAAAAGAAGCCCATCTCTCGGTGCGAAAAAGGAACCTATTCTGGCACCTGCACAAAATGACCCGATCCTGGATGACCCGTTGCTTGAAAAACTGAAAATGATGAAAGCAGCTGGGTTTACCGGCGAAGAGATTGCTGCAGTTCTTGTTTCCATCGATAAGATGAAAAAGATAAACGGCAAGAATAATGATGAAGAGGCTGAAGACGCGGATTTTAGCGAGGAGTGAGACTGCTCAACTAACAGAGGGAGACTTGGATTTCTGAAACTACACGGGAAGCGCTTCCCTACCGTTCAGGGATGCTATGAGACTCGTTCATTTTCTGATTGCCTTCCTTCGGACGCAAAAAAACCTGGGGCATACCCCATCTAACTTTCAAAACGTCATCGTTCGTACGTTCAAGGTTTACGGATGCGTGTATCCGGACCTATTGTCATCGTTCGTACGTTAACGTACTTTGCTCGTCAAAAATACTCCCGACAAAAAGGCAAATGCCAGGAACGTTCTGGAACAAAACAGATTGTATGAATTGATGATTAAATTAATAAAAATCAATTGGATATATTGTCGCAAGCTACATATACACCTTCCCTTCACTCATACTGTCTTCTAAAGACAGTTTCCGCTATCACTAGCGCAACGCAAAAAGTCATCGTTCGTACGTATGAGCGATGACAAAATGGATCAGAATCATTGTTCTACTGAACAGAAAATCTGATAACAGATGTGTGCGGAACTAGTCTCCGGCCTAAACCCTTAACATTCAGCGTTATTTAATTGGTATTGATACTCGTACGGCGGTACTCCCTTACTCAAAAGTAACTTTTCATACTTGCCCGATGCGTTGTCCTGTTAAAAACGCATCAGAGTTTTCCTGACAGCGCGCTTTAGAGATTCAATCTTCCACCACTTAACTGGGACTAAAAGTTACTTTTGGCGATAAGCCCTGTCAGAGCAGCTGATCCCATTTCGTCGTGCATCCGGACGAACATATAAATGAGAGATAGGACTGAGCAAGGCATCGAAGCCCATAAATGAGTCTTCACTTGTACGTCTGGCTTGTCCTAGCCTCAATTGATCACTCAAGGCTTATCACAATCAAAAGTAACTTTTTTAAACTAACCCACCAGCTGTAGCACCGGAATGTCGTTGCTCATCACAGGTTGAACAATTTTACAATGTGCTGAAATAATTTTTCGGAACTATGGGACTTTTTTGGAAGGATATCGGAAATAAACTCATTAGATATCAATACTGTATAAATAAACAGTGCGCGGATGATGCAATAATCGATCTTCAAACTTTCAGTGAGGAAAAGAAATAACTTAAACAGTCCGTTACTGCCAGGACGTCAGGGAAATTCTTTTAGATGGATGGTTATAATGAGTATTATTTAGATAGTTTAACTTCCGGGCGAGGTAACAAAATGAATAACATGAAACATTTACCACTCAAAGACACCCTTGTTGTGGGTATTCCCGCATTGCTGTTTATGGCGTTGCTTTACTCACTTAAAAGCAACTTTCCAGAGGTAGTCGAGCTTATAGGTACTTTAGTCGTTTTTATCATAACACCAGCCCTGGTTGCTCTGTTGGCAATAATAAGACGGGGAGTTTTCATGTTCTTTGCCGGAGCTCTCGTTACACAGGTGCTTACCGCTTGTCTGGTTTATCTTGTTTCTACCCGGGACATTAGCGAATCACTGGGCCTTGGAGCGTGTGCAATCGTGATTTACGTAATTGGTCTGTCGAAATTTGAAGATATCAACTCATAGGTAAAATAGGCAAATAAGCATAACTCAGCACATTAGTGCTGGCGGGTTTTACTTCCATCAGCACAATTTCATCTCAACATTGTAGCTTCAGTCTCTTCATTCTTTTTATTCTAAAATCACTGAATGTTTATGAAACTAAAAGGATTTTTATTTCTAAATATTAACTTTGGGGGTTTACACAGCGTTTAAATCTGTATAATTGTTCCTGTTGATTAGGAAGTAAAAGAAGGTGTAGAACGCTTATGGGGGGGAGAGGAAGCTGTCGGAGAACACGTAGCCTGCGTTGCGTACCTTGCTACGAAAAGAACTGGCACCGGGCCAGAGCAGGGCTCGATTATACTGGTTGGGAAGACGTCTCGGTCGAGGAAGCCAAAGGTACCGGCTATGTCTGTCGATGCAGGCAATGTGGACATGAATACATATCTTACTCATCTGCTGCGCGTCGTGTGCATCAATACCTGATGAGAAGGAAAACAGGCATACCTGACATTCAGGGAAAATAAATTTTCTACAAAGGGTAATTCATCTACATAACTAAGAAATTTATTTGTGCTCCAGGATACAATTTTGTTGTATTCAGGTCTTGCACGGATGTTATGAACAAACTATGTGCCGGTCACAAGATTATATGTCCTTATATAATTAATAAGGAATTATATCGGAGCAGCGAAGGTATATGATCCCTACTATTGAACCATTTCTGTATGGAAGGAATATTTCTGATATTTCGGAAAAACATTTCGCGCCCTGGTTTTGCCCTAATGATGAATACCCAGTTCTGGTGCTGGCCTCAACGATCACTGTCCCTGATTCACCCTCACAGGACTGGTTTCTCGGGGAAGAACAATGTGGAGGGTACAGTTGTAACCAGTTCCAGGCTGCGGTGTTACCGCTAAAAATACTCCCAGAAAAAATTGTGCTACTGGAGCAGGTTGCAGGCGAAGTATTTTGTCCAAAATCTCTCGACTATTTTAACTTTGATAGCGATGAGGTTCGACAATGTATCCGTCGGGATTACCAGTCATTTGTTATGTCTGCCGGGTTAACGTGCTCGGATGACAATGCGCTTCTTTTGACACAACCGCTATACCCCCTGGATGCGTCTGAATCAAACCTCAGGGCTTTAACCTCAGATCAAATCAATCTTGACAGACTTAATGTCAGTAATGGATTGGTCCTTTTTGTTGTGGGGGTGAACTGCGACTGAGAGCAAAGAAGGGTAGTCACACAATACACGAACTGTACATCAACCAATAAAAGTAACTTTTGAGGTAAAAATGAAGAACATTAAACGCGAAGCATTACTGGTGCCCATCATCGGCCTGCTGATTCTTTCTTATCATATGGGCTATTTCCTCTCGGATTGGGCGTTCTGGCAGGTATACGGGATCCTGGCTGTGGCCTATTTTATATGCCACATTGGACTGAAGAAAAAAGAAGCAAAAGATGCTGACCAAACGGGTGACGCAACCGGACAGTAAACAATTCCAGTGATGGCCTGGACTTTCATAATTCTGGGCCACACCATTTTGCTGATACACGTTAACTCAGAAAAGGAATCTTATGAGCAGCATGACAGTTTCATTTTATAGTCAGAAACACTACCAAAACTCAACTGAAGCTATCAAGTCAAGGGCGACGGTATCAATTGAGATCTGTTGTAATCCCAGCCTGAACAAACTTATGGCTATCTCAGAGGCTATCTGCACGTGCGCAGGCATTGAGCCATCGGTTGGTATCATTGTCGATGATGCTCTCACAGAGGACATTAGTGAGGGTGAGAGTATCTGTGTGGCCTTCTATAACCACAACAAGTACAAAACTGCTGATGCGGCTATTCAAGCAGATGCTATCAGGCGCGTGAATCTGGATTTTTCCTTAACTCTTAATGATTTGCACATGATTATTGGTGCTGTAAGTCGATGTGCCGCTATTGATAATGTAATCGGTATTGCATTCCCTACGGCGACGGTTATTGATATTGGGCATTCCGGGCAATCTATGGACCAGAAAAGCATGCTGCATTCTTAAAACTCACTCGCAAAAGTTACTTTTGCATGGAGGTGCGTATGCTTTTTCGGAAATTGGTGCTGTTGGGTGGGGGTTGTATCTTACTTCTGGCCTATCACGGAGGCTATTTATTACGTGACTGGCCTTGGTTGTTCTATTACGGGATGATCGCATGGTTGTTTTCATTTAGCTGGTATCTTTTCATTACCCGTAACGCAACTTTTGAACCGGGAACGATAAAGAACGAAGAGAAATCATTACCCATCGTGGGTCAACCCCAGACTCATCAGTATAAACAGAATGATAGTAGTGATTCTTCACTGATTATGCATAGCGCTTATTACTCATCAACAAGCAACAATCATGCGGAAAGCATCATTAACAATGGTGCCGATTGCAGTAATTCGGACACTTCAGATTCAGGATGCGGTGGGGGTGATTAACAGTCAGGGATGAATAATTAATTTCTCACAAATCAGTAGGTAAGGAGGAGATATGGTATATACAGGAATAACCGATCACGCCAGACTCAGACTTATGCAGCGTTCCCGACTTCCCCTGCATGTACTCACTGATATGATCGACAAAAGGGAATATGTCGATTTGGGTTCAAAGCCAGGAATATTAAAAAAACATATTCTGATTTATAGTCGCCTGGATGAAGGTTGGTACGTACTAATCAGGGATATAACATCTGGATGTATCGTTACGGTATTACCGGAGAATTATCATGATTCTTCATTTATTAAAATCAAAGAGTCAGATAAGAAATCTGCATATGATTTAGCATTTAAAGTAAGAGCTTTGCGCCCAGAATTAATTAGTATAAACCTGTGTTATAATGATCTCGATGGTTACCGGCACTCGAAAAATATTTATTCCATACCGATTTCACAGGTGGAAGTGTCGCAAGAGTCATTTTTAAAGTCAAAGTTTATAAAACTGCTTAAAAGAAAGATAAGGGAAAATAATGCTCGTGGACTTTTCTTTGATGAACACACCATAGAGCCAGGGTATACGCCGCTGTTCCTGAACGTGAGGTTCAGTCCGGATAAATACAAAATATTATATTTCTGATTACAGGAGCACATCAATGAATGACAGAGCGATTTTTTTAAATATCCATGGAGAAGATAAGACCCCATTTATTACCGAGGTAGAAATGCTTATTGGGGGAGTTCCACGGCTCATGTATCCAGATGGCACAGAGCAGTTTGCGGACGATGAAACCGAGACAGTCCTGATTTATTCACCTCGACTGACCGAACCAGAACTTGAAGCCTTTTGTGAATCGAACATTGAGCATTACCAGGCTTTTCACGAGGCTAATTTAAAGCAACTACTTAGGGGAGACAGAGTAGCAATAACACAGTTTTGACTTGAATAAACTAGGTTGCTTGATCTGCAACGTTTTGGAGGGAATCATGTATCTGCATCTTGTTCCAACGCTATACCATATTATTTCAAATAAATGCCAACTTGAATCAGTGACGATCCCGGAATTAGGATTCGAGATTAAGGGTGATGCGCTTTCATGTGGAAGACCGTATCCAAATAAACGGTTGAATGTGGGTATGCAAAAAAGCCGTAAAGCGACGGTTGGATTGTTGCTTAAATATGACAAGAAAATCAACCATTTTACTACAGAGTATAAATGGTCTATTGAAGACATAGGGAATATTCAGCACCAGGTAAAGACAATTGTGCTTGACAACGAATTTGACCTTGTTTCACAGTGCATAGGCTTAAACATCGGTCTGGATGAATATAAACCAAGACTCCATGCTTCTTATCACAATGTTGCTCCTGTTAAAATTCAACCGACAATGGAATCATACCGAGCCGGGGATGCAATAAACAAGTTGCCGCATGACGTATGGGAGCGTGATATTCTCAGGTCAAGAATGGAGACATTGCTTTTGCATACATTGCAATCAGAAAGAATCTCTTCATACGGTCTATTTATCGACCGCCTCCCTTTACTTGAATCGGCAATAAATATCTAAATTATACATAATGCCAGCAGAATAAGAACTTTTAAAAATCTGCACTCGTTGTTAAAATAGGAGGAATTATGAGTGATTATAAGTATTACAAGCGTCAGGAAGAGCTTAATAACTGGTTTCCATACTGGATGTTTTTGGTGTCTTTAGTTTATATTGGGTTCATTGTTTTTCTGGTGTTTTTATTTAAAAATATGAACACCTCTCCGCTAATAACAGAGCGAAATTTGTCTGCTTTCATTAGCGACGATAGAGTTATCCGTATGTGTAAATGGGCAATGATGTTTGTTGCTATACTGATATACCCAATTATTATTATTAAGGTTATGGACTACAAACCATTAACGCCCTCAGACATTAAATATGAAATTGATAGTTTAATATTTTACAGAGATTTGAATATACACAGGAACATCATTTCCCAATATAATAATGGGCTTGCGTATTACCAGAAGCTAATCGAGTCGGGGATTGTTTTCCGACGAGAAAATGTAAGGGTTGTTGAGAAAAACATCACAAAAACCTTGTCGACTTGTTTAACAGAAGAGGAGTTGAACGCAATCAATAAAAATGCCGTGACTAATTATTGTTGCGAAGAAATAAAACTGATGTTTAAAAATGGAAAGAATGGCAATAACATTAGTTAAGCGCAATAACGATGTAAAGCCTTTCGCTCATTCACGGGCTTTACTTCTCACACCAATTTTCCCCATGGCAAGTAAAAAATGCTCAATCTAATAGATGAGAATGAAATCATTTATTTTTGTGTTTAGTGTGGATGCAATGCCACAATGTTTACGAAAATAAATTATTTGTAAACAGTGATTGTTTATCCATTTCTGATATCTTTCATTTATTTCCCTAACCCTACAAACACTGAATGATTATCTGCTTATATGAATTTTAATGTCGTCGCGCAATCGGATTTTTTTCCAAAAATATTAAATAGGGGGTTGATGGGATGATAAAAAAAGGTATCCTGGCTCCAGTAGAAAGTTACTTCCAATTTTGAGTTAATCGTTCTGGAGTCTATTATGTCCGTTGAACACGCACTGACCGCTGAATTAAACACATCAAAGAATGGTGGAGATATTATACCTTCTGTTGCTATTGATTTAATCATTGCTCAACGCACAGCTGGGATTGCGGCGTTTATGGAAGGTTTAGAGAAACTCAGAGAAGCGGAACAGCTGTTTGCCGCTGCGGCTGAAAAGGACTGGTTCTCGGGGCTGGATGAGATCGTTGCGACCGGCAGGCGTTGTCATAAAGAAAATGATATAGAGGCTCTCCGACGCCGGGTGGCTCGTTGCGTTGATAGCAGTATCTGGACACGCTTGATGACCCAGACTGGGATGTTTACGTTGATGAGCAGTGAGCAACATGACAAATGGAATGACCAGCTATACAGCGAAGAATGCCCGGAAGTCACCCTAGACAATGTCATCAGTACTTTTAAGCATCTTCATGCCTCGAAAAATGAAACTTTTGTTACTGGTATTATTGATGTTTTCCGTAATCTGTCCTGGGACTACAAAACAAATAATCCCTGCCGTCTGAGCAAGAAAATTATCCTCGAAGGTGTATTGTCCATAAATGTGTCACGAACCCGATACGCTTCGGTCAGGACTAATGCTCAGAACTGGATTAACGATCTCGCTCGTGCTTTTTGCCTGCTCGACAAGAAAAACGTGCCAGATTCCCGGGTTGCTGAAGGAAGCCAGTACAGGGATTTTATTAGCCTAAACAGCTATACGTTAGAAGGTGTATTTAGCTGTGAGTGGTTTACTATTAAATCCTTCTGGAAAGGTTCAGCTCATGTGACTTTTACACGCCCTGATCTCGTTGAAAAAATTAATGAGATTGTGGCTAGTCGATACCCTGACGCTCTACCATCCAGAGTCTGAAAAATACACCCACTTATTTAAACATATATGACTAATTGTTAAGGTAACCTGACATGACTATTGAAATTAAAGAAAGCTATACCACCGCTGTTATCAGCACCGCGCACATTGCTAAAGAAGATACCGAGTTATTAACGGATGCCAGTTATAATCCCCGTACAGATAGTGGACGTAGCTGGATTCACGTAAACGAATATGGTTTTATTATTCGGACCAGCGTTGAAAATCCGGGGTGGAAACAGCTTTTACGTGATGATGGTATCTCATGGCCTACAATTGAAAATATCGAAAAAGTACTTAAAGCAGGGTACGAATGTGTTCATTTTGACCGTGACGCAGAAATCATAGATGGCCTGCGGGCTTGGGACTGGTAACAACTAATTACCAGGGCCTCTCAACCTATCGGGCCGAGGCTTAAATGTAATGGGTAGTATAGAAAAACAAGGGGTCGGAAATGGGAAAAGAACACGGGTGTAATTCAGTTCAGTCGGATTTACCAGCGACCGATAATGGCGGTCGACATGAAGTTATTGTCACCGGCTGCGTTTCAAAACATGGGAGAGGGATTCATTTCTGCAATAATGAGCTTCTCAGTGGTGCTAATCATAATCTCTGGTTCCCGTTAAATTCTGATGACGACTGGTTTTCCGGAATTGAGCGTGTGCTGGTTATGAATGGATTGGCGGAAAATGTCGTTAAACTCAGCCCTCTTAATGACGGGAAAGACTATCACGACTGGAAAGTAGTTTATAACTGCCGTATCATCTGACTACCTGGAAAGTAACTTTTTATCTGTTTGAACACCAGTTGCACCACGGAGTTATTGAATCTATTAACCTAAAACAATATTGTTTCCCCCCCCCTTGCATGTGAATCTTATGTATGGGATCAACACCTGTTTTAGTGCAGGATAAATTATAATCAGGAATACCATCTTTGCTATCAAACATACCGAGGATGTTTTTAATGTTTAATCAAACTGAAAAATCTATTGCCCAGATCGTGGAGTATATTCCCCGCGCATGCCGTGATATGCAGCTAAAAGAGGCCAAGACACGGCTTGCTACAAAAATTGCACTTTATATTGTTGACGGCAGTGATGCAGGGGTGCTCAACAATACCTTCGCTCGGGCACTCAACAGTCACACAAAGGAGGCATTCTTTGCAAACGTTGCTGCTCAGGTTGTTTATAATGACCCCTTATTACCATCAGAGTAAAAATAATCACGCTGTTACTGTTCTGATTATCATATTCTCGCTGTAGTTCTCCAGTGATTATGAATGGTATTACGTATAAAATATTAATAGGGGTTGATTTAAGACTCGAAATTGCTATCCTGGTGGTAACAATAATAGAATTCACGTAGTGAAAGAGACAGGCAAATGAGCGCTCATATTCGTAACTTTAGTTGGAACCGCGTTAAACTGTCTACACTCACTTACGACGAGTTAGACCAACTCAGAAAGAAAGTCGAAGAAGAACATGCCTGTAATAATGGGATCTACCTATATGACAAATCTGGGTTGAAAAAACTGGATGCTTTGAGTTGGGCTGTTTATCACAAAATGAAAGCAGAGAAAAAGGCAAAGCAGGGATAGTTAAGTGTACTGTCTTAAAAATAAATTCTCTTTTTGCTGCGCATAACCTGAAAATGCGCCCAACAGGCCGTTTTAAAAATGTTCTTCGTTTATACTATGACAAAGAGCTTCTTGGTTCTTACGCACAGATTGGTTACGTCAGGAAGCTCTAATTATAAATCGTGCACACAAAGAATTTACCTGCTTTTTGGGCCCAGTATCTTCAGGGTGCATTCTATATAACCAGGCAATAAGGATCCGCTTTATGTTAATAAAATGCATCAAAGACACTGAGGGGTGGTGGACCGAGGGCGAATATTACGAAGCCAGAGTTGTAAGTGGCGGTTTTGCGCTAGTTGGCGATGATGATGAACCAGACGGAGAAGGTTGGAGCGCAACGCCTATAGATAACAAAGACGACGGCTCGATAATTTACGCCTTAGGCGGTATCGATGGCGAAGTTCTATTTGAGGAAAGCGCAGTATGAAATTTGCGAAGTTCTGTGAACTGGTGACAACCATATGGGCAAACAAAATCAACCAGCGCCGCGATCCTGAAGTCACGATCCTAATCCACTCGCCTGGTAGTATCGGAGCAACACCATCAGTAGAAGTCGAGTCCATTCAGGCTGGATTCGACTGGGATGCCGGTCAGGTGTTGATTTACCCTGCACAGCCTTTGACCACGCTGACGCCAGAACAGGTAGCGGACATTACCACAAGCGTGCGCAAAGGCCAGTCCTGGCACGCCTATGAGGCTTACAAGAAGCATAAAGCCGCAATGGAAGCCGCCGCGATTGAGTATGCGAAGGTAGCAGGGCAACGTGATGAATTACTGACAGCCCTAGAAGGACTTTCCGCTGCTTGCGACACCGGCGAACGCGACCAGGATGGAAAACAGCGTGGCCTCGCCATTCCTGACAAACACTCTGTATGGGCTGCGCATGAAGCCATCGCCCGCGCAAAAGGTAGTCCAGCATGAAAACTGATATCACCGTACTGCCGCCTAAAATTAACAATGGCGTACTCCGGCGTTGGAATGCTCAGCGTGGGCAAAGAAATGGCAGGGGGGGGAGATATAAACGCTTCCCTTCAGTTCACAACTTGAACAAGTGGATTGTTGATCGTTTGATCTCAGAAATTATCGGTGAGGACAGAGATGCCTGATATCACCGAACTGACACAAGATGAAATTAATGCTGCGTTGGCACAGCTGAAGCAGATCAGCGAATTCCCCACACCCTCTACTCAATACGCACGGGTCTTACGAAAATATATTGCAACGCTGGTGGAGGCGCAGAAGAAGGCGCATTCAGTAATGACTGGAGTCGTAACCGCAGCCTGTATCCGGGGAGTCAGACCATTTGATGGAATTGAGTGCGATCCCCCAACTCTGGAAGAAAATGCGGAAGCGTGTGGCGATGCCATGTCTGCTCGAATCAGAGAACTGGAATCTAACCCACCAAAACCTAAGGAATTAGCCGAAGCGCTTTTTCTGATTGCAACTTTACGTGAGCAAAGCGACGGTTGGGAGCGTAAAGCCATTAACAGTTTCGCTGAGCGTACGCAGATGTTCCAGCGCATTGCCGAGTTGGAAAAGAGAAACCAAGAACTGAAGTCAGGGCTGCTAATTCCAGCCGAAGTTGAGCGACTGGACCGAGCATCTGGCATGAACGCTGAGGCAAGTTGTGTCGACAGGAACAAGCCTGGAATGATTGTGGCGGTGCACATTGATGCCGGTGACTTTGTTAATGTTAATGGTCTGATATTAAGGGTAATTGAAACCGATTTTGACGACCACGACGTAACTTTATATTTGGCTGGTGGTCAAGAGTTTAAATGTGCTGCTGGTTGCCAGATAGAAGTGGTCCCTGTACCAGAGGATGAGGAGTAATGGCTAAGCGCGATTTTATCCCTGCTGGCGCGACCTGCTGGCAGGGCGGTTGTTGTACTCACAAGGGGATTACCCGTCGCCATCGTTATGTTACCGGGGGTGATGGGAGGAAATTCGAATCGTGCTCCTATACTGACGACTGGTACGCACTTGGCGACACGATTGACTCTTATGGGAGACCATACCGGTATCGAATCACGGGTGAGAAGGCCATGGTTCTTACTCAGTTCTGCATACAGAATTTAAAGCCAGAGTAAAACAGACAATGAAAAAATATACCGAGCTTGACAGAAAAATCATGGAAAAAATCGGTGTTACCCCGATCACTTTTCACCTCTTGTTTTCCCATGACGACATCCCGGTCGAATGCAAAAAAATTGCCATGAAAGAAGGAAAAAGCGAGCCATTTCGCATCCTCGATCGTCGGCTTCAGGCACTACGTAAAGCCGGAGAAATCCGTAGCACCTCTAAAGGTTGGGTGAGGGCTTAACAAATGACCACTAAATTACCATTAACAGACGAACGCCTCTCCACCATCAGTGATTACTTTGTTGCGATGGAAGAACATTACAGTGACCCGGCAGACCGAGAGAATTTTGAAATCTTCAGTGATGCTAAAGCCTTTCTGGCAGAGCTACAGCAACGTCGCAAGGCAGCAACAGGTCGCGAACCGGTGGGCATTAAGCTTCCCCCTAAGATGTCGAATGATCGCATAAATGCGCATGAATTAAGCACAGGCGTTGACGTCTGGAATCGATGTATTGATGAAGTGGCAAAACTGAACGGCAAATGTATCCCGTCAGTTCCATCCGGGCTTCACCCGGATACGCAAAAGCTGGTGACCAACTTCTGCACAGCACTGGCTGAAAAACTGTATAAGGCGCAACTCAAGTACGGCCACTCAGATAACTGGTCATACGCAAATTGGGAAATTGAGTGCCAGACAGCTTTCCACGAGCATATCGCTAAAGGTGACCCCCGCGATGTTGCCGCGTACTGCGCATTTATGTGGTATCACGGCTGGAGAACCGAGGTCGAGCGGCGAGCACAGGTCGTGCCAGATGAGGTCGAGCATGTAGCCGCCGTACTAGAGCTTATCGGTGGTTTTGAGGCTGCTGATATCGATAGCGACACAGTAGATTTACGGTTTGAGATCGACGATGTGGACACTGGCTCTGACGTATCCATTACTGAATATGCCGCACGCGGTTCCGCTATTATCCGTATGCTGGCTGGCAATGCTCCGGTAAATCCAGACTGTTGCATTCTAGAGGCGCTGGAGAACATACAAACCGAGAATGAAGTGGCACGAGACCAGTTAGTCATTCTCCAGCTAAAGCTATTAAAGCAGCAAAGAAAGATTGCAGAGATGGAGTCCCGCACCGTGAAGCTGCCGAAACCTAAAGATTCTGGCCCGGGTTGGAAAATTGATCCGGAATTTATCAGCAAAGTTCAGAACGCGATAGGCTACGACGACAAATGCGAATGTTGGGAGGGTACTCCTTCCATGGAGGTAGTAGAGGCCGTTTTGCTAGCTGCTGCTGGCATCAAGGTGGAGACTGAGTAGATGGGCATAACTGAGGGATTTTGCGCAGATTTGTATTGCGACTGTGAAGGTTAATCCGTCAGTAGAAACGGGGGCCTGGAAAGATGCCGTGGTGTGGGTACTGAAGGAAGCCTGCCTGGCTGCTAAAAAGGATGAGTCATGACACAGAAAATCAGATTAACAGACGCGCAAGTCTATACGCTGCGCCGAATGAAAAGCGGCACCAGATACTTTCTACAGGGCGATGGAAGACGTGGGGATGAGGACAACGGTATGCGCAGAGTAAACTGCCCGTCGCTTCCCGTCCTTTTTAGAAATGGTCTCGTTGATTTTTGCAGTGATTGCGTAAAGCAGAATTACACCTGGTATAGCGTGAAATTGACCCCTGAAGGAGCAAAAGCCGCAAATGGATCTCAGACAAGGGAAGAGCACGGTTTTTCCGGATGAGGGGTGCTTACAGTGCGAGGATGCAATTGATCTCCGATACCTGTCAGCATAACAGTCAGAAAAAGTTACTTTCTTTTCTCCCCAGCAGTGATAATACCCGGCACTACGGATGTTTTTAGATATTCTCCATATTTATTTTTTCAAGCTTCGGGAGAAACTTTTCATTCATCGGTTATTATTTCTCAGTGTCTATGAAACCACCATGGTTATTTTTTTTGTGACGCTACCATTGGATACTGTCAGAAAAAGTTACTTTCCTGGTGATATGCAATTAGGGGCTTGCGCAAACGATTCTAAATAGTATCCTGGTTTGAGGTCGAATAATATTATCCGAGACTGGACACCACATGCCGGGAGAGATGAAAATGAGCAATGTGCCTGAACAAAAAACACCTGTAATTAATTTTGAATGCGATCATTGCGGACGCATCTATGACGATACTGATGTTTGTACTTCTGAAGATTGTCCTGATAATGAAATCGCCATGCCAGACCTGCTGAATTACTGGACTGTTGATGAAGTGGCTGAATGTCTCGACGGCGTGGGTGATGATCTTTACAGAAAGCTATGGTCGTACATTACAGCAGAGACTGATGGTAACCCGCCACTGGCTAAAGTTGCCTGGGAAGCGTTGACTCATGAAGAGAAGGCTGAAATGGTCCAGGCAGTGGAACAAGAGTTCCCTGACGGTGATTAAGTTCAGTAATGTGTGACAAACAAAGTGTCGTGCCGGTAATGGGTAAAGAACGGAAATAATACACAGCAAACCCTATAAATACCTTCCACCAGCAACAATGGACATTTACGCTTGTATCCATTCTGGAAGAGCAGGCCACAGGCCTGCTTTAAAAAAGAACAACTAAACAGCTGGTGGATTGGGATAATTTAATCAACATTAGTGTTATCTGAGTGGTAACGCGATATTTTCACTTAAATATTTCATGGTGAATTAAATGAAAGCATTAAACGAACTACAGTTACGCCAGATATCCGCATGCCCTGGGAACATTGAGTTACAGGATTGGTTGAAAATACTTGTTGCTGATAATGCAGTGCTCGTTCGTTCTTTAACGGTCATCGCTAATTCAGATGAGCATCATGGTAAGACGATGGTCTGTGATTTTGATTCGTTGATTTCTGTAGCTACTGCTGGTCTGAAAGAGCATGAGCAACTCCTTAAAGGGAACACTTCACCTGATTGCGAACAACAAGAAACAAACATCCCTATGTTCTACGTGGATGGAGAGGCGGCAATACGTCTTCTCAAGGGGCATACTCGTTTTGCAGCCATGACGACTGAGCCAAAGTCTGGTAAGACGTTGCCGCTTTACATAAACGCTCAATCTGCGTCAGTCGCACCGGCAGAAACAGAGCGAAAAGGTAAAAGGCTCCGCGTTGCAGAAGGGAGGTATGCTGCTTACTTCCCTCAAGAGCGGCCACTCGATGGAGCGCAGATCATCGCATGGGATGAGAACGGTAATTTGTTAGGCGTTGGTTTTGGACGCAACACACGCGATACGGGAGTTGCTATCATCGTCAACGGAAAAAAATACGACTCAAACCATGTGATTCACTGGTGTAGTTAGCCATTCGAATGTGGCCGGTATGAAAGGAAGATGAGAATTATGACCAGTACCAACAGAGTTCGGGACGCTGAAATCTTTCGGGCCAGAACGGGGGAGTATCCGGTTGACATGTACATCAAGTGGCTGAAGGATGGCGCACTGGATTTCGATGCCGACTATCAACGTGACTATGTCTGGGGGCATGAGGAACAACAGGCTTTTTTACAGGGGCTGATATCCGGCTTTCCTCTGGGGTATGTGGCGCTGGCGAGAGCCCCCGATTGGGCGTCCCGGGACGGTGCATATATTGAGGTTGTTGACGGCAAGCAGAGACTGACAACGTTATGGCTGTTTATCAACAACAAAATTCCGCTGGAACTGGCAGGTGTGCCGGTTTTCTGGCAGGACCTAACTCGTGGTGAGCAATACGCCTTTGGATCACCCACGTTAACTGCCGTAGTGCTTGATGACGCCACGCCACAGGACCGTCTGGACTATTTTATAGCAGTTAACTTCACAGGTATGCCACAAAGTGATGAGCATAAACACCGGGTTCTCGCACTGAAAGGAACGACTCAGTAACGTTCAGTCAACCAGCCAGTTAACGAGAGCATGATGAGCCAATTGCTGGTATGTACCAGCCCCTTCAGGATGTGTATCGGGAGGTCTGTTCAATGGATCAAAATCAGGTTTTAGACGCAATTAACAATAGCGATGTTACAGCACATGAATTGTTGAGCGAAGCAATGCCAAACGCCGCCTCCCGTTTTTATCGGACGGCAAAAACTCTCTCCAAACTCCTGGATGAGGTCCGCGAGCATTTCCCGGATGCAACGTATTATGCCGCGTCCGGCACATTATGCTTAATGCTGGGGGAAAGCCACAGCAAGGCTGACGTGGCGCAGCAGGAGCTATTAGCCCATGCTGCGCCTGGTTTGAGGGTTGAAGGGGGAGATTGGTAGTGACGAATACCTTCGGTAAAGAATGGCTGGAAAACGTCATTCAGGGCATGGAAGCGTGCCGTGAAGAAATCCCGTTCGGGCTGGATGAGGATGGGAACAACACGCTACAAGCTTTAAAAATTGCACTGAACTGTCTGAACGGCCCGGACATGATTGCCCCCGCTGGTGGATCCCCATCGCCGGAGCGTGACAAGATACGCCAGGAGCATGCCGAATGGTCACAGGTAACGTTTGGTAATGTCGGCCCTATTGGCCCGCTGAAGCACCTGAGAAGAGAAGTTAAGGAAGTCATCGCTAAGCCGCATGATTTGTCCGAGTGGGCGGATATGCAGTTCTTAATGTGGGATGCTCAGCGTCGTGCCGGTTTCTCTGACGAGCAAATTACCCGGGCGATGGTTGAAAAGCTGGCCGTTAACAAGTCACGTGAGTGGCCGGAGCCAAAAGACGGTGAAGCACGCCTTCATATTCAGTCACTGCCACCAGCTAAAACGAGTTCTTAAAGGGCTATTTGCGAAGTGGATATATATTCCGCCCGAAATATCTCTGGCCTGAGTCTGTGAATTTATCCTGATCGTAAAGGAGTAAATATGGTAACGGAAACAGAGTTGATTGATTTAGACCTGCTCCGGAAATTCGGGGAACGATGG
Organism: Klebsiella sp. CN_Kp091; assembly: GCF_040065095.1. Classification (NCBI taxonomy): domain Bacteria; kingdom Pseudomonadati; phylum Pseudomonadota; class Gammaproteobacteria; order Enterobacterales; family Enterobacteriaceae; genus Klebsiella; species Klebsiella sp. CN_Kp091. The sequence goes on along the minus strand of NZ_JBEAIO010000041.1, from coordinate 71,611 downwards.
AAATACCGCTATTCAGCTGGCGCTAAGTATATCTTTGCCAGCAGCAAGGCGCGGGCGATTGAAGGGGCGACAGAAGCATTCAGGAAAGCCCTACCGGGTGAGCTTTTAACACGCGATGAGCGCTATGAGAAAGCAAACCGGGAGGATATCGAACAGTCGGATAATTTGTGGAAACACCTGAACCTTGAAGACCTGCAAGCCCTTTTCTCACGTATGGGAGGCGATATTAAATCGCTGCAAGGAGCCTCCCTGCGAGAGTTCACCGGCAACGGCGGTCGACGCACGGCAGGTGCTGTTGCGGCTCAGGGGGCACGAGATACCGCAGTAATGTGTATGCGACTTGAGCGATACATACAATGGCGACAGGAAAACAGGATTTCCTGACCCCGTATCTCAGCATCAGTTTAAATACTGTGATAATTTTACTTCATCGCAGTTTCGTTAACTCAGGCAGACCTTATGAACGCTATTTTTTCTGATCTCCCCGTCAAAGACGGTAAGTCCGGCTCGTGGACACTGGATACGTTCACTGTCACAGAAAATGACGCAGAACGTCTCGCTATTCGTGCCGACTTTTCAGGCAATCAGGATGAATTTATTCCTCCTGGAGAGTATCGCCGTCTCTCATGCAACAGCGATGTAGTAATGTCCAACACGCCGATGGAAATACGGACCTGCATGGATTTCATCGAGCGGGCTACAGGGCACGTGCTTATCAATGGACTGGGGCTTGGCATGGTGCTCCATGCAGTGTTGATGAAAGCAGACGTTACGCACGTTACTGTTATTGAGAAAGAGCAGGATGTGATCAACCTTGTCGCGTCGAGCTTTGCGCACGATAAACGCGTAGAAAATATCTGTGCAGATGCGATGACGTTCGTTCCACCAACAAACGTCACCTATGATGTATGCTGGCACGATATATGGCCTCAGTTCTCAATGGGGAATCTTGATGAAATGGAAATGCTGGAAAGAAAGTACCTTTATCGTTGCCAGTGGCAGGGTTCCTGGGGTAAGGAACAATGCGAGAAAGAGTTAATTAATTTCATCCAGATTGAGGGTGAAATTGAAAAATGGCTGCAAAGGGTTTAATGAAAATAAATCGTCATATATAACACCGGCATGACCCTGTTTTAATTCAGAAATTATGGCGTGGTATATTTAGGTGTTATTGTTGTTTTTTCTGGCTTAATTCGGATTAATGGATTTTCCGTTAACCCTCATATCAATCAATCTCCGTCTTTGTTATTAAAATGGGGGTTGCATGCGCAATTAAATAATGTACCCTGGTGTTCTGGTTATCTGTGGTTTTCGCACGAAAATTGCTTATCACTACAAGATGATATATCTGATTACTTTATTCTGGGGTTTATTATGAGCACGCAAGCTTCTTTAGAAATACTTCTCGCCTGGCTTGAGGATAACGTTCAAATGGAAACAGATATCATTTTTGCTGATGATATTGACTCCGCAGCCATGATACCCGCAGTCCAGGCCGCTATCGAGTTAGCGAAAGATGCAAGTTGCGGCGATGCTAAAGATGCACACCCTGTATGTATCGTAGATAACGGACATCAGACAACCATTGAGATACACAATCAGGGCAATAGCATTGATACGGGCAAAGCGTTGCAGATCGCAGAACATATCCGTAAGTTGATGGATGTTACGCATAAGCAGGTTGTTAAAGACGCTCTGGACGCAAGCTCAGACTTTCTGGATACGGATTGCGTCATGGACCGACTGGGTATTTCATACAGTGATGCAGAACTCCGGACTTCCGGTGCTCTGGAGCTGCATAACGCTCTTCTCGGATGGGCATCAGAATGACCGAAATAGCCCAATGCCCGGCAGTTAAGCAAATTAACTTTTATATACTGGAGGCCTCACCGGAGTTGCTGGTGGATCGCCGGGTATATCTTGAAGTTGTGCTGCTGAAAATCTGGCGAAGCCGACTTGAGACAATCCGGTCCTGGAATTGTGTTTCTGATGAAGATCGCATTCTGGCTGACGCATATCAACGTGGCATAGATTTTCTGACGAAGACATTCAGGCTCGTCACCCTGGATTGATTCTTTAACTCAACTGTGATGCAGAGGACGGAACATGTCTGAGAGCAAAGCCTTCAGGCCCGATGGCGGTGGAATGAGCTTAGGGCGCATTCAGGAAATTGCCGATAACCCGTATTGTGATGAAGAAAAACGGTGGCTGGCTCAAATGTTTCTGACAAGAGCCAGTCAAAAACCAGCTGCATATGTGGATGCTGTTAATCTGCGCCAACTCCAGCGGGGGGAAGTGGAATCAGCGGTAATTTTTACCAATATGGAATGTACCGCCCTTTATCTCGATCCTCCTGCCATTCTTAACGGCGTCGATACAGCGCAGGTGACGAGATGTTCAGACCTGCTCGATTTAGAGCTACGCATTGCAGAAGCCAAAAAAATGGGGCTCGACACGACCGCGGTTGAACAGAAGTACCACGAGTTAATTGAAGAGATTCGATCGAACAGGCATCATTCCGGGAACGAACGTTGACCTGCTCAGTATGGTTATGGTTTGCAGTCAGGTAAAGTAACTTTTAAATATAAAACACCATAAATAAAACGGTTAAAAAGGTGGTCGAATGGAAACCAACGAACAATTACTCAGTGCACTGATTGCGGCACTGGAGTGGATTGATGCAGTTCCTTCGGATACGGCTCTGCCTGCAATGCCAGGATTTGACCGCGATGAAGTGAACGAGTTGATCGCAAACGCCCGTAAAGAGCTGCAATCAAAGGTGAACTAAACAGATGTGCTGTACTGTGCATAGCAGGAGACTTGTACCTGCTATGTTTCCGGCGGCGTGGAACTGAACCTGAAAAGTAACTTTTACATCGGCGTTCGGGGGCCTATGTTTGAACAGGAATCAACATGACTGGTCAAGCATCTACGATTTTCACAATCAGATAAAAATGGTTTCTTCCTTCCTCACAAGCTTTCCCATCGCCGCTTTTGTCAAAAAGTTACTTTTGAAAACACGGACTCAGCACCTGAAAAAGTTACTTTTCTGTCCTGGTAAACGTGTTCGATCGTCTTTTCCACCCTCAAAAAAAAGTAACTTTTGACGATTTATGCCGTAAAACCAATGAAACACGCATCTTCTCTATGGACCTTCATTTCTCGCATCTCATTCAAAATGCTCCAGAAATTATGGAATAAGTGAAACCACTACAAAAATTTTCTTCCTCTAAACACTAAAATCCGCCTCCTGGTTCCCTTGTCACAAAGAAATCATGTGTAGAATTTTTGCCGTGAACAAAAAAAAGTAACTTTTTTCACGCCAAAGTGAAAATAGGGGCTTGATGGAGCGTTTTGAAAATGTATCCTGGGTCTAACAACGGCAATAACCGTTAAACCACATACAACAGGAAGAGGAAAATTCAATGACTACTGCAACTCTGGCAACTCCAGCTAAAACCAAAAACGAAAATGTTTCTCTGCGTACCTTCTTAGAAAAAAACGGTATCGGTGGTCGTCTGGGCAATGGTCTTGTTATGGACCCGGCGCACCTGAATATCATCCCGGGCTTTAACACACGCACCGCTGGCCTGGGTGAGGCCTACTGGGACCTTCCTGAGGTTAAGGACCACCTGGCACGTCTGGCGCAGCAATATGCCGATAATCCTCTGGAAATGGCCGCTATGGTTGTTCAGGTTCGTGATGGGCAGGTTGTCATTCGTCAGGGACACTGCCGTGAACGTGCTATCCCACTGGCTAATAAAATTCGCGAAGAACGTGGTGAAGCCCCGATTGATAAAATCCGTGTTGACGAGTTTCGTGGCTCGGATAGTAAAGCAGAACTTTTTAACCTTAAAGGTAACGACCAGCTGCCGGTTTCTATCGTTGCGCAGGCAGAATCACTGTATCGCCTGCACAACGACAGTGAAGAGCCTATGAGCATTGAAGAGCTTGCCAAGGACCGTAAAATCTCCGTTACTCATGTTCGTAAATTGCTCAAAGTTCACACCGCGCCTGAAGCGTTAAAAGGTCTGATCGTAAAAGGTGTTGTCGCATATTACGCGGCGCTCGACGTGATGGAAAAATACCCTGATAACTGTGTTGCTATCATTCAGGAAGCGTTTGATAAGTTTGGTAAAGCCACTGACAAAACTATTGGTCAGGTCATTCTGGCTCAACGGACAGGCGAAAACGGCCCCACCGGTGAATCTGATGGTAACGTGACAACCATTACAACGACTGATGCAGGTGACGCATCTGATAGCGCATCTGGCGCATCCGGTGGTGCGGTTGATGGTTCTGCGGGTAGCGTGGCTGGCGCGGCTGGTGGCTCGGAAGAAGGTGCAGAGAGTGACAATACCGAACCAACACCAACTCCGGCGCCGAAACGCGAACCTAAACCAAATATCAAAACTCAGCCGTCTGTATTCGATGTGCTGCCGAAAAAAATCTCTAAGGAGATTGTAGACAACTCCCTTGATGTTATTAACCGTATCGTTACTGAAGCGAAAGAAATTCCGTTTATGGAGGACGGTGCGGAAGTTCTCGCTAAAGCGCAGTATCAGCTGACTTTATCCTATGAAGAGTTTCTGCTGCTGACTGCGGCAAAAGACAGCTACGATAAACATCTGGAAAAAATCCAGAAAAAAACTACAGAACAGTAAGGTAATAAGCCGTAACCGGGGAGATATCCCCGGCTAACATCCTTTTAAGTTCATTTCGAACACATTACCGGCTTGTTTTCAGACAAGCCAGGGACATACATAAAATGAATTTTATTAAGTTTATTATTTTATTTGCCGTTGTGGCTTTGCTGGTTTATGGATTCAGCGGTTTATCAGGCAAAGATTCCGTCGCCTTTACATTTCTGAGCTTTGGTTTTTCAGCTGTTATAACTGCATTTTTCTTGATAATGATTGTGTTGCTGGTGGCTCTGTATTTTTTTGCTTCAAGTTCAATCAGTATTTATCCAAAAATGCTTTTCCTTGAAGGTACACTTTTTGGCTGGTGGTATTTTGTTTTCAATTTTCTTATACCTGACGGACAGTCTATAACCTTGCTGGGCGTAAATATCTATAACCTTGGGAACTATTTTATATACGGAACGACCGTGCTTATTGGTATCGGTATTGTGATGATGATGTTCCGGCGGTCAACTAATCAGGTGATAAGGTGAAAAAGAATGGCTGATTTCGCTTCAACAAAACAAAATTCATCGTTTGAGCTTTGGTTTGAACAACTCCAGATTTTGGCTGAACTGAATGGTGATGTCGCTGGAGAAAAGGCTGACTGGGTGCAGGCCTATGAAGCGGGAATGGCTGTTGACTCTGCGTACTATGAAGCCTTTGGTGACAGTGATGACTGACACGAACAATCAGGAAAGAAACGGTTCAAAATTTCTGTTTGGTGTGACTTCTACCGACCGTATTATTCAGACTGAGCAAGGCGATGGATTCATTAATTCATGTATCGCAGCTCACGGGATTATCACCAAAATTATTTTGACGAGCTATCGTGCTGCTGGTGCTCTTACGGAGATGGTTCTCTTTAATGAGCAAGGTGCTACCTTCGTTATTACCATTGAGTCAGGGGTGTTTACACCTTCTGGATTCGTGCTAACTGATGAAGATATCCAGATAGCACACAAGCAGATCACATTATCCGACACAACAGACATATTAATCCTGGCAACGAGGATGGCTAGACGTGCAGGGCTTAAGCCTGTTTTTCCTGAACAATCGGAATTTAGTTCGATTTTAGAATTTACAGTCAATTAACGCACATTTATTAAGGTGAAAATATGAGTTCTGATGGAGTTGAATTGTCTTCTATATCTGATGGTGTTGAGTTGTCTTCTATATGGGAGGCGGGTTCCTGGTTTCCCGTTCGTGAGTTTGGCATTCTGTTATTAGTCATGCTGTTCCTGATGATTGTTTTTGGTATTTTTAGGAAAGATTTTTCCCATTTAAAACCACTGCTCACATTGTTTGTTTTGTTAATTGCTCTTGGCGGGACGATACTCTTTATGACCTTATTCTTTTCTGCCAAAAACAAAAATGAAGCTGAATGGCGAGACTGGGCAAAAGACCACTGTAAAATTGTTGCTAAAAAAGATGGGTCAACAACTACTGGTGTCGGTATATCCCTGAAAGGGCAGGCTGGCCTGTTTATTGGTGGAGAGCCAGGGCAGACCGGTTACAGTTGCGATGATGGCGTGACTTACTGGAAAAATGAATAATATATGGCATTGTAGCGATGGATTCAAACAATCGGAGAAGGTCTTTGTGTTTTAATACCTTCGCTGTAGCGATCTGTTTGCAGCGATGCTTTACAGTTGAGATGTTGCTTGATTTTCCCCAGAAACTCAAATGGAGGGGGTATGGTTCAAATTTCAAATTTCATTGCTTCTATTTTTAAAACAGTTGCACCTTTTATGACAGGTACTGTTGCAATATATATTATTGCATTTTCTCTGGTGATTTTTATATACTACATGTTTTTTGGGGCTGGTTCTATTTTTGAATGGCTTTGCTACATTATGATAGGTCTTGCACTGGTAGGACTATTTCTCTATGTTCTGGCATTGTTTTTATCACCAATTTACGAAAAGGAACAGGGCTGGCGAAACTGGGCTAAAGAACACTGTAAAGTTATCGAAAAAAGAGAAGGTGCTACCACGACTGGAGTGGGTATTTCATTAAAAGGTCAGGCTGGTGTATTTATTGGTGGGGAACCTGATCAGACAGGATATCTCTGTGACGATGGTGTAACGTACTGGAAGAATGAATAAACAACGTATTGTCAATTTTTCTATAACAGTAAATTTAATAAGAGGTTGAACATGAATCTTGATAAAAAATTACCTGCTTTAGTAATGAAAAATGTTGAGGATAACATGGGGGTTATTACCAAATATCTCAAGCAAACAGAAGATAACGCTCTTGTATTTATTATCGGAGAAACAGGATCTGGGAAATCTTGTTTGGCTGAACTTGAGTTTCCGGATGCTCTATACCCGACTGCTCAACAATTTGAAGAATGTGAGCACATTTCGGAAATGTTCACAGGTTTTGATGTAGTTATTGATGACATTTTCCGTTTTGATGCTGACAAAGTCCTGGAGTGCATTCTGGCTGTGCATGCTTCTGGCCATAAGGTTCTGGTCACCGGTCAACCGTCAGACCATGAATTGTGCATTGGTTTAATGTCACGCTTGCCAGTGGGTTATCGTACTATGTACGTGACTCTGATGGGCCATCAAGACCTGCAAGAGATGTCTGGCGATGGCAAGGACAAGGGTAATTCGGAAACAAAAACCGTCCTGCATTAGGACATAGGTTAACTGGTAAACTTTATCCCTAAAATTAGCGGAATAACCATAGGTGAGGGCATTTTCTTGGAAAGGAATCATGATGTGAAATTTGATAACAATCAAAATTAAAAATGTATCAATAAGGTCTTTAGCTATTTTTCAGGAAAAGATACTAACCTTATTGTCGTTATAATAGGACCCTCCGTGTCAGGGAGAACCCTTCTGGTGTAGCGTGCATTAATTAATGGCTTAGTTATTTCATCAGATGGACTGATAGCAAGTGAAAAAATTATTCAGAGTTTATCAGATAAAGATATCATCATTGATGACGTTGTTCTTTTTGATATGCGAGATGTGTTGAAATACGTTCTTCATTCACTTGCCTCTGGAAGGGAAATGGTTTTGACCGGGCGTCCGGAAGATGAGTCTTTGTATCAGCAACTCCTGTTTAATTTGCCTAAGAAAATTTCACCATTATTTATTAAGCTGGCTGGTGAAAATTCTTTGTATTTGTGAGCAGGGACACTTAACTAAATTGCCATCAAAATGGCAGATGTTATTTTAGGGGAGGGGGAACTTTGAATCATCCTGTAGAGTCAGTATATAGCGCTCTGACGAGTATTTTATTGCCCTATATGGGTGGTGAGCCTGTGCCTGTGCAAAGAAATTGTTCATGCTGCGGCAGAGCGCCCTCAGAGTTCGACGGGGTAGGCTTCGAGCTGGTTAACGCCTACAGGGAACGTGTTGTGCATTGCCGCCCTTGCCAGACATTTTTTGTTTCTGCTCCAGAACTGATGGGCGTGGAGAACCCCAAAAAACCAACAACCGGCCAGAAATTTGGCATGTGGTCTGGTGTTGGGGCTGTTATTAACGTTGAAGATAATACTTCGGTGCTTTTAGCCCCTCAGGGAGTGGTCAGTAAGCTTCCTGAGCATTTTTTCGATCACGTAGACGTCATCACGGCCACCAGCGGTCAGCACCTGGACTACCTGTTTAACACCGAACTGAAATTCCCGCTGATTTATATTCAAAACTTCGGCGTGAAAACCTACGAGCTTGTTCGCTCACTGCGGGTCAGTCTGAGTGCCGACGCAATTTATACCTGTGCCGATCAACTACTGACCCGGCAGAACGAAGTCCTTTACATGCTGGATTTAAAAAAGGCTAAAGAACTCCACCAGGAAATAAAAAACTACTCCAAAAAAGAGAAGGACATCTTTATCAGAACAGTAACCCTGCTGGCCTATTCGCGGATAACTCCTGAAGCCGCCTCGAATGAGTTTAAGAAAAACAACGTCATTCCGTTACTGTTTCTTCTGCCGACTGATCCCCATCAACGTCTGAGCATTTTGCACCTGTTGAAAAAGGTATAACCATGATTTTCTACGATAATGCGTTTCGGTTGCGTATCCCTCACTCAAGTGTTTACCGGATCCACCAGCACTTGGACTTCTTTATGCAGGAACGTAAGGGAGAGAAGCTGCCGTACTCTTTTAGAATTTTTCCCGGTACCGGGAATGATTCGAGACTGCTGGTCCGCACAGCCACAGCTCTGGAGCTGCCAGGGGAGAAACCGCGTGAGCTTACCCTTTCCGAGGGGGATGGGATTTCGTTCATAACGTCAATGGCCATTTTCCATAAAGGCAGTCAGAAAGAAGGTACTGGCCGATGTCAGTACGCACCTTCTGACGATAAAAAACATGATCTGGCCGTTAAAAAAATACTCAATGCCGGTTTCGAACCCGACCATATTGTCGTGGGTGGGGCTGAAATTGTTCACGTAGGGAAGGGCAATTCCGGTCGTGGCTTTACGCTACCTTTGTTCACGATCCAAGGGACGGTCTTTGTCAGCAACAAACAGGAAGCAGAGAAAGCGATCGTTTTTGGGATTGGTCCCAAACGGGTCTTTGGTTGCGGCTTCATGCACCTGACAGGGGAGGGTCAATGAACATGGATACAGCTGCTTGTTTCACAAGCGCCGGGCTTTCTTTACGTAAAGTCCAGCAGGACTTCATTGAGGCCGCTGGCCTGGGACTTAATGTCCAGAACAAACTGGCGCTACTCAGCGCCGAAACAGGCGTGGGTAAAACATTAGGGTACCTGGTTCCGGCCATGGAGATTCTGGTGAAAAACCCTGGGGCAAAATTTGTTATCGCGACCAGCTCTCATGCCCTGATGCACCAGATTTTCAGAAGTGATCGTCAACGTCTGGAACGTATGGCTGAAGAGGCCGGAATAAAAGTAACTTTTTCGCGCCTGATGGGGAAAGCCAGTTATATTTCGCCGGATAAAGTGCGGGAGCTCCTTCGCATGAGGGATACCTATGACCAGGAGACCATTCAGCTGCTTGAAAAACTACGGGGCTGGTCGAAACCTCTAGTTGAGTTTGAGGAGGAATATGGTGAACTACCGACGCTGATTAAGCCGGACATGGTCACATTTTCTATCTGGGATGATACCCAGAATGTAAATGATATTCGTCGTGAAGCACTGAATGCAGACTTTATCGTTACAACTCACTCGATGGTGATGATTGATTGCCTTTGCAATCACGGCATCCTGGGAGACAAAGAAAATCTGTACCTGATCGTCGATGAAGCTGACATGTTTGTCGATATGCTCGATGTCTGGAAACAGCGCCGCTTTAATCTCCGTGAGCTGCTCAGTTCGTTCGGCGCAAATATTCCACGAGCTGGCGTAGATATCATCAAAAAGCTGGAAAGCGATGTTACCGACATCGCTGGTGGACTTCATTTCTGTAGTTCTCCCGAAGCCGTTGAACTCTTTGATCGGAGCTTCAAAGCTCTGGGGATGGTCGGGCGAAAAATCAAAGATGAAGATACCCGGAAATCTTTCTTTGATTGCATCTACAGATGGGAAATGCTTGGGATGTCCGGTGGGCAAAAAGGGATCGGTGTCTCTAAAGTCCGCTATGAACCGGCCTTAATCGCTGTTAATCCGTTTATTGGTATGAACCTTGGCAGGTACTGCACCCAGTGGCACAGCGCATTACTAACGTCCGCTACGCTTGCGATTACCAACACACCAGAGGGTGGCATGGAGTGGTTGTGCAAAGCGCTGGCGCTCAATGACGATATGGTTTCAATCAAAAGAATTTTCGCTCCTGAAAGCTATGGCGCTATGACTCTTACTATAGCCGGTGCCGCTTTCCCTAAAGTATTTAGCGATCCCAAAGAACAGACGTTTTCCAGTAAATGGCTGGCTGCAGTCACTGACCAGTTATCACGTATGCCTGGCCCCGTTCTGGTGTTAACTGCCAGTCATTCAGAAACCCGTGCTATCGCCGGGTATCTGGGTGACGTTTCGCAGCCAGTATATATCCAGCTGGCGGGCCAACCGCTATCTGAAATAATCAAACTCTACCAGCAGAAACCTGGCATTCTGATTTCAGCTGGCGCATCTGTTGGACTGAGTCCGAGAGGAGAACATGGTGAGCAGATTTTCCACAATCTACTCATCACCAGAATCCCTTTTTCGCCGCCGGACAGGATGAAGGTTGAAAGCCTTTACGGTTACCTGAAAGACCGTGGCTATGGGCGCACCCTGGAATCCGTTCAACGGACTATTTACCTCGAAAATTTGCGGAAAGTTATCCGCAAAGGGAAACAGTCTGTAGGACGGGGGATCCGTAGTGAAAACGATAGCGTCAGAATAATGATTCTTGACCCGCGCTTCCCGGAACCTGCAGACCTGTCGTCAAAGCACCGGTCCCTGGAGCATATCATTCCTGTTCGATTCCGCCGCGAATACCGTTCATGCGAAATTCTCTCCCCAGCGCATTGTGAAGAGGACATCCAGTGTTAAATCTAAAGCCGTATCGCGTCATTATGTCATCGCTGACACCGGTAGTGATCAGCGGGATTGCTCCGTCATTAGATGGCATTCTCTATGAAGCACTCTCTCAGGCCATCCCCAGCAACGAGCCTGATACCGTACTGGCTCGGCTTAAAGGGATTCTCCTTTTCAACAATGAGCTTGGCGTATTTCACGCATCATCTCTTCGTTTCGGTATTACGCCAGAACAGGGGATTGGTGCGGCCAGCTGCGTGCGGTGTGATTACCTCGGAGATGAGAAATTGAGCTCCACTATGTTTTCACCTCGCTCCCGTGGCGGCAAGTTCACCCGGGTAACCACGGCCGGTGGCCCAACTAAAAGAAGGATGACAACCCGGCCTGCTTATTCCGCGCCTTATTTAACTTTTGATTTTGTCGGCGACAGTGAGGCTGTAGAAATACTCCTTAACCACGCCCATGTTGGTGTTGGGTACGACTACTTCACTGCGGGTAACGGGGAATTTAATAATGTGATCATTATTCCTCTCGATAGCGACATGAGCATTTCAAACGAGGGAATGGCGACAAGACCCATCCCTGTTAATAAGGGGCTGAGTGGGATTAGAGGAGTTTCTCCACTCGTTCCTCCCTATTTCATTGGTGAAAAAACCAACGTGGTTTATCCAGCACCAGTCCGAACCCAACTGATTTCTGCTTTAATGCGAGGCTAACTATTATGAGAACTTTAAACTTCAACGGTAAAATTTCGACTTTAGAACCAATGACCGTATCCTTAAAGAATGCAGTCACTGCTACAGGTCATCGTTTGCCTCGCAACGGTGGATTTAATTCCGCGCCGTATTTTCCCGGCACCAGCATTCGTGGCACCCTCCGCCATGCTGCGCATCTGGTCGTTGTAGATCGTGTGGGTCCCAACAGCGAAGGTAAAGCTCCGTTCGACCTCGCTGAACATTTCATGCTTGCCCAGGGTGTGGATATCAATGGAGAGGCGGAAGCCTTTGCCGCAGGCGAAATCAATGCCGGTTCTGAGCTGCGTAGGAAAAATCCCCTGCTCAGCCTTTTCGGCCGCTGGGGCCTGAGCGGGAAAGCTGGTATTGGTAATGCCATTCCTACAGGTGATAACCAATGGGCTATGTTTGGCGGTGGGGCTCGCTCCATTATGTTTGAACGAAACGAAAGCCTGATGGATTACCTTGAGATTGACCAGGTTGAACGTCTTGAACGGCTGTTGGAAGAACAGGCAGAAGCCAGTGTTGATATCTCCCAGATTAAATCTGAACAGGACGCAATCAAAAAAGAGATGAAGTCTGCAGATAAAGACGTGAAGGCTGAGCTCCAGAGCAAATTGAGAGTTCTGGACGAAAAGATTCAGGCCAGGAAGGACGAGAAACAGGAATCCCGTGAATCTATTCGACGCCCGATCGACCCGTACGAAGCATTCATTACCGGCGCAGAACTTAGCCACCGCATGACCATTAAAAATGCGACTGATGAAGAAGCTGGTCTTTTCATTTCAGCGCTAATCCGCTTTGCTGCCGAGCCTCGTTTTGGTGGACATGCAAACCATAACTGTGGGCTGGTGGAGGCAAACTGGACAGTGACTACGTGGAAACCGGGCGAGCTGGTTCCCGTTACTCTCGGGGAGATCAGCATCACACCTAATGGCGTAGATATTAAAGGGGATGAGCTGGTCGCGATGGTGAAGGCATTCAATGATAATCAGTCGTTTGATTTTACTGCCCGCTAACTCAATAAGTTGGTATATTTGTTTAGCTCATTTTAATTTATTCTAATCAATGTGTTGGATTTAGAGTATGCCCCCCGCTAGCGGGGGTTATCGAGACGCGCTATTGCGACTGAAATGCCCGTTTGGGTATGCCCCCCGCTAGCGGGGGTTATCGGGCTCACCCCGAAAAGCTCTGCAGGTTTTATGCGTATGCCCCCCGCTAGCGGGGGTTATCGGGCTCTGAGGATGATATGCACCGGCACAGGTGCGTGTGTCCCCCGGATGCGGGGGTTATCGGTAAGCCCAAAACATGAGGCTTTCATACAAACTGTATGCCCCCCGCTAGCGGGGGTTATCGGGTTCCCTGCACTAAAACGCTGGTGGTCGCCAAGTATGTCCCCCGCTGCTGGGGGTTAACGGCAGCTTAACGGCCCGGTTTCGCAGTTTCGCAGTTTGGCTGGTATGTCCCCCGCTAGCGGGGGTTATCGGAACTGGTTGTGGACGTGTTTCTTTCTGGGGTTGTATTTCCCCCCGCATGGGGGGGTATCGGGAAAGAGGATCTGGCAGCAACGCCCATGCAACGTGTGTCCCCCGGATGCGGGGGTTATAGAGCAGTTGGTCTTTTCGGAGTGCGGGCCCCGTAAACGGGGGGATGGACGATTGCGAAAGCTCTCCGTGATTCCTCTCTTGTGTGCCCACAATCTCGTGGAGATTGATGCCAATGAATTATGGCGAGCAGGGGGCGCATCCCTGATTTCGTCTAATGGATTAACGCAAATAGTAGCGCGTCCCTAGCAATTTCTTCTCCTGCATTCATGAGGAAGCAACTCAATATTGGAATATTTTCTCAAGGAAAGTTACTTTTCTGTCGTATAGATGTTTGCACAAATTTCAACTCAATATCCTAATATCCTAGATAGCTCCACTGTATTATGCCTGGTTCCAAGGGGTTACATACGAGTTATCAGGTCGTTTTAATCTAAAGTTGTTGTACGGAAATTCTTCATGGCGCTCTACTATCCATATTTCCTTGAGCACTTCTTTGCGTTCTGAGTTCGGATTAACGATGAATGCTTGTACGGTATCATCTTCCTGATCGATGACAATGCATCCCGACCGAATGTCATCGTCAGATGAGGTAGGACAATCTTTATTTCCATATACTTCTGCAACACTTCCGTGATCGTTAATTTTCCAACCAGGAGAAATAGCTATGGATGGTAACTTAAACGCTCCCTCTAAGAAAATCTGCTTTATATAAATATCAACTGAGTCTTTAACTTGATCGCAACCAGTAAGCAATAAGCCTGACATTATTGTTAGAGTGATAAGTTTCATTTTCATTTGCGATGTTCTCCTTTTTTTAAATTTATCACCTGTCGAAGATTTAATCATTATTTAATTAGTCTCAAATGTGAATTAAAGGGCTTATGCAATCAAAATGGAGTGGTCAGATTCATCAGTTGATATCAGATGGTAGACGCCTTGATGCTTGTGTTTGGATTTGCCCAGATGAAAAACAGCCAGTAATTATGGATTTACGAATGACGTCGCTAACCTGTTACCTGATGGGCTGGGCACCGCCTGAAAGATAACTTATACTGTTTATTTATACAGTTGTATTTTGTGGTGAGGTTAGCTATATGTTATTGGTTCCTAAAGAAAATCTGGTGCAACTTAACATTCCACTGTTTCTTGAGTTATGCCCCGCTGGTTTTCCAAGCCCGGCCCAAGACTATACCTCCAGTGAGTTAGACCTGAACGATTATTGCATAAGGCATCCCTCTGCAACCTATTTTGTCAGGGCACAGGGGAACAGCATGCAGGATGTAGGGATGCGGGATGGAGATTTGCTGGTGGTCGACCGTTCACTACGCCCTCAGAACCGAGATATTGTGATCGCCGAAGTAGACGGAGGCTTCACAGTTAAACAGCTCCAGACTACTCCCAGACTGGCCCTTCTACCCATGAACAATGCCTATTCGCCTATTTACCCTAATCCTGATGAGCTTACTATTTTCGGCGTGGTGACACATTGGGTTCACCGTGCCAGGGGTAATCTCTAATGTATGCACTGGCTGATGTAAATAGCTTTTATGCAAGCTGCGAAAAGGTCTTTCGCCCAGACCTTCGATATAAGCCTTTGATTGTTTTAAGCAATAATGACGGCTGCGTAATCGCTAGGTCAATTGAAGCCAAAAAATTGGGCATCCCTATGGGATTGCCATGGTTCAAATTGCGGGAACAGAAGTTCCCGGAACCGGTTATGGCCTTCTCCAGTAACTACGAGCTCTACGCCAGCATGAGCGCCAGGGTGCATTTCTGTCTGGAAGAATTATCATCCCGGGTCGAAGAGTATTCCATCGATGAATCCTTTATTTTAGCTGGTGGTATTGATAGCTGCATGACGTTTGAGGAATACGGACATCAGCTGCGCGATCATGTTTTCCGCTGTACTGGACTGACTATTGGTGTGGGGTTAGCTCCGACCAAAACCCTTGCGAAAGCCTGCCAGTATTCCAGCAAGACCTGGCCCCAGTTCGGAGGGGTACTCGCGCTGACTGCAGGCCAGCGTAATCGGATCGATAAGATGCTTTCTCTGATGCCGGTAGAGGAGGTGTGGGGGGTTGGTGGACGAACCACGAGTAAGCTTCATGCAATGGGCATAACCACTGCGCTGGAGCTGGCTAGGGCAAACCCTGCATTCATACGAAGAAACTTCACTGTAGTCCTTGAGCGTACCGTAAGAGAACTCAGAGGGGAAAGTTGTATTAATCTGGAAGATGCCCCTCCGCCAAAACAACAGATCGTATGCAGCAGGAGCTTTGGACAGCGTATTACAACGTATGAATCCATGCGGCAGGCAATTTGCCAGTATGCTGAACGTGCTGCGGAAAAGCTGCGGCAGGAACGTCAGTACTGCGGCCACCTGTCTGTTTTCATTAAAACGTCTCCTTTTTCCAAAAATGAACCGTATTACAGCAAAATTGCAAGCGAGCGACTCAGCATCCCATCACGTGATACAAGAGACCTTATTGCAGCTGCTGGCCGTGCTCTGGATAAGATCTGGAAAGAGGGACATAACTACGCCAAGGCAGGCGTCATGCTGAACGATTTCAAACCTGCTGGCGTGACTCAGCTCTCGCTGTTTGATGAAGGGAAGCCTTATGCGAACAGTGATGCACTCATGAACGTACTGGATACGATCAACAATTCAGGCAAAGGCAAAGTATGGTTTGCAGGTCGAGGCATCGCACCGGCGTGGACAATGAAGAGAGACATGCTCTCTCCGGCCTACACAACGAGGTGGGACTCGATACCGATCGCTACACTCTGAGTATCGCAATCAGGAAAAATTCCTTCCGTCTGCTGGTGGTTGATATTTGCTCTATTATTACCATTTGGGTATAATGCAAAGACCAAATGGAGGTTTGCTATGAAAACATTTAGTTTGTCCTCAACTCCAGCCAGACCACAGCGCCTCTGGCAGGTTGCCGGGTTAAATAATGCTGATGGCGTAGCGCTTCTGGGCCAAATCAATGAAGGTCTGGACGGGAAGGTGGCGAACCGGATAACTGACTGGGCCAGAATAACCCAGAATGACCTGAGAAAAATGTCCGGTATCCCGTCAACCACATTTAGCCGCAGTGTGAAGGCACGTTTTAACCCGGAACAAAGTGAACGTCTGGTACGTATTATCCGCGTCATTGATCGGGCGGTAGATTTGTTTGAAGGCGACAAGGAAGCCGCACAGAAGTGGTTGAACGAACCTAACCGGGCATTGAGCTGGAAAGTGCCAGCAGACCTGATGGCATCCGAAACGGGAGCCTATGAGGTCATTAAGCTGATTACGCGTCTGGAGCATGGGGTGTACTCGTGATCCTCTACAGGCTGACGAAAACAAAATATCTTTCTACGGCCTGGACCGGATATGGTGCGAAAGAGGCTGGTGGGCGCTGGAATAGCGTGGGGGTGTCAATGGTATATGTCTCCGAAACGGCATCACTAACGATGCTGGAGACGCTGGTACACCTGCATGCGGCACAGATAATGGACTCTTTCACGCTACTGAGTATCGATGTGCCTGATGAACTGATCCAAAGCGCAAACATGGATGAATTACCGGGCAACTGGGCTGATGAGGATGCGCCTCAGGAACTGGCTGATTACGGCGATGCCTGGTCATATACCAGGAGCTCGGTTGCACTGCGTGTTCCCTCAGCCTTATCGCCGGTAGAGTTCAATTATCTGTTAAATCCTGAGCACCCTGAGTTTTACGGGATCGTGCAGAAGGCTCAACAGATACCGTTTCGGTTTGATAGTCGTCTTAAACCTGACAGGAAGTGAAGCAAAGGAGGAGAGGGTGCTGTCATGATGCCTGGCGCTCCTGTCCGGTGTCACATAAAAAAAACCCGCCAGCGGCGGGCAAAGACTACACACAGCTATTACAGGATGATTCAGGCAGTTTCTTCGTAAACGTTGTAATCCAGCTTTGCTCCACTGTAATTCTGCAGGCTACGGGCTTTATTCATCGCGCAACTGAACGCATTCGAACGATCGCCTGCACTCCCATTATGCCCATAGCGGGCAATTTCATACGGTTTCTCATAACTGCATTCTTCCAGCACAATAAATGCTCCCGGTTCACTGGTCAGCAATTCGAAACCAAGACCTGCGGCCTTTGTATTCCTTAACTGGTAATATGCAGTGAGTGTCATAATTGATTCCTTAAAATAATACCGATACAAAGATATTTCTACAGGTATTGTTGAGCCTGTAAAATTGCTGATGGTTCTGAGTGCTTGTAAGTAATAATAACTTATTCAAGTGGCGCGTCAATTGGCTAAATAACCTTACCTTCATTAAATTTTGAAAGAAATACAATCAGGAAAAGTGACTTTAAAAATCTCTTTCAAACATGACGCTACTGATATCTGATATTGCCTGGATAATTTTGTCATAGGCGTACACCTATATTTTGGCGTAAATCTTCAAACAGGTGGCTGAGTCATTTCGCGAATATCAGACATGGATGCAGCTGGCGAACAAGGGGGTTGTCCTGGCACTGCATTGCGTCTGCACAGAGCCGTTACACTGGACGGCACAGAAGTGGTAACCGGAGCATACCGACAGAGGGGAAAATTCATGACTGAACTCCAGCAGATGCCAGGATGCAGGGCAGAAACACGGCAGAAACCATCTTAAAAATTATTGGATTACCAGCTTATTAGCCTGGGAGGATGGGAGTAAACACGGTATAATGGTGTCGGCGCTTGAGGCTTTTTGCCTCATAACGTTTGAGTGGTTTGGATGTTGTGTGGCAGAAGGCAGAAAGCCCCGTAGGTAATTTTCATTAACCCACGAGGCCCACTGAATGTCTAGTCAACACCAGTATGGCCTCTTACCGTGCAATTTGCAAGGAGAAGAAAGCCATGAAGCTACCGCGAAACGCCCTAGTCTGGTGCGTATTAATCGTGTGTTTAACGCTCTTGATATTCACATGCCTGACCCGGAACCGCTTATGCGAAGTCCGGCTAAAGGACGGGAACAGGGAGGTCGCGGCAAGCCTGGCTTACGAATCCAACGGTAAGTAGCAACCTGGAGGCGGGGGAAACCCCGCCTTTTCAGGAGCTGGGTTGATCTGACATGCCTGAAGCGCTTTATGAAGGGGTTACCGGTTCGCGCTGGTAGCCCCTTTTTCCTGCCCGGATACCAATTAAAAAACCGCACGACCGGCGGGGAAAATCAAAAAAAAAGCCCACCAGTGGCGGGCAAAGACTACACACAGCTACTACAGGAAGATTCAGGCGGTTTCTTCGTAAACGTTGTAATCACACATTGCGCCGCTGTAATTCTGAGAGCTTCGCGCTTTATTCATCGCGCAACTGAAGGCGTTCGAGCGATCGCCAGCTGTACCGTTGTGTCCGTAGCGGGCAATTTCATTCGGTTTTTCATAACTGCATTCTTCCAGAACAATAAAGGCAGCAGCTTCACTATCCAGCAATTCGATACCGAGCCCTGCATTTTTTGTGTTTTTTAACTGGTAATATGCTGTAAGTGTCATGCCGGACCCCTCATAAGTAATAACGTTAGTAATAACACATTTCTATGGGTATAGTTGAAATTTATTAAACTGCCCTGAACCCCGATATTAACAATAATATTCAGGGTGATAAATGATTAAATCAATGCATCTATGCGTCAATTTCCGTTATGTTAATTTATCATTCAAAAAACTGCAATCAGGAAAATAAATATCCGACCACTGCCACCCGGCGAGACTGGTCATTATTATCTGGGGGCAAAATAATTGCTGGGCATATAGACACTGAAAGTTTATTAGTATAGATAACTGTTCGATGAAATAACACATTCCATAAACAGTGCAAAATTATGGCGTGAGATAAACAGGAAAGTAACTTTTTAGGCTGAGGTCATCACACAGACATAGTTCCTCAATATTAAAACCTTCATCGGACCCCCTTGAACGGTATTATTCGTTAATTATTTTGGGTCTTGATGCATTGATTTTAATTGCTATCCTGGTTATCTGCCAGCGGAGTGTTCTTAAGGGAGCGCCGCAACGTTAAAGACAGGGACAATAAAATGACTACAACACAATTAATCACTGCTGCAGAGAATGAAGATGTGTTTACCAATATTATGACCACGCTGGTGGAGTTGGCAAAACACGAGGGAGATTTCATGTTGAATGACGCCATCTGTCGGGCGGAAATCGATATCGACGAAGATACATTTTACAGCATGATTGGGGGTCACAGGCAATCCGCTGCACAATGTGTCCGCTTACTCAGGCGCTGCGGGGCTATCACAAGTAAAGCAGTGTACGACCTTGCGTCGAACGTCGAGCGTCTGGCTCTACGGCTTGCCCGAGATGAATGGCTGAGGGATATGCCATTTCCGTTAAAATCCCTGGCATTTTATCAGGACGAGGCGACAGCAAAACGCGAAAGCTACCTGGTCAATCAGAAAGAGAAACAGTATCGGTTCAGTGTCTATGTAACAGGGCGTGTGGAATACCCTGAAGATAACCCGATGCAAGGCACCTACATCACAGACGGGACATTCCTGCTGGGTAAAGCCCAGACCGTGGCAGACGCGCTGGAACGGGCAAAGGAAGCCGCTATGCGTGGTGAATGGAACGAACGTGGGGAGGAAGAGGATAGTTATGATCCGTGGATGTGCAGAGACTGCGGACCGGTCAGCTTTTATGAAAGAACGATCGAAATCCGGGATGAAAATGAACGGCTAGTGGTTGCCGGTAATGCCTGCAACCTGGAATGGTACGGGCACGTTGCTAGTCTGGAGGAAATCCGCCGAATTGAAGAGCAACAGAAGGCACTCTACGAGAAAGCCAGCTACGAAAGCGGCTGGGACAACTATGAGACCGCTCGTCAGTTGCGACAGGAAGCAGAACAGTTATCCGTCGGTATTGTGGATGAATACTGGCGCAACCACCCGGACGTTATTAAAGCAGTGGAGGAGTTTAATTATCCGGCGTTCATGGATGAAGAGGCGATCGCCTTTAACGCGGACGAGGACATGGGGATAGAATGACGGTCAGCTGGTGGGGCAAGCATGTACAATTCAAACCCGCTAAAGCACCTGGCGGGCCAACTGGGGCACGCCGATCACCAATAAACCCCGGAACCTTTCTTCTGATTGCAATTTTTCCAAACGACCAAAAGTGTTCGCGGGCACAGAGGGGGTTAAGGGGGGAGTGGCTGACCGCACGTATCCGATCCTTTCCCTTGTACTGATGCAGGTTGCTCAATTGTCATGTACTGTTTTCTGAAAGAAGTGATGAAGGCAATCAGAGGAAAAGATACTTTCGCTCACACTGGCAGGCACCCCGCACATTACCAGAAGGACCTGACGCAATTATGACGAGCAGAGCGGGCGTGAGACGCCATACCGCTGTCAGGGCTCTGTAAAATATTCCGTGGCGTATTCAACCGCATCCAGCGATGCGCAACCTGTCATACCGAAGTAACGCCGGTCAGTTACGCCGTCAATCCTGAACGGTACCAGCGTGCCGGTGTGTCCTACCTGCACCTCTCGTACATCAATGATCACATCCTTTTGAGTTAAATGGGGCTTCGAAAACAGCCGTTCGCCATTTAACAGTACATTCTTCAAAACGGCGGCTGTGGCCTGCTCTGTCGTCACTGAAGGGCAGGCGCGTATATCCGCCAGGAGAGACGCACGGGCGTCCAGCCAGTACCACGCTATAAGCACTGCTATAAACACGGCCAGCGCTAAAACAGATATCCCTGCTACTTTTAAAAACTTCATCATGGGCAGCTCCACTTACCGATTATTTTACACCGGGCCGAAATATGACACAGAAACATAATGCCAACCATCCCTGATAATGTCAGTGGCCGGAAAGGATGACTGGGGTAAACAAAACACAATCAGAGGAAAAGCTATTTATGACCGGCATCATTGGGCCGGTATGAGTTTGCATAATGCCTGGTAAATTACGGGTTATCGGGTACACAGCAATAATGAATCTTCAGGCGAAGAAAGTAACTTTTGTCGCTGGTGGATGTTGGCAGTCACCAGGGGCAGGCATTCAGAGAAAAGTAACTTTTACCTATCGCCGGATACTAACCCTGAAATGCCTGGGTGATTATGAATGGGCGATGATATAAATAAACTGAAATGAGCTGAATGCTCTAACCAGTGGCTACGACAGACAATATGATTATGTATAATGGCTACATGTCTCAACATTAAAGTATCAGCGTAAATATAGGGGCTTTATGTATTATTTTAACGTTTATCCTCTGGGGGTGAACGGCATGATAGTTCTTATGCATAAAGCCGACAAACAGAATTACAAAGTTCGACGTGATTGGATTCTTGCAGTGATGGTGACGTTAGGAGAAATATCTCTCTTGGGGACTATTTATTGCATTTACGGGTCATTAACTCAGATTTAACGCAATAGGGGGTTTTATGGATGGAAATGTTGTTTGGTGGGGGTGGGTCATCGTGGGTGCGGTGTTCCTGCTAATTGAGTTGCTCACCTCAACGTTTTTCGGCTTATGGATGGCTATTGCCGCAGTGTTCCCGGCAGTCCTCTCTTTTCTGATCCCTGATATGCATCTCGGATGGCAAATCGGCATTTGGATCATATCCATGCTCGTCTGTGCGTTCCTCTGGGTACGTATCAGCAAACGCAATAACCCGAATAAGTCCATTCAGGACACGGTTATCGGGCAAATCGGCATTCTCTCCCGAGGCAGCGCCAGCGAAAAGCAAGGAGTCCTGATCCTTCAAAAACCGGTTGAAGGTCGGACCGATTGGAAATGCATCTCTGATGACGAGATCGCGCCAGACAGTCGGGTCGTTGTAACAGAAAAAGTGAACCACGATGTTTTACGCGTGGTTATCTCTAAATCGTCTAATTCCTGAAAGGAAGGTTATAAAATATGCCAATTGGATTAATTGCTATCATTATCATTCTGGCCGTTGTGCTGTTAACGCTGTTTAAATGCGTGCGTATTGTACCACAAGGGCAACAGTGGCTGGTGGAACGCCTTGGGCGCTATCACAGCCAGCTCGAAGCTGGCCTGAATATCGTTATCCCATTCGTGGACAGTGTTGCATATCGTCTCTCCACGAAAGACCAAATCATGAAAATTCCGTCACAAGAAGTTATCTCCAAAGATAACGCCGTGCTGTCGGTCAATGCTATCTGTTACGTAAAAGTCGTTGACCCTCAAAAAGCGGCATACGGTGTAGAAAACTATCAGATTGCGACCGTAAATCTGGCGATGACATCCCTTCGTGCGGCAATCGGTAAACTGGATCTGGACGAGAGCCTGTCACAGCGAGATGAGATTAAAGCAACCCTGCTGAAATCTATGGCTGAGCAAATGACAGACTGGGGTTTGTCGTTGCGCTCAATTGAGATTCAGGACATCAACCCGTCTGATTCTATGCAGGCGTCGATGGAAGAACAAGCCGCAGCAGAACGTAAACGTAAGGCTATTGAAACACTGGCTACCGGTAATAAGCAGGCCACTATCCTCGAAGCTCAGGGGGTGAAGGAGTCTACTATTCTCCGTGCTCAGGCTGATCAGGAAGCCGCTATTCTGCACGCAAAGGCCCGAGTATCCGAAGCGGAAGGTATCAAAGACGCAAACACTTTGCTTGCCGAATCTATGGCGGGTGAAGGCGGGGAAAAAGCAATGCAGTTCCAGTTAACCACTCGTTACATTGAAGCCCTGAGTGCGCTGGGAGAAAGTGAAAACGCGAAGGTTATTGCTTTGCCTGCTGATCTAACTAAAGCTATGGGCGGCTTAATCGGTTCTGGTGTTGCGCTGGGTGCCGGTAGTGAAGTTGCCAAATAAGCCTGCATGGTGACGCTGATGGGGGCTACTAGCCCCCATTCGGTGAGTAATGCTGAAAGACAGTCATTCGCGTTTTTCATGATTACTTATTTTTTTCAGGAGTCAAATATGGGCATTAAATTTCATGATTTCAGAGATGACAGACAAACCTTTGTCATGAGTACGCTCTACGTAATTCGTGGGCTTGCGGCAATGACAGTATATTTTTTCAAAACGTTTCCTTTAGCATCCTTCTATGTATTGCTGGTGGTCACTCTGTATTGTGATATGAACAATATACCGTTGAAGGGGATTTTTCAGGAGGGGATGCTCATTAAGCTATCCGCCTATGCATTACAAGCAAACGTGCTCTGGCTTGGTGTTAAGGTGTCGATGAATTCAGACGAATTTTTCTAGGGACATAAGCTTCAGGGCACCGTACTCATAAGGAAAAAGTTACTTTCTGAGTCATGGATATAAACCTTTGCCTTGCTGCTGCTGGTGGATGGACTGGGTGATCGTCTTATTGAATGGAAATTAACGAATACGTATTGGATCGGGAGCATTTTCTCAGACTACAAAGAAAGGCAGGCAACATGAAAAATGAACAGCAATCAGAAAATAATGGATGTTTGGTTTTGCCCTTAAGCCACAGCAATCGGGACCTGATTTCACTATCACTCGAACAGATAGCTGCATTACCAGATGCCCCAGTGTCTGGAGCGGGGCGGAAAAGCAATCTGTCATTCTTACCGTCTATAACTTCACTGAACGGCGTACGCTTCGCTGACCTTGACGTGGAGTCTGCACACCGCTTTACCGAACTCAGGGACATTGCTGGTACGATAGGCTTGATACTGGTAGCAGAGGTCCATTCAGGCCCCAACAATGCTGTTGTGCAAACTCCAGAGGGGATGAACGACAAACAGCTGGTGGACTGGTATGTAGAGAATAACGCGATGATATCAGTCAGCCGGTTTGTGAAAGACTCACCGTGGTGAGTAGGCCTCCCAGGCGTCATTAAGCAGGTTGGTGCGGAACTCCTGATGTCGCACCTACTGTTCCCACTTTATCTCAAAACGTGCTTCATTTGATAATATCAGGCTAACTGCCTGCATTGTTGGGCTACCGCTGTTGCCATGGCTCATTCTCGCCGGAATCATGCTGTAGCGCAGGCTCCAGAAGGGGAATGACTCGCTACTGCAGGGTCAACCGTAAATCATCAGATAAAACTGACATTGAGTCGCCATTCAAACAGGGCCCGGCAGAAAACTATTATCCCACCATCCCACCGGTCGATATTCACCACAAAAGTCACTTTTAACCACCGGGAACAGTGCCCCACAATTTCTGGTTGTTTATGATTACCCGATCACCTTATTCCTGTCGCTAAACACCAACCCAAAATACCAGAATCAAAAACTCGCACTAAATATGGAACCAGACTTGGTTACGATGTCGATAAAAGTGATTTTTACCGGAGCGGGCAAAAGTCACTTTATTGCCCGGGTGAAAAAGGGGGCTTTGAGGAGGCGTTTGAATCTTTATAATAAGAGACTGGTAAATCTGCTGGTGGACCTGACATGACATTTCTTAAATCTCTGGACTCACCGCCATTCATCGCAACGTATCGTTGGGCGGGCTCATTCGATGGACGGTATATGCCTCAGGCGTATTCACTTCTGCAGGATCTGAATCTCCGTCACTACCTGCCAGTGGTCAATGCCGAGTTTGATATCTGTGTCATTCACTGCGGCAAGGAATTGTGGCGCTTCAGGCTGGTGGATGTGAAATCTGATGAACATCAGAAAAGGATGGTGGCCCGGACGGCATACCGGCTAAACCAGTCAATGGGGATCGCCGAGCAAATGGTCAACATGATCCACGCCTGGCAGTCGGTGCCTCACCTTAACCCACCAGCATCTGACTATATAAATTAAACAGGGCCCGCTGGTGGCCCTATTTATATCAGATGATGAAACGGGTAGCGCTATTCGCGGTACTGTTTATGGATGACTTCAGACCGTTTACGTGAAAATAACTTTTTCAGCGCACGGAAGAACAGGGTGGTTGTCAGTAACGTAAAATAGGTCACTCTGTGCGGTACGGATATGGGTTGCCGGTGTTTCAGTTTCAGTGAATAGACGTGCCCGAGGTCGGTCAGCAGCGTCTGGGGAAGCATAGCTTTACGCAGGTCATTTTCGATCCAGCCAGTTTCCTCCACACTAAAAACCGGCTCTGCCTCGTACGAGGTGAACTTGCTCCCAAGGTCATCACAATTGGAGCATAACCACTCCGGTACGGGGTCCGCCATGAACTTACTGCGCCCGGTCAGCAACACGACGTTGATGATGTGCTTATCATCCCTCTTAATAGCCCGACATACGCCTGATATGTGCGTTTTATTCTGGAGGAACGGATTCAACATCCTGTGTTTCGCTTTACCGTAGCCGTACACCACCGTCCATGATTTATCGTCGAGGGCACCGTAAATGTCACCGGCATAATGCTTCTCTTCGATAATGAAGATCCCTTTCGTGCTGATAAATATATGGTCAATCTGTGTCGTCTGCGATGAATTCAGCGGAAGAGTAACATCTGATATGAGTCTTCCCTCCAGATCAGCCAATAGACCTTTCAGGGCATTACGCGTACGCTGTTCACTGAACATGTTACTGACAAGCGGCCAGACGCACAGAATAATGCATGACAGAATAAGCATGACGAACACCAGAAAGATGGTCGATAACGTGGTCAGGTCCATCGTCACCTCACCGGGCTGGTGGTATTCAACGCACCGGACAGCGTCTCTTTCAGATTAACGTCCAGGGACAGCCCCAGCATGCTGCTTAACGTGGCTTTTGGTGCGTTATAGTCCCGAAAACGTGTCGTGCCATAGACGATGCTAAGCCGTTCACGCACCTCTGTGCTGGTGGCTGTATCATCGATAAGGCCAAACTGCTTCGCCCTGTCACCCAGCCAGAAACGCCCTGTGTAGAGCAGTTCTTTATCCGCCTGTTCACGGGAAAGTAACTTTCCTTTGCGACCAGATTCGACATCATGAATAAACTGTTCATGCATTTTGTCGAGCAACTCACTGTGCAGAAATGCTTTGGTTTCGTCATCAATGGGACGCCATGGGTCAAGGGATGCTTTATAGGCACCGGCCGTTAACGGTTCGTTAGCCACACCAAGGCGATCCATAATCCTGGACACATCCCAGTGGTCCATACGTACGCCGATGGAGCCGATAATGGCGTTAGGATCTGCATAAATGGCATCTGCCGATGAGGCGGCGTAATAACAGGCAGAGGCGCACATATTTTTAATGCTGACGATTATCGGTCTGACGTCACGGGCTGTTGCTGGTAATTTTCCATTTCCGGTCCCCAATGCTTTAAGGAGTGCCTGTTTAACGTCGTCGGCTGGCGCTGGTGGTGTGTCATTTTTATTCGATGACTCAATCTGCCCTGAAATATCTATAGTGAGCCCCGGAGCTCCATGAAGGGATGCCCTCAGCGCATTTATTTCCCTGTAAATATTGATGGCGTCAGACGGGCCGCCACCACCCGATTCGGCATCGATGAGAATCGCTTTGGCGTGGGGATTATCCCACGCTTCGCGTAACGCACGGGCAATAATAACCCCGTCACCTGTAGGGGTGCCTGTTCCCATTTCACCATGAATACGGATAACCGCAATATGGTCCGCGCCTTTCCCGTTCTTCTGTTTATCCTGATACATGGACCAGCCACTATAACCAGCAAAACCAATACCAATTATTGTCAGGACCATTTTTGATAACACATGCGATTTATACAAACGGAAAAATTTCTTACTTTCACGTGATACCACATCCTGAACAGAACCTGTTTCAGGTTGAGGTGGCCTTTTTTTTAACATATATTTCCTCACATGAGTTTTTGGTAATGCGCAAGAAGCCGGTTAATGGCAATAGCAAGCAACGCCAGAGCAAGCGGCGGGAAATACTGTGTCAGCCCGTAGAATAAATTCAGGTTAGGGACGACCAGATACGCAAATAACAACACGCCGATTATCGTCAGCGAGCGGAACCAGAGGCGGTAAAGCTGAATTGTAACATCACCAAAAACAAATCTCTTCATTTTCCACTGGTAATAACCATCCAGCGCTAAGGCTATCATCAGGGGCAGGAATGTGAAAAACCAGCCTACCAGCAGATGCCAGCGGTAAATGGCCTGGTACATCATTAGCGGGATGTTTCGGGCTGCGGTATAGCTCGGACTCATGAATTTGTTTACCGCAAGGTTCATCCCCTTCGCCGGTTTTGTTTTATCATCCTCGGGTAAAAGGACTTTATTTATGTAACTTGTGAGATTTAATTCTACAAAGAGATAATTAAACGTCTTTTCCGTATTCTGGGTCACTTTCTGCCATCTGTTGACATCCATAAGCGATTTGCTGGCGTTCACCTCCGCTCTGATATCTTTATAAAGGGTATTAGTGTCCTCCAGATAAACGTTGAACAGAAAATAAATCAACAGACCCAGCCCTAACCCAAAGCGCAGCATCGTCATGCGCTGCGCCGCCATATCTTTTTCAGCCATTAGATTCACCTGCAGGTTTGTTATTAATCGGAAAACAGTCTGGTCCAGATGGTAGCCAGACGGATGTTCGTTGCTCTGTCGAGGTAGTGATTCTTCCAGCCATGAAGAATGCCCGAACAGGCAAGGTCATCCGATGCGATCAACCTGGATATCAGAGAGAAAGTTACTTTTCGGTGTACGTCTGCATTTTTCCAGCGCACCTGGCCTGGGGATGGCATATACACCGTATCTTCATCTACTGGACGTAAACGAGAGAACTGGCTAAACGGCTCAGACCATGGGGTCCACACTGCGCTTAATGCATTTCCATTAAACCGGACGGGGAGGGACAACACCGACGCAGAGAACTCATCGAGAACCGACTGAATAATACAGCTCTTGCGGTACATCGATGGCTGGTGGCGGTTGCCCAGGATTGAAAGGTCAATGACCCGGTTGAAAAGAGAGGTGTATTCATCAGATGGATCGCACAGGTTCCCGCTCCATAAAAGTAACTTTTCTTTCAGGCCGGAGATAAGGGCATCCTCTTCGAAAATGCCAAGGTCATGCTGGTGGATGTCGGGCACCTTTCCGTTTCGTTTACGGCGCATCACCTGATATTCAACCTTTTCAGGCATGTCAAGGAAAAGGGAAAGTAATCCTGAGATATCGACAAACGCGGGTAACAGGTACCATCCCAGCCGCTCTGAGTTAACCTGGATAAACGCCATGCGTTCCTGATTGGTATCTATCTGGACGTCAACCCTGTGGCTCTTAGCCATGCTGGCGGCCAGCAGCTGACTGAGCCAGTCGGTGAAAGGACCCTGCGAGACTGACCAGTTGTAAGACACTTCCTTATCGTCGTGCGTAACGATGGTGACGGCATACCGTATGACAAAAAATTCAGACAGTGTCCGGGCCAGCACATCCAGACTCTCAATGGTGTCATGGGCATACACCTTATAAAGATCACCGGTAAGCTTCTGTGCATACCGTGACAGTATTTCCGGAAGGGCCTCATCGTCAACATCAATGCCGTACTGTTTCAGCGCCTTATTGGCGCGTGATATATATTTGGGTTGAGTTGAATTCATACTGAGCAAAGATGCCCGGGAAACCTGTTTTCGCTCCATAATCAGACCACCTTTTGTGATTTACTCAGGATTTCATCAACATTGAGATTGCGTCTCATTTTCAGTTTATAGGGCGATTTCATCACCATTTCGACTAATCCGGTTGATTTGCGCATTGCCTTGCCCGGTATGGTTATCGGCATCTGGCCCACGATTTTTCGTCCGTCCTGAAGACAGGCTATAAAATGAAGAGTTGGTATCATTGAAAGCAACTCCTGCGGAATTGCACTCACCATTGTGGTGGACTTTCGTTCGGAAATTGAACCATTGAAATCGGTATGTGACTGTTTGGTGCCTGCGCTGGTGGTATAGGTGACCTGGTTCATTGATACGTTGGCCTGGCCCACTTTCGTCAGGACAAGCTCCTGTGTTTTAGCATCTGTCACACGTGTACAAATGTAGTTGTTGCAAAGGCCTGTCAGACGGTCAGCTGTATCGGCGCTGGTGGCTGAAACGAAGTCTGATATGGTCTGTGTTGAGATGAATAATGCCAGTTTGGCTGCTCGGCCCTGGGCAAGCAGGTTAATCATCTGCATGTTGATAGCCTGATGCGCCTCGTCAATAAAAATGGATACCCGGGGCGCGGTCGATAAATCAGAGGCTGTGTTATAGCGGCTACCCGCTTCTGCGGCGATATCAGAGGTAATCAGCTGTGAGAGGTCGCGAGCCGTTGCCGGATCAGACAGACCATCCAGCGAAATATAGAGCACACCGCCGCTGTTGAAGAGCCCGTGGCTGTTAACGATATTACGGTCCGGGTTTTCAACGTCATTAGCCGAAAGCAAGATATCCATTGGGCTTTGCGACAGGCGTTTGAGCATAGGCATAAGGCTGGCTGTGATTTTGTAATAGTGGGTTTCATCACCGGCTATATACTTGAAACATTCGAGAACGGTATCCATGCCATACATGACTTTTGGCGAGTTATCCTGAAAGTAATTAGCATAAAAATATCCCTGCAGATTCTGTATTTCGTTAGCCAGGTCCAGATTCGGCGATACCTGCAGAGTTAAGTTCCATTCCGGACCGAGGTGGTACTCATAGAAACCCCGGAGCGCATTACGCGTGGTGACGATCAGGTCCTGTTTGGAACGAATCGAATAATAGATATTCTGAATGGTTGGCTTTTTCCCGCCGAGTTTCAACGCGCCAATAGATGTGGTTACCAGACCTTCAGCAATGCGGAGGAAGGGATCCTCGCCACCTTCAGTACCGGCAATAATACTCATAATACGGGCTGACAGGTCCGTATCCTTGACGTAGTTGGCGCTGATATCATAGGAGACAGATTTAGAGGGGTTACCTGCATGGAAGTGCATGTAGGGTTTACCCAGGCTCTCGCACTCCTCTTTTAACCCATCCTGCCACTGATAATCATTCTTTGGGTCAACAACAAGAACGATATGCCCGAGATGAAGCATCGAGCTGGACAAAAGACGCTGAAGCACGGTTTTACCGGTACCAACGTTACCTGTGATAAGGGTATGCCCAAAGAAATTCTCTTCATTGACGAAAATCGGAACCTTTTTATCAACGCCGAAAATTGAATAGTTCCCGCCGAGGTCAGTCGCGAGTTTTCGATAATGACGGGTTACAGGATTCAGCACAAAAGGTAACTGAACTTCATGTAAATCACTGGAGAGGTTATGAACCTGGTAGGTCCGTTCTGAGTGTTCCGGTCCCCATTTGAAACCGTTGCATAAAAAGGTTGTACGCTGGGGTAGCTCCACCTTTTCTTTCCTGCGTAAAAGCCGGTTCACCGGATTCTTCGCGGGAGCGCCCCCGGTCTCCTGAAGGGTCACCAGCTTCTGGTATTTCCGGTCATCGGCAAAGTAATGTGCGTTGTTAATCATTCGAAAATCTTCAAGAGACAGGAAGTCCATTGAACGATGAAATAAACGCCAGTGTGCCCGGAAAACAGGTATACCATGCCATATCCGCCAGCTGGCAAAGGCAATCAACCCTAGGGCGCAATAGAAGGGGATCTCGCTGATGCCATATGTCTGACTCCATGAATCAATAAGCACATAGATGGAAAAAAAGACCAATATCACGGCAGAGCGAAACTCCAGCGCAGGACGGTAGAGCATCTCCTGAGTGTGTAAATTATTGCGACTCCGGCGTTTCATAACCCTTCCTCCTGGTGATTAAAGAAAGCAATAAATTCGTCATAAAAGATATTGTTGCGCTGTGCGCCCTGTTGAATGTCTTTCAGGCGGATCATGTAGTGTCGGATAGGTCTACCAATTCCCACCTTTACCTTAGCAATAGGGAATTGAGAAAAAGCAGAGCGGAGTTTTGCTAACTCATCCTGATCAAACCCCCATGAAGCAATATCTTCAGTGATTCGAAGCCGGAGGCAAAAGTTGATATCGGTCACCACGACAGTAAGCAGCAATTGTCTGACCGTAATTGAGGAGTTATTCAGTCTGATTTTATTTAGGAGTGTGATGATCGTATCAATATCAGATTGAAGGGTATCGCTGTCAGTTGCACCAGCAACCTCATCTGTTGGCAATGTAAGTAATTCAGCTTCCTCAATATTTTCTGTAATGACAATCGCCGGGTCCGTAATAATATGATCCTGTCGTGCAAACAGCTCTTCAAAACCACGATTGATTTCACTGAAGCCTTCCTGTTCCTGCTCATCGGCCGCATCAACAACCGTGGAATCCGTAGAATTACCCGGTACAGATTCAATGAGATGCCGGATTTTCGTAAGTTCACCCGCTCCATGGATGTCAGTTGACACATCAGGCAGTTCCCCACTCATCTGAATAGCGCTGTCATCCTGTGAGTACATATCGTAATCCCCCCATGACTGGCCCGCGTCATCTGTCTGAATGTCAGGGTATTCAGATGGTGGTATATCAGACGGCTCAAATTGATTATCTGTAGCCACGGACAGCTCTTTTTCATAACGTTCAGGAGGAAGTGGCTCAGAATAAACATCGGTTTTTAATACCGATAAATTAAATTCTGATGCAGTCTCATCCGGTGTCACACCACCAAATAAATCTGAGGAAAGCAGCGGCAGCATCTCAACAGTTTTTACATCGGGTTGATGACGTAGCTGGATAAGCGAAACCTCATTACTGAGCTGGGTATATCGTTTTCCGTCATTGGCCGGGACACTAAATTCTTCATTAATACTCCCGATTCTGAGCGAGAGTGTAAAGAGATCAGACTCCATTAACTGAGTATCATCAAGGGGGGCAATAGACCGAATGTAACTGTCGGAGACGTGCAGCAGACCATCAATTAGTGCCATTTCAGACGGCGTAATCGCATTGTTATTAAACTGATGCTGTAGACGGGTTATGTATTCTTCCTTTGTAATTGCTTCCTTCTTCTTCTGTTTCTTTCTGGTGTTTTTTTGTTTGTTTTCTTTCTGCTGAGTTTCCACTTTCTCACTTGAAACCTGAGGGTTAGTGCCGTTCTCTTCGTCAGAGACGGAATTATCTTGATCAATGCTGACTGCCATTTCCTGCGCATTCTCAGATTGTTCAGCTGGTTTTGAATCAGGTTGTGGTGCATCATCCGGTGTAACAGGCTCATCAGTAAGATTACCATTACCAAGCCGAATTGATTTGATACCCATTGAGATCGGGCGAGTGTAAATCGTGTCATTACCTTTACGGTCGACATACACATAATCGTTCGTGTCATTGATACTAAATATCCCCGGAAGATTCTCTGGGATGACATCGTATTTAAACAGGAAACCTACCCATTTTATTTTTAAAAGCGAGTACCAGCTCAGGCCTTTGATGCCGTCACTAAACATTCGTTGAATGTCCATCTCAGTAAATTCACCGCGATGGAAAAAATGAGCAATGCGTTGCTCTCCGTATGGTTCTATATAGCCGCCATTCACTAATAAATCCGTCAGTGATTTCCGACCAATCTCGCCGTCCGGGAAATTAACACCCAGTTTTTTGAACTGATTCAGGATGTAATCAAGGGCCGTGTGTTCATTGATGTAAACAGCCCCTCCGATAATCATAATATGAACGGGAGAGGGACCATTCTGCCCGGCGAGTGTAGGTGATGAATCGAAGCCGTTGATGTTAAGCGCACTAATATTATCTTTTATAATTGAAATGGCACGAGCTGCGGTATCGGATGCACGAATGCCGGACTGCTTATCATAACGATAACTTGTGTCGGTACCGGTAGAATGCCAGTCGGCGGTCCTCATGCAACGGGATATAAAATCATCGCTGGTAGTATAATTACCTAGGGAGGCAAGCATTTTATCGTACATTCGTTCTTTGACGACGTCACTCAGGTAATTCAGGCAGGTATCGTTCAGGCAACGTTCTAAAAAAACGGGAGCCCGTACAGAGTGGTCATTCGCAGTTCTTTTGCGCCATATGACTTCATAAGACATAATACGATTCGTATTAGCCCAGTCCATCAGGCTGGCTGAAAGTGGACGCCACGTACTGTTCACCCCTGGAGTTGAAGAAATAACGTCAACGTCAAATATTTTTCCTGCGTCATGTAACAGACCACAAATAAACGCAGCATAAAGGTACCGCCGTTTACGTACCTGCTCTTCATCCTGTAAACCAATAGGGCTAAGTTCAGTACTGTACGCGAATTTTAAAGCCAGAAAAGCTGTCTCCAGACTGTGTGTTAATAACCCCCCCGTACCTGCATGGTGATGATTCTCTGAGGCGGGTAGAAGGTGGATCCAGCGAGTAAATTCCATCAGTGGTTTGATAATCAGGTTCGTGAATGTATATGCTTCATCGCTCAGGTCAGAATTAGGAAGACCGATATACATATTGATTTCCTGCAACCGGTTAGCATGGACAGACAGAATCTCACGTTCTGAATAGAGTGTTATACCCGTTGGCTTACTTGGATAGTCGAGGTAGTTTTGCACGTCCTTATTAGGCGTGTGCGGTATGTCATACTCATCATCCGTATCATAGACAATTTCATAGTCAGGCCCTCCGAAGAGGGCGACCCTAATTTTCATGAATAAACTGGATATAATACTCATATCAACCTGTTTGCTTTATTGTGCCGGGACAGGAGCAACGGAAGGTCCTGTTTTACCAGCCGCCTTTTCCGGGCTGACTGACGCGATTTCAGTCTGTTCCGTTTTTACCGCAGCTTTGCTTGCATCAACACCAGAATTCATCTGATCATCAGGTAGTTCTGGTTCAGGACCCTTCGTGATGGCTTCGGATGATGGATTATCCGGAACTTTGGTTTCGAGGCTGGCGATATACAGCTCAACAGATTTAAAACGTTTGATGTTTTTGATGAATGGCAGTGCATCGTATTTACCGGAAGCACGGTTCTCCGCGTCAAGTATTTTGGTAATTGAATCCATGGCTGCCTGCAGGGAGCTTAAAAGCTGCAGGATAATACGGTCATGCACCTGCTGGGTGATTTCACCGAATAACCACAACTGGTGTGCCTGGCGCGTCATGACATTAATAGTTGAGATAATATCCAGTAACTTGTAGGTCAGCGGATGATTCCAGCGAATTTCAAATTCCTCGTAGTTGTACCCGTCAAACGACGAATCCTGCACCGGAATTTTCGAAAGGCTTTTATCAATCTGCACTTTATAGGTGTTTACATTACCTGACAATTCAGTGTAGATGCCTGTCAACCACTTATTAACTTTTGTGCCGGTCGTAGGGTCTGATTCGACCAGGCGAAAGATATTATAAATTGCATTCGAGATCGCGTTGAACTGGCGAAGGCGGGCGCGGTTCTTTTCATGAAAATGCAAATAAAACACGCTGGATAGCGGTTTGAGTTTAGTGATGACCATGCCCAAAGCGCGATTATTGCCCACATTTCGCTGAGTTCGTGGAGTGTTTCTCTGTGATGTATTTTCAGCCATTATAATAACCTCTTCAGTTTTTCAAGACGCTTGATGTCCGCAAGTCTGCGCTCATGGTACTCATGCAATAATTCGCGGATGGGTTTAATTTTCTTCTCTGTTTCCTGAATCATCTCCAGCTCCCAGTCCAGAGCTTTAGGGAAACAGCTAACACTGTAACCGCCGAGTTTAGGTTTAACGATAACCCCGTAGTGTTCAATTCGATTTTTAAACCTGGGGGAGAAATCTTTCCAAGAAATAGTAACTTTTTGGGATGAACCCACTTTCCTGATCACAGGTGCAAATCTGCCTGGATTAAATTTTCCTCCATTCGCGTAGGTTGTCTCTGATATCAACTGGTTCCTGGCTTTCCATACATTCCAGTACTGATCCAGGACAAGGGCGGCTTCCTGTTTCAGCAATTCGATATAGAGCACAGCGTTACCAATGACGGTTTCCTGGTGAGCGATAATTTCTGAATTCATGCGTAGTTCCCTCCTGCCCAAAAAGATACAGGAATCAGGAACGGATTTTCTGAACTAACAAGCCTGTTATCAGTTTTTTAAAAAAAAATTTTCCATGCAGGCTGAGCCAAAAAAAAAGTAACTTTTGGCCCCTCAGGGAAGGATGCCGTCAAAATGAAGGCACTCAGAACGTTTCCATTGTGACGAGATGACCTGAATCAGGAGGTTTTCAGAGCACGCTGAGGGAAAAAGTAACTTTTAACTGAGTGTTGATAGTATCCCTTATACATAAGTAACTATTTTGACAAAAAGTACTCATGAGCCATAAACCTTTTTCAGAGCTTCATTAGTACTTTTCCCACAAAAAAGTACTAATGACATAGTTTTTTCATTAGTACCTTTTCCACCAAAAGGTACTAATGAAAAGTCGATTTTTTAAGTCATTTCTAAAAAAAAGTGCTCAATGTTATAAGTGCCAATTCGTTCTATCTTGCCTTGAGGCTTTATCATGGATAGTATCTAATAATATTAGTACCAGTTTTGTTGTTCTCTAGCCTGGATAGCTATGATATAATCATAGTGTTTACGGAAAACACATACCGCTATAGCAGATATAGATGCTTGGAAAGAGCCCGGAGAGCGTATGGTCATACAACCCAACGTACAGACTGACACGGTCGTAAAAGCTTTTCTCCGTTCGGAGTTACAGTTAATACGGAGTCAGCAAAAACTGATGTCCGTGTTACCACGTGAACTGGCATCAGACTATCGCTATATTCCAGAGATCCTTCTCGGGCGTTTTTTTCATCCGACTACGGATTCTCGACTTAATCGTATTGCGCAATCAGAGGAGCGTCCTGGCAGCCTGTTAATACCACGAGTAAACGGACAGCAAGTTTCCTGGAATAACCTGATAAAACAAATTCGAGACGACTCTCAGTACCTGAAGTTTGAAACATACGGCAGGCCTTTTGACAGTTCAGAGCTTAAACCAAATGCGTCATGCGAATTATTTAGCGGAAAGCAGTATGTCTATAAACCTGCGGATCTGGAGTTGTTTAGAAAAAACATCGTCTCAATACAGATGAATTTTCTTGTCAATCTGTGGAACCTCGTTAGGTTCAATCCGGCATTTGTTCGCGCCTATCTATCGTTATCGAATGACGCCTTTCAGATGCTGGCCGATACAGAGATGAACGCCTTTGTTGAGGTGACAAACGTTGTTTTGTTTCCACGTTTCATTCAATACGATTCTGGCCGTCGTGATGTTAAAGTCTTTGCCTGGGCCTACGAGATAATGTCTGATGTTCTGGATGGTTTTATACCTCGTGAAAATATTGAGAATCTGCGCATTGAATTTAGCTTAAAAGAATCAATTGAGAAGCTAAAAACATTTTAAAGATTATACGAATCAGGTCGACTTTACAGGTTGTGCGCCAGGATATGTCAAAGCACGGTCGGTTCATTCGCAGAAGAATTGATAAGCGTTAAACAGAATATCGTTAAAAAGTAACTTTTCAGAACCGCCAGGGTATGGAACTTCACCGTGCCATTGTGCCAACTCAGGAGCAATGTTAGGAGATTGCGGATAATGGCTATAAAGAAAAATGAAGTCAGTTACCTGAACCAGATCGCAAGCGCGTATAAATTAGTAGAATTCGATGCCAATAAGTACACAATAGCGCATCTCTATGGTCGTAAAATTGCGGACAGGCTGGAGTATTCCAGAACGGCCAGTTCAAGACGGGGAGTTGGATCATGGCTTGGAGATAAGTATGCCATGCTACTTTCTAATGTCGTCGTCAATCACGCTATTCATATTTTCGGTTATGATCCACAAAGACCCGATGAATCAACGAAAGAAATGGATTTCAACGCATTAATTGATTTGTTAATTGATACGGGTTATTCACCTGATATCTACCCACTAAAAATCAACAAAATCGTCGATGTTCTTAATGGGATGTCTGAAGCAGACTATAAAGATTTCTGTCTTGTCTGCAACAAGCCCTACATCCATTCACCATCCGGTTTTGACTCCTGTCCGACATGTAGTGCTAAAAAATGCAAAGTCGCTATCATGCGTTATTCACAGTCTGTTGTTCCCTTTGATGAAAAGTGATGATGAGGTCATGGAAAATCAACTTTTACACACTGCAAGCACAATCTGTCATATATCTTTCTCGGCAACTGGAATTACAACACCTTCAGATGCTCGGGGCTTTTATCATATGTCTGATTGCATCCATAATCGGTTACGAACACTATCACCAGATTTGAATGTCCGTTGTGCTTCCTATTTATATCTGCCAGTAGTCCATACGGCATTAAGAGCAGAAGATCTAAAAAAATATTTTCCTGATAGTACCATCCAGCTCGTTCACGAGCTCACACCATTAAAAAGAGCAACCTGTCCATCGGGGAAAATCAGGTTCGATAAAGAGCTTGATGCCTTGTTTTCTTCCAGTTCCGCAGCTGTCAGTATTCGTTTAGCAGAATATCTTTCAAGCCCTTCCCGCTTTTTACGCATGATAAAAAATCCTGACCGCAAGACCCGTATAGAGGAAATCCTCACGACAAGAAATTGCAATTTATCTCACCAGTTAACTCTTCTTATACAGGCAGAGGAAACGGTGTCACGGATTGCGTTGGCTAAAAAAACCTGACCCCTGTAATCGTGCTAACGATATACTTATCATTGATAAATCATATGTGTGTTTTATCATTTAAGATTTTTCGTTATTCTTCAACTTCAGGATGCACTGCCCATGCCTGATACAGAGAATGAATATCCCCCACTAAAATCAAAATTTCTCAGTTCAATTTTTCGCGACAAATCAGAAGTGATAAAAGTCTTTTGGAACTGATGTGAGAGGGGATTAAGTGGTTACTATGAGATGTTGCAAAAAGTCAGTTTCCTCCCGCCTCCTGTGGTGCGCCATAAAGTTCCGGCAACATCCTAATGTGTGAGCAGGGAACAACATGAAAGAAAAATCATTCCTTTTTAAAAAGACCCCTGTTATCTAGGAAAACTGATTTTTTTTTATGGGATGATAATGCTATCCATCAAGGGGTAGCATATGCAGATCACAAAAAAATTTATCCTGAAAACCATCATTAGCTCATTGCTGGTGCTTTCTACAACGTCGGTGGCCGAAACTCAGTATGCCGGAACAACACCATTTGTTTCAGGCCAGTCACTGAAAAAAGGCTTTTTCTGGTATAACGACAAAGAACCTGTTGAGGAAGAAGAACAACAGGACCAACAACCATTATCAGGTTCTCCCTCCCAAAACCAAAATGAAGAACTAAAACTTGATTCACGCTGGCTCAAAGAAAACCTGCTGAATCTTCGTTTTGCGGCGATGGACAATCCAACCGATGAGAATCTGTCCCGCTATTATACTGCTAACCGACTCATGATGGATATTGCCACTCGCTTCTCTGACCGAACCAGAGACTATTTCATTAATAATCCCATGATGTCAGAAAAAAGGCGTCAACCAACCGAGACCGTTGCATTAAATGCGCATCGCGCTGGACTTGAGGAAAATCAGCAAAAAGCGCTTTCTTCCATATTCCAGAAAAGTGGTCTTTTCTTCTTCTTCCAAAGCACCTGTCAGTACTGTCATGAACAAAGTCAGATTCTCAATTTCATGCAGAACTATTATCACATCGATATTATGCCAGTTAGTATTGATGGACGTCCTTTACATAACGGCATATTTCCTCGTTATGGTCGTGCCACTATGGAGATGATCAAACAGTATGCCATTACGGAAGTTCCTACCGTTTATCTGATGTCAAATGACGGATCCCAGGCAACAAGAGTAAGTACAGGTCTGGTCTCAGCAGAAGAGTTAAAGAACACGATTATCCTGGCCGCAAGAGGAATGAACCTGTTGGACGAAGCATCATTCCAGAATACCCTCGATATTAAAAAACAGTATGTCCTCGGTGACAGGGATGTACTGACGGTTAATAAGATGAGTTATGAGCAGGATCCTTATCTTCTTCAGAACATAATGGATAAAAAACTCAGCGAATATGACATGCCGACGACCGATAAGGTTGATGCAGGTATCACTGCAAATGAAGGGGGCTACAGTGGCTACTTACATTAAAAAAGTAACTTTCCTCAAAAAGTTACTTTTATCGGCCATGTTCTTTGGCGTGTTCTCCATGCAAGAGGTCCACTCTGCCAACGTCATGGAGGGCATATTCAAAGGTATGGTTGCCTCCACAGATCCGGCAACTGTCCGAACCGCATCGAGAGTAGGGGCTGTTGGGGGGAGTTTTTCTTACAGGCAGCCTCAAGTCAACACTAACCTCGTAAATGTGAGTTTCCCTAAAGCTAGTGTCGGCTGTAACGGCATCGATATCTTTCTGGGCAGCTTCAGTATGATCAACGGTGACCAACTCGTGCAGATTGGGCGTGGCATAGCGCAGGGCTCAGCCGTCTACGCCTTTAACACTGCGGTCTCCGCAATTTGCGCCGACTGCGCAGCTATTATTGCCAACATTCAGGACAAACTCGCCGCGCTGAACAAATTCGCCAAAGACAGTTGCAACGCGACGTACGAATTTCTACAGAACGGGCTGGGTACTCCGCAGGAGTTTACTCAGAATATTGGGCTCGGCGGCGGCGCTGTTGACTCTATGGTGTCCGGTCTTTTCCCGGATTTCGGTAGCACCATGAGTCAGTCTGCCAGTGACGTAAACAAAAAGAACTATGCAAAAGATCCAGAGGCCTTTAAAGAAAAATATGCGGGAAACATTGTCTACCAGGGCTTCATGAGTATTGATAACGGCAATATGAATGTAGGTGGTGTGACTGAATTAACGGGTTATAAATTAGCTGAACAAATCATGTCACTGACGGGTACGCTTATTGTCAGTTGGGACAGTAACGGTGAAAACTCTGCGATAACACCGATCCCACCAACGATGAAAGCTTCAGACTTCATAAAAGGCACTGGTTCAAGCAATGTTAAAGTAAATGTCTGCAACCCGGCACCTGATTTAAGCAGCAACAAGAAAGCCCAGTGTCTTGAAATGCGTCAGGATTCTACACAATTCAAAGGCCTTTCTGAAACCATTATAGAGACATTACTTGAAGTTCAGCGTGCTGTGAGAAATGACACTGAATTGTCACAAGATCAACGTCGATTAATCGGTATGTTGGGAATAAATAATATCATACCAACCCTACAGACGTTGTCAGCTGCTGAGGGCGTTCAGTACATCAATGATATCAGTACGATAGCGGCGAAAAATTTCACGATCGAGCTGCTTAGTAATGTCCAAAATAAAATGACTAATATGACGCTTCCTTCTGAGGCGATGACATCATTTAAAGACCAACTTGAAAAAATAAATCAGACATTCAGAAACCAAATCCGCAGTGCCTCTGAAGTGCAGTCCATTCAGAACACAGAGGAAAAAACAGTTCTGGCCTACTGGGATATGGCATTCGTTAAAAAACGCACTTATGGTGATAGCGGGAACGGGGGCTGATATGAGTAATTTCACGATATACACCATTGGTGAAATTGATTTCGTCTATACGGCTTTTAATGGGATCGCACTGATTTTTTCCAGCCACGGCTCAAATGAATGGATCAAATTTGCGGCTTATGCAGCCGCTATTGGACTCTTCTATAAATCAATGAAGTGGGTACTCGCCCCGAGTAAAACTGATGTCCCAATATTCTCATGGATTATGGGGCTGTTGTTCTATTCAATTGCCGTCATTAAAGCCGATGTCACGCTGGAGTCGGTGAAAACAGGCGAGGTCAGAAATATCGATGATGTCCCGCTTTTTATTGCTGCCTCGGGAGAGCTCACTACCGGGTTATTACATGGTCTTATTACAGACTGGCGGGCAGCGTTTGACCCGCTCACCCCGGTAGGACAGGTCAGTGATACGCTGGATGACAGCCTGACACTGGGTCCAATGACCAAAATGGTCAAATATATGGAGTGGGGCGGGGAGTCGAGCGGGTTCTGTCAGGCATTCCCGAATACGATGAGCGGAAGCGAAAAACCCGTGACATTCGATGTGTGCAGAATCATTCAGTCTATTGCCCGAGACTGTATAAAAACGACCCAGGATTCAGAGGTTCAGACAGCACTCAGAGGCGTGGCGTTGAATGAAATCTATGCAACAGACCTTGGGTCCGTAATAAATGTTATGGACTCAATGACGGCCAACAGCCTGAAGACGGCCAGCGTCCCCATGGTGACATCTACCGGACTGCAGTATGCGTCGTGTACGGATGCATGGGCGGCGGTAAAAGCTGCATTCGCCTCGCCTCAAGGCGCTTCAATTATGAGAAATCTTGGGCAGATGAATCAGTTTGTTGCGCCGCAACAAGAGGATAATGGTCAACAAACTGACTTTATCGGCGGTGCGGCCACCACGCTTTTTGGAAGCGCTGGTCAGGCTCACAATATCACAACAGCTGCATTCGTTCTTAATCAGGTCGACAAAGGCGTTCTCCAGTACAGGAAGGCGCTAGGTATAGCGGCAGACTATCAGCTCTTCGAAGCGAGCATGAAAAGAACGAATGCAATGGTTAGTCAAGGGCAGCTCTGGCTCAACATTTCAGGCGCTGCAATATCGTTCCTGGAAATGTTCAGCTACATGGTCGCCCCTTTTGCTCTGATTGCGATCCTGTTTTTAGGGGGGGAAGGTATCGCTTCAGCCGCTAAGTATCTGCAGCTAATTGTATTCGTTAACATGTGGC
This sequence comes from Klebsiella sp. CN_Kp091, assembly GCF_040065095.1. NCBI lineage: Bacteria > Pseudomonadati > Pseudomonadota > Gammaproteobacteria > Enterobacterales > Enterobacteriaceae > Klebsiella > Klebsiella sp. CN_Kp091. The sequence goes on along the minus strand of NZ_JBEAIO010000041.1, from coordinate 29,631 downwards.
CGATAACGGCAGTCATGGTAAATGCGTACGTGAAGATGGTACTGAATCAACAGTTTGACACATGGACATCGCTGGGGGTTCAGACCACGATGAACTGGGCAAATATGGGGAGCATTCAGGAGACGTACGGCAGCTACCTGTCTGTGGCCTCAGCTCTGTATTGCATGGTGCCGATGCTGACTCTATTCCTGTTGACCACCAGCATTCACCCGATGATGGGAGCGTTGAAAAATGTCACACCTGATGCCCCAAACAATACCGGCCACGTCACACCAGAGGTTTGGTCGGCGGGGAATGCGGGTAAACAGTCCTTTGGTGACCAGACACACACCGCAGCCACTACAACAGGTGGTGGCATGTCGTCAGGAGGGCTTCTGGATTCTCAGACTAGGATGATGCCAACTCTTGGGTTGGGTGCATCGCTGAGTGATACAGTCAGAGCATCAGGCCAGAACTCGATAGGGACCGACAGGACTTCCACTCTCAGCTCAAAACAGGCGTTAAATGAAGCCTGGGCCAGTGCAACACAAGGTAATCGAACACAAACAGCAGGTTCAACAAACCAGGGCGGAATGAAACTTGTCGATGATGTAGCGGCCGGGATGACCAGAAATCTCGGAAAAGATACTGGAGTATCAGCAGATGCCCTTAAATCTATGGCGGCCTCTGCCATCCTTAGCGGAATGGCAGACTTAGGTTTAAATTTGGGTGGTAAAGGTGGTGCAGGGAAAGGCGGTGGCGAAGAGGGGGGAGCAGGTTTATCAGGAAAACTTTTAGGGCAGATAGCAGCACGAATTCAAGGAAACAGTCAATTATCTGACGGTGCGAAAAAAGCCCTCACTGACAATCTGATGAGTAGCATGAAAAATGGTGATGGTTTTTCTAAGGACATAGCTAAGCTGGAGTCCAATGTGATCCAGAATGGTTTCTCTGACTCTGACAGTTACCAAAAAACGGCACAGAAGATGCAGGAACACGCCCAGGCTGTCACTAATAAAGAGAGCAATGCATTCAGTAAAACAGGTGAACAGGCTTCACAACTTTCAATGAATAGCAGTCTGAACATTGACGGGGCCAAAGTGTCTGACACCCTGAGTAAACCAGCGACAGCGCAAACTGTAGGTGATTGGGCGCAGGCTTCAGGTTTAAATCGTGAAGCAGCAGTGGGTAAATGGAACGAAATGAAAGGGACATTAAATGGCAGTAACACGCTGGGAGACACGAGAAACGGCAACGATGCATTTGTTAAAATGATGTTTAACGAAGCCGAAAAACTATCTCGTATGGATTCTGGTGAGACTGTTGCTCATAATCTGGGCGATATTAAACAAGCCTCTCAAATGCTTAAAAATGCTGTCAGTATCATGGGTGCCAATGCCGGGATTATCTCGCCTGCGACAGAGAAACTGGATCAGTTTGTAGGGCTGGGTACTGGTGGCAACTATGCCAGCGGGCAGGAACAGGCACAAACAGCTCCGGACACGTCCGCAGTGCCTTCTGCAGGACAAGTTTCTGGTAATGTTTCTAATCAGCAGGGTGCTGTAACCGGTGGGCTCGCTCAGCGAGAACAGGCTGCGAAAGCACAACCAACAACGGAAGTTGGTGGAATGACAGCTGGCACACTTAATGAGGGCGATGGCAGAGCTCACGTAGCTAATACCAGTGGGGAAAATAACGGGCAAGTCCATACTCAGGCAGATTCGCAAAAACTTCAAAGGGTCGAAGATACGTTACCTTTGGGGAACGTCAATGAGACCATAGACAAGGCTAAACAGGCAGCGGATACCGATAGTCCATTACAATCCGTAGTTGCAGGCACACAAAGTACAGTTCTGGGTGATGCAGAAACAAGTGATATCAATGCCTCGACTCAGCAAACGATGAGAGACATGCAAACGCATGATATGCCGAGAAGTGCGGAGACTTTCAGCCCGTCCGGGAATAAAGAGAAAGACTCCAAAAACGCCTTAAGCCAGGCGGCGTTACACTCCGAAGTTGCCCGCAATCAGACTGGTGAGGCCAGAGAAAACAGCCTTAAAGAAGCTGAAGCATGGCGTTCTACATTCAACCAGGTATCAGGTCAAAATTATTCATCATCCGATGTTGACCGTGTTTCCCGGTTAGCTATGAACGGGAAAAATAATGGTTATGAAAACGGGCTTTCGGATGTTGTGAATAATGCCGTCAACAATACCGGCACCACGGCCACCAGAGTACCGACTGGGTCCTCTGATTACGAGCTGGGCGGAGATATGCGCGACAGTAACAGTAGAAGCCCGAACCTGAGGGATAAAGGGCAGGCAGCCAGAGAACAGGTGTTTGATAGCAACCGAACAGTAGCAAAAACGTTTACTGGAGCCGGTTCAGACCGTTATGTCGGTGATTCAATGAAGCTAGAAAACGGTTCATCCGGTCAAACGCTCATCGGCAACATGAGCAACAATATGCAGTTAAGACAGGCCAGCAATTTAGCTGAAAACAAACCTGGTATGACGGACGATAAATTAACCCAGCTTCGGGACGCGCAGGACACAGCAATGAGGACTGTCCAGAATAAACTGGCTGAAAACCCAAGATATGGGCCAGAAGCAGCAGCCGCTTACCCTGCATTTATCGCAAGCTTACCGGAAAGCATCGGAACCACACAAGGCCAGGATTTTGCGAAAGAGTTCTTGGATAAGCATCGAAAAAACTAATTAAAAGGCCCGTTTAAAAGCGCTGATCCCCATCACACACTCAGCGCTAATAAACACCATATTTCGGTTGATTTTGGCGAGGTGATTTGAACGGTGCTGAGCACCGTTCGTTTTAATATTAGCGAAGTATGGCGTAAACACGCTCCACTACAGGGCATACTGAAAGACTCTTTTTTACTCTGGCGAATGGTTTATCTGATGTAGACATGGAAAATGTTAAGAGAAAAAATGGCTATTTATAACGATTTGCGATGACTCTTTGTTCTTAAGTACAAAACTGTCCAACAATATCAAGGCTAGTCATCATGTCTCTGATTTTGTTCTTGTTCATAACACCAGTATTCAGTCGAACGTAAATCTGTAATATCATGTTGATCATATTCAACAGGATTACGATACGTATTGTTTGACGATTCCGAGACAACCCTATCGGTATCTTTCTCACGGGTACCGAAGAGCGGGTATTTGCGTCCGACAGTGATGTAACGATATACAAGCACTGCTAGGCAAAAGACATAGAAGAGCCCTTTGAAGTCGGAAAGCTCAAATCCAAACAGTTCGTACATCATTGGGTAGCCCTCTGTTATCTCTCATTTGATTAGATTATAAACTATTTAAACTCTCCTCCAACCCCCTATTTTCATCAAGTCCGAATGCCGCGTTATCTCAAAAGGGGGCTTTACAGCCCATATCCCATGGTGTATCCGTTGATACAGAACCGTTTTTTCTCCATTAAGGGCAGGGGTAACCTGGCATAGCCCCGGAAAGTTACTTTTCAGCCAGCATGCGTGAGGGCGGGTTGAGTTAATGCGGTATATATCTGCTTTATGACACAGGGATCGCGTCCCTACATAAGCCTGGACAGATGAATGAGGTTTCAGTGAAGGAAAGCTTACAAAAGGTGCAACATGTCTTCCGCTTCTGGAAAGCTATTGAGGCACTGACGCCACAAAGTATTGATAAAGAAAATGCTCGTGACATAGATAATCCAGCGTACATGGTGACATTCGACGGGCTGCTTCCCTGGACGGATACAGAGCATGTTCGAAAACCCGTCCCCTCCGGCAAGGTCTGGCGTTACTCCGCTCAATGCGGGATCTACAATATTTCGGTCGTTGCCGATCAGCTTGAAGAAAAGCTTGGTGCCCATGATGACGTCGCTGAAAGTCGGAACACTGGCAAAAGCCGGTTGTTCGATGTCAGTTTCAGCAATAAAGGTATCCCCCAGGCCACATCATTCATGTTGTCAATGCCCGCATGGGCTGCTTCACAGGTGTTAAATCATGACCAAGGTGTGAAAGCGTTGAAAACACCCGTCAGTCCGGACTTGACGGGGCTTCCCGCGCTGTCAGATACACTCCCGATGATGGACAGCGGATTCCCTGAATTTGATCAGCTGACCCTGCATATTATGCAATGGATTGATGCTGAAGCTGTCCGTTTACAGCGTGACGAGCTGGCAGCTGATGTTGCCTGGATTAAGACGCTTGGCGAACTGGTACTGGAGAAGACCGGTTTCCCTTATGAGGCAATGGAGCAGCATGCTATCTGCCTTGTTAAGTGCGCCACAGTCAGGATCTCACAGAATAGCCATGAGGTGAATCTCTCCGTTGAGAGTACCAAAACGAACTCAGCCAGCAGCAGAACAGAGGGGAAAGGAAAGGAAAAAACCAAAAGTGCTGTACCGGATGATCTGATAAACAGCTTTTACATTCATGAGATGGAGGCGCTCGAAGGACACTGGAAAAAGAAAAATGTTGGCAGAGGTTTCTTTGACTACATGACGTCCGTGTCCCGGGAGAACAGGCAGGTAACGGATGTTCGAACCGGGGAGGGGTTAGATGCTGCATTTGACAGACTGCGTCCCACGCAACCGCCGGTCGGCACATGGCCCTCTCTATATCCGTTAGCGTTCAGCCAGCAGTTAGCCGTTAATGAGCTGTGGCGTAAAAATGCTGAGACACCCGGTATTTTTGCTGTCAATGGGCCACCCGGCACAGGAAAAACAACACTCCTTCGTGATGTGGTGGCCGCAGTCGTCACCGCGCGTGCCGGTAAACTGATTGAGCACAAGAACAGGGTTTTCTTAAACAAAGGCACTTTTACATGCGATAAGAAAACCATCCCCTTCTTTCCGCTTCACGATTCCATTGCAGGGACATCCATCATCGTTGCCTCTGCCAATAACGGCGCAGTAGAAAACATCTCGCTCGAACTCCCGGGTATTGACGCTGTACCTGAATGGGTACCAAAACAGTCAGAATATTTCAGCGAACTGGCTTCGCACCTGATGGGTAAACCAGCATGGGGGCTTCTGGCCGCAAAACTGGGTAATAAAGAAAACCGGGAAAATTTCCTGAATACTTTCTGGTGGAAAAAGCCCGATGAGCGGAATCAAAAATCGACAGTGCCTCCGGAGACATTCTCACCCGCCCGGGGTGAAGGGTTGCATTACCATCTTAATTTACTGAAGCCGACGCAGGGAGCCCGTAAACCCGCAATGTCCTGGTCAGAGGCTGTTATTCGTTATCAGAAAGCTACAGTCATCGAAGATGAAGCTCGTCAGGAGCTCGTCAGGTATTCAGAACTTGAAGAACAGATAAAAAATCAGGAGCAGGCACTCATCCAGTGCGGGGAGAGCCGGGCCTCGATTAATGCCGCTCTGTCAGAACAGAACGGAATATACCTGGCGCTTTCCTCTGATGTTGCCGGACAGGAAGAAGCTGGTACCCGGTTACACCGGGAACTGGCGGAAGCCGATAAACGCGTCCACCAGCATGAGGCGAATAAACCAGGCATACTGATGGCGATTTTCTCACTGGGTAAAATACCGCGAGAGTGGTGGGGGCGTTATCAGCGACTGACCGATGAAATGGATTCACTGCGTACAACACTCGCCGAACATATTAAGGCGTTGACGAGCTCGCAAGCCCTCCGTGATGAGGCGCACAGTCAGACTGAGGCGCTTAAATCGGAGCTGGCGCTTTCTGTCAGCAGAGAGACAGCAATCAGGGAAAAGGTTGCCCGGGATATCTCGGAACTGGCTGAGGCCAGGACCATGATGGGGGATGCCTGGCCGGACCGTAACGCAACGGATGAGCAAAGAGAACTGTCAGCACCATGGCTTTGTAAGAGATGGCGGGATGCGCGGGAGAGGGTGTTTCTTGCGGCACTGGATGTTCACCGCGCATTTATTGAAGCTCACCCCGTTGAAATGTCAGCAAACCTGAATCTGGTGAGTGACTGGCTTAATGGTAAGGAGATACCAGATAAACAGGCAGCGCTTGCCCTTGATTCACTGAGTCTGGTTGTCCCCGTTATCTCCACAACGTTTGCGTCTGTTCCGCGCATGTTTAAAAAAATCGGCAAAGAAGCCATTGGGTGGTTACTGATTGATGAAGCAGGGCAGGCCCTTCCGCAGCAGGCAGCAGGAGCAGTATGGCGGGCAAAACGAACGGTTGTCGTGGGCGATCCAAAGCAACTGGAGCCGGTGAGTGGTATTCCTTCCTCTGTCGAAGGGGCACTTGCACAATCCTATGATATTCCAGCCAGCTGGTGGCCGGGTAAAATATCGGCACAGGTGCTTGCTGATCAAACGATGGAGCTGGGAACCTGGCTACCGGATGTTGAAAAAGGGCAGGTATGGGTAGGCTGTCCTTTACGAGTACACCGGCGTTGTGACGATCCCATGTTCAGTATCAGCAATAATATCGCCTACGGCGGGCTCATGGTGCATGGGAAAAAGCAAAGCACGTCGTGTTTGCCTGACAGTGGCTGGCTGGATGTTAAAGGTAAATCATGTGAAGGAAACTGGATCGCTGAGGAAGGCACTGCAGTAGAAAAGTTACTTTTGACACTGAAAGAGCGATACAGCATAGCACCTGACGACGTATTCCTGATTTCGCCATTCAAGGACTGCGCCATGAAGCTCAGAAAACTCGCTTCCCGGACCGGTTTCCGTTCCAACCGAACGGGGACCGTGCACACGACACAGGGTAAGGAAGCGGCCGTGGTCGTGCTTGTGCTGGGGGGAAACATTCAGAAAAATGGGGCAAAGGCCTGGGCGGCCAGCAAACCTAACCTCCTGAATGTGGCCGTGAGCAGGGCCAGACAGCGGTTGTATGTTATTGGGGAGCGTGCACTGTGGGAGAAACATGCCTACTTCTCATCGCTTTCACGAGAGTTAGGGCCACTGCAGGAAGATATGCATCAGGATGCTGTGACTGAGCGCTGATTTGAACATTTGACGATGTCTATAAGGGTACCGGGCCCCTGCCCTGGAAGGAATGGGGCATCCAGACATGGCGACACGCCGGTAACGGCACAACCTGCAACGGTGAGATAAAAGTGACTTTTACTGATTGCATCGTTCAGGGTTGTGGCGGTGAGTTATTCGCGAGCTTACCCGATATCTCTGGCGTTAGTTGTTTTACGCGATCAAGCCCTGTCCATGCATTGAGTTGCATCATTTTCCCGTTACGCTGCAGACGCCGGTTATATCGTTCCATGAATTTGAAAATATAGTTGGCTCTGACACGTGGGGTTCTGCTGTTGTAGTCTGCAATCCCTTCAAAAACATTCCCCTTCCGGTCGATAATTTTCCGGTGCAGCCACCATGTACCCACCCAGAAAGAAGCACAGGGATCGTAAGCAAGCTCGCGCCAGGTTATCGCGGGGAAGTGAGATTTTACCTCGGCCAGATTTGATGAATTGATCTGCATCGGGCCAATATCCCATGATCCATTGGTGTTGAGTACAAATGAACCAATCTTCCCGCCTTCATTATCAAACAGAGTGAAAACAAGGTCACTGTCGATACCAAAAAAACGGGCAGCATCCGTTAAACACTGGTTCTTTACCGCCTCCGGTACGTTTTGGGGCCTCGGGCGATCCTGGGGCGGATTGAATGTGGTACTGGCATTGACTGTGAACGTTGCGAACAACACTGCGCCCAATAAATATTTTGACATCAACCCGCTCCTCAAAAGTAACTTTTACAGGTTACACGACCTCAAAAAGATTTTTTTCTCACTCGGGGTAAAAACACCTCCTGGTCAGAAAAATATTTTTTCTTGTTTGGTACAGTAATTCAGGAGGTAGGAAATGATAAAACCTGTTGTTATTGCACTGACATTATTATCCATACCAGCGTATGCCGACGTTGAATTACCCACTGAAGTAAAAGCAAAACTTGAAGCCCTCGGTATTGATGCTGTAATCGCTGAAAAATCTCCGGTGGAGGGGGTTTATTCGGTTTTCTCTAAAGAAGGTACCAGTTATGTCACTTCTGACGGTGCTTACATATTCACCGGTAATTTATTCAGGGTGAAAGGGGCAGATGTCGAAAACACAACTGATGAGTTTATCAGTAAAGGGATGAGAGCCTACATTGAAAAACTCGACACCATTACCTACAAAGCGCCTGATGAAAAATATGTCATTGGGATATTCACTGATATCACCTGTGGTTTTTGCCAGAAGTTACATAACGACCTTCAGTCCTATCTGGATAAAGGGATCACCATAAAATACATCGCTTATCCTCGCGCCGGTATGAACTCCATGATTGCGCGGAACATGGCTTCAGTCTGGTGTACTGAAGATAAACCGGCAGCGTTGACTAAAGCAATGAAAGGGGATGGTTTACCGGATAAGCAGCCTACAAAAGCCTGCATGGATTCGGTTCAGGAGCAGTTTAATGCAGGGAACATGTTCAGACTATCTGGTACGCCAGCGGGTTTAAGCCTGAAAGGTGAGCCCATGGTATTTGCGGGTTTACGAGATCCGGACCAAATGCTTAATAGCCTGAAAACGGCCAATCAGAAAAAATAGCTCTCCGGGAGAGACGATGAAGAAATTTATGGCAATTGCAGCGGTCGTGGTTGTGTCATTTTCAGCCCAGTCCAGTTTTTGTGGTCAGAGTGGCTGCAAAGTTACTTTTGTTGATGTCGATGTCGACGGTACCGAAAAACCGATCATGCTGCTTGATGCTGCGGGTACTCCGACGAAGAGTTCTATGGGCCGGGTGTTTGATGATGTAAACACTACCGGTAAGAAAATACAGACCGAAATGAACTCATCAATATCAGTATCAGGGCATTCAGACAAATCGTCACCAGTGCAAATTAACAGGGTGTTAAGCCCGATGACTATCTACAGCGCATAATACGGAGCCTGTCATGGGATTAATAAGAACTGTGGTTTATGTGGGTATCATCGGCGGCATCTTTGCCTATTCACAAACAAAAGACAGCCTTGAAAATATTTCATTCCCGGATGCGGAGTTACCTTCATCAATCACCAGCAATAACCTGATGAAATCATCAGGGCTGAGTGACCATTACGCCTCACTGAAAAACAGCGGCCTTCCTGAGCGAATGTCCGCATTACTGGATGATACGCCTGATATCCGGGGTTCAGTCAATGATGTCGTCATGACGGCCGGAAATATCGATATCCAGAAAGTTATTCAGGATGCTGTGGATGAACTTGACAGCAACAGCCGAAAATCCAGTAAATAAAATGTCTGTCGGATGCATCAGGTGCATCGCGTAAAATTAAATAACGCCCAGAGATAAATCATGGAAAATAAACAAAGCTCTAAAAAACGTACTTTGATTAATATTGCCCTGGTGGTTGGTGGCTTTGTAGCCGGTTCGGTGATCTGGGGACCTGGCAGTAACCTGATGAAATTGAATGATCGTACCAATGAGTTAGTCAACAACCAACTCATCGAACAGGTTAATAGTCTCAATACGTTAAAACTTACAGAGCATCAGGCGAATCAGCCAGCCGGTTTAGTCCTGACAGAACAGGACAAAGAGCTGATTGGAAAGACAGCGGCTCAATATTTGATCGACCATCCTGAAAACCTGGTAGAAGCAGGTAAACGCCTGGAGTCTAACCGCGATGGTGAGAAAATGTCTAATGTAGTGAATACTAAGGACGTTCTCCTGGAATCGACCTACACGCCAAACTACGGTCCTGAGAGTGCGGATGTAGCCGTGATCGAATTCTTCGATTACATGTGCCATTTCTGCCAGCAATCCAGCCCGGTTCTTGAGAAAGCCATTAGCGCGAACAAAAATGTGCGCACGTTCTTTAAAGATTTCACAATCTTCGCAGACCGTACTCCGATATCAGGTATGGGCGCGAAAATTGGTCTTTATATTTACAGGACATACGGTCAGGATAAATATTATGAGTTTCATAATAAATTAATGAACGAGACCGGAATAGCGCTTCAGGCCAGAAAGGATTATTCACCGAAAAACCTGGCAACGCTGGTTCATGGGCTGGGCTATAAAGATATTCTTGACGAACACGGTAACTTCCTTCTGGCTGCAGAGCTACGTGACCAGCTCCAGAATGTGCTTGATGCGAACATGATGCTGGCTGATAAGCTCAATTATAGTGGTACTCCGGTATTCATCGTCATGAACATTAAGAATCCGCAAAACAAAACGACCACAGTAATGCCTGGTGCTCCCGAACTTTACAGGCTTCAAAAAGCCATAGACCTTGCTGCCGGTAATTAAATTGTAAGGGTTCTGTTTTTGTTGTTTTATAAATGGCAATAATTTACAGGGTGATTTTTATGTTCGAACAAAATAATATTTTCTACAGTATGTTACTTTTGATTATTTTCTTATCGTACATGCTTTATAAAAGCATTAAGTCAAAAAAAAGATTGAATAAGCGGTACGAGGAAGTCTATAAGGCTTTTCATCTGGCTGACTCAGAGTACAACGGCGGCATGAAAGACGCTTACAGAAACTTATCTTTAAGCAATACGCATTTGAAGTTTTTGGCAGATTACTTCAACCAGGAGACGGTTAAGTTTGATGGCCGAAGCATAATCTGTGAAAGAGAAGATGACGTTCAGTATGTTTTTTCACTTATGTCGGAAAGCCATTTTTGGTTGAACAAAGCCATGAAAGACATAGATACAGTAGTTAATAATACAGATGTAATCAAAGATATTAAATTATCAGTGCCGCCGTTTTCTTCATTGGGTGGGCTGAAATTAATAGCGGATGAATTTAATCTTGAAAGTAAAGAGTTTGATGGATTTTCCACTCTTAAAATCAAGTATGAAGAGCAAAAGGGGGAGAGATGACAGGGGCTTTGTTTTCACTTTCAGCTGGTGGGGTGGCGTTTGCCGCCTCTGTGATTATTCTCATTCTCAGTGCTATGCTATACGACTGTCTAAATAAAAGTCGTGTTAAAAATACACAATCATATGAATTTACAGCATCGCCTGAAGTAACAACTGCCATTCATCCAGACGGCACTGTTCTGCTCTATCTTGATTTTGACGGCGTCCTGCATAGAAGGATGAATGAGTCCTTTGAAAGAATGCCCCTGCTTGAAGAAATTTTAACTCAATGTCCAGAAATCCTCATCGTGGTCTCCAGCAGCTGGAGGGAGACGATGTCTTTAGAGGCGCTAAAGCATCTTTTCCCGGTATCATACCAGAACAGAATCATTGGCGTTACACCTTCACTTCAGGATGTACCGGATATTGAATATATCCGGTACAGGGAATGTCTTTCAAATTCCCAACATCTGGGTATCAGTAATTTTATTATTATTGATGATGAGTCGCACCGTTTTCCACCTGGGTGTAAAAATCTGGTATCAACAAAATATAGAGAGGGGATGACTGACGAAACAGTATCCGAAGTCATCATGAAGTATCGTCAGTATTTCTCCTGAAGGCGCGCGTTTCATATTCTGAATGCGATGAAATAAACGCCGATTATGAAACGAAGAAAGTTACACCAGGGGTAAGGAGCTGGCATCCACGGATTATCGGGAAGGTTTAACAGAATAAACAGCAACACATATTGTCCAGCGATCCCCGTCCCCCCTAGAATAAACGCTCTATTAGAGTCACCTGCTGATAAGGATGAACATACATGCCTGAAGAGTTTGCCATGAGAAGAGGAGGGGCAATATGTCGCTGATTACCATTGTCCTTGTATTCATGATAGCGATAGTTGTTACTGTGTTTCTATCTCATTTGTTGCCCGTAAAAATTCCATTACCTTTGATCCAAATAGCTGCGGGGGCTGGTCTCGCTGCCGGAGGCTTTCAGGTTGATTTCGATCCGCATATCTTCCTGCTGTTGTTCATTCCCCCTCTGTTGTTTCTGGATGGCTGGCGAATACCAAAGGATGCGTTTTTCAGTGATCTGAAACCCATCCTGTCACTGGCGATTGGACTCGTTCTGGTCACCATTATTGGCATTGGCTGGTTTATTCACTGGCTTATCCCAGCGGTTACGGTGGCCGCCGGATTTGCGCTCGCTGCGATTCTGTCACCAACTGACCCGGTGGCCGTCTCTGCCATGACTGCAAACTCTCCGCTGCCCTCACGAATGGCGCATATCCTCGAAGGCGAATCCCTCCTAAACGATGCATCCGGCCTTGTGGCATTTAATTTTGCGATTGCTGCAGTACTCACCGGTACCTTCTCCCCGGGAGAGGCGGTTACCAAATTCTTCCTGATGGCCTTCGGTGGCATTCTGAGCGGTCTTGTGGTCGTCTGGGTAACCGGTAAGTGCAATAATTTTCTGGTGAAACGGACACGCGAAGAACCGGCCATTCAGATACTGATTAGCCTCCTTATCCCGTTTGCGGCGTATATTCTCGCTGAGGCATTCCATGTCTCGGGGATCTTGGCTGCCGTAGCCGCAGGCATCGCTATGCACTATGAGCAGCTGTCGGGGCCTCGTTTACCGGCCACACGCATGAAAAGCAGTGCCGTGTGGAATATGCTTCAGACCACGCTAAACGGGATGATTTTCCTGATGCTGGGCGAGCAGTTGCCACGTATGTTACTGACTCTGCCAGATGTGGCACAACAGGCAGGCGCTTCATCCCCGTGGTACTTACTGCTGTATGCTGTGGTTATCACACTAGCCCTTGGCGTGATGCGTTTCATCTGGGTATGGCTGTCCATAACCCTGACGGTATTTCGTCAGAAACGTCGGGGTAAGGTCACGACTGCCCGCCCCCGGTTCACTGCGATGGCCGTGATGGCTCTCGCGGGTGTGAAGGGTTCAGTCACTCTGGCGGGGATACTGACGCTTCCGGCCGTACTGGATGACGGGTCACCGTTCCCGGGCAGAGAGTTGCTTATATTTCTCTCAATGGCGGTGATCCTGTTATCACTTATTGTGGCAGCTGTAGGACTTCCCTTCATGACACGCTCTCTCGGAGAGGATTTGCCTCATGACGCCGGTAGCGGCAATATCGGTGCAGCATTGACTGAAGCGGCCATCAACCGACTGAGCGATTTGCTTAGCCAGCCTGTCGATGATCCCGATGAGCAGGCATTACGAGCTGATGCCGGAAATATGCTCCTTGAGACATACCAGCGGCGGCTTCACTACAACTACAGCGATGAACAAACCGACGTCGGACTGGAGTTGATGAAACGCACCAGGCTTGAGAAGTTTATGCAACGTGAGGCTATTATCGCGCAACGTAATGAGCTTTTCCGTATGCGAAAGGCCCGTACCATCAGCGATACCGCATTCCATCAGACGCTCAGGGCGATCGACCTCAAAGAAGAGAGTCTTCATTAACAGGTGTCCGTATCAGTCCTCTCTGTTCTGCGATGAGTGGGGAGGCTGAAGGCTTTGTTAATTCAACACTCATTATCAATTATTGTGCCTAGGGAATTATGCATGTCTGAAAATATTGTTTTATACCTCTGTAACCATCGGTGGCGATTTTTTGTTTGCGATAGTCAAGAAAATGCAATCGGGTAGTCAAATGAATGCAACTACACACTTGGGCCTGTGTATCGCTGCAGGCCAGTGTGACAGGCTCTGGTGATGTTGTGGTCAGGGGAAATCCGGGGACCGTGATTTTTCTGTCGGTATGTTGGGAGAAATCCGGTTCACGTAAACGTACGAAAGAATATTCAACATAGTTTGTCTGGCATGATCCCCATCTCATGGATCAGCATACCAGCGTGTTTTATGTTCAGTGTCGTCATGTTTGAATTAAGGTCTTTCATCATAGGACTTCCACCGTATCGCACATACTCCCTTAATCTACCGTTGTAGGAAGCGCTGGAAGCGATTTTAAGCTGTTCTCTCGGACAGGTGAGATAAGCCACTCCGTGAATGAGATCGTCCTCTACAGCGTTCAGATAGACGGGAGAGGCGGCGATGACAAAGACATCATGCCGGTACAAGCTTAACAGCTCCGCAAGAGAAGTTACTTTTCCCGGAAGAACAGGGTCGGAGGTCAGCATTCCCCAGATGCTGGCGCTCTTTTTTCCAAGCTGAGAAAACGTCGCTTCATAAGGGATCGCGGGGTCAGAGCTGTGCCGCAGGCCCAAGCCTGCAGAAATAACCCAAAGGGATATACGGGAATGTGAGGCTGCAATGGACTTAGCCGAATTCCAGTGAGCACCACGGTAGATGTCTTTCGTTTCTTTTATGTCACACCCTGATGCGTAACGGTATTCAACGCGTTCCTTCCATATTTGGTAAGAAAGTTCTGTATCAGGTGTCTGGTATGGGAAAATTGTGTCCTTTATTGGACCACTTTTGCTTTTAGCACATGTAGTGATGAGATGTATGGTTTGCATAAGTTAAAGGCCTCAACAGAGGTGCTGATTATTAGCTGGGAAGCGTGGTTAATAAATAGTAAGCAGGATCATCGTGATGCACCCAATACCCGGAACCACATTGGCATTCTTCTCCAGGGAAAACAAACATCTGCCTGATAAGGTAAGCCCTTAGTTCTGGTGCTATTACGCTCTCAATTTTCAATAAATAACCATGAGTCATGCAATGTGATTTTAAACGAGAAAGGAGGGTGCTGAAGCATCCTTGTTTTTGAAATAGTACCGATACAGAGGAAACAACAAGTACAGGCTTACACAGGAGGGATAACGATCCGCAGCGTGAGCGTACGTACATATCCTCAAACAGAGATAAACCATGGACATGTATGGATTTTATGGGGATTATCTTACCTTCACATTCAGTCATCAATTTATCAAAGACGCTGATTATATTATCTATATCTGCATTAAGTCGTGTGCGGAAACATGGAATGTGAGTCACCGTCATATTTGTTGTCCTTTTACTCATCCTTTAGATTTTTACGTATCTCTTCATGGGCAAGGTATTCATTATATAGTTCACCATATTTGAGCTTGAGTCGAGCCAGCCGTTTATTCTCTTTTAACACTTCAGAGTTAGCATCTCGGTACTGCTGGTTACTCGACTTTTTGACTTCGGCACCGGAACCGATTGCATACTCTTTGTTCTTACTGCTAATGCATAGACGACAACGGCTTTTCAGCCCATCCTTACCTTTGGTCTCTTTGCCGAATGAATCAAATGGCTTGACCAGATGGCATTTTTTGCATCGTTTATGACCGGCGGGGACGTCATCTTTATCCATGGTTCAATCCTGTTGGCGAAAAGGGGGTAGGTATGATTCATCAGCGTAGCATCATTTTCAATGATTTTCGACTTCTTCCCGAGCATTTCACATAACGTACATTATGCGCACCTAAGTTATTGAATTTAAAGTAATTTATTGGTGCGTCTTTTTCAGGTGCAGTCTGGCTATATAGAAATGTCCATACCCGGCCAGCATATTCATGTTTGTCAGTTAGTCTGGGGAATTGGTTTGCAGCAACGCAAAGTCTTCCCGGTTTTCTTCGTTGCAGTCGGCCAGCAAACATCCTTATTGATAGCCCTGTAGTCTGCTTGTTCTGTAGTAAATGCTATGACAACCGTGGTTACGGATAGATCTGCGAGTAAAGACGAATTGCGCTGTATGATATGACGACCAGTGCTGCAAGATGCAACCAGAAGAACGTAATACTCTTGTTCTTGAGCCATTGGGTGACCTCAGGATGGTCATCATTAGCGAGTCCTTTCTTATGGGTTGTCTGTATTTTAATGGCGACATAATAGGTCGCGAGATGCCTTAGTGTTAACCAAAGCAAGAAAACCAGGAAAATAACCAAACAGATAGTTATTAACCCTTTGTACTCTATAAAAGGATCGATAAATGAAACTATCATATTATTTTGCATTTAGCGGGTTCTCGTTCTCAGGCGAATTGGTATTCAGCCAGTTATTCATTCAACTTCAGTGCGTCAGTGCTTTCTTACTGAAGAAGATAACGTGCTCATCATTTCGTATCAGCATTTAACTGCAGAACGGAAAACCCTTGGGTTGCAGGTTGAGACACGTAACTAAGCCTACACTGCTCTAGCAAGGGATATATACCGTCAGTACATCCGGACAAGCGTATGCTAAGGGGCTTGATGAGCATTCCAGATTGAGTAAATAAATCTTTAAGCGTTGATTTCTGCGTATAGATAGAAGGTTTTCCGGGGCCAGATGTCCATCCATTCTGCCAGTCTGTATCCGAGAGCAGATAATCCTGCCACCCCATAGTTCGAAGTGTGTCAATCATACAGGTGAACCTGAATAAGGTACTCTGTTTGGTTAACTCACCTGAACTCGCCAGCCATAAATATTCAACCTTATTATACAGGCGTGCAGACGGGCCCTTATGCTTACCCTGTTCCTGTAACCAGATAATATCCTGTGCTAATGATCTGGGAAACAGTTTACGTTTCTGTGCAGTAGACAACCATTGCATAATAAACATATGGGTTTGTAGCGAAGACTGTATCTTTCCTTCCCTGCGAGCAAGCGCAACAGCGATAAGGATACACCATGAAAAGTGAGCCAGTTCTGTATCTGGCCGTTTGGTAGGTAGAACAGTCAAAGAAATCTCCGGGGTAGTGCAGCTACTGGTGAAAGAAGGAGAATACCACAAGAGAGGTCACTGGCGTACTTCAGTCGTTAATACTAGATCATCCAGTACAGCGGTGAAGGACGAGATGTAATGGGTCAGAAGCTCGTACTACGGTCTTTGAGTTACTTTGACAATCGTAGTGGGTTGAAAACATCAAAAAGTGGTTAAACGGCTATTGAGTAAAAGAAAAAAGCCACCTTAGAATGGTGGCTTCATATCGTTTCGAAATTTACTTTTCGATTAGGAAATCTTCAAGTGATTTGCCTGTATTGAGCTGGGCCTGAATTGGACCCGGTGTACGTCCCTGGCCTGTCCAGGTTTTTTCCACACCGGCATCGTCGGTGTACACATATTTCGCAGGACGAGATTTACGCTGCTTCCGTTCTTTTACGATACCGGCTGCAGACATTAGTTCACTCGGATCAATACCATCAGCAATCAGCATTTCACGATATTGACTGAGTTTTTCTAAATGCACCCGGTTAGCTTCTTCATTTGCTTTTTCTTCTTCACGACGCTCACTAACGATGACCGTTAATTTTTCAAGAATATCTTCGAGCGCCTCTAAAGCCACTTCCCGTGTCTGAGCGCGAAGTGTACGAATATTGTTTAGAACCTGTAGTGCCTCGCTCATTTTGACCTCGTGTTTTGATTGTTTGTGTCTCTTCGGTGCTGGACATACAATATATTAAGTACACATAATTCGGCAAGCTTTCTTTATAAAGTATTATGTATGCGCACATTAAATGGACTGATTCCTGCAACGATGTATTTGTAAGTCTATATTTTAATGACAGAGTGAGATTCGTTAATGGTTAGGTTAAGAGAGTAATTCTGATTATAGAATTTTGTGCAGGCTATTTCTTAATCACTTTTCTTAGGCCATAGACCGCTATGCGACTGAATAGTCAGGGGTTGTTAAATCAATTAACATTAGGATGTACAAACAGGTTGGGCTGTAAACAACACAACGGCCGAAACGCTAAAGATCGAAATGGAAGAATGAACATTAAGTTTATGTAAGCCAGATTTACGTAAATATATATAGCTGAGGTTTACGGATGTATCAATGAACTAAATGTTAGCGCAAGAGATATACAAGTCAGACAATTTATTTGAATCAGAACCAAATTTCACTTTTACTGCTATTTAATGATTGATTTATTAATGGAATGTGTTCATTTTAGAATTTTGTAACAAGAAAGAGCTTGATACATATGCACTTGGGAAATTCAAAAACCGCGTTTGGTTTTATATCTATAACCATGCACTGGTTAACAGCAGTGACAGTCTATGTGATGTTTGCTCTGGGTTTATGGATGGTCACATTAGGTTATTACGATGTCTGGTATCATAAAGCACCAGATATACATAAAGGGGTCGGTATCCTGCTTATGATGGGATTACTCATCAGGATTGTATGGCGAGTTGTTTCCCCTCCCCCAGCGCCTTTAAAGAGCTATTCGAGACTGACACGAATATGTGCTGCTTCAGCTCATTTACTTCTGTATTCAGGGCTTATAACTATTGTGGTTAGTGGGTATCTAATATCAACTGCGGATGGTAAACCAATAAATGTTTTTGATTTATTTGAGGTACCGGCAACATTAACCGATGCAGCAGTTCAAGCTGACGTCGCAGGCATAATCCATCTATGGGTTGCATGGGGAATTGTTATTGCTTCTGTGATGCATGGACTGATGGCCGTAAAACACCATTTTATCGATAAAGACGAAACACTTCTCAGAATGATAGGTAAATCGTCGTCACAAACTGGAGTAGAAGAATGAAAAAACACCTGCTGGGTCTTTCACTAATTGCTGTGCTCTTTGCCTCTGGATCAGCTGTTGCAGCTGATTACAAAATTGATAAAGAAGGTCAGCACGCATTTATCAATTTTAAGATCAAACACCTTGGTTATAGCTGGTTATACGGCACCTTCAAAGATTTTGACGGGACTTTCTCATACGATGAGGTTAACCCTGAAGCCGATAAGGTTAGTGTGAAGATTGCAACCGGTAGTCTTGATACGAACCACGCTGAACGTGATAAACATCTTCGTAGTGCAGACTTTCTGAATACTACAAAATTTCCTGAAGCGACTTTCGTGTCAACGTCAGTTAAACAAAATGGCGAAAACTTTGATATTAACGGTGACCTGACACTTAATGGTGTGACACGCCCTGTAACTCTTGATGCGAAACTGATTGGTAAAGGGGCAGACCCATGGGGTGGTCAGCGTGCAGGTTTTGAAGCTAAAGGTAATATCCGCCTGAAAGACTTTAATATAAAGAGCGACCTGGGACCAGCATCACAGGATGTTGAGCTTATTATATCTGTCGAAGGAATTAAGCAATAAATCATAACCCCGGGTATTCCCCGGGGTTTTTAATTTGAAACCTTAGATAGATGAAATTTTCTTAAATCTACAGAAAAACCGTTTCAAATTGAATCAATCAGGTAGAAAGTTACTTTCAAAAAAGGAAGTAAGGTCCTGTATCGTATAAGGCACTACACAGTCATCAGTTAATCATTTTTATGTCGCCACTGTCGTGGTTCAATGGCGTGTGGATCTGCCCACAGCCCCCTCTGGGTGTTACGGGCATCCTGTTCAAGAGCACCATACTCAGGGACGATTAAACGACCCTGGTATCGATATGCCCATGCCATGCCTTCGTATACCATTAAGCCATTCAGATCCTGGTTTTCCAGAAAAAGAGTGCCGAGCGTGCGGCCATAAACGTCTTGACCATGTTCCTCAATATCAACAACCCGGTTTGCTGCAAGTTGGATCATAAAATTCTTAGACTTCTGACCAAATGCCTGATTACTCTCTGGGGCATCAATACCATACAGCCTGATTTTTGTTTGTTGAGTACCGTCATATACCACGACTGTATCTCCATCAATAACACGGACGACTTTTGCAGAAAAGCTGTCCGCATAAGATATCAGGGGACCCAAAAATATAAGAGTGATAAAGGGGTAGAACGTAACTTTCAATAGAGGGAGTTTAAGCATCATATTTCTCTGGGTGATAAGGTCACCGAGGTCACGTAAAGAGCAAAATGAAAGTGGAAAGTTACTTTCGACGTATATATTACTTTATTAATATCGTGCTTTTGTGTCAATCTGTATGATATTAACTTTCAGATGCTAGAAAATCACATGGCCGCTGAAAAAAGGAGGACTTATGTCTACAATAAATGATGTGCTTATATCATATGGGCCTGAGAGCAAAAGGTATACACGAGATTTTCAGACAAAAGAGGAGTTTAAGAAAAGCTGGTATGCCGTTTTGTCGAGAGCACATGCATCTGTTGAAGCAAAGGTATCTTGTACATGTAAAGGAAAAGGAACTAAGTTCCTTGCCGTAAAATATAGTACAGGCGGTGACACCTATTTCCTTGCCCGGTATCCGAATACGGGTGGACAGCATTCTCCTGATTGTATTTTTTTCACGCTGGATAAAGATAATTCCGGTTTAAAATGCTATACACATGGTGTGGTCAAAGATCTTAAAGATGGTGGCTTCGGCATCAGACTCGACGTTGCATTAGCCTCATCTGACTCGGAACCTACCTCGATCGTTCCGGTAGATAACAGGAACTCACCTGGTGGAGTTTCGCAAACTAGTATGTCGCTGCTAGGTTTGCTCCAGTTCCTTTGGGATGACAGCGGCCTGAATCGCTGGTATCCGAAAATGACCGGTAAACGTAATCCAGGAAAGGTATTCAACCTTATTACCAGCTCATCGGAAAAAATTAAAATCGCATCACATCCACTATCCACGCATTTACTGGTTGGTGCATATCCTTCGACTCCTCAGGAAACCAAAAATATAAAAATGGTAGATGCGGTTATGCTGAGCAAGGAACGTCTAATTTGCCTCAATGCACTGTCTAAATATAACTCTGAAAAACATTCGAATGTATCGAAGCGCCTCCCGGTAAGGTATTTTTCTGGTGTACCGGTCGTGCTGATGAATACAGATGACTGGACGTTACTGGAGAAGAGATTCCCCTCTGAAATAGCAAACTGGAGAGCAGGAGGCAATGTAATCTGTATTGCTATAGGCGAACCAGGTAAATTTAAGGGTAAAGATACGTCCTATCTTAAGCCCCTCCAGATAGCCCTGATGAACGTTGATGATAACTGGATCCCTGCAGATTCGAGCTATGAACTTACTATGCTTAATTATCTTCATAACCAGGAGAGAGCGTTCATCAAGCCACTAAGATATGATGCCTCGAATAATGATGTCTTTCCTGATTTCTGCCTTACGGATACAGGTAGTCATGAACTATTTCCTATTGAGGTATTTGGCATGGATACAGCTTCATATCTGGCGCGAAAGGCGATTAAAGAAAGTTACTATAATGAACGATATGGAAAGAACGGTTGGGCATCATGGATTGCACCGGCTGGCCCCCTCCCGCAACTGCCAGCTAAAGCCAGAAGTTAACGGCGACATACTATAAGGGCTTCGGCCCTTTCCTTTTTCCCCTTTTTCACTTCTCTACTGTTATTGTTGATTTCTAATCCAGGAAAACCTAATACTTTAACCCTCTCATTCATTTGTCAGTATCATTTACACCGTACTTCAATCCTATTAACTATACTTTTGCTTTTAATGTTGGACGACACCGATCCCCTGACCGTTCTTCCCCCACAAAGCACAAAAGTAACTTTTCAGCATAATGGGCTTCAACCCTGTTGTCCTTGACCCTGTGGTTTCGAGAATGATCCGTAAACCGGCCAGAAATCATCCAAAAATGTGTTTTTCATCGCCGTGCGCTGCGTAAAATCTGACGTACTCACCCCTCCGATTTTTTCCAGATTTCACGTAGCGTAACCTGTGTGAAAACCACTCCAAAAGTAATTTTTGCACTGATTAAAAAGCCGGTTACCCTCCCCCTTGTGAAGTTACATTTCTTTAACACATGGAATAAACGTTATTATTCGAAGTGTTAAAAAATGGGCGAATTTCAGTCAAACCGATATCCGATCTCCAAAATCCTGCAAATCTGAATTTATGTTTCCGATCTCAGCTCGATGATATTAATGAAACCCCTTTTCATTAATACACAAGCAAAGCATAGATATAATGTTAGCAAGCTAGCTGTTTCACCTGTAACCATCACGGCATGATTCTAATCAAATTGAATCTACTAAGTGACACTGTCACGCAATAATCATGGAATTGAACAGAAATTCGGCAGCTCTGTCGTGTTTAAGGAAATGGTCAGAACTTAATAAGAAAGCCTGCAGATTCAGAGGTGTCGGCTTCAGGCAGGAAGAGTCAAACCGGCAAAGGGGCGAATGCTCCACATTCAACAAACCACCCCTGGTTAGTTGAATCCTTTGCCGGTTTTCAAGAAGAATACCATTTAGCTATCAAGTTGTGTTCAGTTAGGCTCGCCATTTTTATGTTCAGTTATCAGGCCCATAGAAAATTTTTGGTTAAATGCACTTTTCCGCTCTCTGTAGAAAAACACCGGGAACTGCGGTTGCTAAGATGGTTGTCACCTGAACAAACGGATGATTTTATGAAAATTATTGAGGTCAGCTACGGCCCCACTGAGGGAGTATCTATTAGTGGTTTATATCTGCGAGAGACGACAACTACACAAAAATCCGGCACACTTTTAGGCGGTGGACTATCTCAGTCCGGCGTAGTTCTGGGTGGTGGCGGTTACTCTGGTAGCGAAACAAATCAGACGGGACGATCGGCTATTTTTGCACCTCCTCAGGGCAAAACAGCTGAACCGGATTTATCGAGAATGCATGAGCTGTTAATGTACCTGGTTGTGGGATTCATCGCATTGAACATTCTCACTTATGGTGCATATGGAATTTTCATGCTCACTGGATTTGAGTTGTCAAAGACAGCTGTAGATTTATTTGAAAGTTCGTTTTACTTTTATATGACAATAGGTATTGTCGCTGCATTATGTATAATGCTAATGGCTCCAAGGGATTATTCTCCGGTCCTGATGGAAAACAGGAAGAATGAATTGCGAAAGGAAGTTTACCTACGTCTCCGTTATGTTGATTCAGACAATATCGTTTTCGATCCTGTAACACTAACGGGTTGCCATGCTGACAGAGACTATATTTTTTCTTTAATTGAAAACATTATCAGGTAATTCGGATGGGGAAGCCTTAACATCTTAAAGGGCTTCCATTGTCTATTTGTGGTATTTATTTGAACGTGATGAAATTGCAGATGTTAATTTTAAGGTAACGTAATTTAATCACTTTTGTAATCTATCCAGGTTTTATATGCCACATATAAACATGCTGCTAGTAGATTTCAAATCAGTCACATCTCTACTCCATCTTTCATATTTTCCATCAAGCCGGATATCCCGGCATCACTAAAGTAAATGATATAAATTTAATATCAGGAAATTATAAAACGCATCGTCATACGTGAAAAGGTAGTTATCTCATAGTAATTCACGAAATAATTTAACACTGAAGTTTTAAAATAGAATGTTTTTAATTCCCTGCCCCATTTCATAGACTTCCAGTGTTTATCATGGTTTTTTTCTTCCTGTGATTTCACTATTTAAAACACCCCTTACGGAACAAATAAAACCTGGTAGGATAATCATGTCAACTACACCAGCTTTTAAATGAGGGTTTAATTTCATGGCAGGTACAGAACTCGTTCCTCTTGGCTTATATCAACACTGTGCAATGGCTTCTGTTGCTTACGTCGAGCGCCGTCGATCCATGGGCAGGAATCTGGGGGAGCTGGCCTATGCAAAAGCTTTTTTCAGAGCATTAACAGGTAAGGCTCAAATTACATCGAGTGATGTCCGTCAGGTCGATGCTTCTTATGACCCGTCAGTACGTGGCGAGGCTACAAAAATGGATTACATCCGTGCTATCGATCTCCTGATTGATACCCGTGGAGAAGCCTTTACCCTGCCGCTCTCATGGTCTGTGGCCGTAGCGATGTTTCCAGGCTTACAGAACCGGGTAACACAGCGCCGCGATCACCGTGAAATGATTATGGAACTGCGGGACAAGCGCAAGACCACCAGCCATTCGCAATCAAAAGAAATCTCGTTTCATACCGATAAGGCCATTTCAAGCCAGCGCCTCAATTTCTGCCGTCCTGGGGAGCACAAACAATGGCTCAGGGACTGGCACGATGAGATCCATGGTCAGTGTCTACGTGATAGTGATATTTTCATGATGCTCAGAACTTGGTGGTCAAGATTCTGGATTACTAAATATCGAAGTGACTATATCTGGTGCAACTCGTTACATGAGTTGCTAGATGAAATTGATTATGTTCTTAGCTCAATTACTTTATGGGAATACAATTTGTGTGTTTCAGCATTGCCATTGAGTATTACATTTGCAATGTGATTGCTAATTTCATCCAGCAACCAGGGCGGATAAACTCATTTTATCTTACTTTTAATTGCCTCTCATCTAAAGTTTGGTAGTGTTTCTAGTGGCGACAACCTATAAACATTCAGATAAATTTTTCCTGAATTATGAGTTTGAAGCTTTTAAAAATACCCTCTTGATGAGCTAATTCTATTTGTTATGATGAGCGTATTAATACTCCCTTGCCTCTTTATACTTAAATATTACATGGAGATTAAAATGGCTGACTATTATTCGCTTTCTGCATTTGTTATTAATACTACCCCCGTTCAGAGCGAAGTTCTACTGGAAGCAATGAATGAGTTATTTGAGCCTGACGACAACTTCATTGCTAAGCTCATCTCCTGTCCGAGCACTGAAAACCTGTCTGAAATGGAACGTGTTGTGCGTCACTGTGTGCTGAATCATCCGGACAGAACTGTTGATGAAGTTATTGATGACTGCGACTGGTCATTTGATGGTGAAATATGTTCTGAGGGTTTCCTTGTTCACAGTGATTGCGGTAATTTCAATTCAGAGCATGCAGCGCTTTTTGCTCAGGCATCACTCATTGCCTTTGAACGAAATGAACTTATCGAGTTTCAGATATCACACACCTCCAATAACTTCAGACGCACCGATGGCTATGGCGGCGCTGCTTGTGTCGTTTCCCGTGACTTTATTCGCTGGACTGGTAACCACGAGTTCCTTGAAGCTGAGCGAACCTCATTTACAGAAAGTATGCACTATTACTTCTGTTCTTTTACCGAGATCCACGATGAACTGGAATTTCCAGAGAAATTTATTCTTCGCTGCCCGGCTAACGTAAACGCAGAGCATCGCTTCGATGACATACTGCTTAACTATCGCACAGGCGGTGAAAAAGATACCGATGGAGTCATCAATTTTGTTTCTGGCTCCTCTATAAAAAAAACCGACCTGAAAACGCTCACTCCTGATGAATATCGGGTGTTGAAGCAGTTCCTGACGGTTATCTGACTTCCGATAGCAATAAACCTTCCTGTTTCGTTAACCGCACCTGATTAAGTTACACCGGAGACAATATGACAAAACAAATTTTCCCTGCAGAACTGGCCGAAATTGTAACGGCTCTTCTGGTTAAACCTGAGCTGCTGGGCGAACTGGACACACGTGTAGCTCACCAGGAGTTCATGAAGGCCATCGGATGTGTTGTCGCCGATTTCTGCGGGGGTGCCGTTAACGGGGTTACTGACGGAGCTATATCGAGACCCTATCTCTCTGATGTCGACTGCACACCCTGTCTGCATATTGAAGCAGATGACCGCCTACCGTCACCGGACCACAATGTCTGGGCTAACTATCATATAGAGGGCTGGCAAGAAGGTGATGATATTGAGGCAGTATCTGTCCCTGTATCAGTGAAATCACAACGAGCGGGTATACAGGGGATTTTAAGTAATGCCGGTCTGACACTGGGTATCGAACAGCAGTTACAGCTCCAAATGGTAGACTGGCGAATTGCGGAAGACAGTGAGCTGCTGCTAGAAGACGACGGGCGCCCTTACACCGCGACCCTCCATATAGCGAACCAGACATCACTGGAGCTGGTGGACTCGGCTGGAGAGTCATCTTTTGGCTTACGACTCGAAATTAATCACGGTGTCCCTGCGCTACACCTTAACGTGGCCGGAGGTGATAATCTCCTGCATATACATGTTGCACAGGGTGGGCTGATTCTGACGCCGGACCATTCAGGGGTGCAGATTGGCAGTGCTGAACCCGATCGTTATGCCTACTATGACAATGCATCTCTGCTTGTCCGAACCTAATTTCAACATAATCCCGTGTAGAGCTACAGCCGGTTCCACGGGATTAGGTGCCAGGCAGCTACGAAACCTTATTTCTAAGCCATCGTGCCAGTCCGGTGTCCAGTATGAGTTCTGCAAGTCTGATAGGGCCAATCATCGTGACGCCTTCAGCACGATGATCCTCACTCAATGTTCCTCGATGCCAGACAAAGAACATTCGATCATAGCTGTCACTGCTCTGGAACAGTGACAGATACTCAGAGAATACAGACTGGTCAGCAACAGACTTCACTTGCACAAATGCCCGTTCGCCGGTGGTGGGCAGTTCAAGCTCTATGTCGACCGTCTTCTGTGTCCTCCCAAGGCTCCCGGTTCTTTTCCATCCGCTGGCGGAAAAAATCAGATCTACCAGCAACTCAAAGTCCTGCCAGGTAAGTAAACTACACAACCTTGAAATAGCCTTCAGGTACTGATCTTCAGCAATATCCGCGTCTACGATTTCCGGCGATTGCTCATCGTTAATTTTCCGGAGGGCATAATCGGCCAAACGCACATCGCAGATGGTGCCCCGGTAATTCTGTGTAGCGAGTAAAGCACCGCTCAGGACGCTGTGGGAGAGAAGCTTTCCGGCCAGACTATGGCTGTGCCATCCGTTCACAGTGGGGCGGATCCTGCTGCCATCATCCAGTTCTGTGACTTCCCCGGAAGGCTGGCACCAATACAATAATCCCTGGCTGAAAGTTATGAACACTATATCGGGGGTGGCTGTGTAAAATGTCCTTATCTGCCTGACATCACTGGTGGCAGTGGACTGGTTATATTTCCTCTCTTCTAACCAGACTTTATTGACATCTTCCCACTTTCCCTCAAGACACATCTGATGGGGTGTTTTGTCGTAACCAAACCTAATAATGCCAGATGTCAGGCACTCACGTTCCCATTCGCCTCCCTCTCCCAGCTTGATATATTTAACAGCAGTTGCCTGAATCTTTTCCAAAATACAATCACTCCGCTAAACGAAACTCCAGACTGAATATCGTCTTTGCATATTGAAACGCTATACGAATCTGGCACGCTTTCGTCGGTTAGAAACACGGGCCGCGTTGTATCATCATGCATCATCAGGACTTATAAAGTTGTATCCAGCTGATAATGTCATCACGCGCTGTGCGGCTCAGTGGGAACGAAGCTGCGATTTGACGACAATCAGGGCGCATTTTTTGCCGAACGGCCCGCAGAACGTCACAACACCAAAAAGCTCCTTTTCGGGGCCATCGCATCGTCACCGCTTTCATTTGAGAAAGTCAAAATCTTCCCGACGCTGAACTTCCATACCATGATTTTTCTGAATCGTCAGAATTGTCTGGTCGGCGGCGTGTACTTTATCCTGCAATTCCTGGCCTCCCGCTTCTCCGTTATAAAAAGACGGAGGAGTAGAGAGAATGGCCTCCATAACGTCCATCAATGACGCGACCTCTTCACCGCTCAGGGTACCGCAGTCATATATCAGATCGTTATGCAGCGTTGAAATATGTCCTGCGATCGTCATTGAGTACGCCATTCCATTTTTCGTTCTGGGTGTTGACGATGTTTCAGTAAGCACACGCCAGTATTCAAACACAGATCGGGCAGTGGTGATTAACCTCCGAGTGTATTCCTCTGAGCTAAAAAGCCGGGACCTGACCGTAAAGGGGAGTTTTCCGTTTTCAGCAATATACTGATAGAGCAAAGTAATGGCCTGCGTGGGGTTTGTTCCCAGCAGTTTCATTGTTTCATCCGTGCGTTGTTTGAGTTCTTCATCAATGCGAACGCTGATCTGTGACAGTGCCATACACACTTCCCGTGTAGTGAGTTTGCTATACAACATATCACAGTGATATTTGTGTAGCAATTATGCTACACACCTTGGCATTTCAGCACAATCGGATAAAGAGAAGCGTAGGAATAAGCCGGGTATTCACATTCAGAGAGACGGGATCTCTGAGAATTTATCCATGGTGCGTTTTTTATCGATTCGAGTCTGTAGCCACGCCTGAAAATCCGGGCGTGTTTCCGCAATCCTGACGGCTTCTACAGAGAAAACCTTATATTTGCCCTGCTGCTGGGGCACGCCAAGCCAGCGGCGTATGGCGGCGTCAGTCCACAGACGGGAGTTCTTTAGCCTGTAGACCGTGATCCATTTTTCTGACCATGCATCAAATTTCTGGCAACGCAGCTGATACCGTCGCTCTTCTTCCCGTCTTTTCCAGTCGCTGTCTACAGCAAACTTTCGGTGACCAACAAAAATCCCCTGGACTTTGCCCATGTCCTATCTCCCCCGATATGCAGTCATTATCCAGGGTAACAGTTCAGAGCCGTAACGACCAGCAGCTCCGGGCAGAATAGTCCGGTGGGTACCGGCACCTGACCCCGGAGAGGTGTCTACTGTATGCGACAAGGTGAGCAAACACGGAGATGGCCATCTCCATAATTTCTGAATGCCGGCACGACGATCAGTCGATAAAATAGCAAACGTAAGACAACATACCTCAAAGTCTTTGGACCTTTACCGTGCCCGGCCCGCCCCTCGCCGCGCGTGTGAAAAAAAGAGAAAAATGAAAAAAAAAGAAAAAAAGAATATGCCGAAAATGTGCACAGTCGTAACTCACGCAGAGCGTGACGCTCCGGGGCAAAGGCTTTGCAGGGCTATGAGGTATGTTGTCTTACGTTTGGGTATGGTTGTCCGTCCCTCCCGTTTTCGGTGATTGTTTCGCCTGACCTCCCGCTTTAACATTCACCGCTGGTGGCCCGCCGTCACGGCGAAATTTCTAACTGAGCGAGGTTTGTGTGAGTAACAGAGGCAGAGAAGACAGCGTTACCGATGTGTTTAAATCTCAGGTGCAGGTTGCGTGCCGTGAACACGGAATGAGTGATCTCATCGCCTCGCTGAACGGCAGCGACCGGGATATAAATGCTGATGCTCTGTTTGGTGTGTGCGACCGGTTCTTTCTGGTCGAGATGAAATCATACAACCGAAATGTTCGTGATGAAGCCAAAAAACCTGCTGTCTGCCTTCTCTGCAATGGATTACAGAGGAGCTCTAAGATCCGTCGCTGGCACAAAGCATGTCACTTCATCATGTGGGGACGTATTGTTAAGGATTCGCTTGATACCCGTTACACCATTTACCAGGACAGTGTTTGTCGGGATTCTGTCCTTCCGAGTTGCAGTGGTCTCGGGGAGCCTCCTAAACCGAAAATTTACCGGGGGGAGGACCTGGCAAGAAAAGCAGCTTTAGGTACAGCGGGCTTATCAAAACCAGACTTTTTCCATTACCTGTGGTGGCTGTTAAATGGCCGGGCTGTAGACGATTTTCAAATAGCGCCCGGCAGCAAGTTAGGTTTCAGTTTGTTTGGTACATCAGCCACAACCGGTTCGGTGTTCAGTAAAACGTTCAGAACTTACGATGACCTTGAAGTGTGGGCTGATGATGCATTAAGACGATTACTCACCATCAGGGGATAACCATCTGAAGATATTTCGCCGGTGTGATCCACGTTTTTGCTGTCGGCTAAAGTAGATATCTCCTCTGCTTCGGACAGCGCCGGGTTCCCCGCTACCGGCATCGACTACAGTAAACATTTCCCAGACTTCGGCCAGCTGCCAGGGCGTCGTCACCGGCGTCGACTACAGTAGACATTTTCCCCTGCTGCGGCCAGCTGCCGGGGCGTCGTCACCGGCGTCGACTACAGTAGACATTTTCCCATGCTGCGGCCAGCTGCCGGGACGTCATCACCGCGTCGACTACAGTAGACATTTACCCAGCTGCGGCCATCTGCCGGGGCGTCATCACCACGTCGACTACAGTAGACATTTCCCCGACTGCGGCCAGCTGCCGGGGCGTCATCACCGCGTCGACTACAGTAGACATTTTCCCCTGCTGCGGCCAGCTGCCGGGACGCCGCC
>NZ_JBEAIO010000040.1:0-57254 GCF_040065095.1 Klebsiella sp. CN_Kp091 | reverse complement strand
GTTGCGCAGAACCGTAGCCCTGCTAAGCGCAGCGCGAGCAGGGAAATCCCCGGATGGCGGCTTACGCCTTATCCGGGCTACCGTTTCCATACTCTGCTTACTATAAAAAAGCCGGCGCTCAGCGCCGGCTTTTCATTGACCGCTTGCGCAATCAGGCATTGGTCGCCGGTTTTTGCTCGACGGATTTGCTGTTCTCCAGCATACGGCGCACCGGCACAATTAGCACGCACAACACCGCGGCGCAGATCAGCAGCGCCGTCGAGCAGCGGGCGAACAGATCCGGCAGCATATCCAGCTGGTCGGCCTTCACGTGGCCGCCAATCAGCCCCGCCGCCAGGTTACCCAGCGCGCTGGCGCAGAACCACAGCCCCATCATCTGGCCGCGCATTCTTTCCGGCGCCAGCAGGGTCATAGTTGCCAGGCCTATCGGGCTCAGACACAGTTCGCCCAGCGTCAGCATCAGAATACTGCCCACCAGCCACAGCGGCGATACGCCGGCGCCGCCGTTGCTCAGCACGTTCTGCGCCGCCAGCATCATCAGGCCGAAGCCCGCCGCCGCGCACAGAATCCCGATAACAAACTTGGTAATGCTGCTCGGGCGCACGTTTTTGCGCGCCATTGCCGGCCATGCCCAGCTAAATACCGGCGCCAGCAGGATGATAAACAGGGCGTTAATCGACTGGAACCATACCGCCGGGATTTCGAAATCGCCGATCATGCGGTTAGTGTAGTCGTTAGCAAACAGGTTAAACGAAGTCGGTTTCTGCTCGAAGGCTGACCAGAAGAAGGCGGCGGAAACCAGCAGAATAAAGCAGACCAGCAGACGCGCGCGCTCTTTACGGTTAAGCCCCGCAAAAACAAACAGGTAGATGAAATAGAGCACCACCGACGCGGCAATCACGTACACCAGCATGCTGGCGACCGCCACCGGGTTAATGACAATCACCCCTTGAGCAATCAGCGTAATCACCACCGCCACGCCGACCGCCAGCGCCAGCAGCCAGGCGCCAACGCCGTTTTTCTTCGCGACGGGACTATTCCAGGTGGAGTCGAGACCCACTTCGCTGTCGTAGCGTTTCATCGCCGGGACCGCGAAAAGGCGGAAAATCACCAGCGCCACCAGCATCCCGATACCGCCGATGCCGAAGCCCCAGTGCCAGCCGTGGGATTTAATCAGCCAGCCGGAAATCAGCGGCGCGATAAACGACCCCATGTTGATACCCATATAGAACAGCGAGAAACCGCCATCGCGACGGCTATCGCCTTTCTTATACAGCGTACCGACCATCACCGAGATGCAAGTTTTAAACAGGCCGGAACCGAGCACGATAAACATCAGCCCGATAAAGAACAGGTTGTTGCCCATAAACGCTGACAGCGCAATCGACAGATGGCCCAGCGCGATCAGAATCGAGCCGTACCACACCGCTTTCTGCTGGCCAAGCCAGTTGTCCGCCAACCAGCCGCCCGGCAGCGCCGCCAGGTACATGGCGCCCGCGAAGATGCCGACGATGGCCGACGCGTTCTCACGGGCTAAGCCCATACCGCCGTCATAGACGGTGGCCGCCATGAACAGGATTAATAACGGGCGAATGCCATAAAACGAGAATCGCTCCCACATTTCGGTGAAGAACAGCGATCCCAGAGGGTAAGGGTGACCAAAGAAGGTCCGGCTTTCATTTTTGTTAACAGAGGAATGCATAACTTCTCCCAATAAGGCGATCTTAGCGCTTTGTCATGCCGAAAAGCGTATTGACCATTTTTTCTACCTGCCTATCATTCACACAGGCGTTAATTTTATTTAACCATTTGATAACCAGACGGTGGTTTTGTCTAGCCCCTGAGCGATATCTTTTAGATGAAAACTCGACCAAGCTCTCTTTTCCCAGATTTTATGTTGGCAATAAAGGGATAATGATTGACAGCGTTCTTTCGTACTACAGGAACCTCTTAATCCTTAATAAACATAATGTTAAGAGGGTAGAAGTCAGAAAGCCCCGAGTATACGACATATTTCCGTCATATGGCTGAAATAACGCAATGATTAACCGGCCATTATTCATTTTAACTATATTGCAACACAATATATTTACATATAAACAACAAACCAGTGAATAATGTTGGATAAGATCAAAATACCAGCTATTGATATCATAATGAGAGGCTATTAGTGATCGGCGTCACAGATTAAGTCTAAGCCGGATATAGAATATGCCATACCTTCAGTCAATCATTTGAAAGGTGTATATCATGGAAAACAATAACAGGATGATGCCACACATAAGGCGGACAACGCATATTATGATGTTTGCTCACCGTAACAGCTTCGATTTTCATTTCTTTAATGCCCGGTAGTCTTCCGACTACGGGCGCTTCAGCATACAGGTCTTCCTGCATCTTTTGTTGTTAATACAGGCATTCGCCTGTAGCTAACCGCGCTCGCCCTAATAAATCCTGCTATTTACCAGCCACCGGACTGGTAGGGTTTATTGCATCTCAAAAGGTACTCTACTGATATTTATTATATCAGCGGCAGACTATTACCTTTTGTCCGGCGTAATCAATTTCTCATTCGAGAAATTGAGGGCCTGCTATTATCTGAAAATAAAGAGATAACAATGACTGATTTAAAAATTGCCGTTAGCCGTACATGTCCAAACTGTTTTTCTACCCAGCGTAATATTGTCAATACTAGCGAAACCAACTTTATTGATGTGGCCGCGGTAGTATTAACCCTGGAAGATATCGAATGCGGTAAACTCGATGAGTTAAAGGCTACCGGCTATAACATCCCGGTATTTATCGCTATTAATAAAGAAGAAGTTGTCCCGGCCGAGTATATGGCTTCGGTGCAGGGGGTATTTGAACACGACGAAACCCGTAACGACTTCTACGGCCGCCAGTTAGAAGCCGCTGCGCATAAATATGAAACCGAACTGCGTCCGCCGTTCTTTAGCGCGCTGGTCGATTACGTTAAACAGGGCAACAGCGCCTTTGACTGCCCGGGGCATCAGGGGGGTGAATTCTTCCGCCGTCATCCGGCCGGTAATCAGTTCGTCGAGTATTTCGGCGAGACGCTGTTCCGCTCCGACCTGTGCAACGCCGACGTCGCCATGGGTGACCTGCTGATCCACGAAGGGGCGCCATGCATTGCCCAACAGCATGCGGCAAAAGTCTTTAACGCCGATAAAACCTACTTCGTGCTCAACGGCACCTCCTCTTCTAACAAAGTGGTGCTCAACGCGCTGCTGACCCCGGGCGACCTGGTACTGTTCGATCGCAACAACCATAAATCCAATCACCATGGCGCGCTGCTGCAAGCCGGGGCGACACCGGTCTATCTGGAAACCGCGCGTAACCCGTACGGTTTTATCGGCGGTATCGACGCCCACTGCTTCGAGGAGCGCTACCTGCGCGAGCTGGTCGGTGAAGTGGCGCCGAATCGGAAACAGGATGCCCGCCCGTTCCGCCTGGCGGTGATCCAGTTAGGTACCTACGACGGCACCATTTATAACGCTCGTCAGGTGGTCGATAAAATTGGTCATCTGTGCGATTACATCCTGTTTGACTCCGCGTGGGTCGGCTATGAACAGTTCATTCCGATGATGGCTGATTGTTCGCCGCTGTTGCTGGAGCTGAACGAAAACGATCCGGGCATTCTGGTAACCCAGTCGGTGCACAAACAGCAGGCCGGTTTCTCCCAAACCTCGCAAATCCACAAAAAAGACAGCCATATCAAAGGCCAGCAGCGTTACGTTCCGCATAAGCGTCTGAATAACGCCTTTATGATGCACGCCTCCACCAGCCCGTTCTATCCGCTGTTTGCCGCGCTGGATATCAACGCCAAAATGCATGAAGGCGAGAGCGGCCGCAACATGTGGATGGACTGCGTCATGAACGGCATCAAGGCGCGTAAGCTGATCCTTGAAAGCTGTAAGCACATCCGTCCATTTGTGCCAAAAATGGTCGATGGTAAACCGTGGCAGTCATATGAAACCGCGCAAATCGCCGTTGACCTGCGCTTCTTCGAGTTTGGCCCAGGCGAACGCTGGCACGCCTTTGACGGTTATGCCGAGCATCAGTACTTTGTCGATCCATGCAAACTCCTGCTGACCACGCCGGGTATCAATACCGCCAGCGGCGAATATGACTCCTTCGGCGTACCGGCCACCATTCTCGCCAACTTCCTGCGTGAAAACGGCGTGGTACCGGAAAAATGCGACCTTAACTCCATTCTGTTCCTGCTGACCCCAGCGGAAGATATGGCCAAACTGCAGCAGCTGGTCGCCCTGCTGGCGCGCTTCGATAAACTGCTCGACGCCGATGCGCCGCTGCAGGAAGTTCTGCCGTCTATCTACAGCCAGCACAAAGAACGTTATGCCGGATATACCCTGCGCCAGCTGTGTCAGGAAATGCATGACCTGTACGCCCGTCACAACGTCAAGCAGCTGCAAAAAGAGATGTTCCGTAAAGATCACTTCCCACGGGTGGTGATGAACCCGCAAGAGGCTAACTACGCCTATCTGCGCGGCCAGGTCGATTTGGTGCCGTTGCCGCAAGCCGAAGGCCGCGTGGCCGCTGAAGGCGCCCTGCCTTACCCGCCGGGAGTGCTGTGCGTAGTCCCGGGCGAAGTCTGGGGCGGCGCAGTGCTGCAGTACTTCACCGCACTGGAAGAAGGGATCAACCTGCTGCCGGGCTTCGCGCCGGAACTGCAGGGGGTTTATATCCAGGAGCACGATGGCCGTAAACAGGTCTGGTGCTATGTCATCGCGGAAAGCGAGAAACAAAGCGCGCTGTTGAAAGGGGAAACTGTATGAGCAAATCCAGTAACAAGATGGGAGTGGTACAGCTCACCATCTTAACCATGGTCAACATGATGGGCTCCGGCATCATCATGCTGCCCACCAAGCTGGCGGAGGTGGGGACTATCTCCATTATCTCCTGGCTGGTGACGGCGGTAGGATCGATGGCGCTGGCGTGGGCCTTCGCCAAATGCGGGATGTTTAGCCGTAAATCAGGCGGGATGGGCGGTTACGCCGAGTACGCGTTCGGCAAGTCTGGCAACTTTATGGCCAACTATACCTACGGCGTCTCGCTGCTGATCGCCAACGTCGCCATCGCTATCTCCGCGGTGGGTTATGGCACCGAGCTGTTCGGCGCCACCCTGTCGCCGGTGCAGATTGGCCTGGCGACTATCGGGGTGCTGTGGATCTGTACCGTAGCCAACTTCGGCGGCGCGCGCATTACCGGCCAGATCAGTAGCATCACCGTATGGGGGGTGATCATTCCGGTTGTCGGCCTGTGCGTTATCGGCTGGTTCTGGTTTAGCCCGACGATGTACGTCGAGTCCTGGAACCCGCACCACGTGCCGTTCTTCGGCGCCGTAGGTTCGTCTATCGCCATGACGCTATGGGCCTTCCTCGGTCTGGAATCCGCTTGCGCCAACACCGATGTGGTCGAAAACCCGGAACGTAATGTGCCGATCGCCGTACTCGGCGGTACCCTCGGCGCGGCGGTTATCTATATCGTTTCGACCAACGTCATCGCCGGGATCGTGCCAAACATGGATCTGGCTAACTCCACGGCGCCGTTTGGCCTGGCGTTTGCCCAGATGTTCACGCCTGGCGTAGGTAAAGTGATTATGGGGCTGATGGTGATGTCCTGCTGCGGTTCGCTGCTCGGCTGGCAGTTCACCATCGCGCAGGTCTTTAAATCATCGTCTGACGAAGGTTACTTCCCGAAAATCTTCTCCCGCGTCTCGGCTTCCGGCGCGCCGATTCAGGGGATGCTGACCATCGTTATCCTGCAAACCGGCTTGTCGCTGATGACCATTAGCCCGTCGTTGAGCAACCAGTTCAACGTGCTGGTTAACCTGGCGGTGGTGACTAACATCATCCCGTACATTCTGTCGATGGCCGCGCTGGCGATTATCCAGAAAATGGCCAATGTGGAACCGGGCAAAGCGCGATCCACCAACGTGATTGCCTTTATCGGTGCGGTATACAGCTTCTATGCGCTGTACTCCTCCGGCGAAGAGGCGATGCTCTACGGCGCGATTGTGACCTTTATGGGCTGGACGCTGTACGGCCTGGTATCACCGCGTTTTGAGATGAAAAACAAACACAGCTAATGCTGAAGCCGGCGGCGCGTCTGTCGCCGCCGGCGCTATCCGTGGACACTATTTGATATAGGAATCCAGCACCTTCAGCACCACGTCCAAATCCTCTTCACGTTTCACTTCATCGCCTTCATGAACGATATGTTCCGTCAGATGGCCCTTGATCACTTCACGCATTAGTCCGTTTACCGCTCCGCGAATAGCGGCAATTTGCTGCAGCACGGCGGCGCATTCGTGCGGCTCATCCAGCATCTTTTTCAGCGCGCTCACCTGCCCTTCAATCTTGCTGGCTCTGGCCTGCAGCTTCTTTTTATCCCGAATCGTATGCGACACGTTAACCTCACTGGCGAACTCAATGCCTCAATTATAGGTTTGTAATCTACTGGGGGGTAGTATCTTATACTGGGGGGGAGTAGAATCCCGTTCACCAACGACAACCTACTCTCTTCTTATGAACGAATTCTTACCTTTACTTCAGCAGGGCAATGCCTGGTTTTTCATTCCCAGCGCCATTCTGTTAGGCGCGCTACATGGCCTGGAACCGGGCCATTCAAAGACCATGATGGCGGCGTTCATCATCGCCATTAAAGGCACGGTACGTCAGGCGGTGATGCTGGGCCTCGCCGCGACCCTTTCGCATACCGCCATCGTCTGGCTGATCGCCTTTGGCGGCATGTATTTTAGCCAGAAATTTACCGCCGAAGCGGCTGAACCCTGGCTGCAGCTGCTTTCCGCGTTCATCATTCTCGGTACCGCAATATGGATGTTCTGGCGCACCTGGCGCGGTGAACGTAACTGGCTGCAGGCCATGCAGGATCGGGATGAGCATCATCATGATGATGAAACCCAGATCGTCGACACCGGCCACGGTAAAATCGCCCTTTCTATCTTCGAAGAAGGAGAACCGCCGCGCTGGCGCATACGCACGCTAAGTGGTAACCGATGGGCCGCTGGCGATGTCTCACTGGCGACACGGCGCAGCGGGAGCAGCTTCGCGCAGATGTTCTCTTTTGTTGATAGAGGCGATTATTTAGAATCCGCGCAGACCATCCCGGAACCGCATGACTTTAACGTACGCCTGACGCTCGGCCACCAGCGCCATACCCACGATTATGATCTGGCGTTTCATGAACATCATCATCATGAACTGGACGGCCTTGAGGAAGGAAGTCAGGCCTATCAGGACGCCCACGAGCGGGCCCATGCGAACGATATTCAACGTCGCTTTGACGGCCGGGAGGTCACCAACTGGCAGATCTTACTGTTCGGCCTGACCGGCGGATTGATTCCCTGCCCGGCGGCGATCACCGTACTGCTTATCTGCATCCAGCTCAAAGCCCTGACTTTAGGTGCGACGCTGGTCCTCTCTTTCAGCATCGGCCTGGCGCTGACGCTGGTCACCGTCGGCGTTGGCGCGGCGGTAAGCGTTCGCCAGGTGGCCAAACGCTGGAGTGGTTTTAACACGCTCGCCCGCCGGGCCCCCTACTTTTCCAGCGTGCTAATCGGCGCGGTGGGGATCTATATGGCGATCCACGGCTATCTCGGCGTGAGAGGTTAATTTGAGATGAATTCAGCGCCGCGTGAGGTTGCGCGGCCTGACATTTCTGGGGAAGGATAGCAGCCCTTCAACATGCTACAGTTGGCGCTGGATGTATTTACTTCAGGAATGACTTGATGTCCGAGTTCCAGCGCCCACAGCTGACGTTGCCCAACGGAGCCGATAAACTGCTGCTCCACTCCTGCTGCGCTCCCTGCTCCGGGGAAGTGATGGAGGCGATTCAGGCCTCCGGTATCGACTACACCATCTTCTTCTATAACCCCAACATTCATCCGCAGAAA
Source organism: Klebsiella sp. CN_Kp091 (assembly GCF_040065095.1). NCBI lineage: Bacteria > Pseudomonadati > Pseudomonadota > Gammaproteobacteria > Enterobacterales > Enterobacteriaceae > Klebsiella > Klebsiella sp. CN_Kp091. The sequence goes on along the minus strand of NZ_JBEAIO010000040.1, from coordinate 49,297 downwards.
GAGTATGAAATCCGCAAGGAAGAGAATATTCGTTTTGCGCACAAACACGGTGTGCCGTTTATCGATGCCGATTATGACACCGATAACTGGTTCGCGCGGGCCATGGGGATGGAATGGGAACCCGAGCGCGGTGTGCGCTGCACGATGTGCTTTGATATGCGCTTCGAACGCACGGCGCTTTATGCCTACGAGCACGGCTTTAGCGTTATCAGCAGTTCGCTGGGAATTTCACGCTGGAAGAACATGCAGCAAATCAACGACTGCGGCGAGCGCGCTGCCGGGCATTATCCAGGCATGGTCTACTGGGATTATAACTGGCGTAAACAGGGCGGATCCTCGCGGATGATCGATATCAGCAAGCGCGAGCGCTTTTACCAGCAGGAGTACTGCGGCTGCGTCTATTCGCTGCGCGATAGCAATCTGCACCGAAAATCCCAGGGCCGACCGCTAATTAAGATCGGCAAGCTCTATTATGGCGATGAAGGTGAATAGCTGAAGAAAAGGGAATGATGTGGAGAAATAACGGGCCAGGAGGGCTCTTTTTAATGAGAGCGTTGCCTCCCTAATTTCGGGCCTGAAAACTCACCTGCGGCCTGAATGTTTCTCCCTTATATTCATAAACAATCGAATTACTGAATGAAAAAACGCGTCCGCTATAGCTGATATTTATTACCTCTCCCTCTACGCTGACGTTTGCGCCACTACCAGCAGCAATAAGGAACGGAACCCGTTTCGCCAGCTCGGTCGCAGCATTACCTTCAATCTTACCGGTAAGGTAGTAACGATAAGAATCTGCTACTGTTGCCCCACCACCGCTAAAACCGGTGACATAAAGCCAAGTATGGCTATCCAATTGTTGTGATGTAATAACTTTATCCTCAGAACGCTGTTCGCTTCCGGGAGTTGATGTCATGAAACCGATAACCATCATCAGGAGTATGGTCGTGAGCAGACCATGTAACCATTTAATAGCCGTTCTCAATCGCATATTTAATGCCCTCTCTTATCCAGTATTGATCAGTAGGATCATCACCATAAGGTGCATCTTTATACCATATTCCCCATTCAGGTCTGGAAGTTCCTGCGCGCTTTTGTGCCCATCCTGCACCAACCAAGAGGATCCCGGAAAGGATACCAGCTGCATACCCTGCTGCACCAAAGTTAAAATTGCCAAATTCTGCCCAATATGGGTCAAACTGTTTATAATCCCAAGGCCCTTTATTTCTAACTTTTTGATAGAACCAGTAATAAGTTTTAGGAAGTGCCATTCCTCTTGACTGCCCATAATTCCGTGCATCCTTCATATTATTTCTCACCACTCCAATTCCTGGCCCAGCCACAGGTATTGATGCCATGTAGGGGGTTCCTTATTTCAATTTGCTAAAGAGATATGCACTTCATTTTCTCAATGAAGAAGATATCAAGCGCAGCCGTTATAAATTAATGATATGATTTAATAGATACTGTAACAAAGAATAAATAAAACCCTCAGCATCAATGCTTGTATGAATAATATAAATTAAACCACTACACTGTTCACTTACTGAATCAACTAACATCTGTGCTGCGAGTGTTTATAGTAGTGTTATTTTCTCCTTATCACCAAAGGATTGATTTTAAAAATGGTAACCAACACGTAGGTGATGAACAATCCCTGCCCTCTAAATATTTTCCTAAAAAATCCAAAAACAACTTAATAAACACGTTACATAAAGACTTAAAATATCATTCGAGTTTATTGTAATTACTCGAATCACTAACGCTTTTAAGCAATACGCCATATTCCTTCTATTTCTGCTAAGGATTATGGCGTTTGCGCTGATTAAAGAACCATATTCACCGGCGGTACCGCGCTTTTATCGATCTGTTTACCTAAGGCCTCCAGCGCGGACTGATACGGGCATAACGTGCCCACGCTGGTCTGCTGGCAATCAGGCTGACGCCACTCCTGTTGCAGCATCGGGTGCTGACGATCCGGCATCTGCAGGCGTCGCAGGTCGTCCAGGCTTTGCGCCTGGAAATAGACGCGCAGATAACGTTCGCCGCTTTTGCTGTTGCGCCAGCGCTCTATAACCAGACTGCTGCCCGGCGGAATATTGCCCCGGCTGTAGCCCGGCAGCTGCCAGCTAAAATTCATCAGCGTGCGCACCATCGCGATATTGGTGTCATGAGCCACCAGCAGCAGCCAGCGTACGTTCGGCGTGGCGTCCGCTTTCACTCCGTCCAGCATCGCGTTGAGCAGCACCGAGCCGCGCTTTTGCGCGGCGTACAGCACGTCATTACTGAGATCGTAGTTTTCCGTTAACAGCGGCAGAATAGCTGTGATCTGGCTGGCGCGGGTAATCTTCCCCCACGCCAACTGGCTTAAGGGCAGGTTTTCACTCCAGCCCAGACGCAGCGTTTCAACCATATTGGCCATCACGCTCAGCCCGCTAATGGTAGTTTTACCGCTTTGGTTTTGCTCCACCTGCCAGGGCTTATCAAAAATGGGGCACGGTTTATCCTGTTGGCAAACCGCGGCTTTTAATAACTGGATCGTCGGCGCCAGCGCCTGCCGACGCTTAGCCAGATCGCCGGCTTTCGCCTTCACTTCCGCCAGCTGGCGGACGGGATCGGTTTGCGTCGCGCTAAACTTGTCGCTCTGGAACAGCGGATCGGCATCGCCGCTGACATAATGAATCGCCACGCCGCAGCCGGGAAATGCTCCATCCACCAGCGCCTGAGCAGTTGCCCGGGTACGCTGTAGCGGGCTGGCGCGAACATAAATATCCTCCGCGCTGGGACACTGCCCCTGCAGCAGGCCAAGCTGGCGATAATGCTGCCCTTCCGCGCGCCCTTTATTGGCGACCGCCGCATAGCCATGTCCGGTCAGCTCCCCATCGTGGGTAGTCCATTCGGTCCATGGACGCTGGGTCGCTGCTTCAATAGCTTCACGATTGCCGGGCGTTGGCGGACGAATGCCGTGGCGGCTTAACTCCACCACTTTTTCCAGTTGCCAGTTCGCCGCGACGGCGGATTGCATCGCCAGCAGCGGCAGCGCACAGGCGATAAACAGGCGTAAAAGGCCCTGATGTCTTGCAGGCATCATAAAATCTTCCTTATCGATTAATCAGTTATGAGGAGAATGAAGTCTGCCGTTCGACGGCATGGCGTCGGGCGACGATGGCGGCGGTGGTAAAACAGAGTAACGCGGAACCCAATCCGGTGCCTATCCAGAACAACGCCAGCGTGCTGAAATCATAAAGCGTTTTCCCGTTTTCGAGGATCGCGGTTTTATCGATAATGATCCCGGTCAGAAATTCGCCCAACCCCGCCCCGGCATAGCTGGCAATACCAATGGTTCCCAGCGCTGCCCCCGCCGCTTTGCGTGAAGAGATATCGACGGCGATCAACCCTCCGAGGAAACAGGTTAACGCGCCGATGGTCGCGCCGAAGACGATCATCGCCAGAATGTCGGTGTAGTAATTATGCGGCGACCAGAGCATTAAGGCGAAACCCGCGGTGTTCAGCAGGCTGATAAACCCGGCCATGACGCTGCGATTGCGCGGGAAAAAGCGGTCAGAGAGCATGCCGGCGATGATCGTCCCGGCGATACCAGCGATCGCGTTAACGCCGATGATGCCTGAAGCCTCAAGGGTGGAATAGGCTTTATCCTGCTCCAGAAAGAAGATCCCCCACGAGTTCACCGCATAACGGTCGATATACATAAATGCCGATGCCAGCGCCAGCGTCCACAGCGCCGGGTTACGCAATGCCAGCAGTTGGTTTTTAAACACCGATCCCCGCGCTTCAGTCTCTTCCTGCGGTTCATCACGAATCACGTTAATGGAGGGAAAGCCGCTGCTCTGTGGCGAATCGCGCATAAACAGCAGCAACAGCACCACGCCAGCGGCGCCGAGCGCAGCCGTGGAGAGGTAACCCATTTGCCAGCCAAAACCCGCGATCACCGCGGCGATCACCATGTAGGTCATGGCCTCGCCGATGTTATGCGCCGTCGACCAGATGGCGTAAAACGTTCCCCGCTCTTTAAAGCCGTACCAGCGCGCCAGCGAAACCGCACAAGGACCGACGCCCATCGACTGCGCCCAACCGTTGATCCCCCAAAAGATAGCCAGCAGCATGGCATTGGTGGTCATGCCCATCAGCAGGTTCATCCCGGCGCTGAGCAATAGCCCAAGGCTCATGTAGCGCACTACGTTGGCATGATCGGCGATAAAACCGTTAACCAGTTTGCCGATGGCGTAGCTAAAGAATAACGTCGAGCCAATCATCCCCAATTCCGTTGGGGTAATGCCTAATTCCACCAGCGCGCTTTTCGCCACGGTGAACGATAAGCGGCAGACGTAGAACGTCACGTAGGCCAGGGTCATAGCAATAAACGTTTGCCAACGTACCCGGCGAAAACGTTTTTCATCAAACGCGGCGCCCGCTTGCGGCGGCGACGCCCGGAAAAAATGAATAATTCCAGACATAATAGTTTCTCCGACGGTCGGAGGCTTGACTGATTGATGTGCTTCGTCCGTGAGGGTCGTTATCGTTATTGTGTAGGGTACATAATCAGAAACAGCCCGAACCTGTAAGGGTTAATGTAATGGTTGAAGGATCATCTTTTGTAGTTGGGGATACAGCGTTTGGCTGGCCAGCAGGAGGGGATTACCATGGCGAATCCCCTCTTGCGCCAGAAAGTCGTTGGCGACTCCCCCCGCTTCGCGCATCAACACCAGACCGGGTAAGGCATCCCACGGGTTCATGTGCGGTTCGTAGTAGCCAATCAGGCGCCCGGCGGCCGCCCATGCGCTCATCAACGCGCCGGAGCCATTGCGGATGAACATGCCGCCATCGCTGAGCAGCGCGTCAAGAAAAGGCAGGAACTGCGCCGGCGTCACCCGATGCGACGTTCCGACGCCCATCACCCCTTCTTTGACCGTTGCTGCGGGATGTGGGCGGATTGGCGTCTCATTGAGCCAGGCGCCATGGCCCCGTAGCGCGTGGAACAGTTCACGATGATTGGGATCGTAGACGACGCCAACCACCGGCTCGCCGTCAACGACGATCGCCAGCGACAAGCACCAGGTATGCAGCCCATTCAAAAAACAGCTGGTGCCATCAATGGGATCAACCACCCATAGCACCCTGGCGTCCGGCATCTGCGTACCGCTCTCTTCGCCGAGAAAACCATCCTCCGCAAACGCGTCAGTAATGCGCTGCTTAACAAAGGCTTCTACGCGTTTATCGGCCACGCTCACCACGTCCTGTAGGTCATTGCCCTTATGCTCTACCGCCAGCGCCTCGCGCTGCTGATAATATTCGAAAGCCAGCTCGGCACCCGCTTTCGCCAGCTCGCAGGCCAGGCGATAGCGGGCCTGTAGCGCAGAGGAATCCAGTGATGTCATCATTTACTCCTTTTGCACACGTGTGCAATTTTATTTAAAAAAGCCCCGAAGAGCGCAGTGAGTGTGGATGGATTTTAGCGATAATTCTGTGATCGATTCATCATAAAATGAATTTTTCATTTAGCGCTATTACGAATTATTAATTTCACAGCAACTTCACGGTGACGTGAAGGTTGATTGAATTTGGCGATCCGGCTGACCAGCATCTCCACCGCGTGATAAGCCAACTGCGTGGTATCCTGCTGGATAGTGGTAAGTTGATAAGGCTGCCACTCCGCCTGGGGAATATCGTCGAAGCCAATAATCGCCGGCAGGACGGCTGCTGGATTATCCGCTCGTAGCCCATCCATCGCCCCAATCGCCAGCATATCCGTGGCGCAAAACAGCGCCTGCAATCCTGGCCTTTCCGCGGCGAGCCGGCGAGCGGCCGCAAAACCGGACTGATAACCGCCCGTTTCGCAGAAATGCGGCGTAACAGCCAGCCCGCTGGCATGGCGGATAAAACCCTCGTAGCGCTGACGGGTACTGAAATTGTCACGATTTTCGCCAATAAAACCGACGTCCCGGCACTGGCCTGCGTGCAACAGCTCAGCGGCCAGTTTCCCGCCGAGCGCGTTATCGCTGCTGACGCGATCGCAACCGGGAAGCTCAGCGTGACGGTTGATAAGCGTAACGGGAATTTTTCGCGCAAGATACTCCTCAGCCAACTCCAGCGGCGGCGCGCCGGAAGTGATAATGACGCCTGCGACGTGGTAGCTGAGAAGATGTTTTAGCGAAGGGGCTAACTGCTGCGGATCATCGGCGTTCATCAACAATGGCATAAATCCATGCAGCGCCAGCTGGTGGATGAGCGGCGCCAGCAGTTTACTGCGAAAAGGGTTATCGAACCCCGAAGTGATGATGCCGATAAAGTTGCTGCTGCCGGTGTTCATCGTACGGGCGATGATATTGACCTGGTAGCCCAGAGCTTCCGCGGCGGCCTGCACTTTGGCGCGGGTTTTCGGCGACACCGAGGCCCCAGGCGTGAAAGCGCGGGAGACGGCTGAACGGGAAACGCCGGCAAGCTTCGCCACGTCTTCTGCTTTAATCCATTTTTTATCGTTCATCACTTTGATTTTTCAGTGAAATTTATCCAACATAGATATATAGCTCAACACATTACCCTCGTCACGCTGTAGGCAATGTATTCCGAGACCACTTTGGCTTTCACTATACCCTGAATCGGGTCGGTGATGCCCGTCATCCAGCGCGGATAATGACATTTTTTATTATCACGTTAACTGCACAGAAGTATAAACTTTTCGTGATATTGTTTCTTTCGTTCGCGCACCAATTATAATTATTATCATGATAATTCATGAAGAATAAAAATGCGGTTAAAGAAGAAACACAACCAACTAAATTATAATAAACACAATCTTCCCCAGCACATACAAAAATATAGCGACAACGTCCACACATCAATAATGCCCCTGTATTTTCACGATATTAACTGCATTATTTGAAATAAAGTAAGCGTGATGTGGAATAAAACTTAATAACAGGAAAAGGTCTATGTCAAAACTGGATTTCCGATCCCCAAATACCTGGCGCGCGCTGGCGTCCATCGCGGTCATCGTCGGGGCAACGGCGGCGGCATTCGCCTGGACCTCAGGCTGGCTGGGTTCGCGAACCACCAGCCAGTCATTAGTCCCCGATCCAGACAAGCCTTTTCCTGCCGGGTTTCGCCGGGCACACGGCAAAGGGATCTGTTTTACCGGGACGTTCGAGCCAGCCGCTCCAGCCGTTTCTTATTCCACCGCGCGGCTCTTTTCACAGTCGAAAACCCCCGCTGTAGGGCGATTCTCCATTGGCGCAGGTAATCCACACGCGGCTGATAATTCAACGAAAACCCTGAGCATGGCGCTGCTACTGAAAACGGACGATCAACAGCAATGGCGCATGGCAATGAACAACGAGCCCTACTTCGCCACGCGAAACCCGGAGGGCTTTCTTGCCATGAAGAAGGCCACCGCCGTCGACCCGGCCACCGGTAAGCCCGATCCGCAACGTCTCGCGGCATTTTTACAGGCCTACCCGGAAGCCGGTAAATATTTGCAGTGGGCGGCGCAAAAGCCAGCGCCAGGCGGCTTTGCCGGGGCGACATTTTTCAGCATTAACGCGTTCTATCTTGTGAACGCTGACCGCCAGCGCCAGCCCGTACGCTGGATGATGCGGCCGCACGATCCATTTGTCTCTATCGCTGATGAACAGCGACAGAAAGCCGACCATAACTTCCTGTTCGAACAATTACAGCAGCGGCTTTCTCAGCATCCTATTTACTGGGATTTGGTATTGCAACTCGCCCAATCTGGCGACGCGGTGGATGACCCTTCGCAGCCATGGCCAAAGGATCGCCAGCAGGTCGTCGCCGGTACGCTCAAAGTCACCCAACTCGTCGCCCAAGCCGAAGGCGCCTGCCGTGACGTTAACTTTGATCCCTCCATCGTGCCTGCTGGAGTAGAGGTCTCTAACGACCCCGTCTTAAATGCGCGCTCTGGCGCCTATTCGCATTCCTGGAGCCGTCGCGAACGGGAAATTGGCTACGGCAAAGCAACCGAAGCCGTGCAAAAACAGGAGGTTAAATGATATCGAATAAACCTGACCAAAGGCGCGCGCCGCAGCATTTCAACCTTCTGGCGAGATATCTGCATTGGCTGATGGCAATCATGATCCTGGCCATGCTGTTCATCGGCGCCGCTATGATGACTTCATTACACCATCGCATTTGGTTGGTGGATGTACATCGGCCATTGGGGATCGCTATTTTGCTGCTGGCGCTCATTCGCCTGGCCAACCGGTTTTATAGCCGGCCGCCACATCTTCCTGCGGAGCTCTCACGCTGGCAGGTGCTGGCGGCAAAAGCGTCACACTGGGCGCTATACGCGCTGATGCTGGCAATGCCATTGCTTGGCTGGGCGCAACTGTCGGCTGCGGGCGTTCCGATAGTTATGTTTGAAGGACTTAACCTTCCGGCCATTACCCCGACCAGCCCGGCGCTTTTTGCCTGGTTTCACGACGCCCATCGCCTGTTAGCTAAACTGCTCTTTGCGGTGGTGTTGCTACATCTCTCGGCGGCATTAGTGCACGCATGGATATTCCGCGACGGCGTGTTTGCTAGCATGGCGAAAAGTACCAGCCGGTCCAGTAAACCACCTGCTGAGCGGTGAAACTTAATAACAAGATGCGTTGAAATAAAGATAAAGGGGCTTTTGCCCCTTATTTTTTGCATCCGAAAAATCAGCAGCCACTCACTGTAGCGCCCGCCTATAAAAATTAGCCCGTCCGTTATTTACTGCACAATCACCACTGACCTTGATGATTAAATAAAAAAGGGGACGGAGTGAATTACCCAATCACTGTTTAAAAACTACACAGAAATTAATATATATTCGCGCATATCATTTTCAAAAAATGATGTAGATCATATTCCCGCACCTACCCTGTGAAAAAATGCGCTTAATAACCAAGTAAGCATTTACTTAATACAGAGGGGATATATATGGGAAGCGTCAGCGCGGGTACTGCGCAAAAAATGGGGTTAACGGCACTAACCCTTGTGACCGCATCAAATATGATGGGTTCCGGTGTTTTTATGTTGCCGACCAATCTCGCCGGAGTGGGATATATTTCACTATGGGGATGGTTGTTTACTATTATTGGCGTAATTGCGCTGGCGTTGGTTTTCGCTAAAACCAGCCTCATTACCCCTCGCGCAGGAGGGATCGTGGCCTATGCCAGCGATGCGTTTGGCCCTTTCATCGGGTTTCAGACGACGGTTTGCTACTGGATCAGCGCCTGGATTGGCAACGTCGCGCTCCTCGTCGCCGGGGTCGGCTATCTGAGCTACTTCTTCCCGGCGCTGCATAATCCGGTTTACGGTTGTATCACCGCTATCGCGATTCTGTGGGCATTTATTGCCTTAGGCAGCCTGGGGGCTAAAACGGCCGGGCGCGCGCAGTCCTTCACCGCCAGCTGCATGCTGGTCGTGGTGCTGGGTGTGGGCATTGTCGGCTGGTTCTGGTTTGACCCGAAAATGTTCTCTGAAGTCTACAACGGGACGGGCAACAGCGACAGCTCAGCCATCGTCTCCGCGGCCTCCATTGCGCTGTGGGGTTTCTTAGGGGTGGAATCCGCCGTGGTCTCCAGCGGACAGGTGGAAAATCCTGAACGCACGGTGCCTCGCGCAACCGTATATGGTCTGCTGATTGCCTCCGTATGTTACGTCGGTAGCTGTACCGTTATCATGGGCCTGGTTCCCCACGCCGAACTGGTCAAATCTGCCGCCCCATTCGCCGATGCGGCACGCTATATGTTTGGCGATATGGCCGGCAACATCGCCTCCGCGCTGAGTATTATCGCCTGCTTTGGCTCCATTTCCGGCTGGTTGATTCTACAGTCAGAAGGGCCGCGGGCCGGGGCGAAACAGGGGTTATTTCCGCAGGTTTTCGCCGAGACCAATAAAAATGATGTCCCGATGAAAGGTCTGATTATTTCTGGCGTGCTGATGAGTCTGGTGCTGTTACTGACGGCTTCCCCCGATCTCGCCAAACAGTTCCAGGTGGTGATTCTGATGTCGGTATTTGCCTCCCTGCTGCCTTATATGTATGCCATTATCGCGCTACCTATCATCATGGTTTCTAAAAAGCTCAACCGTGGACGTGGCTTTATGTTTTATTGCGTCCTGACTGTCATCGGTATGATTTACAGTATATTCGCCCTGCTCGGTTCGGGTACTGATTCCATTTTCTGGGGCACAATTATGATGATGGTAACCATTCCTCTGTTTTCTTTTGTCGCGGCCGGACGTAATAAAAAAGGCCAGGATATTCTTTACCTTCAAAAATAATATTTTATTCACCAACATAAATATGGAGATTCATATGTCTTTATCTATTGCCGATCAAAATAAACTCGATGCATTTTGGTCATACTGTGTAAAAAATCGCTACTTTAATATTGGCTACCCTGAATCTGCTGATTTTGATTACACCATGCTGGAGCGTTTTCTGCGTTTCTCAATTAATAACTGTGGTGACTGGGGAGAGTACTGTAACTATTTACTCAACTCTTTCGACTTTGAAAAAGAAGTCATGGAGTATTTCTCCGGCATATTCAAAATCCCCTTTGCGGAAAGCTGGGGCTATGTCACCAACGGCGGCACAGAAAGTAATATGTTTGGTTGCTATCTGGGAAGAGAGCTGTTCCCGGAAGGCACGCTCTACTATTCAAAAGATACTCACTATTCCGTCGCTAAAATCGTCAAACTGCTGCGTATCAAATCGCAACTGGTGGAATCTCAACCAGACGGAGAAATGGATTATGACGATTTAATCAATAAAATCAGGACCTCAGGCGAACGCCATCCTATCATTTTCGCCAATATTGGCACAACGGTACGCGGCGCTGTTGATAATATCGCTGAGATACAGAAGCGTATCGCTGCGCTGGGGATCCCACGTGAAGATTATTATCTGCATGCGGATGCCGCGCTAAGCGGCATGATCTTGCCTTTCGTGGAGGACCCACAACCCTTTACCTTCGCGGATGGTATCGATTCGATTGGCGTTTCCGGACACAAAATGATCGGCTCCCCGATTCCATGCGGCATTGTGGTAGCCAAGAAAGCCAACGTCGACCGTATCAGCGTAGAGATCGACTACATCTCCGCCCACGATAAAACGATTTCAGGGTCACGCAACGGTCACACCCCTTTGATGATGTGGGCCGCCGTTCGCAGCCATACCGATGCCGAATGGCATCGCCGCATTGGTCACAGCCTCAACATGGCGAAATACGCCGTGGATCGCTTTAAAGCAGCAGGTATTGACGCGCTGTGCCACAAAAACTCCATCACGGTGGTCTTTCCGAAGCCTTCTGAATGGGTATGGAAGAAACACTGCCTGGCAACGTCCGGCAACGTGGCCCATCTGATCACCACCGCTCACCACCTGGACAGTTCCCGGATTGATGCGCTGATCGATGACGTAATCGCCGACCTGGCGCAACGGGCGGCATAAGAGTGAGCAGCGGCAAACTGCCGCTGCTCGCTGGACAATCTGGTGGGTTGCAGCGCCAACCGGAACCCGCCAGACCTGCACAGTATATGGGAATTTCGCATCAGGAGTCATAAACGATGAGTGCAAAGTTAAAAGCCATACGTGGTATGCGCGACGTACTGCCCGCCGAAACGCCAATCTGGCAATGGCTTGAAAATAAATTCCGTCGTCTGACCTACCGTTATGGCTACCAGGAGATCCGCTTACCCCTGCTGGAACCGGTCGCCTTATTCGAACGTGCTGTTGGCGAAGCCACAGATATCGTTGCCAAAGAAATGTACAATTTTACGGATAAAAGCGGCGAACAGATTACGCTGCGTCCCGAGGGGACCAGCGGCTGCATGCGTGCGGTGCTGGAAAATAATCTGTGTTACAACAAAACCCAGCGCCTGTGGTATCAGGGCCCGATGTTTCGCTATGAACGCCCGCAGAAGGGACGACTGCGTCAGTTCACGCAGTTCGGTGCTGAAGCCTTCGGCATGGCCGGGCCGGACGTCGATGCTGAAATGATTTTTATGGTCCGGGATTTGTTCCAGGAGCTGGGCCTGACCCCACATGTCAGGCTGGAAATTAACTCCCTGGGCACGCCGGATGAACGGCGGGCGCATAAAGCCGCCCTTGTTGACTGGTTTAATGCTCATCGTGAGCAATTGGATGAAGATAGCCTCAAACGACTGGAAACCAATCCATTACGTATTCTCGACAGCAAAAATCCGACCATGCAGCCCATGCTGGAACAGGCGCCACGATTGCTGGATTACCTGTTCGAAGACTCCCGTCGCCATTTTTCGCTACTCTGCGAACTGCTCGATAAGGCCGACATCCCCTACACCATCAATCCGCGTCTGGTGCGCGGGCTGGATTACTACACCCGCACCGTGTTTGAGTGGGTGACTGATGAACTGGGTTCGCAGGGTACCGTCTGCGGCGGTGGCCGCTACGACGGCCTGGCGGAGTTATTCAATCCGAAGGCGTTGCCAGCCTGCGGTTTTGCCATCGGTATCGAACGCCTGCTGCTACTGATTCAGACCGTCAGCCAGAAAGATAATCCGTTGTGGCATTTTCACCCAGACGTGGTCATTACCAGTGAATGTCAGGATGATGGCCTGCGGGCCCAGATGCTGGCGGAGCTTCTGCGCCAGCGTATTGAGAAGTTAAGCGTGATGGTGGATTGCAGCGGCAACAAACTTAAACGCCAGCATCAAACCGCCCTACAAAGCCAGTGTCGCGCGATAATCACGCTGAATACCGACAATGAGATACGGCTATGGGACCTCGCCAGCTCCCGTCAAATGTCGCTCGAAGAGAAAGCGCTCATTGACTGGCTGCAACAGCACTGTCAGTAAACACGTCCAGATTGGGTACCGTGCGGCAGGACGGTACTCGTCGCGGCGCTTATCCCGCCTTCAGCATTTCACCCTGACACACAGCGAGATCCTTAAGCAGAGAACCGTGGACATGCCGAGAAAAAACAGATTATTTATTCCGGGGATGCCGCATCTGGCGCAGCTTCGCGGGCATAATAGCGAGGAGTTATTCCGCCACGAGGAGGATTACTCAACCTTCGAACGGTGTATGCAAGACGCGGCGCAACGTTACGCCGTGTCTATTCACAGTTGGTCACTTGCCGTTCCACGTATCCTGCTGCTGGTCAGCGCTCCGGATAAACAGGCGCTGAGCCGTTTTATTCAGCATATCGGACGCAGCTATGTGCCTTATTATAATCGTCGTTACCAACGGCATGGCGCGTTGTGGGACAGCCGCTACCTATGCAGCCCGCTGGAACCTGAAACCTATTTCCTGGCCGTAAAACGCTTTATTGAATGTGACGAAGACGGGAGCCCGGGGTGCCATAGTCACGGTAATCTGCCTTCAGGTTTGATAGTTCCTCATCCTGCCTGGCTCAAGCTCGGTGAGAATGAGCAACAGCGACAGGCCCACTTCCAGGAGTTCTGCCGGCAACCGGTCAATCGGGCGCTGGTGACCAGAATCCGCCATGCACTGGCGCAAAATTGCCTGCTCGCCTCGCAAGCGTTGAGCCAGCAACTTGAAGCCCAGATGGAAAGGCCGCTGCGGGCAAGACATTGCGGCCGCCCGCGTAAATATGAATCCTCCCCGTCAGAACAGTGGACCTGGCTGGAACTTCAGGCTGAACAGTTTCTGCGCCAGCATGGCTATCAACAAATCAGGTTACCCTTACTTGAACATACATCGCTATTCGCCCCAGGCGGCCCGGTGATGGCCGACAAGGGAAAATTACGTGGCGATGGGACAACCGAATGTCTACGCCTGATGGCCGATAACCCTCATACCGCAGTAATGAGCCGGATTTGGTATTCAGGCGCCATGTTCCGTCAACGCTCCCTGGATGGAGATATCCGGCAAAATCATCAAATTGGCGTCGAAGCATTCGGCATGCCGGGCGTTGATATCGAACTCGAGCATCTGGTTATGCAGGCGGTTTTCTTCAGGCGTATTGGCCTCGGTGAAATGGCGGAACTGCATATTAATATGCTGGGTGACGAGGCCTCGCTGGCGGCTTTCCGCCGGGCGTTACGCGATTATTATCAGCCCATCGCGCATTTGCTGAACCCGGAGCAGCAGCACTGGCTGGAGAAACATCCGGAGTGGTTGATCCATCATGAGGATATCCTTCTTCAGCGTCTTGCTCCTGCGGCGCCCTGCCTGGCGGATTTTATTACCGTTGACTCCCGTCATCGGTTCCAGCGCCTTCAGCACGCCCTGACCCAAGCCGGTATTGCCTGGCAATACGATCCTGCGCTGTTTCCCGCCAATGACTATTGTCAGTTGGTCTTTGAATGGCGCAGCATTGCCATGGAGCGCGAGTTAATTATCAGCCGTGGCGGCCGATACGACGCCTGCGCCAGCCGTATTGCTGAAAAACCGGTTTCCGCCTGCGGTTTTGCATTCATGATGGAGCCGATTGTCACTCTGCTCGGTTATCGTCCCCAACCCGCCAGAGCGCATCCGCCGACCGACATTGTGATTATTGCAGGCCAGCCTCGTGTGGCTGCTAAGGCAATGCTGCTCGGGCGTAGCCTGCGTCAGCAATTTCCCTATTTAAGCATCATCAACGACTGCTCTCCCCAACGAATCAGCACCCGCTATAAAAATTCCAGGCGCCTGGGGGCGAGATTTATTCTTGAAATCGAAGGCGACGGAGAAACGGTTATCCTCTCTGATTCACGGGACCATCGTATTAAGATTTGCACGCTTGATAACATCACCGATCGGCTCGCGCAGGTCGTTCTGGCTCAGTAATGGGCGTGGGCCGATAAGAGGATTTGCTTATCTCACTCCATTATTTGATTAAAAGGACGTCGCGCATTCTGCAGCCATGGAATACGCCTATCATTCGGGTATAACAGACAAAAGCGCGTCGCCAGACGATGCGCCTCAGCCAGATCTCGCAGCTGTAAGGCCAGCAAGATCTGCGTGAAGGAGACATTCGGGTCCGGTTGAACACGCACATAGTCAGGCGCCCAGCGGCGAACGGCTGCCAGCCAACGCTCATCACGGGTATGTTGATATCGTTGTAGATACCCCATCTGGACATCAAACCGGTAGCGAGTGGCAAGCAGCCAGCCTCCCACAGGGAGAGATTCGGCCAGACGCCACTGTGTTGATTGTCGCTCCGCCAGCGTCAGTTGCTGCTGCGTATGCAGCGTGAGAAACAGCAATGGTGTGATGACAGCAACCGCGATCAATGCCACAGCACGCAACAGCGTCGCCAGGGTGAACGGCAGCCGTGCCCCCTTTCGCCTACAGTCTGCGCAACGAAGCAACAAAATCAGCAGTAGCCAGTGTGGCGTTGACTGCCTGACGGGGTATTCCGTCAACATATGGATAACGACGGGTAGCGCCGCCACCAGACAGGCGCGATGCCAGCGATTGCCGTATAGCCAGAGCCATAAACCACTCGCCATAAAACAAAGCGCCCCCAGCAATCCAATCAGCCCTCCCTCCACCAGCCACAGCGCCAGTTCGTTATGCGGATGCGAGATGCTGCTCAGCCCCAACGGACCCGCGCGTTCAAGAAACACGGCGGCGAAACTGCCCACGCCCCATCCTGCCCACGGACGTTCGGCAAATAATGCCAGCGATGCTTTCAACACCGTCCAGCGCACCTGGGAGGTCGTCAGGTGATTAACCGTCACCACCGACAAGAAATGGCGGGCAAGCGCGCCCGCAATCATGCCTATCGCCAGCGGCAGCAGAACTAACAGCAGCGTACGGCGCTGCGCAGGAAAAACCGCCAGCAGCAAGGCCTCGCCTACCGCCACAGACAGGTAACCGGTTTGCGACTGAGACTCATGCAGTACAAATCCCATTAGCACCAGAGCAATCGCGATGATAATTCGATATCCGCCACGTAGCCGTAAAAAGAGCAATGCTGACAGCAGCACGCCACACGCCGTGAAGCTGGCCATCAGATTAACCTGCTGAAAAATACCGTACGGGCGCGTACCGCGACGCCAGGCAAACTCCCAGTAATTCACCCCCGGCCAATGCCAGTACTGATAAGTAAACGCCAGACATTCGAGGACACACGCGCCCCAGAGCAGAGCCAGCAGTACTGTCAGCGTGTTTGTCGTAAGCGGAATTTGCAACGTCGCCAAATAAACAAGCACGCCTCCCAGCAACGCCCCCGCGACCAGTAGCGCCTCGGACTGCCAAACCTCAGGCGTCAACAGACAAAGCAGCGTCAGAATGAGCGCCCCCATCGTAAACCCAGCTGCGGGTATAGTTATCCGCCAGCGTTGACGAGGTACCAGCATCAATGCGCTAGCTGCCAGCACAACGGCATAAATCCAGGCCGTAATATTTAGCGGCAACGACAAACCGCTACCGCCGTTATTCGGCCAGTAGAGATGCATTGCCCCGCCCCAGAACAGCAGACTGACAACCAGCAATACTTTCTGCGCCGGCAGCGGCGCAATACGATGCAATGTGTTCATCATGCTACTGGTAGTTCAGCGTCCAGGTCCCGCTGGCGCTGAAGGGGCCGTATTCGAGAGTCTGATTTTTTATCGCCGACGGTTCCGCCGCGACCCATGCCAAAAAGTTCAGCGTCATCGAGCCTTCAGTAATCTCTTTGACTGACGTGCTTTCATCAAGGCGGATTGCCGTACCATCCTCTTCGCTCATTCCAATGCCGATTCCGGAGGCGCCTTGTTCACTGCTATCCAGCGCCAGATGATCCGCCAACTCCGCATCCTCACGCCCGCTGAAAGTGACCGAGATCCCGCGAAAAACCTCCGGGTTGCAGTCGCGTAACTCAATGCTGAATTTTTTCGGCTTACTGCGCCCCGAGAGATAGAGATCCTGCGTCGCGATTTGCCCGAAATCGACCTCGATTTTGTCGCCTCCTGGCACAAGGCTGCAGGCCAACGCTCGAATGGTGCCGTGAAAATACATATCGCCGCCGACCAGCTTAGTGTCGGCCTGCGCCAAGCCGCCAAGCAGTAGCGCGCTGGTCGCGATTAACGCCGTAAATCTCATGGCATCCCCCTACTGAAACTGCGCGACAACGGTGGCAGAAGCTTCAAACTCACCTTCTTTAACGCTTCCCACGCCCGGTTTTGCCACCGGCGCGGCGGTAAGATTCCAGTCGCCCTGATTCTGGTAAAAACCCTTCACGTTGTAGAATTGATTGGGCACGACGGTGCCGCCGCTCGCGTCTTTAATCACAATGCCAAGGTCGTCGCGTTTTTGGCCACCGCTCAGCGTGCCGAGGAGATGATCGTTAAACCCCGCCGTGCCTGACGCCGTGGTAGTTTGTACGCCAAGATTAATGTTCAACGCGCCCTGATCGAAGCTCCCCCCCTCGCAGACCACATGAATGGGGATCGACTTGCTGTAGTTGGTGCCGTTGAGCCGGGCGGCGGAGCCTGGCAGATCGCCAAATTCAATGCTGATTTTGTCTCCCCGATTAAAGATGCATTTGTCCGGTACGGTAATGAGCCCGGATTTAATGACCACACGGGAAATTGGCGTTGTCGGCGTAGGTCCCGCGTTGCCCAGACGTCCAGCAACCTCCACCAGCGACTGAGAGGTAATATTGATGCCGTTAATAATGGGTTTAGTGACAATAAACGTCACTTTCCCTTTAGAGCCACTTTCAATGTTAGTAGCTCGCTCGTAGCCTTTGCGCTTTTTGCAGTTATGGTCGTTGTAGCGATTCGAAAAGTTGGTGAACGGCGCCTGAACATAGTTGTTATACCGCCCGGCGACCCATACCTGGACTTCCACATCCAGGTACTCATTCAGACGAAAACGGTTCGCTCCCTGATTAGAAGGCGGCATGGTGGTCGTGGTTGTGTAGTAAATCGGCTGTCGCGAGATGTCGGCCTGCTCACAATGAAAATCCACGACATACCAACTGCCCAAATTCCAGGTGAACGGATCCGTTCTGCCGCCCTCGTGGTTTTTGCTGACATCCAGCGAGCTCAGTTCAATATCGTACTGATGCGGCGAACCGCCCTGTGGTTCTCCCTCTCCGAGGGTAAATGCCTGCCCGGCCAGCGGACAGCCCGCCAGGGCGACCCACAGCAGTGCTTTGTGCAATACGCTCATAGATACTCCAGCTTAAGTCTGACCAGACCGTTAAAGTCGCCAGCGGTCACCTCCTGCCCAAAAGATTCTAGCGCGGCAAGAAAGTGAATCGCGTTATCGCCCGGTTTGAGGATCCACATGCGTTGCGGTTGATTCAGATGGATCAACTGGTTGCGTTCGGTCAGTAGCCGAATGCCCGCGCCGCGCACATCGCCGCGAATCCGCCCAAGATCGCTGTTTTCCGGCGCGCTTTCGGCCATCAGAGTCATCGAAACGCCACGCTCCACCGTACTGTGCGCCAGCTCAGGGAGCTCGCTGGTCTGCCCAGGGAAATCCTTTAACGTGTGCCCGGAGCCTTTTAAGCAGCCATTCAGGTGCAGCGTCACCAATACCGGATCGCTGCGATCGCCGCTCTGGCGAAAGCGGCTGGCGGAAATATCGCCGAGATCGATGGTCTGATCGCGTGAAGCCATATCCAGCACGCACGGCGAAACGAATACCCGGCCATGAAAGCGGACGTTGCCATACTCGCCGGAAACGTTGCTCATATCATGGCGGCCGCTTGTGGCCTGAACCGAGCAGGCCATGCCTGCCATCAGCAGAGCGCAAAGCATCTTTTTCATTTACGAGTCCTTTACCGGGGCTGTTGCTCCATCGGCAATGCTTTACACACATTGCCTGTACAGCTGAATTTCAATTCAGGGTGACCGCCAAAATCGTTCACGTACATCATGCTGAACTGGCTGACGCTGGCATCCGAAACCTTGAAATCGAGGGAGGATTTCGGCGAGATCATAATCCCCGGGAAATCAGTCAGCCTGCCGCCGCCCTGGGCTTCAGGTTTGCGGCTTAAGCCGATTAAGGTGACGAAGTATGGCGTTGGGTTATCCACGGTCCAGCGCTGACCCTGTTTGTGAAAGGTCAGTTGGTTTTGCCACACGGCCCCCGGCGTTTCCGGCACGATAGCTGTCGGCCGATAGAACAATTTGATCCGCGACTGCATCGCCAGCTGCAGTACGTTCGGCTTATCCGGTTTTGGCGGAATTTCACGCACGTTCAAATAGAACAGACTCTCGCGATCCTGTGGCAACGCGTTAACTCCGCTGGTTTTCGTCACGCGGGCGATTCCCTTCTGCCCACCGTTAATCCGTTGCAGCGGCGGTAAGACCATTAATGGCGAGGTAATTTTTGTTCCGTGGGCGTCCTCTACCCACGACTGAGCCAGAAAGGGAATACTCGGGCTGGTGTTGGTTAAGTTCGCACTTACCGAGCGAGCATCACCGGTGATAATCATGCGTGTACGGTCGAGCGCAATACCCGCCCACGAAGCATTGATCTGGGCAATAAAAAACAGGCCACAGGCCACGGGTTTAAGCCAACGGCGCGCGAAATTAAGAGATTTATTATTCATGACAAAATTCATTCAGGTTATTGATATTATTCACAAGGCAACAGCACGTTACCTTCCGGGTTGATTTGTTGCGGCACCTGTAAGTGACACTGCGCACGACCAGCCCAGGCAACGGAAAGACGCTCGGACGGATTCACCCCCGCAATCCAGGCCATGCCGTTTTCCATCACCATGGCGACGCTGACGCCGTTGGCGTTAAACACTTCGGCGCCAAACGGCGGCACCGAGCCATCCTTCAGGCGCAGCAGCGCCATCATTTTTTGCCCCTGCGCGACGGCAAAGCGCTGGTAGCCAATGGCGCCTTCCGTCAGGGTGTTAGTCACGATCGCTTTGGTCGCGGAAATGTCCTCGTCCATGGCGTCCACATCGATACGGGTATCAAAGCTGTGATAGCTGACGACGTCCGGTACGACGGCAATACCGAAACGATTTGAGTGCGCCTGTTCGCCGTTAAGCGGCACATTGGCAACGCCATCGGTATCAACCATCACTCTGGCGGTATTCATTGACGCCTGGCTGTTATGTAACGCCGCGCCGTGACGCGTCGCCGTTAAGCCGCCGCGTACCGTGCCGCCAACGGAGAAATAGCGTGATTGCTGCCAGCTGACGTTGGATTCCAGTTCCGCCATCATGCTGCGGTGCTGGTAATAGCCATCAAATGCCGTATGACCTTCCCCGGAAACCCCTGCGCGCAAGCGCCACGGATTGTTGCGATCGCGGTTATCGGAATACGAAACCATTTGGCTGGTCTGGTTACCGCTGTTCTGTAATTCATAATCCATAGAGCGGCCATCGCCCCATGGCACTGAAATTGAAAGCGAGAGACTGTCGTCCCGTTTGCCCTGATACTCAGAGCGATAAGCCGCAAGGTTGGCGCTGATCCCCTGGATACCCGCGAAGGAAAAACTGTGTCCCATCGATAACCCGTAACGATCCTGGGAACCGCGATCCCAATAGTTCTGGTGGGTATAGGTGAGGTAGAGCGTGGTCGCTAAATGCGGATCGTCAGCAAAAAAGGTTTTGTTGCCGGTAACGGTGTACATCTCTTTTTCGTTGCCGGCGCTGTTGTTACTTTCATACTGCTCGTCGAGAAACTGCGAGAAGGTGCGGAAGTTACGCTGTGAAAAGCGGTATCCGGCAAAGGTAATCGCGCTGTTGTACTCATCAAAGGTTTTGGCATAGCTGAGCTTAAAGGACATGCCTTTTTGTTCAGCCTGATGCTTCACCCGACTCACGGATTGCGTCGCATCGGCCGACAGCGCTCCCAGCCAGCTTAAATCCCGTCCAATCCCCATCGACCAGGCGTTGTAGCGCTCGCCGGTGAGCAACGCGCCCCCGTACAGTGACCATGCATTGCTCACCCCCCAGGAAAAATCGCCGCTATAAAACGCAGGGCCCTGAACGTCGTGGTTATAACGCGATGGCTTGCCGACCGCGGCGTTGTAGCGAACATAGCCCGGGCGCGTCAGGTAAGGAATATCAGCCGTATTGACCTGAAAAGTTTGTACGCTGCCATCCTGCTCCTCGACCCGCACATCCAACGTACCGCGTACCGAACCGTGCAGATCCTGAATATTAAACGGCCCCGCAGGAACGGTGGTTTGATAGATAACACGGCCCTGCTGACTGACGGTGACCTTCGCATTACTGCGGGCGATGCCGTGCACTTCAGGCGCGTAGCCCTGCAAATTTGGCGGCAGCATACGCTCGTCGCTGGCGAGGTTGACCCCGGTGAAGCGCACCGAGTCAAAAACCTGAGAATTCAGATAGATTTCACCGACCGTCAGTTTTGCAGCCTGCATTGGTAACGGGCGATATGCATAGATCTGATCCCAGTCGATACGCCCATGATTATCATCTGAAGCGTAATTGGCCTGATACTGGCCCCGAAAACGCCATGCGCCGAGGTTAAAACCTGTCTGCCCATAGCCGGACAGCGAGCGATAATGATCGCCACCCTGCTCGTAATGCGTGGCCTGCCCTGAGATGCTGTAGTCAAAAATCAGCCCGGCGACGCCGTTATCCCAGCGCTCCGGCGGCGTCCAGTCTGGGTCGGTATATTTCATCCATGCCTGAGGCACGGTAATGTCCAGCACGCCTGCGCTATTATTCAGCGCCACACCCGGCAGGCGGGAAATGTCATAGCAGGTTGCGCTAATGGGATGAATATGGGTCAACGCCTCTTCTTTTAGCGCCAGTAACTCGAGTTGTTGCGCCGTCAGACACGCCATAGATTTATGTGAGTTGGCAGGATCGGCGATATAACGGATTGACTGTTGAGGAATCTCCTGGCTGTTTATACGAACATCCAGCAGATATTCTCCAGGAGCCACAAAGTTGCCTTCGGAAAAACGCTGTAAATCGACATTATGCCTGTCGCTGGCATCCAGTACGTCGGTATTAAATTCAATGGCCTCATCCGCTTCAGCCCATGAAGCGGCGCAGACCAGAGCAATAAATAGTGCCAGACGTTTTTTATCTGTTTTCAGCGTGATCATTTTCGTTCGCAACCTTCAGATACCCGAATTGCAGTGCAGCTCAGAGATAATTCACAACAAAATGCGTGACCGCAGTAAATTCGCCAGATGTCATTCTTCCGTCGCGGGAGATCAAATAAGCCGTAAACTTGAGCGTATTTTTTCCTGGGTTAAGTACATAGTCCGGTGATGGTTTGCCCAGATGAATTTGCTGCCCTTTGCTGTCGTATATTTCTATCGCTAAATTTTCAGTTTCCGATTGCACGCTCAGATAATCTGGATTGTCGCTATCGGGGGCGCCGGAAAAAGTAATATTGGCGCGTTGAAACAAATTACCGGGGTTTTGAGAATCCCCTAGTGAGCATCCCAGCAAATGAATGCTGAAATCATGCGCAGATACTTTTTCAGGTGTTCCGGAAATATCTCTGGCTGAGAGGTCATCAAATTCAACCAGTAGCGACCGGTCGCGCGGATCGACATAACAAGCAGCCTCAATAATATTTCCCCGCATACGCATTTTTCCGGGCGTACTGACAAGACGTTGAGTGTCAGCCGAAACCCATGCAGGCGATATGAAGATAAAAAGCAGTAAAATACGCCATCCAGGCATAACCGCATTTCCTTTCAGTTATTCGCAGGAAGGGTTAAGCAGGCGCGTTAATGCGCCCGCTGCAGATCGTTACTGATAATCGATCTGGAAATTAACGGTAGATTCAAAATCACCCGGAGTTACCGCTGCAGATGCGTTGTTTGCCTGCAGGTAAGCGACGAAATCAATGTCGGTTTCGCCATCGGTAATGTTGACCTGAGAGGCAGCTTTACCCCACTCAACATCCTGGTTGCCGCTGTCAACCATACCGATGCCTGCGCCCTTGGCGGTACCAGAGGTGAAGGCGGCTAGCGCGTTGTTGTCTGCATCAATCGTTGCCGGGGTATAAGTCACGGTAGCGGTTTTTGCGACAGTCGTATCGCAACCCTGCAGAACGATTTTGGCATGTTTAACGCCAGCACGTTGGTTGTCTTTTAACTGAGAGGTTGGGATCTCGCCAAAATTCACCTGCACCGGGCTGGATTCTGGCGCCAGACCACATGCGGAATTAACAAGAGAACCAGTGAAGTGGATTTTACCGTTAGTCGGTTCAACATTCTTTGCAGCGAAAGCAGAAGATGCAGTAAAAGTCATTCCCGCCATCAGCGCACAGGCCACAGCCACGTTTTTCATTTTCATATTACTACTTAACCTTATATCTGTGTTTTGGTTATTTCGACGATCTATTTCCACAGACAATTCCTGTCCGGGAAAGCCCGATCTCGCGGTGGCGGCAGCGCATATCCTTGCAAACAATCCATCTCAAGCCGCACCGTATTTTGAAGTTCATTGGTATTCCATCAGAAATACCGTCCACAGTCGTTTACGCTGTTTCGGGGCTTATATTAAGTCGACGAAAAATTGACACAATGCCAAAATACGGAATCAATCAAACTCAGGAAATCGTGTTGCTTTCCCGCCTGCAGATCGATCTTTTACCTAAAAATCAGCCAAAAAACACGCAATCAACAGTGTTAATGTCTATTATTTATAGTTTTTATAGAGTTTTTAACTATCAACTATTTTTTAATTTAGAACAGATAACTGGCAGAATATATTTATAAAATATTTTTAAAAATTGAAAGGGATACCAAAAGTGAGTGCTGACAATAAGATAGTGAAAGAAAGGAAGGAGAATGAATGATGACATAAAGAATATTAAAATATTGTTATGTAAATGATAATAAAGCGATCTATGGCACAGCCTCTTTTTATAAATGAATTATGTTATGCTGTTGCTTCCCCCACTCGAATGCGAGATATCCTGCTTTAAAGGAGACATCAGTGATTTCTCATATACCAATAAACAAAATTAAATCCGTAATTATTGGTGATGGTTTAGTTTTCAGACCACTTAAAAATACCCTAAAAGACGTGGCATCTGGTGAAATAGCTACATTGAATAATGTGGCCACACAATTACTGCTCTATTTGTTGCAAAATGGTAAAGAGATATCTTCGCGCGATGAAATTCTGCTGAATGTTTTTCAGCAGAATGGCGCCAGAGCGACGGATGCGAATCTTAACCAGCACATTTCATTTTTGCGTAAAGCCATTACGTCAACAGGTCATCCTGCAGAACTCATCGTTACCATTCCTCGTATTGGATTTCGGATGGGCGACGTCAATATCAATATTCAGCAAATGGAAGAAGCGCAAACGGCCGCCAGAGTTGCCTATGTTGCATCGACGCCGAGGAGAAAGAAACCAAACCGGTGGCCTGTCGCTATCACAGCGTTAATTACCAGCATCGCCGTGCTGGCGACAGCGTGGTTAACATGGATACCCAATCATATCGCCATGACGGACGCGGCTATCTTGCGCACCATCGACTACGAGCAATGCCGTGTACATATATTAGGAAATGCCCTCACAGACACGATAAGCGAAAAGAAAGCGCTGGATATTTTCAAGTCCGTGGGGATTAGCCCCAACTGCTCGCACCCTAAAGATCTGTATCTTAATACCTGGGCGAGCAACCATAACCTGGTTGATTGGTCGTTTGCCGCTGAATGCGGCCTCAACCTCGGCTATTACCATTGCATCAGCCAGTATCGCCATCATGAGGAATGATATGAAGCAGGAAAGCGATCACTCTTTTTTACTCTGGTCAGTCGTAATCGTCATTATTGGGCTGGCAGCAATCGCTTATTTGATTATCACTGGGAATGCTAAAAAACAAGAAATCAGTTTTTCCTGCTCCTCGGAATTCACGTCGATACTCGACATCCAGAATACCAAAAAGGAACTCCACGGAATCATGCTGATTACCAGCTACAACTCCGGGCACCTTTCATTATCAGTGCAAGGAAAGCTCAAAAGCGATGACGGCGAGTTTGCTGTAAACCGAAAATTGTTCTTTCGGTATGCTCGTCCGCTTGGACATACTGCCGGCGTTTTCATGCTCACTCCCGAGGGACGCGAAAAATCCCCCGATGATGAAGCAACGGACGCTGTCGATTACCTCTTCTTCGACGCTTACGAACGTGCCGACAAGCTGTATATGTTAAAGCGGCTGAATGAGGAAACGGTTCTTATTGGCGATAACTTTTCACCCCGCTTTGCCTGCGTAATGAATCACTTTGCGGATTAATCACCTTCTGGATATGCGTCGGGTTAAGGATGACCTGATGTATCTCTCTGAATCGCCACGGATGATCGGTCATAGAGCCAGCGCCAAGCTTTAGCAGATTCTTTTCAGGGTGGAATCATCGCAAATCAGGAACTCGCGGCAGGCTTTGAGAAAAGCATTCTGTCCGGTTGTCGATTCGGGGACGGCGTGCTCGCGCGGTTTCAATGTGGCATCGTCCAGGCGAACGCCGGGGAAGTCTGGCGGCAGTGGCTCAATATAACGAGCAGGCTCTTTATTTAGTCATTGCTCAGTCTCAGCGCGGCAGGTGTGGGTCTTACGGCCAATTCCGTTCGCCTCTTTCCATTCACGGAACGACATAACAGAATCGTCAGCGTTAAGTCTGCGTATTAAACGCAGCCTGTACTAGCTTCCGCTTGATGGGACATTGCTTATTACACTGGTGACGCGCTCGCAGTCCTGCCCGTACTCCAGGACGTTTGAAACGTCGGACAATGAAAAATAGAGAATTACCATGTGGAGTCTCAGAGTTTGATTATGTGTTCGTTCCGCTAAAATCAGACGTTGGGAAAGGCATTTCCTGTTGTCTTCGACCTTACTGCACGTAAAATGACCAGACACATTTTGGGAAGGAGTCTTTAATGGATATTGCGCTGCTCAACAGGGGCTGGAACAGAACATGGTCAGATACCATGGTGAATCTTGAAGCCCGGAAACTCGTCGAAACAGCAAACCGACTGTCAGCATTCTATTTGCAAGATGGTATTACACGAATCAAGTTTGTCGAAGAGATAAGGCAGGTCGTAGAGAAAGAATTTGAAACAGCACGACGAGCTAAAACCGATGAAGAATGCATTGCATGCATCAAGAATCTGCGTGCCGAAACAGATAATCTGCAAGAACAAGAACGCCTGTTAAGAACCAGAGCCGCCCAACTTTATGCAAAGGTCGAGTTTGTCAGGGAAAACAATAAAATCGTCGGTTATGTTATATCCGCTGTAAATGTGGTGCTATCAGGCGTGGTTCTCTTTGGTGGCTTTATGATGTTATCCACTATGGGGCCGATTGGTATGCTGGCTGGGGCAGTCCTGATTGCCGATGGAATGAACGGATTAACGAAAGAAGTGCTCAACTTTGATCAGCCAGCAGGACATAAACCCTCGCAAGGCATCATTGCTGACTCCGCGATGCATACGGCCCAGTTCATGGGATTTAATCCTAACACGGGCCTGGCTCTCTATAATGGTATTACTCTTGGTGCCAGTGTGTACAGCATTGTAGGTCTCGCTCGAAAAACTGGAGCCTGGAGATTATTCCGTTGGCTTCCACACGATTACTATCGCAAAGTCAGCACAATGAACACTCCTAAGCTAACAATGAAGATTGTCGGTTATGGTGTTAAAGCAAAAGTGATTTTCGATCTATTGACAACAGAAAATGGAACCAGTTAATCCTTGATAGTTTTTCGGTAACGCCAGGATTTATAGGAAATTACCGGCGGCTGTGCAAAGAACATAATGGCAACCCCAAAGATCATCGCCAGCCCCCATGCAAATGCTCTATCAGGTGAGCTGAAGACGATAAGTAGCAGTAGGATTAAGGCACACACAGCCACCACTCCCGCCAAGGTAACAAATCGCCTGGCGAGGTCATTTATGGCCTCTCCAAGCGTTCCTCCATATTTTTCAATATTGCTTTTTATCTTCTGCAATTCAGGCTGCGTAAACCCTGAACGTAACAAAGCCTCATCAGTCACTTTCATATCGTCTCGTCCCTTATCTTCCAGAAGTGCTTTCCCAATCGCTGATTGTGCAAGCAATCATACTGATGAATTTTACAGCAATCCACATGATGTTTATGCAATGTATCAGATTTCAGACAATAGAAGCCATAACGCCCCGTTAGTGGTACAAGCAACAAGCGTAGCGACTTCATCAGGCCAACCTGGTTGGTTTAGCTTTGCGAAAGTCATCAGTGATCAAATCAGATTGTCAGAAGGATCACACCTTATCAGGTGTGCTCGTGTATCTTTCGGAGCGTGAGCGAAGCGCTGGCAGAACCTGCATATCGTGTGCAGGTACGTTTACCACTATTCACCTGTTTACGCAGCCACAAGGCCACACGTCGGGCTTAAATGCGTGTGATCAATCTGTTCGGGAGTTATGCCAGGTATGCGGCTTTTTGTTCGTTGTTGTACTGTCGCAGTATGCACGATGGAACGACTGCCAGTGTGAAGATATGCTCCCCTGTACCACAGACCAATCACGCGACAGGTGCGGGCGTAGTACAATGGGTAGTTTAAGTTGTACCTGTAAAGCAGAGCAACGTAACTGATTGAATAATCTAACTTATTGATTAGAAATAAGATTTGGAGCGGGCGAAGGGAATCGAACCCTCGTATAGAGCTTGGGAAGCTCTCGTTCTACCATTGAACTACGCCCGCGAAGAGGTGCGAAAAGCATTATAGACCTTACGCACCCTGTGGCAAGCCCGGATTGGGCTAACTGCTGATAAAATAACCTTTTAGCACTTAGGCTTACTGCCTTGCGGCGGCAGATAACGCAGCGGGTCGATGGCCGTGGCGCGATAGCGAATCTGGAAATGCAGCCGTACGGAATCGGCGTCCGTACTGCCCATGGTCGCAATCTGCTGGCCAATCTTCACGCTCTGGCCGTTATTAACCATCATCTTATCGTTATGCGCATACGCGGTGATGTAATCCTCGTTATGCTTAATCATGATCAGGTTGCCGTAGCCGCGCAGCTGATTGCCGACGTAGACAACCTTACCGGAGCCGGCGGCGTAAACCGGCTGGCCGCGGGTACCGGCGATATCAATACCTTTATTGCCGCCATCGCGGGTGGAGTACGGCATCACCACCTTACCGCTGGTCGGCCAGCGCCAGCAGCGCTGCCCCACCGGCGGCCATGAGGACTGCGGCACCGCCGATGATGGCGTTACGGAGGCTGTGCGGGTGCTGGAGGATTTTTTCCCGGCGGTACTGCTTTTTGCTTTCGAACCGCCGTTAAGTTTCAGCTTCTGTCCGACTTCAATAGTGTATGGCGGAGAGATGTTATTCAGGCGCGCCAGATCGCGTACGCTGGTGCCAGTGCTACGGGAGATCGCATACAGCGTATCGCCGCGCTTCACGGTATAGGTGGAACCAGAATCGGATGTACTGGAACAGCCGGCTAACACCAGGCTACCAAGCAGCATCATCGCGATATAAAAGCGTGTTTTCATCAGGCGTCCTGCACTCAACGGTTTCTCATCTCGGCGTCATGGGCGAATATCATACCAGCCCGATGGACGATCCCCAATGTTCTACGCTTATTCTACGACCTCTACTCCCTTCGGCGCGTTAAATGGATAACCTCCGGCGATAATATCCATCAACGCCGGGAGATACGACATTGACGGTAATTTCACCAGCGCCGGATAAAATATCTGCGGCGAGGGGAAGACATCAACCACATAGCAATGAGGCAGTTTTTCAGCATTCACTTCCGAGGATGGCAACAACGTCGCCGCTTCCAGTCCGCCCTCCAGCCAGTCGAGGATCACCCCTGGTTGGGTAATATGCATAATCACCTTCGCACTGACGCCGGATTTACGAAACAGATCCATCAGCATCTCATAGGTGCCGGAATCTTTCGCCCGGTGAAGCAGCACCAACGGCATCTTCGCCAGCGCGTTATAATCGAAGGGATTAGACGGCGGCTGCGGCAGACATTTTTTATTAATGACGGCTACCAATTTTATCGGGTCAAAGGAGACATAATCGAAACCCTCACTACGGTAGGGCCGCTGTATTAAGGCCAGGTCGATAGCGCCTTCATTTAATAACGTTTCCAGATGACTTGAATCGGTCACCGAGATATTTATTGCCGTTTCTGGATTTCGCCGATAGAGCTCCATTAATAAAGGCTGAAAATAGTTTTGATAAAGATGAGTTAAGCCAACGCGCACTTCCGCACGGGTCTTTTGCGCAATATCGGCCGTTTCCCTGGCGGTATCTTCCACCTGGCGTAATATTTCACAACCCTTACGATAAAGAAAATAGCCTGCTTCCGTTGGTTCAATACGGTTGCCGCGGCGTTCAAAAAGCGACACCTGCAGCTCTTCTTCCAGCTCCTGTATCCGCTTACTGAGCGGCGGCTGCGCCATGTTGAGCGATTTCGCCGCCTGGCTAACCGAGCCATGTTCGACCACCCGGCAAAAATAGCGTAAGCGTTTCAGATCCATTATCTAACCCCCTCTTTATCTGCAGGTCAGTATTGCACTAATGGAATCAAATAAAAAGCCGCGGCAATCCCTCCATTTTAATTAATCATTTCTTAACAGCTTTTTAAATTAAACCTTTTTGATCTACTGACCATCCGGTAAACGGTATTTGTTTAATTAATCGAACAAAAATATTGTGCGGTTAGCAAAATTGCTTTCCCAAAGGAACACTCATGGCACACTCAGATAAAAAAGCGCCGTCATCGGTGCATGATTTACGCTCTGCCCTGGCGCTACTAAAAACGCTACCTGGCGAGTATGTTGAAACCGATACCGAAGTCGATCCCCACGCCGAGCTCTCCGGCGTTTATCGCTACGTGGGCGCCGGCGGTACCTGCCAGCGTCCGACGCGTAAGAACGGCCCGGTGATGGTATTTAACAATATTAAGGGCTTCAACGATATCAGCGTAGCCATCGGGCTGAACGGTTCACGCCAGCGCGTCAGCCAGTTCCTGCAGTGTGAACCGGCGAAACTGGGCCACCTGTTGAAAGACTCCGTTGAAAATGCCATTGCCCCGACCATGGTGCAGGGCGCGGCAGTATGCCAGGAAGTGGTGCACCTCCCCAGCGATGATGATTTCGATCTGCGCAAACTGCTGCCTGCGCCAACCAACACCGAAGAAGACGCTGGCCCGTATATCACCATGGGCCTGTGCTATGCCTCCGACCCGCAAACCGGTGAATCCGATATCACCATTCATCGTCTGTGCGTACAGAGCCGCGATGAACTCTCAATGTGGCTGACGCCGGGCCGCCATATCGATGCCTTCCGCATGAAGGCGGAAGCGGCGGGACAGCCGCTGCCGATCTCGATTAGTATCGGCGTGGACCCGGCTATCGAAATAGCCGCCTGCTTTGAACCGCCGACCACCCCGCTGGGCTTTGATGAGCTAAGTATCGCCGGCGCGCTGCGCGGCCATCCGGTGGAGATGGTGCAGTGTAAAACCATTAATGAAAAAGCCATCGCCCACGCTGAAATCGTTATCGAAGGCGAACTGCTGCCGAACGTACGCGTGCGAGAAGATCAAAACACCAATACCGGCCGCGCCATGCCGGAGTTCCCTGGCTATACCGGCGAAGCCAAAGAGGCGATTCCGGTCATTAAAGTTAAAGCGGTTACCCATCGTATCAACCCCATCTGGCGCACCACCGTCGGGCCAGGCGAAGAACATGTCAACATGGCCGGGATCCCGACCGAAGCCAGTATTCTCGATATGGTAGAACGCGCCATGCCGGGCAAATTGCTCAACGTCTTCGCCCACTCGGCAGGCGGCGGCAAGCTGCTCGCGGTGCTGCAATTCAAAAAGTCGTCTCCAGCCGATGAAGGCCGCCAGCGCCAGGCTGCGCTACTGGCGTTCTCCGCCTTCCCGGAACTCAAACACGTTATTCTGGTAGATGAAGATGTTGATATTTTCGATAGCGACGACGTGCTATGGGCGATGCAAACCCGTTACCAGGGCGATGTCGATACCGTGGTGATCCCTGGCGTACGCTGCCATCCGCTCGACCCGTCGCAGGTGCCGGAATACAGCCCCAGCATTCTGCAGCAGGGAATGTCGTGTAAAACCATTTTCGACTGCACCGTACCGTTCCATCTGAAGCACAACTTTGAGCGCTCTAAGTTCAAAGCGGTTGATGTAAAACGTTTCCTGCCGGATTTCGAATAAGGGCAAATACCATGACACCACGCATCATCATTGGCATTAGCGGCGCTTCCGGATTCCAGTACGGCGTCAAAGCGCTGGAGCTTCTGCGGCCGCAGGCGGTAGAAGTGCACCTTGTGGTCTCCAAAGGCGCGGAAAAGACCTGCGAGCTGGAAACGGACTACCGCTTAGACGAAGTGATGGCGCTGGCTGACGTGGTACACCCTATCAACCATCTGGGCGCATCTATCTCCAGCGGATCGTTTAAAACGCTGGGGATGTTAGTCGCCCCCTGCTCAATGCGGTCATTGGGCGCTATCGCCCACTGTCTCACCGATAATCTGCTCACCCGCGCGGCGGACGTGGTGCTGAAGGAACGCCGTCGGCTGGTGTTGTTAGCGCGCGAGACCCCGCTCAACCTCGGCCATATACGCAATATGGCGGCGGTTACCGAGATGGGCGGCATCATCTTTCCACCGGTTCCGGCGCTCTATCAACGCCCGCAAAGCGCAGATGACATTATTACCCATAGCGTGAACCGCGCGCTCGACCTCTTTGACCTTGAGGTCAATAACATCCCGCGCTGGGGTGAAGGCGCGCTGCATTACGCGTAACAGGAACTCGCAATGTTAATTGGTCCATATGTAAATGGTTCCGCCGTGATTATCGGCGGATTGATCGGCGCAATGGCCGGAGGCAAACTTCCGGAACGCGTCAAAACCGCGCTACCGATGACCTTTGGTCTCTGTTCCGTCGGCCTGGGCATCACCCTGGTGCTGAAGGTGAAATATATGCCGGCGGTAGTGCTGGCGATGGTACTCGGCGCTTTCCTCGGCGAACTGCTGCATCTGGAAAAACGCATCGGCAGCGCGGCGGGTTCAACGCGCGGCTTGATTAATAAAGTTCTGCCGCCCGTTCAGGGGTTAGGCCATGAAGAGTTCACCGAAAAATTCGTCGCTATCCTGGTGCTGTTTTGCGCCAGCGGTACCGGTATTTTCGGCGCCATGACCGAAGGTATGAGCGGCGATCCGTCAATCCTGTACATTAAAACGATCCTTGATCTGTTCACCGCCGGGATATTCGCAACCCTGCTGGGCTACGCGGTGATGACCATCGCTATCCCGCAGATCGTTATTCAGGTGGCGCTGGCGATGCTGGCGGTGTTTATTCTGCCGATGATCACCCCATCAATGATGGCGGATTTCTCCTGCGCCGGTGGATTGCTGATGGTGGCGACCGGGTTGCGTATCTGTAACATCAAGCTTTTCCCGGTCGCCAACATGCTACCAGGGCTTGTTTTGGTAATGCCTTTCTCCCATTTATGGGCTACCCTAGTGGCCTGAGTACATGACCCGGCGGGTTTGTGCCGGGTCATTTATTTTTTTCAGGAGTCGTCATGGCCGGGGAACACGTCATTTTGCTGGATGAGCAAGATAAACCCACAGGTATGCTGGAGAAGTATGCCGCCCACACGCTCGATACCCCTTTGCATCTCGCATTTTCCTGCTGGTTGTTCAATGAGCAAGGCCAGTTCCTGGTCACGCGCCGTTCGCTTAGCAAAAAAGCCTGGCCCGGCGTGTGGACTAACTCGGTGTGCGGACATCCGCAACAGGGCGAGACCTTCGAACAGGCCGTCACCCGGCGCTGCCGCTTCGAACTGGGCGTCGAGATCGCTGATATTGCCCCCGTCCATCCGGCCTTCCGCTACCGCGCCGTCGCACCGAATGGCATCGTCGAAAACGAAGTGTGCCCGGTTTTTGCCGCACGCGTGGTCAGCGAGCTGCAACCGAATGATGATGAAGTAATGGGTTATCAGTGGGTTGAGCTGACGGAAATGTTAAGCGCGCTGGCCGCTACCCCGTGGGCCTTTAGCCCGTGGATGGTACTGGAAGCCCAAAACAAAAACGCGCGTCAGGCGTTAATAGACTTTGTCGCGCGTTTACGTGCGTAACCGCGAGTGACGAGCATTAAAGACCCAGGCTACGCCAGCGACGAACCTTGACATCAGACATAAAAAAACCCGGCAAGCCGGGTTTTTTACTTTTCGCGAGAAGCGATTATTTCTGCGGACGCATCGCCGGGAACAGAATAACGTCGCGGATGGTGTGGCTGTTAGTGAACAGCATCACCATACGGTCGATACCGATGCCCAGACCGGCGGTCGGCGGCAGACCGTGTTCCAGCGCGGTGACATAGTCTTCGTCGTAGAACATCGCTTCGTCGTCGCCGGCGGCTTTCGCGTCAACCTGATCCTGGAAGCGCTGCGCCTGATCTTCGGCGTCGTTCAGCTCGCTAAAGCCGTTACCGATTTCGCGGCCGCCGATGAAGAATTCAAAGCGGTCGGTGATTTCCGGGTTCACGTCGTTACGACGGGCCAGCGGAGAGACTTCTGCCGGGTATTCGGTGATGAAGGTCGGCTGGATCAGATGCGCTTCCGCCACTTCTTCGAAGATCTCGGTCACGATACGGCCCAGACCCCAGCTCTTCTCAACTTTGATGCCGATAGACTCAGCGATCGCTTTCGCGGAATCGAAGTTATCCAGATCCGCCATCTCGGTTTCTGGACGGTATTTCTTGATGGCTTCACGCATGGTCAGTTTTTCGAACGGCTTGCCGAAATCGAAAGTCTGATCGCCGTAAGGCACGGCAGTATTACCGAGGATGTCCTGCGCCAGAGTACGGAACAGGGATTCGGTCAGCTCAATCAGATCTTTATAATCCGCATACGCCATATAGAGTTCCATCATGGTGAACTCTGGGTTGTGGCGAACGGAGATCCCTTCGTTACGGAAGTTACGGTTGATTTCGAAAACGCGTTCGAAGCCGCCAACCACCAGACGCTTGAGGTACAGTTCCGGCGCGATACGCAGGTACATGTCCAGATCCAGCGCGTTATGATGGGTGATGAACGGACGCGCGGAAGCACCGCCTGGGATCACCTGCATCATCGGGGTTTCCACTTCCATAAAGCCGCGGCCAACCATGAACTGACGGATGCCAGCCAGGATCTGCGAACGTACTTTGAAAGTGTTACGGGATTCGTCGTTGGAGATCAGATCGAGGTAACGCTGACGGTAGCGCGCTTCCTGATCCTGCAGGCCGTGGAATTTGTCCGGCAGCGGGCGCAGGGCTTTGGTCAGCAGACGCAGCTCGGTGCAGTGGATGGACAGCTCGCCGGTTTTGGTTTTGAACAGCTTACCGCGGGCGGCGATGATGTCGCCGAGATCCCATTTTTTGAACTGATCGTTGTAGACGCCTTCCGCCAGGTCATCGCGGGCGACGTACAGCTGAATGCGGCCGCCGACATCCTGCAGGGTAACGAAAGACGCTTTACCCATGATACGACGGGTCATCATGCGGCCAGCAACGGCCACTTCGACATTCAGCGCTTCCAGCTCTTCGTTTTCTTTGGCATCGAAGTCAGCGTGCAGTTGGTCAGAGGTATGGTCACGACGGAAATCGTTCGGGAATGCGACGCCCTGCTCACGCAGCGCAGCCAGCTTCTCACGACGGGTTTTCAGTTCATTATTAAGGTCAATTGCCGCGTCAGCGCCCTGTGCTTGTTGTTCAGACATGTTGGTTCCTCATAACCCTGCTTTCAAACTTGCTTCGATAAATTGGTCCAGGCTGCCATCGAGCACCGCCTGAGTGTTGCGGGTTTCCACCCCGGTGCGCAGATCTTTAATACGCGAGTCGTCCAGCACGTAAGAGCGGATCTGGCTGCCCCAGCCGATGTCGGATTTGTTATCTTCCATCACCTGCTTCTCGGCATTTTTCTTCTGCATTTCCAGCTCATAAAGCTTCGCTTTCATCTGCTTCATGGCCTGGTCTTTGTTCTTGTGCTGCGAACGGTCGTTCTGACACTGCGTCACCAACCCGGTCGGGATGTGAGTAATACGCACCGCGGATTCCGTACGGTTAACGTGCTGACCACCGGCGCCGGAGGCGCGGTATACGTCGATACGCAGGTCGGCCGGGTTAATTTCGATATCGATATCGTCATCAACTTCCGGATAAACGAACGCCGAGCTAAAGGAGGTATGACGGCGGCCGCCGGAATCGAACGGGCTCTTACGCACCAGGCGGTGAACGCCGGTTTCAGTACGCAGCCAGCCGTAGGCGTAATCGCCAATGATTTTGATGGTCACGGATTT
Source organism: Klebsiella sp. CN_Kp091 (assembly GCF_040065095.1). NCBI lineage: Bacteria > Pseudomonadati > Pseudomonadota > Gammaproteobacteria > Enterobacterales > Enterobacteriaceae > Klebsiella > Klebsiella sp. CN_Kp091. Next base: position 14,082 of record NZ_JBEAIO010000040.1, on the reverse strand, counting down.
AATGCCCGCGACTTCACCTTCGGATTCTTCGATGATTTCGGTCTTAAAGCCGCGCGCTTCCGCCCAACGCAGGTACATGCGCATCAGCATGCTGGCCCAGTCCTGGGCTTCGGTGCCGCCGGAACCGGCCTGAATATCAAGATAGCAGTCAGCGCTGTCATATTCGCCGGAGAACATGCGGCGGAACTCAAGCTGCGCCAGCTTCTCTTCCAGCCCGTCCAGCTCGGCAACCGCTTCGTTGAAGGTCTCTTCGTCTTCGGCTTCTACCGCCAGCTCCAGCAGTCCGGCGACATCTTCCAGACCCTGGGTCATCTGATCCAGCGTTTCGACGATAGCTTCCAGGGAAGAACGTTCTTTACCCAGCGCCTGTGCGCGCTCAGGTTCGTTCCAGACGTCCGGCTGTTCCAGCTCGGCGTTTACTTCTTCGAGACGCTCTTTCTTCGCATCGTAGTCAAAGATACCCCCTAAGAACGTCGGAGCGCTCCGTGAGGTCCTGAATGCGGTTTTTTACCGGATTTATTTCAAACATGGTCGGTTTCTTTTAATGGATTTGTCAAAATGCGGTGATAAGAGCGGAATTCTACCGGATTCGCGCCCTTATTAATACACTGTTGTCAATTTGGCCAGAGGTGATCGATGATCAGCTGCAGGCTACGGTTGCCGCGGAACTCGTTGATGTCGAGCTTGTAGGCTAACTGTACTTCACGCACGCCGTTATCCGGCCAAATGGAAGTATCGATGTTGAAGGCAATACCATCCAGCAGCGGCCCGCCGTCAACCGGCTCGACCATCACTTTCAGGTGACGCTCGCCCACCAGCCGCTGCTGCAGCAGGCGGAAACGGCCATCAAACAGCGGTTCCGGGAACATCTGCCCCCATGGCCCGGCATCGCGCAGCATCTGCGCCACTTCCATGCTCAACTCCGCGGCCGCCAGCGGGCCATCGGAAACCACCTCGCCCTGCAATAATGCGGGATCCAGCCACTCGGTAACCAGCTCGCCGAAGCGCTGTTGAAACTCCTCAAAACGCGCCTCTTCCAGCGATAAGCCCGCCGCCATCGCGTGGCCGCCAAACTTCAGGATTAACCCAGGATAAAGCGTATCAAGGCGCTCCAGCGCATCGCGCATGTGCAGCCCCTGAATAGAGCGGCCAGAACCTTTGAGCGTGCCGTCGCCGGTAGGCGCAAAAGCGATAACCGGGCGATGGAAGCGCTCTTTAATCCGTGATGCCAGGATGCCGACCACCCCCTGATGCCATTGCGGATGGTACATCGCCAGCCCGCCGGGCAGGGTCTCGCTACTACGTTCCAGTTTCTGACACAGGGTCAGCGCTTCGGCCTGCATCCCCTGCTCAATCTCTTTACGCGTTTGATTGAGCGCATCGAGCTCGTTGGCCAGCACCCGCGCCTCGCCGATGTTATCGCACAGCAGCAGCGCGACGCCGACGGACATATCATCCAGTCTCCCCGCAGCGTTCAGGCGCGGCCCGAGGGCGAAACCAAGGTCGCTGGCGGCAAGCTTTTGCGGATCGCGGTTGGAAATTTCCAGCAGCGCTTTAATCCCTGGCCGACATTTTCCGGCGCGAATGCGGCTTAACCCCTGCCAGGTCAGGATGCGGTTGTTGGCATCCAGCGGCACGACGTCCGCAACGGTGCCCAGCGCCACTAAATCCAGCAGCTCGGCAAGGTTTGGCGCGGCGATACCGCGGGCCTCGAACCAGCCGTTATCTCGCAGGAAAGTACGCAGCGCCAGCATCAGATAAAACGCCACCCCAACCCCGGCCAGCGATTTTGACGGGAAGTCGCAATCGCGCAGGTTAGGGTTAACGATAGCTTCCGCCGCCGGCAGCGTATCGCCCGGTAGATGGTGATCGGTCACCAGCACCGGGATGCCGAGCGCATGGGCATGATCGACGCCGCTATGCGATGAAATACCGTTATCGACGGTCATGATCATCTGCGCGCCGCGCGCGTGCGCCTGATCGACCACTTCCGGGCTTAAGCCGTAGCCGTCTTCAAAACGGTTCGGCACCAGATAGGAGACGTTGCCGTAGCCCAGCGCGCGTAGCGCCAGCACGCTAAGGGCGGTACTGGTGGCGCCATCGGCGTCAAAATCGCCGACCACCACTATATGTAGCCCTTTCTGGAAAGCGTCATGCAGCATCTCAACGGCTTTTTCAACGCCGGTAAGCTGCGTCCATGGCAACATGCCTTTGACGCCGCGTTCCAGCTCCTGCGCGCTGCGCACGCCGCGGCTGGCATACAGCCGCTGCAGCAGCGGCGGCAGGTCGGCGGGAAGGTCGACGCCGTCAACCGCCTCGCGGCGGCGTAGTTGTATCTGTTGTTTCACGCGAATCAGTTACCGCTTGTCTGTTTTTGATGCTCGTCGAGGAAAGCTTTAAGCTCTTTCGGCCCCTGATAACCTGGCAGCACCATACCATTGCTGAGGACCATCGCCGGGGTGCCGTTGACGCCCATTTGCACCCCGAGGGTATAATGTTTGGCGATATCTACGCTGCAGCTCGCCGGCTGTACGCCCTTACCGTTCATGGCGTCATCCAGCGCTTTGTTGCGATCTTTCGCACACCAGATCGCTTTCATGTCCTGCTCGGCCTGGCTTTGCAGCCCCTGACGCGGGAAGGCCAGATAGCGCACGGTGATCCCCAGCGCGTTATAGTCGCTCATCTGCTCGTGCAGTTTATGGCAGTAGCCGCAGGTGATGTCGGTAAAGACGGTAATGACATGCTGCTCCTTCGGCGCTTTATAGACAATCATCTCTTTGGCTAAGGCGTTCAGCTTACCGACCAGCAACTGGTTGGTGACGTTAACCGGCTGCGCGCCGCTGACGTCGTACATCGGTCCCTGAATAATGTGTTTGCCATCGTCAGTGACGTACAGCACGCCGCTGTCGGTAAGCACCGTGCTCATCCCGGAAACCGGCGACGGTTGAATATCGGTGCTCTGCACACCCAGTTTCGCCAGCGACTGTTTGATCGCCGCGCTATCGGCATGCGCCGCGCCGGAGAGTGAAGCCGCCAGCAGGGTGAACATCAATAAACCTTTTTTCATACTCAGTCCTTTTATTCAGCACTCACGCCCGCGGGTGATGCTGTTGATGAAGTTGTCGTAAACGTTCGGTCGCCACGTGGGTGTAGATCTGCGTGGTGGAGAGATCGCTGTGTCCTAACAGCATCTGCACCACGCGTAAATCGGCACCGTGATTGAGCAAATGTGTGGCGAACGCATGACGCAAGACGTGCGGGGAGAGCTTCGCGCTGTCGATCCCCGCCAGTACGGCATAGTGTTTAATGCGGTGCCAGAAGGTCTGGCGCGTCATCTGCTGCGCGCGCTGGCTGGGGAAAAGCACGTCCGAAGCCACACCGTTCAGCAGCCACGGGCGGCCGTATTCAAGGTAATTTTCTACCCATGACACCGCCTCTTCGCCCAGCGGCACCAGCCGCTCTTTGTTGCCTTTACCAATGACCCGCAGTACGCCCTGTCGCAGGCTGATATCGCTCATCGTCAGGCCGACCAGCTCCGAGACGCGCAGACCGGTGGCATACAGCACTTCCAGCATCGCCTTATCGCGCAACTCCAGCGGCTGCTCCACCAGCGGCGCCTGCAACAAACGCTCAACCTGCGCCTCGCTGAGATCTTTCGGCAGCCGCTGGGGCAGCTTCGGCGAAGCCAGCAGCGCGCTGGGATCGTCCGGGCGGATTTTCTCCCGGTACAGATGCTGGAAGAACCGGCGCACGGCGCTAAGCAGCCGTGCGGTACTGGTCGCTTTGTAGCCGCCGGTTTGCCGCTCGGCCAGCAGCGCCTGTAAATCGTCGCTGCCGACGCTCGCCAGAGTCAGCCCGCGATGATGCAGCCACTCCACGAGCATCGTCAAATCGCGACGATAGGCGCTGAGCGTGTTCTCCGCCAGATTACGCTCCAGCCAAAGGGCATCGAGAAACTGTTCAATTTGTGCCAGATCCTGTTTCACATCGGCCTCTTTGTTCGTTATACGCCCTCATTATGCCTTAAGAGGCCGCCTTTCTGGTACACTGGGCGCAATTCACGGCAAGAATTGAGACGTTTACGCGATGAATATAGGTCTTTTTTACGGCTCCAGTACCTGCTACACCGAAATGGCCGCGGAAAAAATCCGCGATATCATCGGCCCCGAGCTGGTGACGCTGCATAATCTGAAAGATGACTCCCCCGCGCTGATGAGCCAGTACGACGTGCTGATCCTCGGCATCCCGACCTGGGATTTCGGCGAAATTCAGGAAGACTGGGAAGCGGTCTGGGAACAGCTCGACGCCTTAGATCTGAATGGCAAAATCGTCGCGCTGTACGGCATGGGCGATCAGCTTGGTTACGGCGAATGGTTCCTTGACGCGCTGGGGATGCTGCACGATAAGCTGGCGACCAAAGGCGTGAAGTTTGTCGGCTACTGGCCAACCGAGGGCTATGAGTTCACCAGCCCGAAACCGGTTATCGCCGATGGCCAATTGTTTGTCGGCCTGGCGCTGGATGAAACCAATCAATACGACCTGAGCGATGAGCGCATCCAGAACTGGTGCGAGCAGATCCTCGGCGAAATGGCGGAGCACTTCGCCTGATCCTGAGTTAGTCGTGCGCCGGTTTTTGCAGCACCAGCCGGCGCAAATCCCGCCATTCTCCCGCATCCATGCTATCCGCCGCCACCCACAAATGCTGGCTACGGCCGGTTTCCGCATGCTTCAGGCGCAGCAGCATACCGCTGCTGATAACCCATGGCGTCCCGACGATATCCCATTCCGTTTTTTGCCACCGTAAACGGGAATCGATCAACAGCTTAATTTCTCCCTGGCAGGCGTGGATCCGCCGCTGGCTGCGCACGCAGTCAAACACCACCAGCGATAGCAACAGGAGCCAAATCGGGGTGTAGCTTAACGGCCAGGGCATGAGCAGCACTATCGCCGCCACCACCCCGTGCAGCAGCAGCGAGAACCACTGCGAACGCCAGGAAATACGTAAATCAGATTGCCACAGGACCACGTTCCCGATTCCGAGTCTGGATTAAATTAATCATCCGTTGAAGTTGCGCATCTGCCGGCTTGCCGTGATTCATCAGCCAGTTAAACAGATCCGGATCATCGTTCTCCAGCAAACGGATGAACAGGCGCTTGTCGTCATCGCTGAGCGTGTCGTACTCATACTCGAAAAACGGCATGATGGAGATATCGAGTTCGCGCATACCGCGGCGGCATGCCCAGTGGATGCGAGCTTTGTTGTTAATGTCCATGTTGTCCTTCCAGCATCAAGATATAGCTTAGTTTAACCCTTTTTAGGCACTTACTTTACAGTAATATCGCCTTGTGCGAGCAGCATTCCATAAAAGCCCAACATCCGGTTGGCTATTCACCGCATCCGGAGGGCACAAATGGCTTGCCGAAAGCGCTTGCATTGCACCATAGCTCTTTTACCATTAGTCATTCACTCTGCGTTAAGCTATTCAGGATATGACTATGGCTTTTACACCTTTTCCTCCGCGTCAGCCCTCTTCTTCCGCTCGTCTGCCGTTAACGCTGATGACGCTGGATGATTGGGCGCTGGCGACGATTACCGGTCCGGATGGCGAGAAGTATCTGCAGGGGCAGATCACCGCCGATGTCAGCCATTTAACCGCCGATCGGCATCTGCTTGCCGCGCACTGTGATGCCAAAGGCAAAATGTGGAGCAACCTGCGCGTCTTCCACCGCGACGGCGGTTTCGCGTGGATTGAGCGCCGCAGCCTGCGCGAAGCGCAGCTGACCGAACTGAAAAAATATGCCGTCTTCTCCAAAGTCACCATCGCCGCAAACGACGATCTGGTCCTGCTGGGCGTTGCCGGTTTCCAGGCGCGCGCCGCGCTGGCGCCGCTGTTCGCCGCGCTGCCGGATGCCGGTAAACCGGTGGTCACCGAAGGCGTGACCAGCCTGCTGTGGTTTGAACACCCTGCCGAACGCTTCCTGCTGGTGACCGATGCCGACACCGCCAACCGGGTGACGGACGCGCTGCGCGGCGAAGCGCAACTTAACAACAGTCAGCAGTGGCTGGCGCTGAACATCGAGGCCGGTCTGCCGGTTATCGACAGCGTAAACAGCGCGCAGTTCATTCCGCAGGCGACCAACCTGCAGGCGTTGGGCGGTATCAGCTTCAAGAAAGGCTGCTACACCGGCCAGGAAATGGTCGCCCGGGCGAAATTCCGCGGCGCCAATAAACGCGCGTTGTGGACGCTGGCGGGTACCGCCAGCCGGGTGCCGGAAGCCGGGGAAGATCTGGAGCTGAAAATGGGCGACAACTGGCGACGCACCGGTACGGTGCTGGCAGCCGTACAGTTGGATGACGGAAGCCTGATGGTCCAGGTGGTGATGAATAACGATATGGAACCGGACAGCGTGTTCCGCGTGCGTGACGATGCCGGCAGCCTGAGCATCAAGCCATTGCCGTATTCGCTGGAAGAAGATTAAGGAACAGTTCCCGGCTTGCGGCGCTTGCGCCTCAGCCGGGCTACCAGGCCGCAGAATATTGTAGCCACGGTAAGCGCAGCGCCACCGTGGAATTTTCAGGCCGCAGAATATTGTAGCCACGGTAAGCGCAGCGCCACCGTGGAAGTTTGATCAGGACTGGCCGACGTAAAGATAAATCGCCAGGAAGTGACACACGCTGCCGCCGAGCACGAAACCGTGCCAGATAGCGTGGTTATAAGGAATACGTTTACAGACGTAGAAGATGACCCCCAGCGAGTACACCACCCCGCCAACCGCCAGCAGCGTTACGCCGCCCACCGCCAGCTTCACCGCCAGTTGATAGACTACGATAAGCGACAGCCAGCCCATCGTCAGATAGGTCACCAGCGACAAAATTTTAAAGCGGTGCGCGATAGTCAGCTTAAACAGGATCCCCAGTAGCGCCAGGCTCCAGATGACAATCATCAACCCCTTTGCCAGCGGCGAATTCAATCCCACCAGCAAAAATGGCGTGTAGGTTCCGGCAATCAGCAAGTAGATGGCGCAGTGGTCAAATTTCTTCAGCCACTGTTTCGCCCGCTGATGCGGGATAGCGTGATAGAGCGTGGAAGCGAGGAACAGCATAATCATGCTGCCGCCGTACAGGCTGTAGCTGGTGATCGCCGTCGCGCTGGCGTTCGTGTCTACCGCCTGCACCAGCAGCAACACAAGGCCGACAATACCGAACACCAGCCCGATCCCGTGACTGATGCTGTTGGCAACTTCCTCTGCCAGAGAATATCCCTGAGTGATTAATGGCTTGCGAACCATATTTTGACTCCGTGAAAACAAGAACGCTTTCATTGCCCACTTAGGTTAACTGAGAATGATTCCAGTGAACACCTGTTAGCTAAAATAAAACGATGTATATTTGTAAACACATTAAAATCATAGTGTTACAACAATATTTCAACTAACAGTTGTGCTGGTTTTATTTAAAGGCGTTTGAATTCAATAACATAAAACCGATCTTCCGCAGGATAGATTTCACTGATGACCTGCCGCAGTTGTTCGAGGGTCATATTCTCCTGTTGAGCATGCTGTTCAGTTAGCGTGTCGAGGGTCACCGTCGAGGTCGCGGTAACGGCGATAGTGCAAAAGTAGCCGTCATCTTCATAGCGTCCGACGCGCAGCACGTCACCGGGCTTAAAGTGCGACTCCGCCGCATCGCGAATGGTGATCGTTTTGCGCCCGGCGAGGATGTCGTCCTGAAAACGCTGAAAAAAGGTAATGTCATTAGCCTGCATGATATAATTCCGTCCTGGTCTTTATGAATTGTGAGTTCGCCACTGTGAGTATGTTCTCCCACGCCGCTGTCGCCAGTCTCAATAATCTTGAGATGATGGTCTACCACTACGTCATTAAGAATCGTGACAAAGTGATGTACATGACTATTCGCGAACTGGCCGAGGCCGCCGGGGTCTCCACCACCACCGTGTTGCGCTTCTGCCGCAAACTGCAGTGCGAGGGCTACTCTGAATTTCGCGTACGCTTTAAATTATATCTTGAGCAGAACGAGCCTCAACAGGCAAATATCGGCGCCAGCGAAATAATGAGCTTTTTTAAAAGCGTCAATAACGATGAGTTCGATCAATTGCTCGAACAAGCCGTCGATATTATTCTCTCCTCCGAACGTATTATTTTCGTCGGCGCCGGTACCTCTGGCGCACTGGCGAAATATGGCGCTCGCTTCTTTTCTAACGTCGGGAAATTCAGCAACCATATTGACGATCCTTATTTCCCGGTCACCAATGACATGGCCCGCAATGCGCTGGCGATTGTGCTTTCCGTCTCCGGCGAAACCGAAGAGATTCTTCGCTTTGCCAGCCAGTTCAGTCTGCATCACTGCAAGGTGATGTCGATTACCAGCCATGAGCATTCGCGGCTGGCAAAACTGGCTGATTTCAATCTCTCCTGGCACGTGCCGCAAACGCGCATCGGCGGCGTTTACGATATTACAACGCAGATCCCGGTGATATATATTCTCGAAACCCTGGGGCGTAAATTAGCGCGCAAAATCGGCTAAAAATAACAGCCTGTTTTTCCGATGTAACATATTACTTTTAGCGGAATTTGTTATATCGTGACATTCAATTTCGCTTTGCTAGACTCAATCGCAATAGTTATTCATAGAGATTAGCAAAGATGAAAAAATTGACTCTTCCAAAAGACTTTTTGTGGGGCGGCGCGGTCGCCGCGCATCAGGTTGAAGGCGGCTGGAATAAAGGCGGCAAAGGCCCCAGCATCTGCGACGTTTTAACCGGCGGGGCGCACGGCGTGCCGCGCGAAATCACCCAACAGGTCGAGGCGGGTAAATATTACCCTAACCATGAAGCGGTTGATTTTTACGGCCACTACAAAGAAGACATCAAACTGTTCGCCGAGATGGGTTTCAAGTGCTTCCGCACCTCTATTGCCTGGACCCGCATCTTCCCGCAGGGCGACGAAACCCAGCCGAATGAAGAAGGGTTGAAATTCTACGATGATATGTTTGATGAACTGCTGAAGTACAACATCGAGCCGGTGATCACCCTTTCCCACTTTGAAATGCCGCTGCATCTGGTCCAGCATTATGGCGGTTGGACCAACCGTAAAGTGGTCGATTTCTTTGTGCGCTTCGCCGAAGTCGTCTTTGAGCGCTATAAGCACAAAGTGAAATACTGGATGACCTTTAACGAGATCAATAACCAGCGTAACTGGCGCGCGCCGCTGTTCGGCTACTGCTGTTCCGGCGTGGTCTATACCGAGCATGAAAACCCGGAAGAGACCATGTACCAGGTGCTGCATCACCAGTTCGTCGCCAGCGCGCTGGCGGTGAAAGCGGCGCGGCGCATCAACCCGGAAATGCAGGTCGGCTGCATGCTGGCAATGGTCGCCCTCTACCCTTACTCCTGCAAACCGGAAGATGTCATGTTTGCCCAGGAGTCGATGCGCGAACGCTATGTCTTTACCGATGTCCAGCTGCGCGGTTACTACCCGAGCTATGTGTTGAATGAATGGGAACGCCGCGGCTTCAACATCAAGATGGAAGACGGCGACGCGCAGATCCTGCGTGAAGGCACCTGCGCCTATCTCGGCTTCAGCTACTACATGACCAACGCGGTGAAAGCCGAAGGCGGCACCGGCGATGCCATTTCCGGCTTCGAAGGTAGCGTGCCGAACCCGCACGTTAAAGCCTCCGACTGGGGCTGGCAGATTGACCCGGTTGGCCTGCGCTACGCCCTGTGCGAACTGTATGAGCGCTACCAGAAGCCGCTGTTTATCGTGGAAAACGGCTTTGGCGCCTACGACAAAGTAGAAGCCGACGGCAGCATCAACGATGACTACCGCATCGATTATCTGCGCGCCCACGTCGAAGAGATGATAAAAGCGGTGACTTATGACGGCGTTGATCTGATGGGTTATACCCCATGGGGCTGCATCGACTGCGTCTCCTTCACCACCGGCCAGTACAGCAAACGCTACGGCTTCATCTACGTCAATAAACACGACGACGGCACCGGCGACATGTCCCGCTCGCGCAAGAAGAGCTTTAACTGGTACAAAGAAGTCATCGCCAGCAACGGCGAGAATCTGTAATTAACCGCCCTCTCCCGGCCGGGAGGGGGCAAATCACTTATCCGCCAGACACTTCTTTACAGCTTTACCATTGCTAAAACGCGTTCGCCCGATAAGATAGGCCTCGTGAATATTTGAGGCGACCATGATTAAGCGACAACGCAAAGCCATTCTTCTTGTACTCCTTGCCTGCCTGGTGGTGCTGATCTGCACCGCCCAGAGAATGGCGGGGATGCATGCGTTGGTGATGAACGTCACGGCCGCCAGCCAATCCGCTCAACCTGGCCCAGATAATGCCGAGGCGCCGGTTTCCCCCTGCGAACTCAGCGCCAAGTCGCTGATGGCCGTTCCGCCGATGCTGTTTGAAGGGGCGCTATTAGCGATCGCTCTGCTGCTGGCGGTGCTGGCGGCCATCCCGCCGCGCATCGAGCGAATCTGGCCTCCCCGCGTCATTTCTCCTCCCCGATTGCGGGTGCATCTACGATTATGCGTCTTCCGTGAGTGATTAATTCTCCTGACAGCTCAGGTTAATTTATTACTTACGGAGAAAATTTATGTTTATGGTATTCAGGCGACTGCTGGTCTGCCTGCTTTGGCTATGGCTGCCCGTCAGCCAGGCCGCCGATAGCGGCTGGCTGCATGTCGCCGACAATCAACACGCCAGCGTGCGCCTGCGGGCGCAAAGCGAAAGCAATGGCGACACCCGCCTGCTTTTAGACGTAGCGCTGGAAAAGGGCTGGAAAACCTACTGGCGTTCGCCGGGCGAAGGCGGCATCGCGCCGGCTATCACCTGGCGCACGCCGCTGGAGGTGAACTGGCGCTGGCCGACGCCGCAACGCTTCGACGTCGCGGGTATTTCCACTCAGGGGTATCACGGCGACGTTAGCTTCCCGATGACCCTGCGCGGCAAAATACCGCCGACGCTTAGCGGCGTACTGACGCTCTCTACCTGCAGCAATGTCTGTATTCTCACTGACTACCCCTTTTCGCTGGATATGACGGCTCCGGCGGGGGAGCAATTTAATTACGATTTCACCCGCGCGATGGGCACGCTGCCCCTGCGCGACGGTCTCACCTCGGTGCTTAGCGCCAGCTACGTCAGCGGTAAGCTGACGGTAACCGCCCGCCGCGATGCCGGCTGGCAGCAGCCAGCGCTGTTTATCGACAGCATGGAGGATGTCGATTTCGGCAAGCCGAGCTTTACCAGCCGCGGCGATACGTTGACTGCCACCGTACCGGTCACCGATAGCTGGGGCGAAGCGGCGCCGGATCTGAGCGGCAAAACGCTGTCGCTGGTGCTGGCCGATAGCGGTCAGGCGCAGGAAAGCCAAATCGCCATCGCCGCCGGCAGCGCCGCGCCGGGAATGGCCTTAGGCTGGGTGCTGCTGATGGCGCTGGCCGGGGGGCTTATCCTCAACGTAATGCCGTGCGTGCTGCCGGTGCTGGCGATGAAGCTCGGCTCGCTGGTGCAAACCGAACGTCGTGAACGCGGCGCGGTGCGGCGGCAGTTCCTCGCCTCGGTATGCGGGATCGTCGTCTCCTTCCTGGCGCTGGCGCTGATGATGACCGCGCTACGTTTAGGTAATCAGGCGCTCGGCTGGGGGATCCAGTTCCAGAACCCGTGGTTTATCGGCGCGATGGCGCTGGTGATGGTGCTGTTCAGCGCCAGTTTATTAGGGCTGTTCGAAATCCGTCTATCCTCCAGCGCCAGTACCTTCCTCGCCACCCGCGGCGGCAACGGCTTAATGGGCCATTTCTGGCAGGGCGCCTTCGCCACCCTGCTGGCGACGCCCTGTACCGCGCCGTTCCTCGGTACCGCCGTTTCGGTGGCGCTAGTGGCGCCGCTGCCGCTGTTGTGGGGGATTTTCTTCGCCATGGGGATCGGCATGAGCCTGCCGTGGCTGCTTATCGTCGCCTGGCCGGGTCTGGCGCAACGACTTCCACGTCCAGGCCGCTGGATGAATCATCTGCGGGTGGTGCTGGGGTTGATGATGCTTGGCTCAGCGCTATGGCTGGTCAGCCTGTTGACGATCCACATCGGCCGTACGCCGGTGCTTACCCTGCTGGTGATTCTGGCCATCGTCCTGCTCCTGGCCACCGCCTGGCGCTACCGCTGGCGTACGGCGCTGCGAGCGGGCGCTCTGGCCATCGTGGTAGCGGGCGCCGTCGCCTTTGTCGCACAACAGGACGGCCAGGGCCCGCGTCGCGACCGGCTTAACTGGCAGCCGCTCAGCGAGCAGGCTATCGCTAACGCCCTGGCGGAGCATAAACGGGTATTTATTGATGTCACCGCCGACTGGTGCGTGACCTGTAAAGCCAATAAATACAACGTGCTGCTGCGCGACGACGTCCAGCAGGCGCTATCAGCGCCAGATGTGATCGCCTTACGTGGCGACTGGAGTCGCCCCTCCGCCGACATTAGTCAGTTTTTAACCGCTCGCGGCAGCGCCGCGGTGCCGTTTAACCAGATTTACGGACCGGGATTGCCGCAGGGACAGATTCTGCCTGCGCTGTTAGACCGCGAACAACTTCTCGCCACCCTGTCCGCCGCTAAAGGAAAATAACATGAGAGCTATCACCGCCTTATTGCTGCTGTGCGTATCGGCCTTCAGCTTCGCCGCCCCGGCGGAAGAACCACAATCGAACGGTAATGACCAGTTAGCCCAACTGCTGTTTAACGATCCGAATAGCCCGCGCACCGGCGCGAAAGCGCCGAAGCTCACGATCGTCTCGTTTACCGATTACAACTGCCCTTACTGCAAACAGTTTGATCCGATGCTGGAAAAAATCGTCCATGATAATCCGGACATCCAGCTCATCGTTAAGCTGCTGCCGTTTAAAGGGCAGAGTTCGGTGAATGCCGCTAAAGCCGCGCTCTCCACCTGGCGTCAACAGCCCGATAAGTTCTGGGCGCTGCATCAGCGGCTGATGGCGAAAAAAGGCTATCACGATGACGCCAGCATCGCCTCCGCGCAGAAGAAAACCGCCACCGATAGCGTGAATATTGATGACAAGACCATGGATTCGCTGAAAATGAACCTGATTTTGTCGCAGGTGCTGAATATTCAGGGCACCCCGGCGACCATCATCGGCGATCAGATGGTGGCCGGCGCAATCCCTGCTGAAGATCTGGAGGGGCTGGTGAAAGAACAGCTGGCGAAAGCCCGTGGCCAGTAAAATCAGGCGCTGGCTGCGCGAGCTGGCGTTATGGCTGCTGATTGGCGCGGCGGTGAGCCTGGCGGTGGATTATTTTCGCCAGCCCGCGCTACCGCAAAACTTCAGCGCCACATCGCTGCAGACACTCGACGGCAGAACGCTGGATCTGAACGCCATGAGCCAGCAAAAGCCGCTGCTGCTGTACGTCTGGGCGACCTGGTGCGGAGTCTGTCGCTATACCACACCGTCGGTGGCATCGCTTGCCGCCGATGGCGGCAATGTGCTGACGGTAGCCCTGCGTTCCGGCGATAACGCCGCGCTGGAGAAGTGGCTGACCAGGAAGAAAATGGCGCTGCCGACGGTAAATGATCCGAGCGGCCAGCTGGCCCGGCAGTGGGATATCCAGGTGACGCCAACTCTGGTGTTCATTTCTCAAGGCGAGGTGAAGTCGGTTACCACCGGCTGGACCAGCAGTTGGGGAATGCACCTTAGGCTATGGCTGGCCTCCTGGTAGACCGTCGGGTTACCCGGCTCGCGTTGTTGGGTAGCCCGGATAAGGCGTAGCCGCCATCCGGGAAGGTTTCCCCGGCTCGCGCTGCGCTCAGCCAGGCTACGGGTACGTATCGTTGGGTAGCCCGGATAAGGCGTAGCCGCCATCCGGGAAGGTTTCCCCGGCTCGCGCTGCGCTCAGCCAGGCTACGGGTACGTATCGTTGGGTAGCCCGGATAAGGCGTAGCCGCCATCCGGGAAGGTTTCCCCGGCTCGCGCTGCGCTCAGCCAGGCTACGGGTACGTATCGTTGGGTAGCCCGGATAAGGCGTAGCCGCCATCCGGGAAGGTTTCCCCGGCT
>NZ_JBEAIO010000039.1:0-62555 GCF_040065095.1 Klebsiella sp. CN_Kp091 | reverse complement strand
AACCTGCGACCAATTGATTAAAAGTCAACTGCTCTACCAACTGAGCTAACGACCCACTCTGGCGTCGCTTTGGGCTTGTTCGATATCCCTTGGCAACGGCGGCATATATTACTGATTTCAGATTTCAGCGCAACTAAAATTTCGATAAAGATCACTTAACTGCTTGGGTTTCGTGCGACAAGACCAGAAATAACGCGATTTCTGGTCATGCCATAATCAACCCAGGGCGTTAAGGCGTTTTTGCGCTTGTTTCGCACCATCGGTGCCAGGGAATTTGCTGACCACCTGCTGGTAAACCGCTTTCGCTTTAGCGGTGTCACCTTTGTCCTGCATGATGACGCCGACTTTAAACATCGCATCCGGCGCTTTCGGGGATTTCGGATAGTTTTTCACCACCGAGGCAAAATAATATGCCGCATCGTCTTTTTTCCCCTTATTGTAGTTCAACTGTCCGAGCCAGTAGTTGGCGTTCGGCTGATAGGTTGAATCCGGGTACTTCTTGACGAAGTTCTGAAACGCCACCATCGCGTCATCCTGGCGGGACGAATCTTTAACCAGCGCAATAGCCGCGTTGTAATCGGTGTTGGCATCCCCGGTCATCGCAGGCGCCCCAGAAGAGGCCGCCGGCGCTGTACTGGCGGTAGCCGAACTCTGATCGCCAGAAGACGATGGAGCCTGCGTCTGCGCGCCTGCCGCAGCTGCTCCGCCACCGCTCGTCAGCCCGTCGATCTGTTGCAGAATCTGCTTCTGGCGTTCGACAATCTGATTGAGCTGATACTGATTTTCCTGAATCTGACCGCGTAGGGAATCAATATCGCTTTGGTTATCGGAGAGTTGTTGCTGGAGTTGGGTTAAAAGCTGGCTGTGAGCATTGGAAATACGCTCAAGTTGAGTGACGCGGTCTTCGACCGAGCCTGAGCCGACACTACTGATTGGCGCCTGAGCAAAAGCGGCCCAGGGGGCCGCTATGCCAACCAGTAACGACAGACTCAATAAATGATGTCTGAAGTTACTGCTCATGCAATTCTCTTAGTAAACCAGTACGGCGCGACGGTTTTTGGCATATGCCGCTTCGTCATGACCCAGTACGGCAGGTTTTTCTTTACCGTAAGAAACGATGGAAATCTGGTCAGCAGAAACACCTTTGCCCTGCAGATACATCTTAACGGCGTTAGCACGACGCTCACCCAGAGCGATGTTGTATTCCGGAGTACCGCGCTCATCCGCGTGACCTTCTACGGTCACTTTGTAGGACGGGTTGCTACGCAGGAAGTTAGCGTGCGCATCCAGCATTGCAGCGAAGTCAGAACGGATATCGTACTTGTCCAGATCGAAGTAAACGATGTTGTTCTGCTGCAGCTGCTGCATCTGCAGACGAGCTTGCTCTTCGGAAGACATGTTGCCGCCGTTAGCGTTAGCGTCCATACCAGTGCCGGCACCCAGCATGCCTTCACCGCTCTGGTCGTTGCTGGCGTTCTTGTTGGAAGAACACGCCGCGATTGCCATAACCGGCAGAGCGATCATCAGCCCTTTCAGCACTTTGTTCAGTTGCATTTCTTTGATTCCTTTAATAATCAATTATTTATTATCACAGATACGGCGACCAGGCAGGGAATTTTACCTGTCCATCAGTTGCCGGAAGACGCGCTTTGAAACGCCCATCTGTAGAAACCAGATTCAGCACGGATCCCATCCCCTGAGAAGAGCTGTAGATTACCATAGTGCCGTTAGGTGCCAGACTTGGCGTTTCATCTAAAAACGTTGATGACAGAACCTGTACACCACCCGCTTCCAGATCTTGCTTAGCAATGTGTTGCTGACCGTTGGCCGAGCTCACCATTACCATAATTTTACCATCAGCGCTGACGTCAGCATCCTGGTTCTGCGAACCTTCCCAGGTAATACGCTGCGGCGTACCGCCGTTGATGTTGACTTTATACACCTGAGGACGGCCAGCCTGGTCGGAAGTAAACGCCAGATTCTGGCTATCCGGGAACCAGCTCGGTTCGGTGTTATTGCTGCGACCGTTAGTCACCTGACGAATCTGGCCGGAGCCGAGGTCCATCACGTACAGGTTCAGGCTACCGGTTTTCGACAGTGCGAATGCCAGTTTGCTGCCGTCCGGCGAGAAGGCCGGCGCGCCGTTATGCTGCGGGAAGGAAGCAATCTGACGGACTGCGCCATTCGCCAGCGTCTGGACTACCAGCGCGGAGCGGCCGCTTTCGAAGGTCACATAGGCCAGTTTAGAACCGTCCGGAGACCATGCCGGCGACATCAGCGGCTGCGATGAACGGTGAACCAGGAACTGGTTGTAGCCATCGTAGTCAGAGACGCGCAGCTCATACGGGAACTGGCCGCCGTTGGTGCGAACCACATAAGCGATACGGGTACGGAAAGCGCCTTTAATCCCGGTCAGCTTTTCGAATACCGCGTCACTGGCAGTATGTCCGGCATAACGCAGGTACTGCTTGGTCACTTTGAAAGAGCCTTGCGACAGGATGGTACCCGGCGCACCGCCGGTATCAACCAGCTGATAGGCAACCTGGTAAGAACCGTCAGGGTTCGGCGTCACCTGGCCTACGACCACGGCGTCAACGCCCAGCGCAGACCATGCCGCAGGCTGCACTTCCTGAGCGCTACCCGGCTGCTGAGGCAGGCGCGAGCGATCCAGCGGATTAAACTTGCCGCTGTTACGCAGGTCAGCCGCTACCACGCCGCCAATATCTTCAGGCGCAGCGCCCGGGCCAGCCCACTGGAATGGCACCACACCGATGGGGCGCGCCGAGTCCACCCCCTGGGTGATCTCGATGCGTACTTCTGCGTGCAGCACCGCCGCCCACAGCATCAAAAAACCAAATGCTACTCGTAATGCCTGCTTCATCATATCTCCCTTATCCGGGCGGAAAGCCCACGATAATTTAGCAGAATGTTAACAAACCCAAATACACAAAACTACCAAAACCCTGTGACTACCATAGATTGTTTTTCCCCGCTTGCACGGGGAAAAACGATTACAGTTTAAAGTCTAGTGTGGCATTTTTTATTTTCTCATAAACAGCCTGACTTGGCGGTTTAGGAATACTCGCAGTACGTGCTGCCGTTAATGCCGCCTGACACAGCGCAGGGTCGCCTCCTTCAGAGGTGATATCCTTTAATGTGCCGTCAGGCCCAAGGTTGATATGCAACACGCAACGCTTGCCTTGATAGAGGCTGGCATCATACAGGCGGCTTTGAATAGCCATCTGTATTTGCTTTGCGTATGCGCTGATATCAGCTCCCGTTGCCCCGCCGTTGGCGCCAGAGGCACCGCTATCTTTCGATGGCTGGCCATTGCCTTTAGCTCCACCGCCGGCTTTCGGCGCATTCTTACCTGAGCTCAGGTCACCGAGCAGATCGTCAACACCGCTTGCTTCTTTAGCGGCAGCGGCTTTCTTGGCCGCGGCGGCCTTCGCGGCGGCGGCTTTGGCTGCTTTATCAGCCGCCGCTTTTTCTGCGGCGGCAGCTTTGGCGGCAGCGGCTTTTTCGGCTGCTGCGGCTTTTTCAGCAGCGGCCTTCTCGGCGGCTGCTTTTTCCGCGGCAGCTTTCTGGGCAGCGGCTTTCTCAGCGGCGGCCTTTTCTGCCGCAGCCTGTTTCGCCGCTTCCTGCTGGGCTTTCTTCTCGGCCTGCTGCTGCGCTTTCTTCTCTGCATCCTGCTGAGCTTTTTTCGCCGCTTCCGCTTCGGCTTTCTTCTGCGCATCCGCGGCGGCTTTGGCCGCTTCGGCTTCCGCCTGTTTCTTCGCGTCAGCGGCTGCTTTGGCTGCCGCCTTAGCGGCAGCCGCTTCCGCAACTTTCGCCTGGGCATCGGCCTTAGCTTTGGCATCAGCGGCGGCTTTAGCGGCATCTTCCTGCGCTTCTTTCGCCTGGGCATCTGCTTTCGCTTTTGCCGCGGCGGCAGCCTTAGCTGCGGCCTCTTCAGCCTGTTTCTGCTGTTCTTTCGCTTCTTTCGCCGCTTCCTGCGCCTGCAGACGTTCTTGTTCCATTTGCTTCAGGCGTTCCTGCTCGGCCGCCTGTTTTTCCCGCAGCTCTTCAGCCTGCTGCTGAGCCTGCTTTTCACGCTGCTCGGCCGCGCGACGCGCGCTGGACTGCTGCTGTTGCTGGCGGTTGTAGTTGTTGACTACCGCGCCAGGATCGACCATCACCGCATCAATGGACGAACCTCCGCCGCCGCCGGAAGTATCCAGATGCTCGTCGAACGAACTCCAGATCAGTAGCGCAATCAGAATGATGTGCAGCACTACTGAAACTATGATCGCTCGTTTAAGCTTATCGTTTTGTTCGGTTGCCTTTGACACTATCGGTTCCCAAAAACTGTTCGCCTGTTGCCGCTTAAAAGCAACGGCGGAATGCTATCGATATCCACCGCCG
Organism: Klebsiella sp. CN_Kp091; assembly: GCF_040065095.1. Classification (NCBI taxonomy): domain Bacteria; kingdom Pseudomonadati; phylum Pseudomonadota; class Gammaproteobacteria; order Enterobacterales; family Enterobacteriaceae; genus Klebsiella; species Klebsiella sp. CN_Kp091. The sequence continues at coordinate 58,151 of NZ_JBEAIO010000039.1, read as the reverse complement.
CTCGCTTTGCGGGCCGATTAAATAGGCTTGGTCATTAAGCCAACCGATTTAACCCCTGCGCTATGCAACAGGTTAAGCGCTTTAATAATTTCATCGTAAGGCACATCTTTCGCGCCGCCGATAAGGAACACCGTCTTCTCATTCGCTTCGAGTCGGCGCTTCGCTTCAGCAATGACCTGCTCCGGCGGCAACTGAGACAACGTTTCCTGACCGACTTTCACGCTGTACTGCCCTACTCCGGAGACTTCAACGATAACCGGTGGTTCATCGTTGCTTTTCACCGCTTGCGACTCCGTGGCGTCCGGCAGATCGACTTCCACGCTCTGCGTAATGATCGGCGCTGTCGCCATGAAGATCAGCAACAGCACCAACAGGACATCCAGCAGCGGAACGATGTTAATCTCGGACTTCAGTTCGCGACGTCCGCGTCCACGTGCTCTGGCCATGGCTTACCCCTTATTGCTTTCGCTGCTGGTAAACGCCTGACGGTGCAGAATGGCGGTGAACTCTTCCATAAAGTTGTCGTAGTTCAGTTCAAGTTTGTTCACGCGCTGGTTCAGACGGTTGTAGGCCATAACCGCCGGGATGGCGGCGAACAGACCGATTGCCGTGGCGATCAGCGCTTCCGCGATCCCCGGTGCAACCATCTGCAGCGTCGCCTGCTTCACCGCGCCGAGGGCGATAAAGGCGTGCATGATCCCCCAGACGGTACCGAACAGGCCGATATACGGGCTGATAGAACCCACGGTGCCAAGGAACGGAATATGCGTTTCCAGCGTTTCCAGTTCGCGATTCATCGAGATACGCATCGCGCGCGACGCCCCTTCGACAATCGCTTCCGGCGCATGGCTGTTGGCGCGATGCAGACGAGCGAACTCTTTAAAGCCGCTGTAAAAAATCTGCTCGGAACCGGCGAGACTATCGCGACGGCCCTGGCTCTCCTGGTACAGGCGAGACAGTTCAATGCCGGACCAGAACTTATCTTCAAACGCTTCGGCTTCGCGGCTGGCGGAATTGAGGATACGCGTTCTCTGAATAATAATAGCCCAGGAAGCGATAGAAAAACCAATCAAAATCAACATGATAAGTTTAACCAGAAGGCTCGCCTTCAGGAACAAATCAAGGATATTCATGTCAGTCACTGCTTAAACTCCGCGACAATAGACTTGGGAAGCGCACGAGGCTTCATTAAGAGTGGATCAACGCACACAATGAGAACTTCAGCTTCGTTCAAAACTGTATTCTCGGCGTTGACGATTCGCTGCGTGAAAACCAAAGAGGTGCCTCGCATCGAGGTAATTTCCGTCTGGATTTCGAGCATGTCGTCGAGTCTGGCGGGCGCAAAATACTCCAGCGTCATTTTGCGAACGACAAAGGCAACTCGTTCAGCCAACAGAACCTGCTGACTGAAGTGATGGTGGCGCAGCATCTCTGTGCGTGCTCTTTCATAAAAAGCGACGTAACTGGCGTGGTAAACCACACCACCGGCATCGGTATCTTCGTAGTAGACCCGGACCGGCCATCGAAACAGCGTTGTATTCACTTTACATCCCGGTAATGCAAAAAAAGAGTAGTGCTTTCAAACTTCGCTACTATACGCGCGGGAATCGTGGTTTGGAATGGGAGAAAGTAAACGGCGAGTAAATTTTTATGGGCTTATGCAAGCCCATGCGGTTAACAGACTTCTCTTATACTCTTATCTTTCAAAAGAAGAAAAAGATCAGGCCTGCGAAGAGAACGATATCAGCGATAAGCGGACAAAAAATCCCCTGCCAGTGCACGGCTTTCGGACGGAAGCCCACACCGTGAATGACGCCAGCGCACACCGCCCACATCAGCAAGAATCCATGCCAGATTTCAAGCTCGCTGGTCTTCGCCGCAAAGCGCGACGGATCCCAGAAGATGCAGCCTGCCAGCAGCAGCGCCAATAATAAGGAAAGCGCCCTTAACGGGCGCTTGTCCATTATCGCGTAAAGGGTCGCGATAATTTTCATCAATGCTCTTCTTTACCTGCTTTGGTGGCTTCCACGTGCTCAAGCGCCAGCGCGGTAATCACCCCAAAGGCACAGGCAAGCAGCGTTCCCAAAATCCATGCGAAGTACCACATATATAGCTCCTTACCTTAGTACAGCGAGTGGGTGTTCTTTTCGATGTCTTCGCGGGTAATGCGGCCAAACATCTTCCAGTAACACCAGGTGGTGTAGCCGAGGATAATCGGCACAAACACGATAGCCACGTAGGTCATCACATTCAGCGTCAGCTGGCTGGAGGTGGCATCCCACATCGTCAGGCTCGCATTCAGCATTGTGCTGGACGGCATGATGAACGGGAACATCGCGATACCCGCGGTCAGGATGATGCAGGCCAGCGTCAGCGAGGAGAACAGGAACGCCATGGCGCCTTTATCTGCTTTTGTTGACGCGACGGTCAGCAGCGGCAGCACCACGCCCAGGGCAGGAATAGCCCACAGCGCTGGCATATTGTTAAAGTTCACCATCCACGCGCCGGCTTCACGCGCCACTTCTTTGGTCAGCGGGTTAGACGGGCCGGTATGATCCAGCACCGATTTCACCACATAGCCGTCGATGCCGTAGTAGACCCAAACGCCCGCCAGCGCGAAGCAGACCAGCGTCACCAGCGCCGCCACCGTGGAGACGGTGCGGGTGCGCAGATGCAGTTCGCCTACGGTACGCATCTGCAGGTAGGTCGCGCCCTGCGTCAGGATCATCGCCACGCTGACGATACCCGCCAGCAGACCAAACGGATTCAGCAGCTGGAAGAAGTTGCCGGTGTAGTACAGACGCAGATACTCATCGATATGGAACGGTACGCCCTGCAGCAGGTTGCCGAAAGCCACGCCGATAACCAGCGGCGGCACAAAGCTCCCCACGAAGATGCCCCAGTCCCACATGTTGCGCCAGCGGGTATCTTCAATCTTGGAACGGTAGTCAAAGCCCACCGGACGGAAGAATAAAGACGCCAGCACCAGAATCATCGCCACGTAGAAACCGGAGAACGCGGCGGCGTATACCATCGGCCAGGCAGCAAACAGCGCGCCGCCGGCGGTGATGAGCCACACCTGGTTTCCGTCCCAGTGCGGGGCGATGGAGTTGATCATGATTCGACGCTCGGTGTCATTACGACCGAGGAAACGGGTGAGCATGCCCACCCCCATGTCGAAACCGTCGGCGACGGCAAAGCCAATCAGCAGAATGCCGATCAGTAGCCACCAGATTAAACGCAATACTTCATAATCGATCATTTGACGACTCCTGTCTTAGCGTGCCGACTGAATAGCCGCGGAGGACTGTTCAAAGTGATAGCGACCCGTTTTCAGGCTGCTCGGTCCTTTGCGGGCAAACTTGAACATCAGGAACAGTTCAGCCACCAGGAACAGCGTATACAGACCGCAGATCAGCAACATCGAGAAGATCAGATCGCCCGCGGTCAGCGACGAGTTCGCCACCGCTGTTGGCAGCACTTCACCAATCGCCCACGGCTGACGGCCATATTCGGCAACAAACCAGCCCGCTTCAACGGCAATCCACGGCAGCGGCAGGCCGAAGAACGCGGCGCGCAGCAGCCATTTTTTCTCGCCAATACGGTTGCGAATCACGGTCCAGAAAGAGGCGCCGATAATCAACAGCATCAGTACGCCGCACGCCACCATGATACGGAAGGCGAAGTACAGCGGCGCTACGCTCGGAATAGAGTCTTTGGTCGCTTTAGCGATCTGCTCTTCCGTGGCGTCAGCGACGTTCGGGGTATAGCGCTTGAGCAGCAGGCCATAACCGAGGTCTTTCTTAACATCATTGAACCGATCGCGAACCGCCTGATCGGTGGAGCCGGCGCGCAGCTGTTCCAGCAGCGCATAGGCTTTCATCCCGTTACGGATACGCTCTTCATGCTGCGCCATCAGATCTTTCAGGCCGATAACCGGCTTATCCACCGAGCGGGTAGCGATGATACCCAGCGCGTAAGGGATCTGGATGGAGAAGTGGTTGGTTTGCGCTTCCTGGTCGGGAATACCAAACAGGGTAAAGGCAGCCGGCGCCGGCTGAGTTTCCCATTCCGCTTCAATCGCCGCCAGTTTGGTTTTCTGCACGTCACCCATTTCGTAACCGGACTCATCGCCGAGGACGATAACGGAGAGGATAGCGGCCATACCAAAGCTTGCAGCAATCGCGAAGGAACGCTTAGCAAAGGCGAAATCACGGCCTTTAAGCATGTACCAGGAGCTGATGGCAAGGATGAACATCGCGCCAGTCACATAGCCGGAGGCCACGGTGTGGACGAATTTAACCTGAGCAACCGGGTTCAGGACCAGCTCGGAGAAGCTGACCATCTCCATACGCATGGTTTCAAAGTTGAAATCCGATGCGATCGGGTTCTGCATCCAGCCGTTGGCCACAAGGATCCACAGCGCGGAAAGGTTAGACCCCAGCGCGACCAGCCAGGTCACCGCCATGTGCTGAACTTTGCCCAGACGATCCCAACCGAAGAAGAACAGACCTACAAAGGTAGATTCGAGGAAGAAGGCCATCAGACCTTCAATGGCCAGCGGCGCACCGAAGATATCGCCCACATAGTGAGAATAGTAAGACCAGTTAGTCCCGAACTGGAACTCCATGGTCAAACCGGTTGCGACACCCAGAGCGAAGTTGATACCAAACAACTTGCCCCAGAACTTGGTCATATCTTTATAAATCTGTTTGCCGGAAAGGACGTAGACCGTTTCCATGATGGCCAGCAGGAACGCCATACCGAGCGTTAGCGGCACAAAAAGGAAGTGGTACATCGCGGTCAAGGCAAACTGTAAGCGCGACAGTTCGACTATATCTAACATCATGACTCCTTGCTCATCGCATGAAGACTCCGAGAACGAACCCAAAATTCAGGTTCATACGCATGCCCCAATACAAAATTATTTGCTCCCTGGTACGTTACTGCTCATCTGGCGATGAAACAGCGCCCTCGCAAAGGTTACAAATACGTTAACGAAAAAACCAAATGATTCTCTAATATATTACGCCGCAATAACCTTACAATAAATAGGATTTTATTGTTCCAGCTTTACATTTTTCGACGGTGATCAATATATAGCGAAAATGCCCTGAATAGGCCAATTTGATTTGCGACAATTTAACTTTTTTTGGGGATTTTTTCCAAGTATTAAGCATTGATATAAATCAATTTTTCCCGCCTATGTTAATTATGTGGCGCAATAAAGAATAACAGTGAAATTGATGTTAAAAATGTGTTTAAAGTCTGCCGCTAGCGGTTACTAAAAAGAGAGAGATGAGAATTATAGGTAATATAATTTTAACTTTGACCAATTTAAGGTAAGAAATGATGCGATCCTAATAATGTTAGACCGGTCACACTATTTTTCCCAATCGAAATGCAAAAAATAACGTCTGCGTTTTTCTGTTTATTTTCACATAAAATTAACCATCTCCCCTCCCCCGGAAAGCGGCGAGTGATTATTCCCAATAATATTCATCAAATCAATACAATAGCGTTTTTTAACGCAAGGGAGAGCCTGCGGCATGACGACAAGGCAAAAAAAAGGCCACCTGACGGTGGCCAACCATGTCGAAATCGGACATTAGTCTGCTCCTGAGGAGCAGTGAGGGTTTACTTGATGATTGCTTTCAGCGCTTCGCCGATATCCGCCAGGCTGCGAACGGTTTTCACACCGGCCGCTTCCAGCGCAGCAAATTTCTCATCAGCAGTACCTTTACCGCCAGCGATGATGGCGCCGGCGTGGCCCATACGCTTGCCTTTCGGCGCGGTAACGCCCGCGATGTAGCCGACAACCGGCTTAGTCACATGCTCTTTAATGTAAGCTGCCGCTTCTTCTTCCGCGCTGCCGCCGATTTCACCGATCATGACGATCGCTTCGGTCTGCGGGTCTTCCTGGAACATTTTCAGGATATCGATGAAGTTGGAGCCCGGGATCGGGTCGCCGCCGATACCGACGCAGGTAGACTGGCCGAAGCCATAGTCGGTGGTCTGCTTAACCGCTTCATAGGTCAGGGTACCGGAACGGGAAACGATGCCCACTTTACCCGGCTTGTGAATGTGACCCGGCATGATGCCGATTTTGCACTCGCCCGGAGTGATAACGCCCGGGCAGTTAGGGCCGATCATGCGAACGCCAGCTTCGTCCAGCTTCACTTTCACGGTCAGCATATCCAGGGTCGGGATACCTTCGGTGATGGTGATAATCAGCTTAATGCCCGCGTCGATAGCTTCCAGAATGGAGTCTTTGCAGAACGGCGCCGGAACGTAGATGACGGTCGCAGTCGCGCCGGTGGCTTCAACGGCTTCGCGCACGGTGTTAAATACCGGCAGGCCCAGATGAGTGGTGCCGCCTTTACCTGGCGTTACGCCGCCAACCATCTGAGTGCCGTAAGCGATCGCTTGTTCAGAGTGGAATGTACCCTGGCTACCGGTAAAGCCCTGGCAGATAACCTTGGTGTCTTTATTAATTAAAACTGACATTATTTCCCCTCCACTGCGGCAACAACCTGCTGTGCTGCGTCCGTCAGACTTTTCGCTGCAATAATATTCAGGCCGCTGTCAGCCAGTTTTTTCGCGCCCAGTTCGGCGTTGTTACCTTCGAGACGAACCACAACCGGTACGTTAACACCCACTTCTTCAACCGCGCCGATGATGCCGTCAGCGATCAGGTCGCAACGTACGATACCGCCGAAGATGTTAACCAGAACCGCTTTAACGTTGTCGTCAGAGAGGATGATTTTGAACGCTTCGGTCACGCGCTCTTTGGTTGCGCCGCCGCCAACGTCGAGGAAGTTAGCCGGTTCGCCGCCGTGCAGCTTAACGATGTCCATGGTGCCCATCGCCAGGCCTGCGCCGTTAACCATGCAACCGATGTTGCCGTCGAGGGCAACGTAGTTCAGTTCCCACTGCGCCGCCTGAGCTTCGCGCGGATCTTCCTGAGACTGGTCGCGCATTTCGCGCAGATCCGGCTGGCGGAACAGCGCGTTGCCGTCAGCGCCCAGTTTACCGTCAAGGCAGATCAGGTCGCCCTGCTTGGTGATAACCAGCGGGTTGATTTCGATAAGCGCCAGGTCGCGCTCCAGGAAGATGGTCGCCAGACCCATGAAGATCTTGGTGAACTGCTGAACCTGTTTACCTTCCAGACCCAGTTTAAACGCCAGTTCACGCCCCTGGTAAGGCATCGGGCCCGCCAGCGGATCGATAGCGATCTTGTGGATCAGGTGTGGGGTTTCTTCCGCCACTTTTTCGATTTCCACGCCGCCTTCGGTAGACGCCATGAACACCACGCGACGGGAGCTACGGTCAACAACCGCGCCCAGATACAGTTCTTTATCAATATCGGTCGCCGCTTCAACCAGAATCTGGTTTACCGGCTGGCCGTTAGCATCTGTTTGGTAAGTCACCAGGCGTTTGCCCAGCCAATGCTCAGCAAAAGCGCGAATCTCTTCTTTGCTCTTAACTACTTTCACACCGCCCGCTTTACCGCGGCCACCAGCGTGAACCTGACATTTCACTACCCACGGACCCGCGCCGATTTTTGAAGCGGCTTCTTCTGCTTCACGCGGAGTAGTACAGGCATAACCCACCGGCGCCGGTAAGCCATAGCGGGCAAAAAGTTGTTTTGCCTGATATTCATGTAAGTTCATGTGTTCAGTCCATCCTTCAGGTAATCGTTATCATGTAGCCGACACAATTGCAGGCCGATGATGTTTTTATTGGCCCGGGCAGACGCACCGGGCCATTGTGACTACTACACGTCCAGCAGCAGACGAGTCGGATCTTCCAGCAGCTCTTTAATCGCTACCAGGAAGCCTACCGATTCACGTCCATCGATCAGACGGTGGTCGTAGGAGAGCGCCAGGTACATCATCGGCAGAATTTCTACCTTGCCATTCACCGCCATCGGACGGTCTTTAATGGCATGCATACCCAGGATGGCGCTCTGCGGTGGGTTGATGATCGGCGTGGACATCAGAGAACCGAATACGCCGCCGTTGGTAATGGTGAAGTTACCGCCGGTCAGGTCATCTACGGTCAGCTTGCCGTCACGGCCTTTCACTGCCAGCTCTTTAATATTCTTTTCGATATCCGCCATGCCCAGCAGGTCAACGTCACGCAGAACCGGAGTCACCAGGCCGCGCGGCGTAGAAACCGCCATGCTTACGTCGAAGTAGTTGTGATAAACCACGTCGTCGCCATCGATGGAAGCATTCACTTCCGGGTAGCGTTTCAGCGCTTCAACCACCGCTTTCACGTAGAAGGACATGAAGCCCAGACGGATACCGTGACGTTTTTCGAACGCTTCGCCGTACTGCTTACGCAGATCCATAATCGGCTTCATGTTGACTTCGTTGAACGTGGTCAGCATGGCGGTAGAGTTTTTCGCTTCCAGCAGACGCTCGGCAACGCGTTTACGCAGACGGGTCATCGGTACGCGTTTTTCAGAGCGGTGGCCCAGTTGCGCAACCGGCGCCGCAGCAGCGGCTGGCGCTTTCGCTTCAGCTTTCGCCGGCGCGCTCGCCAGATGCTTCTCAACGTCTTCGCGGGTCAGACGGCCGCCAACGCCGGTGCCTTTAATCGCCGCCGCGTCGAGGCTGTGTTCAGCCAGCAGACGACGGATAGCCGGGCTAAGCGCGTCGTTGCTTTGCTCTTCCAGAGACGCTTGCTGACGCTGAGCCGGGGTGGACTCTTTAGTATCAGCTTTCGCATCAGCGGCTTTACCGGCGCTGTTGCCTTCACGCAGGCGGCCCAGAATCTGACGAGACAGCACGGTGGCGCCTTCGTCTTCCAGTACTGCATCCAGAATGCCGTCCGCTGATGCCGGTACTTCCAGTACCACTTTGTCAGTTTCGATTTCGACCAGAACTTCGTCGCGGACTACCGCGTCGCCCGGTTTTTTGTGCCAGGTGGCGACGGTTGCGTCAGCTACGGACTCAGGAAGGTCGGGAACCAGAATATCTACGCTACTCATTGTGTATCCTTTAATTAATCGACGTTCAGCGCGTCATTGACCAGATCTTGTTGCTGTTTCTGGTGAACGGACATATACCCTACCGCCGGAGAGGCGGAGGCCGGGCGGCCTGCATAACGCAGAGAGGCCCCAAATGGAACTACTTCACGAAGGTGGTGCTGGCTGCAGTACCATGCGCCCTGGTTGAGCGGCTCTTCCTGGCACCAGACAAAATCGTGGACGTGCGAATAAGCTTTCAGCGCTTCCTGCACCGCCTGATGCGGGAACGGATAGAGCTGTTCGATACGCACGATGGCGACATCTTTTTGCTCGTTTTTGCGGCGCTGTTCCAGCAGGTCGTAGTAAACCTTACCAGAGCACAGTACGACGCGTTTCACGGCTTGCGGATCGAGCTCGTCGATTTCGCCAATCGCCGGCATAAAGGTGCCGTTCGCCAGTTCGTCCATGCTGGAAACCGCCAGCGGGTGGCGCAGCAAAGATTTCGGCGACATGACCACCAGCGGACGGCGCATACCGCGCAGCGCCTGACGACGCAGCATGTGGTAAACCTGTGCCGGAGTGGACGGTACGCAAACCTGCATGTTCTGCTCAGCGCACAGCTGCAGATAACGTTCCAGACGCGCGGAGGAGTGCTCCGGGCCCTGCCCTTCGTAGCCGTGCGGCAGTAGCATCACCAGGCCGCACATCCGGCCCCATTTCTGCTCGCCGGAGCTGATGAACTGGTCAATCACCACCTGCGCGCCGTTGGCGAAGTCGCCGAACTGCGCTTCCCAGATGGTCAGAGTGCGTGGTTCCGCGGTGGCGTAACCGTATTCGAATGCCAGTACCGCTTCTTCAGACAGCACGGAGTCCCAGACGCGGAACTGGCCCTGGCCGTTGTGTACGTTCTGCAGCGGCGTATAGGTAGAGCCGTTGCTCTGGTTATGGATAACCGCATGACGGTGGAAGAAGGTGCCGCGACCGGAGTCTTCGCCGGACAGACGTACCGGAATACCTTCGTCAACCAGGGTGGCGTACGCCAGGTTTTCCGCCGCGCCCCAGTCGAACAGCTTCTCGCCCGCCGCCATCAACTGACGGTCGCCGTAGATTTTCGCTACGCGAGACTGCATCTCAACGCTTTCCGGTACCGTGCTGATGCGTTTGGCCAGCTCTTGCAGACGTTTTGGCTCAACTTTATCCGGGTAGCTCTCGTCCCACTCATGGTTGAGGTACGGAGACCAGGTAAAGGAGTGCATGTTCATCGGACGCCATTCCGCTACCACGCAATCGCCGGCATCCAGCGCATCGCGGTAGAGGTTAACCTGTTCGGTAGCGTCTTCCAGCGTCGCGACTTTGTCCTGCTCCAGCTTGTCAGCATAGATTTTGCGCGGAGTCGGATGCTTTTTGATTTTCTGGTACATCAGCGGCTGGGTTGCGCTCGGCTCGTCGGCTTCGTTGTGGCCGTGACGGCGGTAGCACACCAGGTCAATGAAGACATCGCGTTTGAAGGTATTACGGAAATCCAGCGCCAGACGGGTAACGAAAGCGACCGCTTCCGGGTCATCCGCGTTAACGTGGAAAATCGGCGCCTGAACCATCTTACCGATATCGGTGCAGTAAGGCGTAGAACGCGCATCCAGCGGGTTGGACGTGGTGAAGCCAACCTGGTTGTTGATAACGATGCGAACGGTACCGCCCACTTCGTAACCGCGCGCTTTGGACATGTTCAGGGTTTCCTGAACCACGCCCTGGCCGGCTACCGCGGCGTCGCCGTGGATGGTGATTGGCAGAACTTTGTTGCTGCTCGGCTCGTCCAGACGATCCAGACGGGCGCGTACGGAGCCGATAACCACCGGGCTTACGATTTCCAGGTGCGACGGGTTAAACGCCAGCGCCAGGTGAACCAGGCCGCCTTCGGTTTCCATATCGGAAGAGAAGCCCATGTGGTACTTCACGTCGCCGGTGCCGAGGTGTTCTTTATGTTTGCCCGCGAATTCGTCGAACAGATCCTGCGGTTTTTTACCCAGCACGTTAACCAGTACGTTCAGACGACCACGGTGCGCCATGCCCAGCACCACTTCACGGGTGCCGCTCTTACCGGCGTGACGGATGATCTCTTTGAGCATCGGGATTAACGCATCGCCGCCTTCCAGCGAGAAGCGTTTCGCGCCCGGGAATTTGGCGCCGAGGTAGCGCTCCAGGCCTTCCGCGGCGGTCAGTTCGCTCAGGAAGCGCTTTTTCTCTTCCGCGGTGAAGCTCGCTTTACCAGCTACTGACTCAATACGCTGCTGGATCCAGCGTTTTTCTTCAGTAGAGGTGATATGCATGTATTCCGCGCCGATGGAGCCGCAGTAGGTTTGCTTAAGCGCCGCAATCAGGTCGCCCAGCTTCATCGTATCTTTTCCGATGGCGAAAGAACCTACGTTATAGCTTTCCTGGAAATCGGCCTCAGTGAGATCGTGGTAAGCCGGATCGAGATCCGCCACTCTCTCTTGCTGCCACAGTCCCAGCGGATCGAGATTCGCCTGCTGGTGACCGCGGAAACGGTATGCGTTGATGAGCTGCAGGACTTTAACCTGCTTCACATTGGTATCAGGGTCGGATATCGAAGAAGTGTAACGTGAGGCATCCTTCGCCAGTCGACGGAAATAATCACGTGTTTTCGAATGAAATTGATCCGGTTTAACTCCGGTGCCAGGTAACTGCTGGAACATCGAACGCCAGTTGGCGTCAACAGAGTCAGGATCGGTTAAGAAGTCTTCATAGAGCTGTTCTATCCAGCTCTGGTTCGAACCAGAGAGGTAAGAAGAGTCCAGCCAGGCTTTCATTGCGCCGTTCTGCATCGTGATCCCTTAAGCATTTTTATGCTTATTTCGCCGTAGAAACTACCACGCACACCGAGTGCACGTGCCGGGGTTCACTTGTTGCGGACGAGTTGTGGTTTCTATCCGCTAAGGAACCTTTAAAAACTGTCTAACTATCAGGGGCAGTTTTTAGAGGTTTCCTGCTATATCCCCGGCGGCGCTAAGGCTTGCCGGGGCTACTGCTTTGGTAGCCCGGATAAGCGCACGCGCCATCCGGGACAGACCGTGTTGCTTACGCGCTGCGCTGCAGCAGCATCGACTTAATATGGCCGATGGCGCGCGTTGGGTTCAATCCCTTAGGACAAACACTGACGCAGTTCATGATGCTGTGACAGCGGAATACGCTGAAAGCATCGCTCAGACCTTCCAGACGCTCGCTGGTTTCGGTATCGCGGCTGTCGATCAGGAAGCGATACGCGGCCAGAAGGCCTGCCGGGCCGATGAACTTGTCCGGGTTCCACCAGAACGACGGGCAAGAGGTCGAACAACATGCGCACAGAATACACTCGTACAGACCATCGAGTTTCTCGCGCTGCTCAGGCATCTGCAGATGCTCGCGAGCCGGAGGATTTTGCCCATTATTCAATAAGTAAGGCTTGATCTTCTCATATTGTGCGTAGAATTGCCCCATGTCTACCACCAAATCGCGGATCACCGGCAATCCAGGCAGCGGACGAATAACAATTTTCTTACCCGGCTGATTCAGCGCGGAGATCGGCGTGATGCACGCCAGACCATTTTTACCGTTCATGTTCAGACCATCGGAACCGCACACCCCTTCACGGCAGGAGCGGCGGAACGACAGCGACGGATCTTTTTCTTTCAGCTGGATAAGCGCATCCAGCAGCATCATGTCGCGACCTTCTTCCGCGTCGAGGGTGTAATCCTGCATATGCGGAGCGTCATCAACATCCGGGTTATAGCGATAAATTGAAAACTCGAGTTTCATATTCCTGTCTCCGCATTAATAAGTACGAATCTTCGGCGGGAATGCCGGACGCAGTTTCGGTTCCATGTTGACCGCTCGACGCGTCATGGATTCCGACTCTGGCAGATACAGGGAATGGCACAGCCAGTTTTCATCATCACGTTCCGGGAAGTCGAAGCGGCTATGCGCGCCGCGGCTTTCGGTACGGAAGTTAGCGGATACCGCCGTGGAATACGCCGTTTCCATCAGGTTATCCAGCTCCAGGCACTCAACGCGCTGGGTGTTGAACTCGCTGGAAGTGTCGTCCAGGCGCGCATTTTTCAGACGCTCGCGGATCTCTTTCAGCTGTTCCAGACCTTTATGCATCGCGTCGCCTTCACGGAAGACCGAGAAGTTATGCTGCATACATTCCTGCAGCGCTTTGCGGATAGCAACCGGGTCTTCGCCGGAACGGGTGTTGTTCCAACGGTTGAGGCGGTCCAGGGAAGCTTCGACATCGGACTCGCTGGCAGCGCGCAGCGCGCCCTGCTCGGCGATGGATTCCTGCAGATGCAGACCCGCCGCGCGGCCGAAGACCACCAGGTCCAGCAGCGAGTTGCCGCCCAGACGGTTGGCGCCGTGTACCGATACGCAGGCGATTTCGCCAACGGCGAACAGGCCCGGAATCACCACATCTTCGCCCTTCTCGTTCACGGTCAGCGCCTGGCCGGTCACTTTGGTCGGAATACCGCCCATCATGTAGTGGCAGGTTGGGATAACCGGAATCGGTTCTTTAACCGGGTCAACGTGGGCAAAGGTACGAGACAGTTCAAGAATGCCCGGCAGACGGGATTCCAGCACTTCTTTACCCAGGTGATCCAGTTTCAGCTTGGCGTGCGGGCCCCACGGACCATCGCAGCCGCGGCCTTCGCGGATTTCGATCATGATGGAACGCGCCACCACGTCACGACCCGCCAGGTCTTTCGCGTTCGGCGCATAACGCTCCATGAAGCGCTCGCCGTGTTTGTTCAGCAGGTAACCGCCTTCGCCGCGGCAACCTTCGGTGACCAGCACCCCTGCCCCGGCGATACCGGTCGGGTGGAACTGCCACATTTCCATATCCTGCACCGGAACGCCCGCGCGCAGAGCCATACCGACGCCGTCACCGGTGTTGATGTGGGCGTTGGTGGTGGATTGATAAATACGGCCTGCGCCGCCGGTCGCCAGCACGGTAGCGCGGGCTTTGAAGTACACCACTTCACCGGTTTCAATGCACAGAGCGGTACAACCGACCACCGCGCCGTCCTGGTTTTTCACCAGATCGAGGGCATACCATTCGGAGAAGATAGTGGTGTGGTTTTTCAGGTTCTGTTGATACAGGGTGTGCAGCAGCGCGTGACCGGTACGGTCGGCCGCCGCCGCGGTACGTGCCGCCTGCTCGCCGCCGAAGTTTTTCGACTGGCCGCCAAACGGACGCTGATAAATACGGCCGTCATCAAGACGGGAGAACGGCAGGCCCATATGTTCCAGCTCAAGAATCGCTTCCGGGCCGGTCTTACACATATATTCGATGGCGTCCTGGTCGCCGATATAGTCCGACCCTTTCACGGTATCGTACATGTGCCATTCCCAGTTATCTTCATGGGTATTACCGAGCGCAACGGTGATGCCACCCTGCGCGGAAACGGTATGGGAACGGGTAGGGAAAACTTTAGAGAGCAGCGCACAGGTCTGTCCGCTCTGGGAAATCTGCAGCGCCGCGCGCATACCTGCGCCGCCGGCACCAATTACAACTGCATCAAATTCTCTGACTGGCAATTTCATTACACACCCCACACCACAACAAATCCATAAAGAACGTAAGCCACCAGCGCCACAACGATAATCAGTTGCAGAACTAAGCGCACGGCCAGTGGTTTAACGTAGTCCGTCAACACCTGCCACATACCGATCCAGGCGTGAATCAGGATGGAAACGAGAGCCAGCAGGGTAAAGACTTTGGTGAACGCGGAGGAGAAGAATCCGGTCCAGATTTCCCAGGAGATCTCACCGGAGGTGGCGAAGAAGCCAACCATGTAGATGATGTAGAGGGTCAGAACGATGGCGGTAGCACGGACCAGAATAAAGTCATGTACGCCGTTGCGTCCCAGTGCTGAGGCGTTGCTTACCATACGAGGACTCCTGCGAGAAGTGAAAGCACGACAGTAATAACAAAAGAAATTTTGGCGGAGCGTGTCCCTGCTTCGAGGGTTTCTTCCAGATAGCCAAAGTCCATCAGCAGATGGCGGATACCGACAACGGCGTGATAAGCCAGCGCGGTGAGGATGCCCCACATGATGAACTTCACGAAGAAGCTATTCATGATGGAAGCGGCCGTCAGGAAGCCCTCCGGAGAGGAAAGGCTGGTGCCCAGCAACCAAAGCAGAATACCGACCGCCACAAAAGTGATCACACCGGATACGCGATGGAGAATGGACGCTATCGCCGTGATTGGGAATCGAATCGTTTGTAGATCCAGATTGACAGGTCTTTGTTTTTTCACATTTCTTACCATGAATAACGCCCACATGCTGTTCTTATTGTTTCCTTCCTCCGGTCTGCTTGCGGGTCAGACAGCGTCCTTTCTATAACCAGAAGTCATGTTAAAACCCCTTTCCAGGAGTAAAAGCGTGACCAAACAACGCTGGGTGGCTCGGGATTGCAGGGTGTTCCGGAGACCTGGCGGCAGTATAGGCCGTTCACAAAATCATTACAATTAACCTACATATAGTTTGTCGGGTTTTGTCCGGAACAGTGATCAAGGTCACGATTACAACATTATTTTAAATTTTAATCACCTGATTTGACAAATATTAAACATTCTTGTTACAACCATTACTAGATTAATGCAATAATGCCCAAAAGTTATGGGGTCACTCTTTCACCTGAGAATAAGTTATGTAACAGTGTGATGGTATTGACCGATGTAATCAGGACAGTTATTAGTGGTATACAGGTTTTAATATTCGGGCTGCTAAAACGCTGATTTGCTGCCGTTTCACTCCCGGGCTGAAGACGTACCATCAAGCGCCTGCGCTCTGTACCCTGCAATTTTCGCGACACAGAGCTGTGAGCAACATAACAATCTGGTAACGTAGTCAGGTTCGGGCCGAATGCAAATCCACCACCCGGCAGTCTTAAGCAATAAAAGGCGCTAAGGAGACCATAAATGTCTGATGCTAAAGCAAAAATCACCCTGGGTGGTGACACTGCTATTGAACTTGATGTGCTAAAAGGCACGCTCGGTCAGGATGTTATTGATATTCGTAGTCTTGGTTCAAAAGGTGTCTTCACCTTCGACCCCGGTTTCACTTCAACAGCCTCGTGTGAATCTAAAATTACTTTTATCGACGGCGATGAAGGGATCCTGCTCCACCGCGGTTTCCCGATCGATCAGCTGGCTACCGAGTCAAATTATCTTGAAGTGTGCTACATCCTGTTGAACGGCGAAAAACCGACTCAACAGCAGTACGACGAATTCAAAACTACCGTTACCCGCCACACCATGATCCACGAGCAGATTACCCGTCTGTTCCACGCGTTCCGCCGCGACTCTCACCCGATGGCGGTGATGTGCGGTATTACCGGCGCGCTGGCGGCGTTCTATCACGACTCCCTGGACGTAAATAACCCACGTCACCGTGAAATCGCCGCCTATCGTCTGCTGTCTAAAATGCCGACCATGGCAGCAATGTGTTACAAATATTCTATCGGCCAGCCTTTCGTGTATCCGCGCAACGATCTCTCCTACGCGGGTAACTTCCTGAATATGATGTTCTCCACGCCGTGCGAAACCTATGAGGTTAACCCGGTGCTGGAACGCGCAATGGACCGTATCCTGATCCTGCACGCTGACCACGAACAGAACGCATCAACCTCTACCGTGCGTACCGCTGGCTCTTCCGGCGCTAACCCGTTCGCCTGTATCGCTGCGGGTATCGCCTCCCTGTGGGGACCGGCGCACGGCGGCGCCAACGAAGCCGCGCTGAAAATGCTGGAAGAGATCAGCTCCGTTGAACACATTCCGGAATTCGTGCGCCGCGCGAAAGACAAGAATGACTCTTTCCGCCTGATGGGCTTCGGCCATCGCGTGTACAAGAACTACGATCCGCGCGCCACCGTAATGCGTGAAACCTGCCACGAAGTACTGAAAGAGCTGGGCACCAAGGACGATCTGCTGGAAGTGGCGATGGAACTTGAGCACATCGCGCTCAACGACCCGTACTTCATCGAGAAGAAACTGTATCCGAACGTCGATTTCTACTCCGGCATCATCCTGAAAGCGATGGGTATTCCATCCTCGATGTTTACCGTCATCTTCGCGATGGCGCGTACCGTCGGCTGGATTGCCCACTGGAACGAAATGCACAGCGACGGTATGAAAATTGCCCGTCCGCGTCAGCTGTATACCGGCTACCAGAAGCGCGATTTCAAGTCCGATCTCAAGAAGTAATTTCACCCCTTTTGGGGTTAGCAAAAAAAATCGGGGACCTTCCCCGATTTTTTTTATTTAAGCGTACAAAAAAATTTTAATCGCTCAACAACTGGCGTTAGTGCTGGCAGCCAGGGCACCAGTAAAAGGGTCGCGATGACAGCATGGTTTTCTCAATGATACTGCCGCAACGTTCGCAGGCCTCCCCCTCGCGATGGAAAACCTTAAAGCGGAATAGCGCGCCATGATGTTTGTTTTCATCCACCTGGCCGCGGGTGCGGTAAGAAAGGCGCGGGATATCCAGCAGCGCGTGCGCCAGCGCATCGAGCTGCGTGTCATTGAGCTCGGCGGCCTTATGCTGCCCGGTCAGCCCTACCTGCCACAGGATCTCCACCCGCAGATAGTTACCGAGCCCGGCGAGAAACGCCTGGTCCAGCAACAGGCCGGAAAACTGGCGATTGCGAAATTTCGCCGACAACAGGCGCTCTCTGACCTGCCCGGCGGTTAACGTCATATCCAGCACATCCGGCCCGACCCGTTGTAAAAACGGATGATCGGCCAGCTGTTGCGCCGTCAGCATCTCAATCTCCGAGGCGCTATAGAGCAAAATCGCCTTGCGTGCGGTCTGTAACCTGACGCGCAGCACGCGCTTCGATTGCGGCTCAACGCCAGCATCCACCACGCGCCAGACGCCATACAGCTGGTTATGGCTATACAGCGTCAATCCACCGGAGAAGTGGGTTAACAGGGCCTTGCCGCGGGTGGCGATATGGGTCACCCGCTGACCAATTAGCTGAGTTTGATAGGGTTGCAACTGTGGAAAGGCGAACCAGGCTTCGGTTAACGGTTCGCCTTTGATAGCCGCCTCCAGGGTATCCGCCGCGCGGCGGATCTCCGGGCCTTCAGGCATAGTATCGTCCTTCTGTTAGTGCGTGGCGCCGCCGCCAATTTTGACGTCGTCATCCTGTTCAAGAGCGACGGCAATCGCCGTTTCCAGCGCCGCGCGTACCGTCGCGACCGACATACTCGCCTGCCCCGGATGAGCCGCCGCCTGTTCAGGCAGATACGGAATATGGATAAAACCGCCCTTCTGCCCGGCTTTGCCCTGCAGCTGATGCAGCAAACCATACATCACGTGATTGCAGACAAAAGTGCCCGCGGTTTGCGACACCGAGGCCGGGATCCCCTGCTGGCGCAGCGCGCTAACGATCGCTTTGATCGGTAGCGTACTGAAGCAGGCCGCGGGGCCATCAGCGACGATCGGCTCATCGATCGGCTGCTGGCCTTTATTGTCGGGGATCCGCGCATCATCGACGTTGATAGCCACACGTTCGACGGTAATATCGACACGGCCGCCGGCCTGGCCGACGGCAATCGTTAGCTGCGGTTGATAGGTTTCCAGCGCGGCCTTCAGCGCCGTCAGCGCCTCGCCGAACACGCAGGGTAACTGTTTAGCCACCACCTGCTGCCCGCGAATCATCACGCCATCAAGTTGCTTAACCACTTCCCATGAAGGGTTAATCGTTTCGCCGCCGAACGGCTCAAAACCGGTAATTAATACGCCAGCCATCATCCCTCCTTACAGGAACATCAGGAAATAGAGTAAGAATACGTTGACGATCAGCAGCAGGATACCGGTCGGTACCTGGGCTTTAATCACCGCGTTTTTATCCGGCAGTTCGAGCAGCGCCGCCGGCACGATATTAAAGTTCGCCGCCATCGGCGTCATCAGCGTGCCGCAGTAGCCGGAAAACATACCAATCGCCGCCATTACCGCCGGATTGCCGCCATGCTGCAGGACTAAAATCGGAATGCCAACCCCGGCGGTCACGATCGGGAAAGCGGCAAAGGCGTTGCCCATCACCATCGTCAACACCGCCATGCCGATGGCGTACACGGCCACGGCGATAAAGCGGTTATCTACCGCCAGATAGTGCTCGGTCAGCCATGAAATGCTGGTTCCGACGCCCGCCGCGGTAAATAGCAGCCCCAGCACCGCGAGGATTTGCGGCAGGATAAAGGCCCAGCCGACGGAATCCAGCAAACGGCGCGCTTCCTGCATCGGCTGCGCCACCGTTTCATGGGTCATACGAATCGCCATCGCCAGGCCAATCAGCGTACCGACGGTCATCGAGAACAGGGTAATCAGCGTCGCGTGGTTGCCCGGCCCGAAGAGCGCCACCTGCCATGAAGGCAGATTGTTAAACAGCAGTACGCCAATGACGGTGACGACCGGAATCGCCAGCGCCGGATAGAAAAGTTTGTTGCCGAGGCGTTTCGCGCTGGCGGTTTTCTCTTCCTGGGTACGCTGATGGTAGCTGCCGAGGCGCACACCGCCAAAGCCAGCGATCAGCGCCAGTACCACCACCACCCCGCCGACGGCGATATTCACCGTACGCTTATCGCCCACCAGTTGATACGTCCAGTCGCCGAGCAAGAACACCAGCCCGTACAGGCCCCAGAACAGGCCGGTTGTCAGGCGCCGCGGATTGCTTTTGTCGCGCCAGGACATGATAGCCACGACCAGCAGTACCGCGCCGGCCAGCCAATATAAATACGTTTGTTGGAAGTTCATGCCGCACCGCCTTTCGCCTGCCCGGCGTTAACCCGGTCCAGCTCGCGCTGGAGATGGCGATCGAGGCGCCACAGGCGCGCGGCGTGGATCAGGAAGGCGCAGATCGCCGTCGGGATCCCCCACAGGGCAATATGCAACGGCTCGGTCTGGATCCCGCCCGACTCCAGCATAAAGTTGTGCATGAAGATGATCGCGCCAAAGGCGACAAAAATATCTTCACCGAAGAACAGGCCAACGTTGTCGGTCGCCGCCGACATTGCGCGCAGCCGGTAGCGCACATTGCCCGGCAGCGGGCCAAAGCGCTTTTCCGCCGCCCCTTCCGCCATCGGCGCTAGCAGCGGGCGCACCATTTGCGGATGTCCGCCGAGGCTGGTCAAGCCCAGGGCGGCGGTGGCTTCGCGCACGAAAAGATAGACGATCAGCAGTCGTCCGGCAGTCGCGCTATGGATCTTCGCGATCCACGCCTGCGCCCGCTCTTTCAGACCATGGCGCTCCAGCAGCCCGATCACCGCCAGCGGCAACAGCAGAATAAACGGCAGATTACGGGTATTGAGGAAGCCCTCGCCCAGTTTCTCCAGAATAGTGGCTATTGGCATATGCGCCGCCACGCCGGTGACGATCCCGGAGATAATCACCACCAGCACCGGGTTAAAGCGTAATAGAAAACCGACCACAATCACGGCAATGCCGATCAGCGGCCAGAGGGATATCACCTCTTGCATAATAACGTCCTGTTGAGTTGTGAGTGTTGTTAGTTATTTGATTTAATTATTATTAATAATACTAAGGCGGACTATTAATCGATGTCCGCGCTGACGTCGATATTGCGCCCTGCGAAAGCAGCGCGCAAGCGTCGGGCGAAATCGAGCGCATGAGCGCCATCGCCATGCAGGCAGACCGTTTCCGCCTTCACATGCGCCCATTCGCCGCTCAGGCTGCGCACCCGATTGTGTTGCACCATTTCCAGCGTTTGCGCCAGCGCCTGCTCTTCGCTCTCTATCAGCGCGCCCGGCTGGCTACGCGGCACCAGGCTACCGTCGGCGAGATAGCCGCGATCGGCGAAGACTTCCTGACGCGTCGTCAGCTGATAATGCTGTCCGGCGCGAATAAGCTCGCTCCCCGCCAGCCCGACCAGCACTAACCCGGCGTCGGCATCGCGCACCGCACGGGCGATGGCATCGGCCAGCGGTGGCTCTTTCGCCGCCTGGTTGTACAACATGCCGTGCGGTTTAACGTGCCGCAGCTCGCCGCCCTGGGCATGCACAATCGCCGCCAGCGCGCCAATTTGGTACAGCACCTGGGCGTAGACCGTTTCTGGCGGTAACTGCATTGCGGTTCGACCGAAATTTTCCCGGTCC
This sequence comes from Klebsiella sp. CN_Kp091, assembly GCF_040065095.1. Taxonomy (NCBI): domain Bacteria; kingdom Pseudomonadati; phylum Pseudomonadota; class Gammaproteobacteria; order Enterobacterales; family Enterobacteriaceae; genus Klebsiella; species Klebsiella sp. CN_Kp091. Next base: position 36,999 of record NZ_JBEAIO010000039.1, on the reverse strand, counting down.
GGGAAGCTCGGGTGTGCGCCAATAGCGACGCCGTTTTTCAGCGCCTCGCGCACGCACTGCTGCATAAGCAGCGCATCGCCGGCGTGAAAGCCGCAGGCGATATTGGCGGAAGAGACCAGCTGCAGCAGCGCGCTATCGCTGGCGCAGCCTTCACCGAGGTCGGCATTTAAATCAATTTTCATCGCTCAATCTCCAGGCCAGTTGTTCAAGGTAACGCTGCTGGTCGGCGCGCGCTTTCAGCGCTTCTTCCAGCGAACAGGGGACGAAATGGATCGGCTGACCCAGCGGAATTTGCGCCAGTTGGTACATATCGGCTTCAATAATGCAGGCTATACGCGGATAGCCGCCGGTTGTCTGCGCATCGTTCATCAACACGATCGGCTGGCCGTTATGCGGCACCTGTACCACCCCAGGCAATAGGCCATGGGAGAGCATTTCACGGTCGGTTGTGCGCTTGAGCGGCTGACCCTGCAGGCGGTAGCCCATACGGTTGCTCTGCGGGCTAAGCCGCCACGGCGAACGCCAGAACGACTCCTGCGACACGCTGTCGAATTCGTGATACTCCGGCCCCGGCAGCGCACGAATGATATTACCGGTCGGTAGCTGTTTAACGCCGCGCGAGGCGCTAAAGCGGCGGGAGGATTTCCCAATCTTCAATTGATCGCCATCCTGCAATCGGCGCCCTTCGATTCCGCCGATGCCAACTTTCAGATCGGTAGAGCGGGAACCTAAAACTTCAGGTACGTCGATGCCGCCCGCCACCGCCAGGTAGCTGCGGATCCCATGCTGAGGATTTTTCAGCACCAGCCGCTGTCCGGCCTTTGCTTCCATTCGCCAGCCCAGCCAGACCGGCGCGCCGTCGAGCGTCGCTTCACAGGCGGCGCCGGTCAACGCGAACCAGCAGTGGCGGGTAAACTGCACATCGATCTGACCCAGCGTAATTTCCAGCGCCGCCGCCTCCGGCGCATTGCCTACCAGCAGATTGGCAATGGTCATCGCCGGTTTATCCAGCGCGCCGCAGCGGCTAATCCCCCACTGCCGCTGGCCTTCCCGGCCGCCATCCTGTACCGAGGTGTACATGCCGGCGCGGATAAATTTCAACATACCCCCTCCTTCTGCGGCACAAAGCGTACGCGATCGCCAGAACGTAGTAGCACCGGTTCTTCACGCTTTGGATCGAATAATGCCAGCGGCGTGCGCCCCAGCAGCTGCCAGCCGCCCGGCGTCGCCAGCGGATAAATACCGGTTTGCGATCCGCCGATACCGACGGATCCCGCCGGTACCAGTACGCGCGGCTCGGCGCGACGCGGCATGGCCAACTGCTCCGGCAGGCCGCCAAAGTACGGAAATCCCGGCTGGAACCCCAGAAACCACACCATGTACTCCACCGAAGAGTGCAGTTCGACCACCTGTTTTTCGCTCAACCCGCTATGGCGCGCGACGTCGCCAAGATCTGGCCCCGCTTCACCGCCATAGATAACCGGGATACTTATCTCACGGGATTCCGGCTCCAACGCATCGCTCTCTTCCCACCAGCGCTGCAGCTTGTCAATCGCCTCCCACGCCATCTCCTGCGGACGACGCAGCACAACGGTGATGTTGTTCATCCCCGGGATCACTTCAATCACCTCTTCGCGATCGGTTAACCGCTGCGTCAGGCCCCAGATACGTTTTTGGCTCTCCAGGGTCACCGGAGGCTCAAGCTCCAGGACCACCGCCGTTTCACCTAATAGATAACAACGCGCTCGCTGCACTTTTTTCTCTCTCATCAGGCCGGGTTAGGGATATCAATAAAGGTGACGTCCAGGTCGGTATTTTCCGTCAGCCACTCGCTCAGGGCGCGAATACCGCCGCGCTCGGTGGCATGATGGCCGGCGGCATAAAAATGCAACCCCTGCTCACGAGCGGAATGGATGGTCTGCTCAGACACTTCACCGGTAATAAAGGCATCGACGCCAAAGCGGGCCGCGCTATCGATAAAGCTCTGGCCGCCGCCGGTACACCAGGCGACGCGGGTAACTTTGTCCGGCCCGGTATCGCCGCACCACAGCGGTTTACGCCCTAATCGCGCTTCAATCCACGATGCCAGTTCCAGCCCGGATACCGGCATAGACAGCTCGCCCCAGGGCACCAATGGTTCGATTTCCCCCATCACATTGATCCCCAGCAGCTGCGCCAGTTGGGCGTTATTGCCCAGCTCCGGATGCGCATCCAGCGGTAAATGCCAGCCATAAAGATTGATATCGTTGGCCAACAGCGTTTTCAGGCGATTGCGCTTCATGCCGCGGATCACCGGCGATTCGCCTTTCCAGAAGTAACCGTGATGCACAATCACCGCATCCGCCTGCAGACGCACGGCTTCATCGAGCAGCGCCTGGCTGGCGGTGACGCCGGTGACGATTTTCCGCACCGTCTCCCGCCCTTCCACCTGCAGGCCATTCGGGGCGTAATCACTGATGGCCGCGCTATTCAGTTTTTCGTTAATTAATTGTTCCAGTTCGCTATTTTTCATTGCCGCTCCATCAGAAAATCTGTTTGTACAAACCTATAACATAACCACATCCGCCCGAGTCGTCGATAGCGACGCCAAAGGGTCCATTTCAGCCATTCGCATAATCGCCCAAATTGCCTCTTCCCCTCACCGCGCATTAGTGTATATTTATGCACTTATAAAGCATATTAAATAACCAGAAAGCCATTTAGTCCATGAATAACACCAGACAAACGCTATTCATGCAGAAAGATCGACTTTCGTTTTACGGCCAGGAAATGAACGTTACATGAACAAACAAACTTCACAGCCACGGGCGATTTACTACGTCGTTGCGCTGCAAATTTGGGAATACTTCAGTTTTTACGGCATGCGGGCGCTGTTAATCCTGTACCTCACCAACCAGCTCAAGTACGACGATAATCACGCCTATACCCTGTTTAGCGCCTACTGCTCCCTGGTCTATGTCACCCCTATTCTCGGCGGCTTCCTCGCCGACAAACTGCTCGGCAACCGCATGGCGGTGATGCTCGGCGCGCTACTCATGGCTATCGGCCATCTGGTGCTCGGCGCCAGCGAAGTCGCCCCCACCTTCCTCTATTTATCGCTGGCGATTATCGTTTGCGGTTACGGGCTGTTTAAATCCAACGTCAGTTGCCTGCTTGGCGAACTGTACGAGCCGACCGATCCGCGCCGCGATGGCGGCTTCTCGCTGATGTACGCCGCGGGAAATATTGGTTCGATCATCGCGCCTATCGCCTGCGGCTACGTGCAGGAAGAGTACAGCTGGGCGATGGGCTTTGCGCTGGCGGCAGTCGGTATGATTGCCGGTCTGGTGATCTTCCTTTGCGGCGGTCGCCACTTCCGCCACACCACCGGCGTTAATCGCGAGGCGCTGCGCGCCCGGACCTTCCTCCTGCCGAACTGGGGCTGGCTGCTGGTATTGCTGGTGGCGACGCCGCTGCTAATTACCGTCTTGTTCTGGCAGGAGTGGTCGGTGTATGCGCTGATTGTGGCGACGGTGATTGGCCTGGCGGTACTGGCGCGTATTTACCTGCGCGCGGAGAACGACAAACAGCGTAAAGAGCTGCGTCTGATTATCGTCCTCACCGGTTTTAGCCTGCTGTTCTGGGCCTTTGCCCAGCAGGGCGGCAGCTCCATCAGCCTCTATATCGACCGTTTCGTGAACCGCCACGTCATGAGCTATGAAGTACCAACCGCGATGTTCCAGTCGGTTAACGCCTTCGCGGTGATGCTCTGCGGTATGGTGCTGGCATGGCTGGTTAAAGAGAACATCAAGGGCAACCGCACCGTGCGTATCTGGGGGAAATTCGCCCTCGGTCTGGGGCTAATGAGCGCCGGGTTCTGCATTCTGACCTTAAGCGCCCGCTGGTCGGCCGCGTATGGCCACTCCTCCATGCCGCTAATGGTACTGGGGCTGGCGGTGATGGGTTTCGCCGAACTGTTTATCGACCCGGTAGCGATGTCACAAATCACCCGGATCGAAATCCCCGGCGTCACCGGGGTGCTGACCGGTATCTATATGCTGCTTTCCGGGGCGATCGCCAACTATCTGGCCGGCGTCATCGCCGACCAGACATCGCAGGCGTCGTTTGATGCCGCCGGCGCGGTTAACTATTCGATTGAAGCCTATATCGACGTCTTCAGCCAGATCACCTGGGGCGCGCTGGCCTGCGTCGGCCTGGTGCTGGTCATCTGGCTGTATCACTCCGTGAAGGTCAAAACCCGCCAACTGGCGGTAGAGTAGAAACTATCTGGCGGCTTCCCAGGCCGCCAGCGTCTCCAGCCGCGCCTGCTTATGGTCAACCAGCGGGCGCGGATACCTCAGCGTTACCCCCTGTTTATCCGCCCACAGCCACGGCTGATGCAGCGCTTTCTCTGGCACTTCCGCCAGTTCCGGCAGCCAGCGGCGAATAAACTCGCCCTGCTTATCAAATTTCTCGCCCTGGGTCGTCGGATTGAAAATACGAAAATAAGGAGCTGCATCGGTACCGGTCGAGGCCGCCCACTGCCAGCCGCCGTTGTTGGCCGCCAAATCGCCGTCTATCAGTTGGCTCATGAAATAGCGCTCTCCTTGCCGCCAGTCGAGGCGCAGGTCTTTCGCCAGGAAGCTGGCGACAATCATCCGCAGGCGGTTGTGCATCCAGCCGGTGGCGTTAAGCTGCCGCATGGCGGCATCGACGATGGGGAAACCGGTTTGCCCCTGTTGCCAGGCCCGCAGTTCATCCTCATTGCTGCGCCAGGCGACCTTGTCGGTCCAGGCGACAAAGGGCCGGCCTTTACACAGTTTCGGGTAGTAAACCATCAGATGACGATAGAACTCGCGCCAGATAAGCTCGTTCAGCCAGCTTGCGCCCGCTTCGCCATCCAGCGCGCCGGGCTGCTCCCGTAACAAGCGATGCAGGCACTGGCGCGGCGACAGTACGCCTACCGCGAGACACGGCGATAGCCTGCTGGTTCCTTCTATTGCCGGAAAATCGCGCTGCTGATCGTAATCCGCCGCCGGCTGCTGGCAAAACGCGCGCAATCGAGTCAACGCCGTTTTTTCATCTGCCGCGAACAGAACGGTGTCAAATGCCGTTTGCGGATAGTTGATCTCAGGCAGCGGCGGCGCCTGCCCGGCGGCTGACTGGCGTGCTTTCGGCGCCGCCACGCACTCCGGCAGCCCTTCACGCAGGCGGCGGATAAACGCATTTTTAAACGGCGTAAAGACTTTATACATCTCACGGTTGCCGGTCATCACGCTGCCCGGCGGCAACAGTACGCTGTCGTCAAACCCCTGGCAGGTAACTTCTGTCAGGGTTTTCTCGACGTCGGCGTCACGCCGGCGCTCATTAAACTCATACTGATAGTTATAAAATAGATGGCTCACCTGGTGCTGTTTACAGAAGCGCACCAGCAACTCGATGCTGGCGGCGAAATCGTCCGCCTCTTCTACCAGCAGCGGAATACCGCGTTCCGCTAATGCCGCGTGCAGGCTGCGTAAATGGCTGGCGATAAAGGCCGCCTGGCGCGGCGCCATATGATGCTGGCGCCACTGCTCTGGCGTGGCGATATAGAGCGCCAGCACCCGCGCCTGCGGGTCGCGGCAGGCGGCGGCCAGCGCCAGATTATCGTGTAGGCGTAAATCCATGCGAAACCAGACCAGATGGGTGGCCATAAAACTCCTCACTCTCCGTAAGCAAAACTCATCACTCAGGCCGGCAAAATAGCGCGCTGCGACAAAATAAGCACCTGCCAATTCTGCCACGGCGCGTGAAAGCTAAGTGTAGACAGCGGACGAAAAAAAACCGCCGGTCGTCAACCGGCGGTTTTGATATTCGTCGCAGCAGCGCGGATTAGTAGAAGTCGTGCGCGGCTTTTTCCGCCTGCGCCATCCATACCGGCTGTTCACTGGTTTTCGCCCATACGCGATGCAGCCAGCTGTAGTAACGGGCGCGATCTTTCCAGAACAGCATCACCGGCAGCGCAGCAACCCCGGCCACGACGGCGAAAGCGCGACGCATCAGGATAATGTGAGCAGGATAAGCTTTGTACAACGCCATAATTTCTCTCCCCTTTGTCAGGCCGGCAAGCAGCGCCGGTAAATGTCACAATGTTTGTCTGCACAAATAGTACCGCGCTGGTTGTAATTTTACTACTCATCCGACCACTAAAAAGCACTTATTTATACTTAATTTACATTCACGGCGTAACTGAGTTACAAAAAAGTTAAATTAATACTAACCATTAGTTAAATTGTGCCTTTAGCCATTTTTATACTTTTTTTACACCGCCCGCGGCGATTTTTGCGAAATCTTTGCGCCGAAATTCCTACCCTCTCGGTATATCAATAAGAGACACACCCGGAGGTGGAAAGTGACTACAGGCATCATTGCTGGCGTAACGCTGGTATTCCTGCTGCTGGCGTATCTGGTCTATGCCCTGATACATGCGGAGGCGTTCTGATGGCCGCGCAAGGGTTCTTACTTATCGCCAGCTTCCTGCTGGTACTGCTGGTACTGGCGCGGCCGCTCGGTTCGCTGCTGGCGCGAATGATCAACGACCTCCCGCTCCCGGGGCTTGCCGGCGTTGAGCGCGGTATATGGCGGCTGGCGGGGATTCGCAGCCAGGAGATGGACTGGCGGCAGTACTTGATCGCCATTGTGCTGTTTAACGCGATTGGTCTCGCGGCGCTGATGGCGCTGCTGATGTGTCAGGGTTGGCTGCCGTTCAATCCGCAGCACTTCCCCAATCTGTCCTGGGATTTAGCGTTGAATACCGCGGTAAGCTTCGTCAGCAACACCAACTGGCAGGCCTACGCCGGGGAAACCACCATGAGCTATCTTAGCCAGATGGTAGGTCTGGCGGTGCAAAACTTCCTGTCGGCCGCGACCGGCATTGCGGTTATCTTCGTGCTGACCCGCGCCTGGGCGCGACAGAAAGTCAGCACCCTCGGCAACGCCTGGGTCGACCTGACCCGCATTACGCTGTGGCTGCTACTGCCTCTTTCTCTGCTGATCGCGCTGTTCTTTGTGCAACAGGGCGTGCCGCAGAACCTGCAGGCTTATCAGCCGTTCACCAGCCTGGAAGGCGTTCGCCAGTGGCTGCCGATGGGACCGGTCGCCTCGCAGGAAGCGATCAAAATGCTCGGTACCAACGGCGGCGGCTTCTTTAACGCCAACTCATCGCATCCGTTTGAGAACCCGACGGCGTTAACCAACCTGGTGCAGATGCTGGCGATCTTCCTGATCCCGGCGGCGCTGTGTTTTGCCTTTGGCGAAGCGGTCGGCGATCGCCGTCAGGGACGCGCAATCCTGTGGGCAATGGCGCTGATTTTCGTGGTCTGCGTGGCGGTGGTGATGTGGGCGGAAACTCGCGGAAATCCGCACCTGCTCAGCCTTGGCGCCGACAGCAGCCTGAATATGGAAGGGAAAGAGAGCCGCTTTGGCATTCTCGCCAGCAGCCTGTTTGCGGTAGTCACCACCGCCGCCTCCTGCGGCGCGGTCAACGCGATGCATGATTCCTTCACCGCGCTGGGCGGCATGGTGCCGATGTGGCTGATGCAAATTGGCGAGGTGGTCTTCGGCGGCGTGGGCTCCGGGCTGTACGGCATGCTGCTGTTCGTCATGCTGGCGGTATTTATCGCCGGGCTGATGATTGGCCGCACGCCGGAATATCTCGGCAAGAAAATCGACGTGCGCGAAATGAAAATGATCGCGCTGGCGATTCTGGTGACCCCGACGCTGGTACTGCTCGGCACCGCGTTGGCGATGATGACCGAAGCCGGTCGCAGCGCCATGTTGAATCCGGGCCCGCACGGCTTTAGCGAAGTGTTGTACGCGGTCACCTCGGCGGCCAACAACAACGGCAGCGCCTTCGGCGGCTTAAGCGCCGGCACGACCTTCTGGAACCTGCTGCTGGCGTTCTGCATGCTGGTGGGCCGCTTCGGGGTGATCGTCCCGGTGATGGCGATTGCCGGGTCGCTGGTGAACAAGAAAATTCAGCCCGCCAGTTCCGGCACGCTCGCCACCCACGATGCGCTGTTTATCGGCCTGCTGATCGGTACCGTCCTGCTGGTCGGCGCCCTCACCTTTATCCCCGCACTGGCGCTCGGCCCGGTGGCGGAACACTTCTCTTTACTTTAAGCGATGCGGAGCAGCCTGTTATGAGTCGCAAACAATTAGCCCTGCTGGAGCCGACGCTGGTGCGTCAGGCGCTGCTGGATGCCGTGAAAAAACTCAGCCCTTCGGTGCAGTGGCGTAACCCGGTGATGTTTATCGTCTGGATTGGCAGCGTGCTGACCACCCTGCTGGCGATGGCCATGGCCGGGGGATATCTTACGGGTCACGCCGGCTTTACCGCAGCCGTGAGTCTGTGGTTGTGGTTTACCGTGCTGTTCGCCAACTTCGCCGAAGCGATGGCCGAAGGACGAAGCAAAGCGCAGGCCAACAGCCTGAAAGGGGTGAAAAAAACCGCTTTCGCCCGTAAGCTGCGCGCGCCGCAGCACGATGCCCCGATGGATCACGTCCCGGCGGAAGAGTTACGCAAAGGCGATATCGTACTGGTGGAAGCCGGCGACATTATCCCCTGCGACGGCGAAGTGATCGAAGGCGGCGCTTCGGTAGATGAAAGCGCCATCACCGGGGAATCCGCGCCGGTGATCCGCGAGTCCGGCGGCGATTTCGCCTCGGTCACCGGCGGCACCCGGATCCTCTCTGACTGGCTGGTGATCCGCTGCAGCGTCAACCCTGGCGAAACCTTCCTTGACCGGATGATCGCTATGGTTGAAGGCGCGCAGCGCCGTAAAACGCCGAACGAAATCGCATTGACGATCCTGCTGATCGCCCTGACGCTGGTATTCCTGCTGGCTACCGCCACCATCTGGCCCTTCTCGGCGTGGAGCGGTAATGCGGTTAGCGTTACCGTACTGGTGGCGCTGCTGGTATGCCTTATCCCAACCACCATCGGCGGCCTGCTCTCCGCTATCGGCGTCGCCGGGATGAGCAGAATGCTCGGCGCCAACGTTATCGCCACCAGCGGGCGCGCGGTGGAAGCCGCCGGCGATGTCGACGTACTGCTGCTGGATAAAACCGGCACCATCACCCTCGGCAACCGTCAGGCCTCAGCGTTTCTGCCGGCTCGCGGCGTCGAAGAGCGCGTGCTGGCCGATGCCGCCCAGCTATCGTCGCTGGCGGATGAAACGCCAGAAGGCCGCAGCATCGTGGTGCTGGCGAAACAGCGCTTTAATCTGCGCGAACGCGATCTGCAGTCGCTGCACGCCACATTTGTCCCCTTCACCGCCCAGACCCGTATGAGCGGTATTAACATCGACCAACGCATGATCCGTAAAGGGTCGGTGGACGCGATTCGCCGCCATATCGAAGCTAACGGCGGCCACTTCCCGGCCGATGTCGATAAGCAGGTAGAAGAGGTTGCCCGCCAGGGGGCCACGCCGCTGGTGGTGGCGGAAGGCGAACGCGTGCTGGGGATTATTTCGCTCAAAGATATCGTCAAAGGCGGCATTAAAGAGCGTTTCGCCCAGCTGCGCAAAATGGGCATTAAAACGGTGATGATCACCGGTGATAACCGCCTGACCGCCGCCGCCATCGCCGCCGAAGCGGGGGTTGATGATTTTCTGGCCGAAGCAACGCCGGAAGCCAAGCTGGCGCTGATTCGCCAGTATCAGTCGGAAGGACGGCTGGTGGCGATGACCGGCGACGGCACCAACGACGCTCCGGCGCTGGCGCAGGCTGATGTGGCGGTCGCAATGAACTCCGGCACTCAGGCAGCGAAAGAGGCGGGCAACATGGTGGATCTCGACTCGAACCCGACCAAGCTGATTGAAGTGGTGCATATCGGTAAACAGATGCTGATGACCCGTGGGTCGTTAACCACATTCAGTATCGCCAATGACGTCGCCAAGTATTTCGCGATTATTCCGGCCGCCTTCGCCGCCGCCTATCCGCAACTGGCGATGCTGAACGTGATGCATCTGCACTCGCCCTCTTCGGCGATCATGAGCGCGGTTATTTTTAACGCCCTGATTATCGTCTGCCTGATCCCTTTAGCGCTGAAGGGCGTGAGCTATCGTCCGCTGTCGGCGTCGGCGATGCTGCGCCGCAACCTGTGGGTTTACGGCCTCGGCGGCCTGATCGTGCCTTTTGTCGGTATTAAAGCTATCGACCTGTTGCTGACCCTGACCGGTCTGGTGTGAGGAAATTACCATGTCATTGATTCGTCCGGCACTTGTGCTATTTATTCTGTTAACCCTGCTCACCGGCGGCCTGTATCCGTTACTGACTACCGCCTTAGGGCAGTGGTGGTTCCCGCAGCAGGCTAACGGCTCGCTGATCCATCTCGACGGCGAGGTGCGCGGCTCCGCTCTGATCGGGCAGAACTTTACCGCCGCCGGTTATTTCCACGGCCGCCCTTCCGCGACGGCAGAGGTGGCGGATAATCCGCTGGCCTCCGGCGGCAGTAATCTGGCGGTCAGCAATCCGGCGCTGGATAAAGCGATAAGCGAACGGGTACAGGCATTACGCGCCGCTAACCCGCAAGCGAGCCCGACGGTGCCGGTCGAGTTGGTTACCGCGTCGGCCAGCGGACTGGATAACAACCTGACCCCAGCCGCGGCGCTGTGGCAGGTACCGCGCGTCGCCAAAGCGCGCAACCTCAGCGATGCGCAGGTGAAACAGTTAGTGGACCAGGCGACGCAAAAACCGTTGCTCAGTTTTCTCGGTCAACCTGTGGTAAATATACTGCAACTGAATATGGCGCTGGATGCCCTAAAGGATTAATCAATGAGTGACGAGCCGCTGCGTCCGGACCCCGACCGTCTGCTGCAACAAACCGCTGCGCCGCATCGCGGCAAGCTGAAGGTGTTTTTCGGCGCCTGCGCCGGGGTGGGTAAGACCTGGGCAATGCTGGCGGAAGCGCAGCGGCTGCGCGCTCAGGGGCTGGATATTCTGATCGGCGTTGCGGAAACCCACGGCCGCAAAGATACCGCCGCCATGTTGGAGGGGCTTAGCGCCCTCCCGCAAAAGCGCATTTCCCACCGCGGACGCTACGTTCATGAGTTTGATCTTGATGCCGCGCTGGCCCGCCGCCCGGCGCTGATCCTGGTGGACGAACTGGCGCATAGCAACGCGCCGGGTTCGCGCCACCCGAAGCGCTGGCAGGACGTCGAAGAACTGCTCGAAGCCGGTATCGACGTCTTCACCACCGTCAACGTCCAGCATCTTGAAAGCCTCAATGATGTAGTCAGCGGTATTACCGGCGTGCAGGTACGCGAAACCGTCCCCGACCCCTTCTTTGACGCCGCCGATGATGTGGTTCTGGTGGATTTGCCGCCGGACGATCTGCGCCAGCGCCTGAATGAGGGCAAGGTGTACATCGGCGGCCAGGCCGAACGCGCCATCGAAAACTTCTTCCGCAAAGGTAATCTGATCGCCCTGCGCGAACTGGCGCTGCGCCGTACCGCCGACCGGGTAGATGAACAAATGCGCGCCTGGCGCGACCGCCAGGGGCAGGAAAAAGTCTGGCACACCCGCGACGCCATTCTGCTGTGCATCGGCCACAATACCGGTAGCGAAAAACTGGTTCGCGCCGCCGCCCGGCTGGCGGCCAGGCTCGGTAGCGTCTGGCACGCGGTCTATGTAGAAACGCCCGCGCTGCACCGTCTACCGGAGGCCAGGCGGCGGGCGATCCTCGCCGCGCTGAAGCTAGCGCAAGAGTTAGGCGCCGAAACCGCGACGCTCTCCGACCCATCGGAAGAAAAAGCGGTGCTGCATTACGCTCGCGAGCACAACCTCGGCAAAATTGTGATTGGTCGCCAGGGAGAGCGCCGCTGGTGGGAACGAGCCGGGTTTGCCGACCGTCTGGCGCGTCGCGCCCCGGACCTCGATCTGGTGGTGATCGCGCTGGATGAAAAACCGGCCTCCCTGCCCACCCGCGCAAATGACAATCGTACGGCTATTGATAAATGGCGCCAACAGTTGAAGGGTTGTCTGTTGGCCGTGGCGCTATGCGCCATTATCACCGTGGTCGCCATGCAGTGGCTGATGGCCTTTGAAGCCGCCAACCTGGTGATGCTCTATCTACTTGGCGTGGTGATAATCGCCCTGCTGTATGGCCGCTGGCCATCGGTGCTGGCGACCTTTATCAACGTGATTAGCTTCGATCTCTTTTTTGTCGCCCCACGCGGTACGCTGGCGGTTTCCGACGTTCAGTACCTGCTGACGTTCGGCGTGATGCTGACCGTTGGTCTGGTGATCGGCAACCTGACCGCCGGGATGCGATACCAGGCGCGGGTGGCGCGTTATCGCGAGCGGCGTACCCGCCATCTGTATGAAATGTCAAAAGCGCTGGCGGTCGGCCGCAGCCGTGAAGATATCGCCGCCACCAGCGAACGCTTTATTACTTCTACCTTTCAGGCCCGCAGCCAACTACTGCTGCCTGATGAGAACGGGCAGTTGCAGCCGATGACCCAGCAATCCGGCGTTTTCTCGTGGGATGATGCGATTGCCCGCTGGAGTTTCGATAAAGGTCAGCCAGCCGGGGCCGGTACCGACACTCTCCCCGGCGTGCCGTATCAAATTCTGCCGCTACAAAGCGCCGCCCGCACCTGGGGGCTGCTGCTGGTCGAACCGGAAAATCTGCGTCAGTTGATGATCCCCGAACAGCAACGGCTGCTGGAAACCTTTACCCTGCTGGTGGCCAGCGCCCTTGAGCGCCTGACCCTGACCGCCAGCGAAGAGCAGGCGCGCTTGACCAGCGAACGTGAAAGCCTGCGCAACTCACTACTGGCCGCCCTCTCCCACGATCTGCGGACGCCGCTGACGGTCCTGTTCGGCCAGGCGGAGATCCTGACCCTCGATCTGGCCAGCGAAGGTTCGAAGCACGCGCCGCAGGCCAACGAAATTCGCCAGCATGTGCTCAACACCACCCGGCTGGTGAATAATCTACTGGATATGGCGCGTATTCAGTCCGGCGGCTTTAATCTGCATAAAGAGTGGTTAACTCTCGAAGAGATCGTCGGTAGCGCCCTGCGTATGCTGGAGCCGGGGCTTGGCGGCCAGCACATCCAGCTGTCGCTGCCGGACCCGCTACTGCTGGTCCACGTTGACGGCCCGCTGTTTGAGCGGGTGCTGATCAACCTGCTGGAAAACGCGCATAAATACGCCGGCGCGCAGGCGCAGATTGGCATTCACGCCGAAGCGGATAGGCAGCAGTTGATCATTGAAGTCTGGGATAATGGTCCGGGGATCCCGGCAGGCCAGGAACAGGCTATCTTTGATAAGTTCGCGCGTGGTAATAAAGAGTCGGCTATCCCCGGCGTCGGTCTGGGACTGGCGATTTGCCAGGCCATTGTCGAGGTGCACGACGGTAGCATTACCGCCAGCAACCGTCCGGAGGGCGGAGCCTGTTTCCGTGTTACACTGCCGCGAGAAGCGCCCCCAGAACTGGAAGAGTTAACCGAGGACATGTGATTAACGTTTTAATCATCGAAGACGAACATGCTATCCGCCGCTTTCTGCGCACCGCGCTGGAAGCCGACGGTATGCGCGTATTTGAAGCCGAAACCCTGCAGCGGGGGCTCATCGAAGCCGCTACCCGCAAACCGGATTTAGCGATCCTCGATCTTGGCCTGCCGGACGGTGACGGTAATGATTTTATCCGCGAAGTTCGCCAGTGGAGCCAGATGCCGATTATCGTGCTGTCGGCACGCAGCGAAGAGCATGACAAAATCGCCGCCCTTGACGCCGGCGCCGATGACTACCTGAGTAAACCGTTTGGCATAGGCGAACTGCAGGCGCGACTGCGCGTCGCGCTGCGCCGTCACGGCAGCGCGCAGGCCGATGAGCCGGTGGTGCATTTTGCCGAAATTAGCGTCGATATCCCCGCCCGCCGTATCATGCGCGGCAGTGAAGAAATTCATCTGACGCCCATCGAGTTTCGCCTGCTGGCGGCGCTACTGAACAATCCGGGCAAAGTGCTTACCCAGCGCCAGCTTCTGAATCAGGTATGGGGACCTAACGCCGTGGAGCACAGTCACTATTTGCGGATTTATATGGGGCACTTACGGCAAAAACTGGAGGCTGACCCGGCGCGGCCGCAGCATCTGCTGACCGAAACCGGTATTGGCTATCGCTTTATGCCTTGAAGGGAACAAATCAATGACCCCGGCGGTCGGTTAACGCCGCCGGGGTAAACAGGATCAGGCGTTTTTCAGCACTTCACTGACAATCTCTACCGCTTCTTTTTCAATCAGCTTGCGATGCTCTTCGCCAAGGAAGCTCTCGCAGTAGATTTTGTAGGCGTCTTCGGTGCCTGACGGACGGGCCGCGAACCAGCCGTTGTCGGTCATCACTTTCAGCCCGCCGATAGAAGCGCCGTTGCCCGGCGCCGCGGTCAGACGCGCGGTGATCGGATCGCCCGCCAGCGTATCGGCGCTCACCATTTCCGGCGATAGCTTAGACAGCGCCGCTTTCTGCGCGGAAGTGGCCGATGCCTGCAGACGGTTGTAGCTCGGGGCGCCAAAGCGTTCCGCCAGCTCGTTGTAGTGTTCCTGCGGGTTCTTACCGGTCACCGCGGTGATTTCCGCCGCCAGCAGGCACATGATGATACCGTCTTTATCGGTGGACCACGGCGTGCCGTCAAAACGCAGGAACGATGCCCCCGCGCTCTCTTCGCCGCCGAAGCCGAAGCTGCCGTCGAACAGACCATCAACAAACCACTTGAAGCCTACCGGCACTTCCACCAGCTTACGGCCCAAATCGTTAACCACGCGATCAATCATCGCCGAAGAAACCAGCGTTTTACCAACCGCAACATCTTTGCCCCACTGCGGACGATGCTGGAACAGGTAGTTGATAGCCACCGCCAGATAGTGGTTCGGGTTCATCAGGCCAGCCGGGGTCACGATACCGTGACGGTCGTAATCCGGATCGTTGGCGAAAGCCAGATCGAACTTATCGCGCAGCGCCAGCAGACCCGCCATCGCACACTCGGAGGAGCAGTCCATGCGGATCGCGCCATCTTTATCAAGGTGCATAAAGCGGAACGTCTGATCGACCTGATCGTTGACGATGGTCAAATCCAGCTTGTAGTGTTGGCCGATGCGTTTCCAGTATTCGATACCGGATCCGCCCAGCGGGTCGACGCCCAGTTTCAGGCCCGCTTTCTGGATAGCCGCCATATCGACGATATCCGCCAGCCCTTCAATAAACGGCTGTACCAGGTCCTGCTCTTTCACGTGGCCGGAAGCCAGCGCGGCGTCGAGAGAAATACGTTTCACGCCCTGCAGGCCAGCAGCCAGCAGTTCATTAGCGCGGTTCTCTACCACTTTAGTCACGTTAGTATCAGCCGGGCCGCCGTTTGGCGGGTTGTACTTAATACCGCCATCTTCCGGCGGGTTGTGCGACGGGGTAATGACAATACCATCCGCCAGCGGCCCGCCTTTTTTGTTATGCACCAGAATCGCGTTGGAAACCGCCGGCGTCGGGGTGAAGCCGTTGTTTTCCTGAACGATCACATCAACACCGTTTGCCGCCAGCACTTCCAGCACGGAAATGAAGGCCGGTTCGGATAAAGCGTGGGTATCCTTACCCACGTAGCACGGGCCGGTGATGCCGTTTTTCGCGCGGTTTTCCGCAATCGCCTGCGCAATCGCCAGAATATGCTGCTCATTGAAATTGTGGCGCCCTGCGCTACCGCGATGGCCGGAGGTGCCGAATTTAACCGCATGCTCCGCATTGCCCGCTTCCGGCTTCAGCACATAGTACTGAGCGGTCAGCTGGGCGACGTTAATCAAATCACTCTGTTGTGCCGGCTGACCCGCACGTTTATCGATTGCCATTGCCTGATCCTTCTGGTGCAAAGTTTAATTAACTAGATCGTGCCGCAAACCTTTTCAATCAGCTCCGCAGGGAACTGCATTGATTGCATGATGTGTTCGATCATGCTGCATTTACGGCCGGTATTAGTATTGGTGATAACCCACCACGGCGTACCAGGAACCTGTTTCGGTTTGGTCTGATTACCGCTTTTCAGCAGCGTCCGTGAGTCTTCGGCGAAGTATACGCGGGTGCGTCCGTGCAGAGACTCAGTGGCTTCTGAAAATGCCTTACTGTCTAACGAGTAAAGCGTAGTCAACACCAGCATGAAGCGGTTAACCGCGCGCTTTTGTTCAGCGTATTCGTCAGATAACAGCAGCTCGCGCATCGCGCGGACTTTATCTTTAACCGGGTTGGCCGGCTTCGCTTCGACGGCTGGCGCCGCCGCAGGAGCAGCCGTCGGCGCGGCTTTCGCCGCTGGCGCGCCAGATGCAGGCTGAGAAACGGCGGAAAATTTCAGCATGCGCCGTAAAATGTCGGATGCGCTCTCGCCAATATGCTGAGTGTGGCTGGCAATATAGCGGTAGAGCTCATCATCAACTTCGATTGTTTTCATCTTAATCCAGTGCGATTTCTTTGTTTCTGAATACAAGTCGTCGGGATTAACTATCCTTTGTCTTTCACACTACTGCGCAAAAGGCATCAGATAGAGGACAAATCCCAACCGCGAATAGCGTCAAACCAGGATGGCGTTAAAACTCAGAATGCTTCCGGGTCTTGCAGCCTAATGGCAGAATGTCCAACATAATACCCTAACCCGACGGAGCGAAAAAAAGAACTTTGCCATGAAATTAAATAGCCGAGCGCAATCTGCACAAAACCCGCACAATAAATCCCCAATCGTCCTGGTACATGGCCTGTTCGGCAGCCTGGACAATCTTGGGATCCTCGCCCGCGATCTGGTCGCCGACTACGATATATTGCAGGTCGATATGCGAAACCACGGTTTATCCCCGCGTTCGCCGGAGATGACCTACCGCGCGATGGCGCAGGATCTGCTGGATACTCTTGACGATCATCAGATAGAGAAAGCGACTTTTATCGGCCATTCGATGGGCGGCAAAGCGGTGATGGCGCTGACCGCGCTGGCGCCGGATCGCATCGCCGGGCTGGTGGCGATTGATATTGCGCCGGTGGCTTATCACGTCCGTCGTCATGATGAGATCTTCGCGGCGATTAACGCGGTCAGCGAATCCGCCGCCAGCACCCGCCAGCAGGCGGCGCAGGTGATGCGCGAGCATATAAAGGAAGAAGGCGTCATTCAGTTTCTGCTGAAATCCTTTGTCGACGGCGCGTGGCGCTTCAACGTGCCGGCGCTGTGGGATCAATACCCGCATATTGTCGGCTGGGAAACCGTGCCAGCCTGGCCGCACCCGGCGCAATTTATTCCCGGCGGCAACTCCCCTTATGTCACCGATGAATACCGCGACGCGCTGCTGGTGCAGTTCCCGCAGGCCCGCGCCCACGTCATTGCCGGCGCCGGACACTGGGTGCATGCGGAAAAACCCGAGGCGGTTTTACGCGCAATTCGCCGTTATCTGAGCACAATTGAAGCCTGAGTGGCTAAAAAACGCCCGACCGCGCGGCAGAATGCCCGCGGTCGTTGGCGCAGCGGTTCGCCTGATGTATTATGGCGCGCTATCTGCGCCGGCTATAGCCCGGCAGCTTGTTTCCCCGAAGTCACTCTGAATCATGGCAAAAGAACAAACGGACCGAACGACATTAGATTTGTTCGCAAATGAGCGTCGCCCGGGTAGACCGAAAACCAATCCGCTTTCGCGCGATGAACAACTGCGCATCAACAAACGCAATCAGCTCAAACGCGATAAGGTTCGCGGCTTGAAGCGCGTTGAGTTGAAGCTCAACGCCGATGCGGTCGACGCGCTTAATGAGCTGGCGGAAGCCCGCAATATGAGCCGCAGCGATCTTATCGAAGAGATGCTGATGCACCAACTGGCCTGCCTGCGTAACCAGGGCGAAGTCTGAAAAACGCAAAAAAATCGCTTTCATGTAGCAGAGTGTGCACCAGGACGTTATTGCTGTTTCCGCGCCCTTCCCTGTTCTGCTATGATTGCCGTTAACTGTAGGCATAATGCCACTACCACATCATTAAGTTTCAAGAGGTTATTTTACTCATGGCAATCATCGGCATCTTTTTTGGCAGCGACACCGGCAACACCGAAAATATTGCAAAAATGATCCAAAAGCAGCTCGGTAAAGACGTTGCTGAAGTTCACGACATTGCCAAGAGCAGCAAAGAAGATCTGGAAAGCCACGATATTCTGCTGCTCGGCATCCCAACCTGGTACTACGGCGAAGCGCAGTGCGACTGGGACGACTTCTTCCCGACGCTGGAAGAGATCGACTTTAACGGTAAGCTGGTAGCCGTCTTTGGCTGCGGCGACCAGGAAGATTACGCAGAATACTTCTGCGATGCGCTGGGCACCATTCGTGACATCATTGAACCGCGCGGCGCAACCATCGTTGGCCACTGGCCGACCGCGGGCTACCACTTTGAAGCGTCGAAAGGCCTGGCGGACGACGATCACTTCGTAGGTCTGGCGATTGATGAAGACCGTCAACCGGAACTGACCAACGAGCGCGTTGAGAAGTGGGTGAAGCAGATTTCCGAAGAGCTGCATCTGGAAGAAATCAAAAACGCCTAAGAATCAAACGGCGCAGCTATTAAGCTGTGCTGAATTAATAGATAAAAGCAATCAAACTAATAGCTACAAGTTTTTAACTTTTCATCACATATCTGTACAATGTCCTCTGATTCCACGAGGTCACGTGACACAGTTTGTAGCTGGTAATTCGTTTTTGACAGCTTACAAGGCGCGATGCTTGCAGTTTTCATTTCAGAGTAGCAGCTCTATAATGAGACGCATTACATCGGGTGATTCTCTGTATTGCTTCCCTTTGAAGGAAGCCGATCTTTAGCAACAGGACAGATTCCGCATGACTGACAACAATATCGCATTAAAGAAGGCTGGCCTGAAAGTCACACTTCCCCGACTGAAAATTCTGGAAGTGTTGCAGGAACCGGATAACCATCACGTCAGTGCGGAAGATTTATATAAACGCCTGATCGATATGGGTGAAGAGATTGGTCTGGCTACCGTTTACCGCGTGCTGAACCAGTTCGACGATGCAGGCATCGTGACTCGTCACAACTTCGAAGGCGGTAAATCCGTATTCGAGCTGACTCAGCAGCACCACCACGATCACCTGATTTGCCTCGACTGCGGCAAAGTGATCGAGTTCAGCGATGATTCGATCGAATCCCGCCAACGTGAAATTGCTGCGCAACACGGCATCCGCTTAACTAACCACAGCCTGTACCTGTACGGCCACTGTGCGGAAGGCGACTGCCGCGAAGATGAACATGCCCACGATGCGGTGAATAAATAATTTCCCGTCTCGTTTGTCGTAAAAAGCCAACCTGAAGGTTGGCTTTTTTTATGGGCGAAATCCGCCTGAATGCGTATTCTGTCAGAGCCTATCGCCTTGTACGGAGAGTCACTATGGAGCTGCGCCAGCTACGCTATTTTGTCCGCATCGTGGAAACCGGCAGTATGGGCCGCGCCGCGCTCGATCTGAATATTGGCGTCTCTGCGCTCAGCCAGCAAATGGCGCGTCTGGAAAATGAACTCGCTATCCGCCTGCTGCAACGGACTTCGCGTGGCGTAATGCCCACCAGCGCCGGGCTCGCCTTTTACTCACAGGCGCAACTGGCGCTGCGCCATGCTGACGATGCCATTCTCGCCGCGCGTGAAGCACGCCTTTCCGGTCACGTCAGCGTCGGTATGGCGCCCAGCACCGCTTCTGTACTTGGCGTACCTTTTATCAACGCCATGCGCGAAAGCTACGCCGACGTCCGCCTGCACCTGGTGGAGAGCCTCTCCGGCAATCTGGAACGGATGATCAATACCCGCCAGCTCGATTTAGCCATCGTTTTCCAGAAAGAGAAGATCCTGCGCTGGAGCGCCAGACCCATTCTCGAAGAGCGTCTGTTTCTCATTGGCGCCCATGACGTGCTGGCGCCGCTGCCCGGCGATAGCATCTCCCCGAACCAACTGGCCGCCATCCCGCTGATTATGCCAAGCCAGGGGCATGGCCTGCGCGGCAGGCTGGACGCTATTTGCCAGGAGCACGCCATCAACGTTGACGTGGTAGCTGAAATCGATGGCCTGGCCCTGCTGATGCGGGCCGTCCGTGATGGCCTCGGCGCCACGCTGCAGCCGGGCGCGGCGATTTCTCATCTCGACAACGAGGCGCTAAGAGTGATCGGCGTCGACAATCCAGTACTTAGCCGACCTAATTTTCTGGTCAGTCTCTCAGATGATGAACTCACCCCGGCAGGCCTTGCCGCGCGCGTGATATTGACCAAAGTCATGCGTCAGCTTGTGGAAACTGGCTGCTGGCCGGGCGCCAGTCTTTACACTTACTAAACCCCTCTTTAGCTTTACGCCATAGCGCCTGCCGCCCCTGCACCTTACATTTCCATTACAAATTTAACAATTAGTCAAAGCGTAATGGAGCCGATAATGGTGGATGTACTGGTGATTGGCGGCGGCAACGCCGCGTTATGCGCCGCCTTAACCGCCCGGGAAGCAGGCGCATCCGTCCTGCTGCTGGAGGCCGCGCCGCGGGAATGGCGTGGCGGTAACTCTCAGCACACGCGTAACCTGCGTTGTATGCACGATGCGCCGCAGGATGTCTTAGTCGACAGCTACCCGGAAGAAGAATACTGGCAGGATCTGCTGCGCGTGACCGGGGGCAACACCAACGAAACGCTGGCCCGGTTGGTGATCCGCACCTCGTCGCAATGTCGGGACTGGATGCGCCGTCATGGCGTTAACTTTCAACCGCCCTTATCCGGCGCCCTGCACGTCGCCCGCACCAACGCCTTTTTTATGGGCGGCGGTAAAGCCCTGGTCAATGCCTATTACCGCAGCGCCGAGCAGATGGGCGTGCAGATCCGCTATAACACTCCGGTGCAGGCGCTTGAATTACGTGATGGCGAATTCGTCGCCGCGCTGGCGGGCGCCGAGCGGATCGCCGCGAAAACCTGCGTGCTCGCCGCCGGCGGTTTTGAATCTAACCGCGAGTGGCTGCGCGAAGCCTGGGGGCAAAATGAGCGCGGCGAATGGCCTGCCGACAACTTTCTCATCCGCGGCACCCGTTTTAATCAGGGAGTGCTGCTCAAATTTATGATCGACGCCGGGGCCGATATCATCGGCGATCCTTCGCAGTCGCACTGCGTCGCCATTGACGCCCGGGCGCCGCTCTATGACGGCGGCATCTGTACCCGCGTCGACTGCGTGTCGCTGGGGGTGGTGGTGAACCGCGATGCTGAGCGCTTTTATGATGAAGGGGAAGATTTCTGGCCCAAACGTTACGCCATCTGGGGCCGTCTGGTCGCCCACCAGCCGGGGCAAATCGGCTATTCGATCATCGACAGCAAAGCCGTTGGACAGTTTATGCCGCCCGTATTTCCGGGCGCCCAGGCCAATACCATCGCGGAACTGGCCCGCCAGCTGGGGCTGGACGGCGAACGTTTGTCACAGACCATCGCCAGCTACAATGCCGCCTGTACGCCAGGCCAGTTCGACCATACCCGTCTTGATAACTGCGCCACCGTCGGCCTGACGCCGCCGAAGACCCACTGGGCGCGGCCTATCGATACGCCGCCTTATTACGGTTATGCCCTACGTCCAGGGATCACCTTCACCTACCTCGGGCTGTACGTCAATCAACACGCCGCCGTCCACTTTGCCGGCAAGCCGAGCCGCAATCTGTTTGTCGCCGGCGAAATGATGGCCGGCAACGTGCTGGGCAAAGGCTATACCGCCGGCGTAGGCATGTCGATCGGCACCACATTCGGCCGCATTGCCGGTCAGCAAGCCGCCCTGGCGGCGCAGCAGGAGAAACATCATGAAGTCGCTTGAAAAGCTGATCATCGAGGCGCAAATCATCACCGAGCCGGAAGCGGAAGTCGAACGGGTGATGCAGGTCTGTAACGCCTGCCGCTATTGCGAAGGCTTTTGCGCCGTATTTCCGGCCATGACCCAGCGTCTGTCCTTTGGCAAGGCGGATATTAACTATCTGGCGAACCTGTGCCACAACTGCGGCGCCTGCCTGCACGCCTGCCAGTATGCCCCGCCGCACGAGTTTGCGATTAATGTTCCCAAAGCGATGGCGGAAGTGCGGCTGGAAACCTATCAACATTACGCCCGGCCCGCCGCTTTCGGCAGTTTATATCGCCGTGCGGGGATCGCCACGGTGCTGGCGCTGGTCGCGGGTCTTGTCCTGTTTCTGCTGCTGGCGATGGGGCTCAAAGGCTCGCTGCTGCACCCGCCGCTGGCCGGCGATTTCTACCAGATTTTCCCACATAACCTGCTGGCGTGGATGTTTGGTTCAGTCTTTATTTTGGCCATCGGTTTACTGATGAGCGGGGTGATTCGTTTCTGGCGCGAGATCTCGCCGGGCCAACCGCAGGCGGCTGATATCGCCAGGGCCTCACATGATGCGCTGACCTTGAAATATCTCGACGGCGGACACGGTAAAGGCTGTAACGAGGCCGATGACGCCTTCACCCTGATGCGCCGCCGTTTTCACCACTTCACTTTCTACGGTTTCATGCTCTGTTTCGCCGCCACGGTTGTGGCCACGGGCTATCACTATCTCGCCGGTTGGGAGGCGCCCTACCCGTTCTTCAGCGTACCGGTGCTGTTGGGCACGTTCGGCGGCATCGGGCTGCTGGTAGGCCCTGCGGGTTTGCTATGGCTGAATCTGCGCCGCTCGTCGCTGCACGGCGACGCGCGGCAAAAACCGATGGATCGCGCTTTTATCCTGCTGTTGCTGCTGACCAGTTTTACCGGGCTCGCGCTCCTGGCGGGCCGGGACACCTCGTGGATGGGCATTCTGCTCGCTATCCATCTCGGGGTGGTGATGGCGCTGTTTTTAACGCTGCCATACGGAAAATTTGCCCACGGATTTTATCGCTGTGCGGCGTTACTCAAGTGGGCGATTGAGAAGCGGCGCGGAAAACAGGCGGCAGTCGCAGGCGACTAACCCGCTCCCTCTTACCTCTATAACAACAAGATAAAGACAATGGAGAGCAAACTCTATGACCCAACCAACCTCGCGCGCCGGTACCTTCGGCGCAATTCTCCGCGTAACCAGCGGTAATTTTCTCGAGCAATTCGACTTCTTTCTGTTTGGTTTCTATGCCACCTATATCGCCAGAACCTTCTTTCCGGCAGAGAGCGAGTTTGCGGCGTTGATGCTCACCTTTGCCGTATTTGGTTCCGGCTTTCTGATGCGCCCCATTGGCGCGGTGGTGCTGGGCGCCTATATCGACAGGATCGGGCGCCGTAAAGGACTGATGGTCACCCTGGCGATTATGGGCTGCGGCACGTTACTGATTGCGCTGGTGCCGGGCTACCAAACCATCGGCATGCTGGCGCCGGTGTTGGTATTAATTGGCCGTTTGCTGCAAGGATTCTCGGCCGGGGTCGAGCTCGGCGGCGTGTCGGTCTATCTGGCGGAAATCGCCAAACCGGGGAAAAAGGGGTTCTATACCAGTTGGCAGTCCGCCAGCCAACAGGTGGCCATCGTCATGGCGGCGCTGATTGGCTACGCACTGAACGAGACGCTGGGTCACGACGAGATTGCAGAATGGGGCTGGCGCATTCCCTTCTTTATCGGCTGCCTGATTATCCCGCTGATTTTCGTGCTACGGCGTTCGCTGCAGGAGACCGAAGCCTTTCTTCAGCGTAAGCATCGTCCCGATACGAAAGAGATACTGACCACAATTGTTAAAAACTGGCGCATCATCAGCGCAGGCACCTTACTGGTAGCGATGACCACCACCACCTTTTATTTTATTACCGTCTATACCCCAACTTACGGCAGAGCGGTACTGCATCTGAGCGCACGCGACAGCTTGCTGGTCACGATGCTGGTCGGTATCTCTAACTTTATCTGGTTGCCGATTGGCGGGGCGCTGTCAGACAAAATAGGCCGCCGTCCGGTGCTGATGGGTATTACCGTCCTGGCGCTGCTGACCACCTGGCCGGTGATGCAATGGCTCACCGCCGCGCCGGACTTCACCCGCATGACGCTGGTGCTGCTGTGGTTCTCGTTCTTCTTTGGTATGTATAACGGCGCAATGGTGGCGGCGCTAACGGAAGTGATGCCGGTCTACGTTCGCACCGTGGGCTTTTCGCTGGCGTTTAGCCTCGCCACCGCTATCTTCGGCGGCCTGACGCCAGCTATCTCTACCGCGCTGGTGGAAATCACCGGCGATAAGAGCGCGCCGGGCTGGTGGCTGATGTGCGCGGCGCTATGCGGATTCGCCGCCACTGCCATGTTGTTCATGCGTCTGAGCCGCGGCTATCAGCCAGCGGAAATACCGCGTTAAAATAGCGACGGGCGGAGTGTGCGCTCCGCCCGTTTACGCTTAACTGTCTGCTTTACTTCGTGGTGTTATTACTGCGAATCTCCTGCCAGATTTTATCGCAGCGCGCTTTGACCGCCTGGTCATTACCGGTGCGCGTCGCCTGAATACAGGCCTGATAATCCAGCACTCTGACGCTCTCCTGCGTCGCAAACTGCTGATGCGGTTTCTCTTCCTTCAGGACATTGAGCACGCTCTGACAGGCTTCAATTTTGTCCGGATTACCTTCCGCCGTGTTGATACAGGCGCTATAGGCATCTTTCAATTTGGAATCTTCTTTCGGCGCTGGCGATTGCGCGCAGGCAACCAAACCCGATGCCATGATGGCGATGAGCAGCAGCTTTTTCATAATTATTCTCCCGGAGGGGCGGCAGGCTCACGCCCGCCGCGCAGGCATCAGAAAATGGTGAACGGTGCGATAACCATAAACTTCACGTCACGCTCATCCTGGAAGATGTTGCCGTAACCGCCGCTCCAGCTAGGGATGTCGGAGTGGTTGTCGTATTGCGTGAAGTGCAGTTTGAACATCGTTCCTTTCGCGCGGCCTTCCTGCAGGGTGTAGATAGCATCCAGACTGTAGGCGGATTCTTTCAGACGATAGTTAGGATCGTAGTAAGCATCCGGAGATGCCATTCTGCCAGGCTTAGCATCCCAGGCGTAAACATAGGATGCGCCAAACGCCCAGCCCGGCATGTCCCAGTTCTTCATGTCGTACATCGCACCGAAGAACACCGCTTTCTCGCCGTTGGCGTTAAAGTCAGAGCGGTTATCCCACCAGATATCGAGACGACCGTTAGAGGAGGCATAGGTTGGCGTCATACGCTGCAGGAAGTAGCCCTGCTGACCATCGGCTTTCACCCAGGTCCCTTCCAGACGCAGATCCAGCACATCGGCCGCTTTATAGCCGAAAGTGATCGCCTGCAGCCACGCGGTGCCGTCGTAGATATCGTTGACGCCGCCGTTGCTGACTTTATCGCGGGTACCGTAGAACTGATAGCTGGTGCTCAACGGCGAACCCGCGATATCAAATTTGTAGCTGGCTTTAGCAAAGTACTGATCGATATAGCCCTGGGCCTGTCCAAATGCGGCTTCCAGCACCAGATCGTTTTTAAAATCGTACTTCGCGCCAAGAGAGTGAAGATAGTCAACTTTGGTTTTCTTATCGTTCTGGTAGAAATCATCCATCTCGATATGCCACGGCGCCTTATATTCGTTCGTCCACATATAGGAGAAACTCAGCGCGCCGTTATCGCCATAGTCGAAGTTGGCTCCGGCTTCCGCACCCTGATAGGTACCCGGCATAAAGCTCCAGTGCGGCGCCAGCAGCGTTTGTCCGGTCGGCTGGATATAACCCGCGCGCGCCCACGCCGGGCCAAATTTAAATTTTGCTGCCGCTTTATACAGGCTTATCCCGCTCTTATCGCCGGTATAATCTTCGCTGTACGCACGGTTGCTGGAGGAGAAAGCAATTTCGTTCGGATGGCCGCTGTCGCCGTTTTCCGCCATTTCAATCGCGGTGAAGGCAGCAATATCCAGACCAAACATATCGGCGGCATAGCCGGACTGGAAATCCAGGTTGGCGTTCCAGGTAGAATGGGAAAGGTTAGTTTCGTATTTGTCGGTTTCTACGTTTTTACGGTCGCGCTCGCGCTGCCAGTAATAGATACCGCCGGTTAAGGTAGAATCATCGATAAAGCCTGCTGCGCTGGCCTGTGGAGCCACAACCCAACCCGACATCGCGGTGACGGCGGCAATAGCCAGCGCCAGCGTACTACGTTTGCCACTAAACGTACGCATGTGCATATCCTCTTTGACGTTTTAAAATTGCGATTGCCAAAGGCAGCTCGCTAAAAAAATAAAAAAGTACTAAAAGCGGTGCGGTTAAAAGTCCGCGAAACCACTATGGATAGACTATTTTTCGTGACGCGAATTATCAATCTCTTTCGCAGAGCAAAGCTTAAGATTATGACAAAGCGCACATAATTTATGTCGTTTTGTTACAGACTTACTTCTCAGCTTTTTTAACGATAAGTCATGGTTATATCGAAAAAAAATTGAAAATCCGTCAAAGCTGAAACGGTTAAATGTAAATACGCAGGCAGGAAGAGATGGGGAATTATTACTGCGTTTTAATAAGATTAATTCGCATCGAAAAAATATCGATTCTTAATTCACTGATTCTGAAATAAAAAAAACGCCGCAGTGCGCGGCGTTTCATGAAGACGGTGAGCATTACTCGCCGATTTTAGCCCAGGTGTCACGCAGGCCAACGGTGCGGTTGAAGACCAGATGGCTCTCGGTGGCGTAGCGGCTGTCGAGGCAGAAGTAACCTTCGCGCTCGAACTGGTATGCTTTACCCGCCTGCGCTTTCGACAGGCTCGGCTCCGCGAAACCTTGCTTGATGACCAGCGATTCCGGGTTCATTACCGCCAGGAAGTCATCCGCCGCGCCCGGGTTCGGCACGCTAAACAGACGGTCATAGAGGCGAATTTCAACCGGCAGCGCGTGCGCCGCGCTCACCCAGTGGATAACGCCTTTAACCTTGCGGCCATCGGCCGGGTCTTTGCTCAGGGTATCGGCATCGTAAGTACAGAAGATGGTAGTGATATTACCTTCTGCATCTTTCTCAACGCGTTCCGCTTTAATCACGTAGGCGTTGCGCAGACGCACCTCTTTACCCAGCACCAGACGCTTGTACTGTTTGTTGGCTTCTTCGCGGAAGTCCGCGCGATCGATCCAGATCTCAGCGCTGAATGGTACCTCGCGGCTACCCATTTCCGGCTTGTTCGGATGGTTCGGCATCGCCACCATTTCGCTTGCGCCCTGCGGATAGTTTTCGATAACCAGTTTAACCGGATCGATTACCGCCATCGCGCGCGGCGCGTTTTCGTTAAGATCTTCACGAATGCACGACTCCAGCGACGCCATCTCAATGGTGTTGTCCTGCTTGGTCACGCCGATGCGTTTGCAGAACTCGCGGATGGATTCAGCGGTATAGCCGCGACGGCGCAGACCGGAAATAGTCGGCATACGCGGGTCATCCCAACCTTCCACGTGCTTTTCCGTCACCAGCTGATTCAGCTTACGCTTGGACATCACGGTGTATTCGAGATTCAGGCGCGAGAATTCATACTGACGCGGATGCACCGGAATACTGATGTTGTCGAGCACCCAGTCGTACAGACGACGGTTGTCCTGGAACTCCAGGGTACACAGCGAGTGGGTGATACCTTCCAGCGCATCGCTGATGCAGTGGGTGAAGTCGTACATCGGGTAGATGCACCACTTGTTACCGGTCTGATGGTGTTCCGCAAATTTAATGCGATACAGCACCGGGTCACGCATCACGATGAACGGCGACGCCATGTCGATCTTCGCGCGCAGGCAAGCTTTACCCTCTTCAAAGCCGCCGGTGCGCATTTTTTCGAACAGCGCGAGGTTCTCTTCCACGCTGCGATCGCGGTAAGGGCTGTTTTTACCCGGCTCTTTCAGGGTACCGCGGTATTCGCGGATCTCGTCGGCGGACAGTTCGTCAACGTAGGCCAAACCTTTGTTGATCAGTTCAACCGCATACTGATGCAGCTGATCGAAGTAATCAGAGGAGTAGCAGACATCGCCGGACCAGTGGAAACCTAACCACTGCACGTCGTTTTTAATCGACTCCACGTATTCGATATCTTCTTTCACCGGGTTGGTGTCATCGAAACGCAGATTACATTGACCTTGGTAATCCTGAGCGATGCCGAAGTTCAGGCAAATGGATTTTGCATGGCCAATGTGCAGGTAGCCGTTCGGTTCCGGCGGGAAGCGGGTATGAACGGTGGTGTGCTTACCGGTAGCCAGATCTTCATCGATGATCTGACGGATAAAGTTAGTCGGGCGGGCTTCTGCCTCACTCATCACGGGTTCCTCAAAGCGTAAACAACGTATAACGGCACATGATCTTACAAGCAGGGCGCAGAGACAACTATTAGTTACGCAAAATACGTATCTGTTGTTGGATATGGGGGTATTTGCAGCAAAAAAAAGCGGCGCAGGTTTCGCTGCGCCGCTGAGGCAAAACTCTACTCAGGAGCCTTACTTGCCTTTAATCTCGAACAACGGCGTTTGGCCGGCGACAACGTTACCCGTTGCCTGAATCACCAGCGCGCTGTAATCATCGCTGTTGCTGCAGACGACCGGACTAATCATCGAGCGAGCGTTGGCGTTGAGGAACGCCAGATCCATTTCCAGAATCGGCTCGCCGGCTTTCACCTGTGCGCCCTCTTCAACCAGACGTTTAAAGCCTTTGCCTTCCAGCGCGACGGTATCGATGCCCATATGGACGACGATTTCCGCGCCATTATCGGTTTCCAGGCAGAATGCGTGGTTGGTGTTGAAGATTTTCACCACCGTACCGGCCGCCGGCGCGACAACGATGTTATCGGTCGGTTTCACCGCGACACCGTCACCGACGGCTTTGCTGGCGAAGGCTTCATCCGGCACCTGTTCAAGCGCCACCACTTCGCCGGTAATCGGGGAAACCAGCGCTTCGACGGTTTTAGCGTTTGCAACCGCCTGCGGTTTGACCGCAGGCGCGGCGGCTGGCGCGCTGTCAGTCGAGACGGCGGTAGCGGCAACCGGACCACGGGCAACCACTTTCTTCATGGCGTCGCCAACGGATTCCGCTTTCGCGCCAACGATGACCTGGATAGTCTGTTTGTTCAGTTTCACCACGCCGGAGGCGCCGAGACGTTTACACGCGGCATCGTTGACTTTCGCCGAGTCGCCGACGGTCAGACGCAGACGGGTGATACAGGCATCAATGGCTTTCAGGTTATCGGTACCGCCTACGGCTGCGATGTAGTTGGTCGCCAGCTGAGTCAGACCTTCTTCGGTGTTGCTGTTAGCTTCTTCAGTCACGACATCGTCGGTTTTATCTTCACGACCCGGCGTTTTCAGGTTGAACATGCGGATAACCGCGCTGAACAACAGG
Organism: Klebsiella sp. CN_Kp091; assembly: GCF_040065095.1. Taxonomy (NCBI): domain Bacteria; kingdom Pseudomonadati; phylum Pseudomonadota; class Gammaproteobacteria; order Enterobacterales; family Enterobacteriaceae; genus Klebsiella; species Klebsiella sp. CN_Kp091. The sequence goes on along the minus strand of NZ_JBEAIO010000039.1, from coordinate 7,672 downwards.
AAGTAAACGAAGAAGAACACCACGCCCATCACCAGCAGCATCCAGACGTTTTTGCTGGCTGCCGGCAGGCTGTACATCAACACGTAGTCGATAGCGCCCGCGGAGAAGGAGAAGCCCGCATGGATACCCAGCGCCGTTGCGATGAACAGGCTGATACCGGTCAGGATAGCGTGCAGGAGGTACAGCAATGGCGCCAGGAACATGAACAGGAATTCCAGCGGCTCGGTCACACCGGTCAGGAACGCGGTGATGGCCACGGACAGCAGCATACCGCCGACCATCGGACGACGCTCTTTCGGCGCAGCCATGTACATCGCCAGCGCAGCGCCCGGCAGACCAAACATCATGATCGGGAAGAAGCCGGACATGAACATCCCCGCGGTACCGTCACCGGCATAGAAGCGGTTGATGTCGCCGTGGAAGACCGCGCCCGCGGCGTTGGTGAACTCGCCAATCTGGAACCAGGCGATGGTGTTCAGCACCTGATGCAGACCGGTTGGGATCAGCAGACGGTTGATGAAACCGAAGATACCGGAACCCAGCGCGCCCGCAGACACGATCCATTCGCCGCCCGCATGAATAGCGTGCTGCACCGGCGGCCAGACATAGCCGAAGATGGCAGCCAGCACCAGACAGAAGAAGCCGGTAGCGATAGGTACGAAGCGTTTACCGCCGAAGAAGCTCAGGAAGTCTGGCAGTTTAATGCCGGCCCAACGGTTATAAACAGCACCCGCGACCAGACCGGTAATGATACCCGCCAGCACGCCCATGTTAATTTCCGGGTTAATGGTGACCATCGCTTTGGTCATCACGAAATAACCTACCGCGCCGGCCAGCGCCGCAGAACCCGCGTTATCTTTGGACCAACTTGATGCCACGCCGATGGCGAAGATCAACGCTAAGTTGTCAAAGATTGCCCCACCCGCTTGCGCGATGAAGGGTACGTTCAGCAGATCTGGTTGCCCGAATCGCAGCAGCAAGGCCGCGACCGGCAGCACTGCGATAGGGAGCTGTAACGCCCTACCCAGCCGCTGAAAGAAACCTAAAATATTCATCTTATTCCCCCTATGAGACCCCGATGAGGCTCATTTCAAAGCCACTTTTTTATTGTGTAACAAGGTCGGATTTATCACTTACCGGCAAAGTGTGTGAAAAATTAATTCGTATCGCAAATTAAACGGGTATTTTTTGTGACTATAATCACCAAATATCGTATTCCCCCCTCCCTTTGACTGGCTAACATCGAAAACTTATTTTATCATTCAAAAAATCAACACAGATTGACCCCGGTCGGCGCAGTTGCTGCAATACTCTTCATAGTATGCTGGCGCCAATCCGCCAGGTTCTAATTTAACTATAGAGGTGAAGAATGAGACTGATCCCCCTGGTAACAGCTGAACAAGTAGGTAAATGGGCTGCCCGTCATATCGTTAACCGCATTAACGCGTTCAAACCAACCGCGGACCGTCCGTTCGTACTGGGTCTGCCTACCGGTGGTACGCCTCTTACCGCTTACAAAGCGCTGGTTGAAATGCATAAAGCAGGCCAGGTTAGCTTCAAGCACGTTGTTACCTTCAACATGGATGAGTATGTCGGCCTGCCGAAAGAGCATCCAGAAAGCTATCATAGCTTCATGCACCGCAATTTCTTTGACCATGTTGATATTCCAGCTGAAAATATCAACCTGCTGAATGGTAATGCGCCGGATATCGATGCAGAATGCCGTCGTTATGAAGAAAAAATCCGCTCCTACGGTAAAATCCACCTGTTTATGGGCGGCGTAGGTAACGATGGTCATATCGCGTTTAACGAACCGGCCTCTTCTCTGGCGTCCCGTACCCGTATTAAAACCCTGACCCATGACACCCGCGTGGCCAACTCCCGCTTCTTCGACGGCGATGTGGATCTGGTGCCGAAATATGCGCTGACCGTGGGCGTGGGTACTCTGCTGGATGCGGAAGAAGTGATGATTCTGGTGCTGGGCCATCAGAAAGCGCTGGCGCTGCAGGCGGCGGTCGAAGGTAACGTCAACCACATGTGGACCATCACCTGTCTGCAGCTGCATCCGAAAGCGGTTGTGGTCTGCGACGAGCCGTCCACGATGGAACTGAAAGTGAAGACTCTGAAATATTTCAACGAATTAGAAGCTGAAAATATTAAAGGTCTGTAATGTAGTCCGTCCCGCGCCCTGGCGTGGGACCATCTTTTTCTTTGTATGCCACACCAGAACAATGCGAGTTGAGCTGGTGGGGCGTATATACCGGGGGTCGTAATGTATGCATTAACCCAGGGCCGGGTTTACACCGGTCATGAAATTCTCGATGACCATGCGGTTGTTATCGCCAATGGCCGTATCGAACGTCTCTGTCCGCTGGCTGATTTGCCGTCTGAAATTGAGCAACGCTCGGTCAACGGCGCGATTATTGCCCCCGGTTTCATCGACGTCCAGCTGAACGGCTGCGGCGGCGTGCAGTTCAACGATAGTCCGGATGCGGTCACCGTCGAAACGCTGGAAATTATGCAGAAAGCGAATGAACGTTCCGGCTGCACCAACTTCCTGCCGACGCTGATTACCTCCAGCGATGACCTGATGAAGCAAGGCATTCGCGTGATGCGCGAATACCTGCAAAAACACCCGAACCAGGCGCTGGGTCTGCATCTGGAAGGGCCGTGGTTGAATATCGTTAAAAAAGGCACTCACAACCCGGACTACGTGCGTAAACCGGACGCCGCGCTGGTCGACTTCCTGTGCGACAACGCCGACGTTATCACCAAAGTGACGCTGGCCCCTGAACGCGTCGAACCGGAAGTGATCCGTAAACTGGTTGCCGCCGGCATCGTCGTTTCAGCAGGCCACTCTAATGCTACGCTGAAAGAGGCGAAAATCGGTTTCCGCGCCGGTATCACTTTTGCGACGCACCTTTATAATGCCATGCCATATATTACCGGTCGCGAACCAGGCCTGGCCGGCGCCATTTTCGACGAGCCGGATGTCTACTGCGGTATCATCGTCGACGGTATGCACGTCGATTATGCCAACGTGCGTAACGCTAAACGCCTGAAAGGCGATAAACTGTGCCTGGTGACTGACGCCACCGCGCCGGCAGGAGCTAATATTGACCAGTTCATTTTTGCTGGTAAAACAATATACTACCGCAATGGTCTGTGCGTGGATGAAAACGGCACCCTCAGCGGCTCTTCGCTGACCATGATTGAAGGGGTACGTAACCTCGTTGAACATTGCGGCGTGGCGCTGGACGAAGTGTTGCGTATGGCGACGCTCTACCCGGCGCGCGCGATTGGCGTGGACAAGCAGCTCGGCAGCATTGCGCCGGGTATGGTCGCTAACCTGACCGCTTTCAGCCGCGATTATAAAATCATCAAGACCATCGTTAATGGTAACGAGGTCGTCACTGAGTAAGTAAAAGTATGACAGCAGGCGGACAAGCTCAAATTGGTAACGTCGATCTGGTAAAACAGCTGAACAGCGCGGCCGTCTATCGGCTGATTGACCAACATGGTCCCATCTCGCGCATTCAGATAGCGGAACAAAGTCAGCTTGCCCCTGCCAGCGTAACCAAAATTACGCGTCAGCTTATTGAGCGCGGCCTGATCAAAGAAGTCGATCAGCAGGCCTCCACCGGGGGGCGCCGCGCCATCTCTATCATTGCGGAGACCCGCAATTTCAACGCCATCGGCGTGCGGCTTGGCCGCTATGACGCCACTCTGACCCTCTATGATTTAAGCAGTAAGACGCTGGAAGAAGAGCATTTCCCGCTGCCGGAGCGTACCCAGGAAACCCTCGAGCACGCGCTGCTGAATATCATCGCCACCTTTATTGAAAATTGTCAGCGCAAAATCCGCGAGCTTATCGCCATTTCGGTCATTTTGCCGGGGCTGGTCGATCCGGAAAGCGGCGTTATCCGCTATATGCCACATATTCAGGTCGAGAACTGGGGGCTGGTCGGCGCGTTGGAAAAACGCTTTAGCGTCACCTGTTTTGTCGGCCACGATATCCGCAGTCTGGCATTGGCCGAGCACTATTTTGGCGCAAGCCAGGATTGCGAAGACTCCATCCTGGTGCGCGTACACCGCGGTACCGGCGCGGGCATTATTTCCAACGGGCGTATTTTTATCGGCCGTAACGGTAACGTCGGTGAAATTGGCCATATCCAGGTTGACCCATTAGGCGAACGCTGTCACTGCGGCAACTTCGGCTGTCTGGAAACCGTCGCCGCGAACGCCGCCATTGAGCACCGCGTCCGTCATCTGCTTGAGCAGGGCTATCAAAGCCGTATCACGCTTGATGACTGTAATATCAAAACCATCTGCAAAGCGGCAAATAAAGGCGATGCGCTGGCCTGCGAAGTGATCGAATACGTTGGTCGTCATCTGGGTAAAACCATCGCCATCGCCATCAATCTGTTTAACCCACAAAAAGTGGTGATTGCCGGCGAAATCGTCGAGGCGGAAAAGGTGCTGCTGCCGGCCATTGAAGGTTGTATCAACGGCCAGGCGCTGAAAGCGTTTCGTAAAAACCTGCCCGTGGTACGTTCGACGCTCGATCACCGCTCGGCCATCGGCGCCTTCGCGCTGGTCAAGCGCGCGATGCTCAACGGCATCCTGCTACAGCATTTGCTGGAAAGCTAATCCAGCTTTATAGTTTCGCCTTTCGTTAATGATGTTGGACTGTCCATGACCATTCAAAACGTAATTTGTGATATCGACGGCGTGCTGATGCACGATAACGTGGCTGTTCCCGGCGCCGCTGAATTTATCAAACGCATCCTGGATAAAGGCATGCCGCTGGTGATGCTGACCAACTATCCTTCGCAAACCGGCCAGGACCTGGCCAACCGTTTCGCCACCGCCGGTATCGAAGTGCCGGATACCGCGTTCTACACCTCCGCCATGGCCACCGCTGATTTCCTGCGTCGCCAGGAAGGTAAAAAAGCCTATGTGGTTGGCGAAGGCGCGCTCATCCACGAACTGTATAAGGCCGGCTTCACCATCACCGACGTTAACCCTGATTTCGTCATCGTTGGCGAGACTCGCTCCTTTAACTGGGAAATGATGCATAAAGCGGCTTTCTTTGTCGCCAACGGCGCGCGTTTCATCGCCACCAACCCGGATACTCACGGCCGTGGCTACTACCCTGCTTGCGGCGCACTCTGTGCGGGAATCGAAAAAATCTCCGGCCGTAAACCGTTTTATGTCGGTAAGCCGAGCCCGTGGATTATCCGTTCCGCGCTTAACAAAATGCAGGCCCACTCCGAGCAAACGGTGATCGTCGGCGATAACCTGCGTACCGATATCCTCGCCGGCTTCCAGGCGGGCCTTGAGACCATTCTGGTGCTCTCCGGAGTCTCCACGCTGGACGATATCGACAGCATGCCGTTCCGCCCGTCGTGGATTTATCCGTCGGTCGCCGAAATCGACGTTTTTTGAGCCGAAACCACGTCCCTGGACGTGGTTTTTTATTTTTGGCACCACCAAAAATAGATTCATCTAATGAAAATGGCTTATCACTAAACAATCATCAATAAAGCCGAGCTAAACATACTCATTTTTCAACATCCGGCAATCAGCATTGCACTTTTTACTTTCCTGCCAGTAAATCTCTTGCGCCCCACTCTCCTTTACGGCATTTTCTTTAACACGCACTAAGACCTTGCAAGAGACGAGGTCTGCATAACATCACTACAAGACAGGGTAACGGAGAAGGCTATGTGTTCTATTTTTGGCGTACTGGATATCAAAACTGACGCAGGCGAACTGCGTAAAAAGGCACTGGAACTTTCCCGCCTGATGCGCCACCGCGGACCGGACTGGTCCGGCGTTTATGCCAGCGATAAAGCGATTCTCGCCCACGAACGTCTGTCGATAGTCGACGTCAACGCCGGGGCCCAGCCGCTCTATAACCAACAAAAAACCCATGCGCTGGCGGTCAACGGTGAAATTTACAACCACCAGGCGCTGCGCGCCGAATATGGCGATCGCTACCAGTTCCAGACCGGTTCCGACTGTGAAGTAATCCTCGCGCTGTACCAGGAAAAAGGGCCTGAGTTCCTCGATGAACTGCAGGGGATGTTTGCCTTCGCGCTGTATGACAGCGAGAAAGACGCTTACCTGATTGGCCGCGACCATATCGGTATTATCCCGCTGTATATGGGCCACGACGAGCACGGCAACTTCTACGTCGCCTCTGAAATGAAAGCGCTGGTGCCGGTCTGCCGCACGATTAAAGAGTTCCCTGCGGGTAGCTACCTGTGGAGCCAGGATGGCGAAATTCGCCAGTACTATCAGCGCGACTGGTTCGACTACGACGCGGTAAAAGACAACGTCACGGATAAAAACGAGTTGCGTCAGGCGCTGGAAGAGTCAGTAAAAAGCCACCTGATGTCCGACGTACCTTACGGCGTGCTGCTCTCCGGCGGCCTGGACTCGTCGGTGATTTCGGCCATTACCAAAAAATACGCCGCCCGCCGCGTTGAAGATCAGGAGCGCAGCGAAGCCTGGTGGCCGCAGCTGCACTCATTCGCGGTCGGCCTCGAAGGCTCCCCTGACCTGAAAGCGGCGCAAGAAGTCGCGAACCACCTCGGCACCGTGCATCACGAAATTCACTTTACGGTGCAGGAAGGGCTGGATGCGATCCGCGACGTTATCTATCACATCGAAACGTATGACGTGACCACCATTCGCGCCTCGACGCCGATGTACCTGATGTCGCGTAAAATTAAAGCCATGGGCATTAAAATGGTGCTCTCTGGCGAAGGTTCCGATGAAGTATTCGGCGGGTATCTCTACTTCCACAAAGCGCCGAACGCTAAAGAACTGCATGAAGAAACGGTGCGTAAACTGCAGGCGCTGCACATGTTTGACTGCGCCCGCGCCAACAAAGCGATGTCCGCCTGGGGGGTAGAGGCCCGCGTGCCGTTCCTCGATAAGAAATTCCTCGATGTGGCGATGCGCATCAACCCGCAGGATAAAATGTGCGGCAACGGCAAAATGGAAAAACATATTTTGCGCGAATGCTTTGAGTCCTATCTGCCAGCCAGCGTCGCCTGGCGCCAGAAAGAGCAGTTCTCGGATGGCGTGGGCTATAGCTGGATTGATACGCTGAAAGAAGTGGCGGCAAAACAGATTAGCGACCAGCAGCTGGAGACGGCAAGCTTCCGCTTCCCGTACAACACGCCGACCTCTAAAGAAGGCTATCTGTACCGCGAGATCTTCGAAGAGCTGTTCCCGCTGCCAAGCGCGGCGGAATGCGTACCCGGCGGCCCGTCCGTCGCCTGCTCTTCAGCGAAAGCCATCGAGTGGGATGAAGCGTTCAAAACCATGAACGATCCATCAGGACGCGCGGTCGGCGTGCACCAGTCAGCTTATAAATAAGCCATTCTGGCGAACAACGGACCCTACGGGGTCCGTTTTTTTTATGCCAAAATTGGCAAATAAAAACGATAAATAATCAATTCTTGCCGATTATTGCACCATGCTGTTCGCAACCTAACCAAACAGTCACATTACGACGATTTTCCTTGAAAAAGTGGTTGACGCTCGCAGGCCCAATACGCATAATGCGCCCCGCAACGCCGATAAGGTAACGCGAAAAAAAGATGGCTACGTAGCTCAGCTGGTTAGAGCACATCACTCATAATGATGGGGTCACAGG
>NZ_JBEAIO010000038.1:0-70663 GCF_040065095.1 Klebsiella sp. CN_Kp091 | reverse complement strand
GGGCTACCAAATCGCAAAGCGCTGTAGCCCCGGTAAGCGGCAGCGCCACCGGGGGGATTTTGAGGCCACCAGCACCGGCAGTATAAATTAACAACAGGTCGCACGGACTGTAGGCCGGGTAAGGCGTAGCCGCCATCCGGCGCAAAATCCGGCGCCGGGGCCACAGCCCCGCTCCGGATAAATTACACCAGCGCCAGCGCGCCGACGATCGCCCCGCATAACGCCACCAGCCCACCGGTTAGCCACAGCGCTTTAGCCGGGAACGCCTTACGCAACATAATCAGCGACGGCACGCTCACCGCCGGCAAGGTAATCAGCAGCGCCAGCGCCGGCGCGGTGCCCATTCCGGCCAGCATCATCGTCTGCACAATCGGGATTTCCGCCGCCGTCGGGATAACGAACAGGCAACCGGCTATCGCCATTGCGATCACCCAGAACAGCGTGTTATCGACCGCGCCCTCGGCGTGCGGGAACAGCCAGACCCGCGCCGCGCCCAGTACCAGCACCGCGAGGATGTAAACCGGGATCGTACTCCAGAACAGCGACCACAGCGCGCGCAGCCAGCGGCTGATAAAACTGCCCTCATCGCGCTGCAGTTGGCTAATGTCTTCTGTCGCCACCGGCTGCGTCGCCGCCTCTTTTACCCATTTTTGCACGAGCGTCGCCACCACTAGCACCGTCGCCAGCCCGGCCACTAGTCTGATCAGAGCAAACTGCCAACCTAGCACGAAGCCCATAAAGACCAGCGTTGCCGGGTTCAGCAGCGGGTTGCCCATCCAGAATGCCAGCGCTCCGCCCATCGACACCTGCTGTTTACGCATACCGGCGGCGACCGGCGCGGCGCAGCAGGTACACATCATCCCCGGTAGCGAAAAAATCGCTCCCAGCAGCGTGCCCTGAAAACGAGATTGCCCAAGCGTGCGCAGCAGCCAGTCGCGGGGGATCAGCACCTGAATAAGCGACCCGAGCAGCACGCCGAGCACCGCCGCTTTCCAGACCGCGAGGAAGTAAACCATCGCGTAATCCCATGCCGCCTGCAGCGGGTTTACATCAGACTGCGCGAGAATAGATTTACCGATACTGTGGGTTTCCGCGGCCGTAAAGGCTTTACCGTAATACGGCTGCCATTTGACGTACCACAGACCAACGATAACGACGAGAAAGAACAGCGCGGGTTTCCACCATTGAAATGGTGATGCCGCCTGAGATGAAGACTGACCAGCCATAGCATTCCCCAGGGAGAAGTGATAACAAATAAGGAGGTGAATACTACGCCTGCCGTCGAAATTTGAAAATGGTTAATCCACCTGCCGGGCAGCGCGCTCCCGTAGCTGAGACGAGGTAAGGATCTGGACGCCTTCATGGCTCGGCGCCAGCGCCTCCGCGAGCAGGGCAGTCGCTACATCGCGAGCCTGAATAGCTTTCCAGTCTCCAGGCAGAAAACGAAATAGCGGTGCAAAGAGCGTTTCATTGGCGCGTTTGTGCTCCCGATCCCCCAGCAACATTGAAGGACGGGCAATGGTCAGCCGCGGCCACTCCTGCGCCATCAGCGCCTCTTCCATTTCCCCTTTCACGCGGTTATAGAAGAAGGGCGAATGCGCATTGGCGCCCATCGCGCTGACCACCAGCATATGTTGCGCCCCAAGGCGCTTCCCGACCAGTGCCGTATCCACCACCAGCGTATAGTCAGCATGCACAAACGCTTCTTTACTCCCCGCTTCCCGTCGCGTGGTGCCCAGGCAGCAGAAAACGATATCGACAGGATCAACCACCTGCGCCAGTGCATCGGTCAACTGCGGATCGTAAGGATTAAAGACCCCTTCCGCGGGCGGGAGTGGGCGGCGAGTCGGCGCAGTAATCGCGCTAATGCCCGGCTCACTCTGCAGCAAACGAAGTAAGTGCCCACCAACCAAACCAGTCGCGCCGGTTAATAATACCTGACTCATCGAATCTCCTTTGCAGAATTGTCTGCCTTGCACTTTGCCCCACATGTTCCAGGCTTAATAGCTTACGAGGTAAGTATCCACCATCATCATGGAAATGCCTCATTCACTGCCAAAAGATCGGAGGAAGAATGAGTAAAAAGATTGCCGTACTAATCACCGACGACTTCGAAGATTCTGAATTCACCTCACCTGCCGAGGCCTTTAAACTTGCCGGGCATCAGGTCGTGACGATTGAGAAACAGGCAGGAAAAACGGTAAAAGGGAAACAAGGCGAGGCTGAAGTGGCGATCGACAAAGCAATAGATGACGTGACGCCGGCACAGTTTGACGCGTTGTTGCTGCCAGGCGGCTATTCACCGGACCAGTTGCGGGGGGATGAGCGCTTCGTCACTTTTACTCGCGACTTCGTGAATAGCGGTAAGCCGGTCTTTGCCATCTGCCACGGCCCTCAGTTACTCATCAGCGCAGACGTCATTCGCGGGCGTAAACTCACAGCGGTTAAACCTATCGTGGTCGACGTAAAAAACGCCGGCGGTGAGTTTTACGATCAGGAAGTGGTGCTTGATAACGATCAGTTAGTCACCAGCCGAACGCCAGACGACCTGCCGGCGTTCAATCGCGAGGCGCTACGCCTGCTCGGCGCTTGAGTCGCGCAGCCAGTATAGCTTTTTGCCAAAACCCAGCGTGTTGTCGGTAAATTTAAGCTCGTCGGGACGAATCTCCCACACCGGCGCCGACAACATGCGGGCAACAGGGAAGCGCTTGACGTAGCGCTTGCGCATCTCAGCCTCTTCATCACCGTGAAGGCGGCGGATCTCCCCCTTAAACTGCACGCCGCGGATCAAGGCAACGGTCTTTGGCTGGCCGTTGACCGTCCCGGCGACTTTCGCGCCTTCGCCGGTCATCTGACCGTGACGGGTTTTTTCGTCGCTTAGTAGATAAAAAGCGACGTTATCCGGGTCGTAAACATAAAACGCATTGGCGCACCAGAGCTCGTCATCACGTGCCACGCACCAGGTGATGACGTGCTGTTTGCCCAGCCAGCGGCTAATCGCGGCAAGCGTATCCATCTTTATTCTCCATTATGTTATGGTGCACACACCCTAACAGACTGACATTATTACCGTGTGCTGGTTTCTCTATCTTATTCGAACCGCTGATAACCGCCTGTATACCGGCATCACCACCGATGTCCCACGCCGCTTTCTTCAGCATCAGGAAGGCAAAGGGGCGAAAGCGCTGCGCGGCAAAGGAGAACTGGCGCTGGCGTTTAGTCAGAAAGTTGGTGACCACTCACTTGCGCTGCGGCTGGAGTATCGCATCAAGCAGCTAACGAAGCGCCAGAAAGAGCGCCTCGTTGCCGGGGATGGTTCGTTCGAGACCCTACTGGAGGGGCTCAGAAGCGATTGAAATGATCGCTGTACTCAACCAGACCGTGTACGCCCTGCAGCGCGTCATCCGCCAGACGATGCACCTGGAAGGCTTCCGCGGTGTCCGGCCAACGGCAGCGTAAATCGAACGCAGCCGCGGGTTCAAAGCCCAAACGGCCATACAGCGCCGGCTCGCCCAGCGTGACCACCGCGGCGTACCCAAATTCATTTAATGAATCCAGCCCTTCGTAGACCAGCTGTCGGCCAATACCCTGGCCGCGATAGCTTTCATCTACCGCCAATGGCGCCAGCCCTACCCACTGCAGCTCTTCACCTTCGACGGTGACCGGGCTAAAGGCGACATAGCCAACCACCTGGCCTTCATCGTCAGTGGCGACTAAGCCCAGCGTGATCAGACCATCTTCACGCAGATCGTGCACCAGCTTCGCTTCCGCGTCGCTGCCGAACGTACGGCGCAGCAGCGCGTCGATACCCGGCGCATCAATCCCAATTTCCACTCGAATCAGCATGCCTCACCTACCGATGTCTGTTCAGGTTTCTGCGGGCTCTTCAGGCCTGCTTCGACAAAATCCGCCATCTGCAGCAGCATGACGCGCAGTGCTTTCGGCATCTGCTCCAGCTCGATGGCATCCATCAGGTTCTTCACGTATAGACCCAGCTCAGTATCACCTTCAATCACCAGACGACGCTGGAAGAATAGCGTATCCGGATCCTGTTTACGCGCGGCAATCATCAGCAGATCGCTGGCATCGGCGCTAAAGCTGACATCGGCGTCAGCCTGCTGGCTGACCACCAGGCGACCGTCGACTACCGAGGTATACCACAGCAGGCCAATATCGCGCACATTAATACTTAACCAGCGACCTTCGAGAAACTCCAGTTCTCCATCCGCCAGCGCCTGGCGAAATTGCCAGCTCAATACTTGTTCCAGCACCTGGCGCTTGAGGGCAAAAGGCGCCAGCTTAACCGGCACGCTCATTAAAGACGGGCCAAAACGGACCAGCCGGGAACGCAGTTCATCCAACACAAGCTTCACTCCATGCATGCAATAGTTTCGCTATTGTGCCATATCAAATAAACGACATAGCGGCGTAAATCAACAAAATCGCGATGATGGCCGCCAGCTATTGAGCCCACCAATACGCTTTTAACTGCCTCAAATCAAAAATTGTCACCAGAAGGTTAACTAAAATCCCAGCTCGTTAACCATTTTGCGTCCCTGACCGGCCGCGTTTTTCAGGAAAAATTATGGAGCTGCTCTGCCCCGCCGGTAACCTCCCGGCTCTTAAGGCGGCCATCGAAAACGGCGCCGATGCCGTGTATATCGGGCTGAAAGATGACACCAATGCCCGCCACTTTGCCGGCCTTAATTTCACCGAAAAGAAATTGCAGGAAGCCGTCAGCTTTGTGCACCAGCATCGCCGTAAGCTACATATCGCGATTAACACCTTCGCCCATCCCGACGGTTATGCCCGTTGGCAGCGAGCGGTGGATATGGCCGCGCAATTGGGCGCCGACGCGCTCATCCTCGCCGATATCGCGATGCTGGAGTACGCCGCGGAACGCTACCCGCACATCGAACGTCACGTTTCAGTGCAGGCGTCCGCCACTAACGAAGAGGCGGTGCGTTTTTATCACCGCAACTTTGACGTTGCCCGCGTCGTACTGCCGCGGGTGTTATCCATTCACCAGGTGAAACAGTTAGCCCGCGCCACGCCGGTGCCACTGGAAGTCTTCGCCTTCGGTAGCTTATGCATCATGGCGGAAGGCCGCTGCTATCTCTCGTCGTATCTCACCGGCGAATCGCCAAATACCGTCGGCGCCTGTTCGCCCGCGCGCTTCGTCCGCTGGCAGCAAACGCCGCAGGGGCTGGAGTCACGCCTTAACGAAGTGCTGATCGATCGCTATCAGGATGGCGAAAATGCCGGTTATCCGACGCTGTGCAAAGGCCGCTACCTGGTCGACGGCGAACGCTACCACGCGCTGGAAGAACCCACCAGCCTCAATACCCTGGAGCTGTTGCCAGAACTGATGGCCGCCAATATCGCCTCGGTAAAAATCGAAGGCCGTCAGCGCAGCCCGGCATACGTCACCCAGGTAGCGAAGGTCTGGCGTCAGGCGATCGATCGCTGTAAAGCCGATCCGCAGAACTTCGTACCGCAATCCGCATGGATGGAAACCCTTGGTTCGATGTCCGAAGGAACGCAAACCACCCTTGGCGCCTATCACCGTAAATGGCAGTGAGAAACATGAAATATTCATTAGGGCCGGTGCTGTACTACTGGCCAAAAGAGACGCTGGAAGATTTTTACCAGCAGGCGGCAAACAGTAGCGCTGACACCATTTATCTGGGCGAAGCGGTGTGCAGCAAACGCCGCGCCACTAAAGTCGGCGATTGGCTTGAGATGGCGAAAACGCTGGCCGGTAGCGGCAAGCAGGTGGTGCTTTCCACCCTCGCGCTGGTGCAGGCCTCCTCCGAACTGGGCGAGCTGAAGCGCTATGTCGAGAACGGCGAATTCCTGATTGAAGCCAGCGACCTCGGCGTGGTCAATCTCTGTGCCGAACGCAAGTTGCCCTTCGTCGCGGGTCATGCGCTGAACTGCTACAACGCCGTCACCCTGCGCCTGCTGCTGAAACAGGGCATGGTGCGCTGGTGTATGCCGGTTGAACTCTCCCGCGACTGGCTGGCTAATTTACTGACCCAGTGTGAAGAGCTGGGTATTCGCAACCAGTTTGAAGTCGAAGTGCTGAGCTACGGCCATCTGCCGCTGGCCTATTCCGCGCGCTGCTTTACCGCTCGCTCGGAAGACCGGCCAAAAGACGAATGCGAAACCTGCTGCATCAAGTACCCAACCGGGCGCAGCATGCTGTCGCAGGAGAACCAGCAGGTGTTTGTGCTTAACGGCATTCAGACGATGAGCGGCTACGTCTATAACCTTGGCAACGAGTTAACCTCGATGCACGGTCTGGTGGATATGGTGCGCCTGTCGCCGATGGGTAGCGAGACCTTCGCCATGCTCGACGCCTTCCGCGCCAATGAAAATGGCGCTGCGCCGCTGGATCTCACCGCTAACAGCGATTGCAACGGCTACTGGAAACGGCTGGCCGGGCTGGAGCTGCAGGCGTAAGGTGAAGTGTAAAAGCTCACTTTGTTAACAACGGTTATTAATTTTTAATGCACTATTAAAAGATTCACCGTCGACAAAGTGAGCTGTTATGACTGATAAAAACATTCCGTTCTCGGTGCTCGATCTGGCGCCGATCCCGCAGGGTTCTTCTGCTAAAGAAGCCTTTTCCCATTCTCTCGCTCTCGCCCAACTGGCGGAATCCCGCGGCTACCACCGTTATTGGCTGGCTGAGCACCATAATATGGTGGGCATTGCCAGCGCGGCGACCTCGGTGTTGATTGGCTATCTTGCCGCCAATACCACCACCCTGCATCTGGGATCCGGTGGCGTGATGTTGCCAAACCACTCGCCGCTGGTGATCGCCGAACAGTTCGGCACCCTGAATACGCTGTATCCCGGACGTATCGATCTCGGCCTTGGCCGCGCGCCGGGCAGCGATCAGCCGACCATGCGCGCGCTGCGTCGCCACATGAGCGGCGATGTCGATAATTTCCCGCGCGATGTGGCGGAGTTGGTGGACTGGTTTGACGCTCGCGAGGCTAATCCGCAGGTGCGCCCGGTTCCCGGCTATGGCGAACGAATTCCGGTGTGGCTGCTGGGCTCAAGCCTGTACAGCGCGCAGCTAGCGGCGCAGCTTGGTCTGCCGTTTGCCTTCGCCTCTCACTTCGCGCCGGACATGCTATTCCAGGCTCTGCATCTGTACCGCAGCAACTTCAAACCTTCGGCGCGGCTCGAAAAACCGTACGCGATGGTATGCATCAATATTATCGCCGCCGATAGTAATCGCGACGCGGAGTTCCTCTTTACCTCGATGCAGCAGGCGTTCGTTAAGCTGCGCCGCGGTGAAACCGGGCAGTTGCCGCCGCCGGTGGAAAATATGCATCAGCTGTGGTCAGCGTCTGAGCAGTATGGTGTACAGCAGGCATTAAGCATGTCGCTGGTTGGCGATAAGACCAAAGTTCGCCATGGGTTAGCGTCGATTCTTCGCGAAACGGAAGCGGACGAAATCATGGTCAACGGCCAGATCTTCGACCACCAGGCGCGCCTGCACTCCTTTGATTTAGCGATGCAGGTGAAAGAGGAATTGCTAGGTTAGTAACGCGGTAAGCCCGGTGCGCGTCACGCCACCGGGCAATACGGTTATTGATAAACCGGCAGCAGATTAAAACTCGACAGGAAATGCACCACCGCGTTGCCGAGCCCGAACAGCAGGATCAGCGCAATCATCGGTTTTCCGCCCCAAACGCGGAACTGTGGGCTGCCGAAGCGTTTACGCGAAGCGCGAGCCAGCAGCGCCGGCACAATCGCCGCCCATACCGTCGCCGCCAGGCCGGCATAGCCGATGGCATAAAGGAACCCATCTGGTTTCACCAGCCCGCCAATCATCGGCGGGATAAAGGTCAACAGCGCGGTTTTAAAGCGTCCCATCGCGCTATCGTCAAAGCCAAACAGATCCGCGAGATAATCGAACAGCCCCAGCGTCACGCCGAGGAAGGAACTGGCGACGGCAAAGTTGGAGAACACCACCAGCAGCAGATCCAGACCGCGGCTATTCAGCACGCCGCTCAGCGCCTGCACCAGCACATCAATGTTGCCGCCCTTCTGGGCGATACCGATAAACTGCGGACGAGGGATATTACCCATCGTCACCAGCAGCCAGACGACATACAGACCCAGCGCCAGCAGCGTACCGTAAATCAGACAGCGGGTAATGGTGCGTGGATCCTTACCATAATATTTCATCAGGCTCGGCACGTTACCGTGATAGCCAAACGAGGCCAGGCAGAACGGCAGCGTCATCAGCAGGTATGGCGCATAGGAGGCATTCTTCTCCACGACGTTAAACAGCGTCGTCGGCTCGACGTGCCCCAGCAGGCTGCCGAAGGTCAGGAAGAAGGTAATCACCTTAGCGCCCAGTACGATAGCCGTCATGCGGCTCACCGCTTTCGTGCTCATCCAGACGATAAAGGCCACCAGCAGCGCAAAGCCGAAGCCCGCAGCGCGCGCCGGTACGTTCAGCGACATCTCACTGAAGGTGTGGTGCAGGATCGAACCGCTCGCCGAAATATAGGCGTAGGTCAGGATATACAGCACAAAGGCGATCGACACGCCGTTCACCAGGTTCCAGCCTTTGCCGAGCAGGTCTTTGGTAATGGTGTCGAAGCTGGAGCCAATCCGGTAGTTAAGGTTGGCTTCCAGAATCATCAAACCGGAGTGCAGCATGCAGAACCAGGTAAAAACCAGCGCCGCCAACGACCAGAAGAACCACGCGCCGGACATGACCACCGGCAGCGAGAACATGCCTGCGCCAATAATCGTGCCGCCGATAATCACCACGCCGCCAAATAAAGACGGTCGGGTGGCCGTAGTCGTTAGTGTCGCCATTTGCCGAAATCTCCAGTGGAAAATACTTCGCTCACGTTGAGCATGATGCACTGTACCAGTACACGAGTACAAAAGAAATAAAAAAAGCCCCAATCATGACGATCGGGGCTGTATTATTTACTTTACGCTAGCGGATTGCGCTTATTACGCATCGCCACCGAAACGACGACGACCAGCGGAGTCATCACGGCGCGGCGCAGAAGCATCGTCACGACGCGGCGCGCGGCCGCCTTCACGACGTTCGCCGCTGAAACGACGACCTTCACCACGTCCGCCTTCGCGACGTTCGCCACCAAAGCTACGGCCACCTTCACGACGCTCGCCGCCGAAGCCACGACCGCCTTCACGACGCTCGCCGCCGCCACGACGTTCGGTGCGCGGCTGCGCATCGCCCAGCAGCTGCATGTTCATCGGCTTGTTCAGGATGCGGGTACGAGTAAAGTGCTGCAGCACTTCGCCCGGCATACCTTTCGGCAGTTCGATGGTGGAGTGAGAACCGAACAGCTTGATGTTGCCGATGTAGCGGCTGCTGATGTCGCCTTCGTTAGCGATCGCGCCAACGATATGACGAACTTCAACGCCGTCATCACGGCCCACTTCAATGCGGTACAGTTCCATTTCACCCACGTCACGACGCTCACGCTTCGGACGATCTTCACGATCGCCACGCGGACCGCGGTCATTACGGTCGCCACGGCGTTCGAAACGGTCATCACGATCGCGGAACTCACGCTTAGGACGCATCGGCGCATCCGGCGGAACGATCAGAGAACGTTCGCCCTGGGCCATTTTCAGCAGCGCAGCGGCCAGCGTTTCTACGTCCAGCTCTTCGCCTTCCGCAGTCGGCTGGATTTTAGCCAGCAGCGCACGATACTGGTCCAGATCGCTGCTTTCCAGCTGCTGCTGAACTTTAGCGGCGAATTTCTCCAGACGACGTTTGCCCAGCAGTTCCGCGTTCGGCAGTTCTACTTCAGGGATCGTCAGCTTCATCGTACGTTCGATGTTACGCAGCAGGCGACGTTCACGGTTCTCAACGAACAGCAGCGCGCGACCCGCACGACCCGCACGACCGGTACGGCCGATACGGTGAACGTAAGATTCGGAATCCATCGGGATGTCATAGTTAACAACCAGGCTGATACGCTCAACGTCAAGGCCGCGGGCCGCAACGTCGGTGGCGATCAGGATGTCCAGACGACCGTCTTTCAGGCGCTCCAGAGTCTGCTCACGCAGCGCCTGGTTCATATCGCCGTTCAGCGCGGCGCTGTTATAGCCGCTACGCTCCAGCGCTTCTGCCACTTCCAGAGTCGCGTTTTTGGTACGCACGAAGATAATCGCCGCATCAAAGTCTTCCGCTTCCAGGAAACGCACCAGCGCTTCGTTTTTACGCATGCCGTAAGCAGTCCAGTAGCTCTGGCTAATGTCCGGGCGCGTGGTGACGCTGGACTGAATGCGCACTTCCTGCGGCTCTTTCATAAAGCGGCGGGTAATGCGACGAATCGCTTCCGGCATCGTGGCGGAGAACAGAGCGGTCTGATGACCTTCCGGGATCTGCGCCATGATAGTTTCTACGTCTTCGATAAAGCCCATGCGCAGCATTTCATCTGCTTCATCCAGTACCAGACCGCTCAGTTTAGAGAGATCCAGCGTACCGCGCTTCAGGTGGTCCAGCAGACGACCCGGGGTACCGACGACGATCTGCGGCCCCTGACGCAGGGCGCGCAGCTGCACGTCATAACGCTGGCCGCCGTACAGGGCAACCACGTTTACGCCGCGCATATGTTTAGAGAATTCCGTCATTGCTTCAGCAACCTGTACCGCCAGTTCGCGGGTCGGCGCCAGCACCAGAATCTGTGGTGCTCTAAGCTCAGGATCGATGTTGTTCAGCAGCGGTAAAGAGAACGCTGCGGTTTTACCGCTACCGGTCTGGGCCATACCCAGAACGTCGCGGCCGTCCAGCAGATGCGGAATGCACTCAGCCTGGATCGGAGATGGTTTTTCGTAACCCAGATCGTTAAGCGCTTCAAGGATAGGAGCCTTCAGGCCCAGATCTGCAAAAGTGGTTTCGAATTCAGCCATGTAGTACGTGTGCCTCAAAATTAATGGCGGCCAGTCTACATAACTCATCGTGAAAATTTAGAGTAATTTTCATTGAAAAGTGTGAACCGGCTCAAAGTAGGTGTATTAACGAACAACAACGCCCTCACCCGCGAAGGTGATGGCAATCAAAAAATGGGCTGATGTGTGTTCGTCAGCTATTGCTGGTCCGATTCTGCCAGGTCATCTTGCTCCTGGCCCAAGAGCGATAATTCCAACAATGCGTATCGGTGCTCAACGTAGTTATGAACGTTGTTAGCGACCGCCAGTTTGAACAGTGCCGTAGCGCTGTCCTTGTCCCCCAGACTTAGGTAGTACTTACCTAAATAGAAGTTGGTTTCACTGAGATGCTCAGCGAGCGAGGTGTTATCCGTTGCGTCTGCCTTCAGACGGGTCATCAGCTCTTTTTCGCTAATGTCGCCAAGGTAGAACTCGACAATGTTCCATCCCCATTGCTCTTTATCCGACTTGTTGAAGCGCTGTTTCAGTGCTTCAAGCGCCTGCTTCTCATCAAGCTTACGCTCGGCGAGGTATAACCACAGACTGCGGAAAGGATCATTGGGATCGTCTTGATAAAACGCCAGCAGATCATCTTGCGCTAACTTAGCACGGCCGCCGTAATACAGAGCGATGCCGCGGTTTAAGTGCGCGTAGTTGTAAGTTGGATCAAGCTCAAGTACAGAATCAAACGCTTCATAGGCAGCATCAAAATTGCCTGCCTGCGTTAAATAAATGCCTAAGTAATTGAATACTTCAGGCATATCGGGTCGGATTGCCAGCGCTTGTGAAAAATCATTTCGCGCTAGTGCCCTCAGACCGAGACTATCATACAACACTCCGCGCTCATATAAAAGCTGTGCGCGTTCGTCATCGGTTAAAGCCCGACTGGCAAGAATTTGTTCCATGCGCGCCAGAATCACTTCTTGCTGCAAAGTCGGTTGCAATGGTACCGCGAGGACGGCGTCCTTACGCCAGGCAGAGTTGCTGCATCCTGCCAGCGTGAGAGCTGTCGCCACGAAACACCAGCGCAGAAAAGGCTTCATTTCCCACTCCCGAAGACAACGATTGGATGAACGTCCAGTTCCCCGGCTGCAAAAAGGCATCCTGCCCGGAATAGACCCTCCGCCGAAGCGGAGGGCAATCGGCAACCTTACTCGCCCTGCTCTGCAGCCGGAGCTTCCGGCGCGTTAGCTGGCTGAGTCTGCTCAGTTGCTTCTTTAATGCTCAGACGTACGCGGCCCTGACGGTCAACTTCCAGAACCTTAACCGGTACTTCCTGACCCATCTGCAGGTAATCAGTCACTTTCTCAACACGCTTGTCAGCGATCTGAGAGATGTGGACCAGACCTTCTTTACCGCCGCCGATGGCAACGAATGCGCCAAAGTCAACGATACGGGTCACTTTACCATTGTAGATACGGCCAACTTCGATCTCAGCGGTGATCTCTTCGATACGACGGATAGCGTGCTGCGCTTTGTCGCCGTCGGTCGCTGCGATCTTCACGGTACCGTCATCTTCGATTTCGATGGTGGTGCCGGTTTCTTCGGTCAGGGCACGGATAACAGAACCGCCTTTACCGATAACGTCTTTGATCTTGTCCGGGTTGATCTTGATGGTGTGGATACGCGGTGCGAATTCGGAGATGTCGCCGCGCGGCGCGTTAATCGCCTGTTCCATCACGCCCAGGATGTGCAGACGCGCACCTTTAGCCTGGTTCAGAGCAACCTGCATGATTTCTTTGGTGATACCTTCAATTTTGATATCCATCTGCAGCGCAGAGATACCGTCGCGAGAACCCGCAACTTTGAAGTCCATATCGCCAAGGTGGTCTTCGTCACCCAGAATGTCGGACAGTACGACGAAGTTATCGCCTTCTTTCACCAGACCCATTGCGATACCCGCAACGGCGGCTTTTACCGGCACGCCAGCGTCCATCAGCGCCAGAGATGCGCCACAGACGGAAGCCATGGAAGAAGAACCGTTGGATTCGGTGATCTCAGATACCACGCGAACGGTGTACGGGAATTCGTCGATTGTCGGCATCACGGCCAGAACGCCGCGCTTAGCCAGACGACCGTGACCGATTTCACGACGCTTCGGAGAACCAACCATACCAGTTTCGCCTACGGAGTACGGAGGGAAGTTATAGTGGAACAGGAAGGAGTCCGTGCGCTCGCCCATCAGTTCGTCGATGTTCTGCGCGTCGCGTGCGGTACCCAGAGTCGCGGTAACCAGCGCCTGAGTTTCGCCACGGGTAAACAGTGCGGAACCGTGGGTACGCGGCAGTACGCCGGTACGGACGTCCAGACCACGGATCATGTCTTTTTCGCGGCCATCGATACGCGGCTCGCCTGCCAGTACGCGGCTACGAACGACGTTTTTCTCGATAGCGTGCAGGATTTCACCCAGTTCGTTGGCGTCCAGGGTTTCGTCTTCGGCAACCAGCGTCGCGATGGTTTCAGATTTGATCACGTCTACCTGAGCGTAACGCTCTTGTTTGTCGGTGATACGGTAAGCATCGCTCAGGCGGGATTCAGCCAGCGCAGCAACGCGCGCGTTCAGGGCGGCGTCAACCACTTCCGGCTGCCAGTCCCAACGCGGTTTACCGGCTTCTTTCACCAGGTCGTTGATGTTCTGAATAACAACCTGCTGCTGCTCGTGGCCAAAGACCACCGCGCCCAGCATCTGGTCTTCGCTCAGCAGTTCAGCTTCGGATTCAACCATCAGTACGGCCGCTTCGGTACCGGCAACCACCAGATCCAGTTTGCTGGACTTCAGCTCTTCCTGGGTTGGGTTCAGTACGTACTGGTCGTTGATGTAACCCACGCGAGCGGCGCCGATTGGGCCATTGAACGGAATACCAGACAGCGACAGCGCTGCGGAAGCGCCGATCATCGCGACGATATCCGGGTTAACCTGCGGGTTAACGGAAACGACGGTGGCAATAACCTGAACTTCGTTAACGAAGCCTTCCGGGAACAACGGACGAACCGGGCGGTCAATCAGACGCGCGATCAGGGTTTCGCCTTCGCTTGGACGGCCTTCACGACGGAAGAAGCCACCCGGGATTTTACCGGCAGCGTAGGTACGCTCCTGGTAGTTAACAGTCAGCGGGAAGAAGTCCTGGCCCGGTTTCGCTTTTTTCTGACCCACAACGGTAACGAATACCGCGGTGTCATCCATGCTAACCATCACAGCGGCCGTTGCCTGGCGCGCCATCATGCCGGTCTCCAGGGTTACGGTGTGTTGGCCGTACTGGAATTTACGAACGATCGGATTAAGCAAAATTCTATCCTTTTATCTAAAAATGACGCCATATCCACGATATCGCGTCTGATGACCCGATCCTCTGCATCCTCGCGACTAATGACAACCTTTACCCGCCCCTGCGGATGAAGCCTCTCATTAGCCGCGCGAACCTCTGCATGAAGATCATTAATAGCAACAATACATGAGTTTTTAATGAATTGCTGCCGCCTGGTCGAAAAAAGGGGCCGTGAGGCCCCTTTTTCTGAAACTCGCAGAATTAGCGACGCAGACCCAGACGCTCGATCAGCGAAGAGTAACGTGCAACATCTTTACGTTTCAGGTAGTCGAGCAGTTTACGACGCTGAGAAACCATGCGCAGCAGACCACGACGGCTGTGGTGATCTTTTTTGTGCTCTGCAAAGTGACCCTGCAGGTGGTTGATCTGTGCAGTCAGCAGTGCAACCTGAACTTCAGTAGAACCGCTGTCGTTTGCGCCACGACCGAACTCAGAAACGATTTGTGCTTTAGCTTCAACGCTTAGAGACATTTTCAAACTCCAAAATTATAAGTAAAGAAAGGGTGCCGATCTCTAATTCAGCAACCCCTGATGCAACGCCCGAAAATGTTAAAACACTTTAGCGGACGTTAAGCGGCGATATTCTACTCGTAGCAGGCTTTTATCGCAACAAAAGCGCTCACTGCGGGTATTCCACCACCAAACGACGAGGCGCGACGCGGCCTTCATCGTCTATTTCGCCCATGCCGAGGAACTTGCCGGACTCGCTTTCCATCACCCGCACCAGCCCGTTAAGCGGCGCGCCTGACTGACGAACCGGATTACCGTTCTTAAAGTAGACCGCGGAAGTTTCTGGAATATGAACCAGCGGATAATCCGACGCCGGGCTGTCCATCGGCATCAACAGCGGGTCAAGCAGTTGAGCGGCGGGAATATCCTGCGCCGCCGCCTGTTCGACCAGCGCCTGCAGTTGTTCAAGAGTCACCATCCGCTCGACCGGGTATTTGCTCACCGCCAGGCGACGCAGGAAAATCACGTGCGCGCCGCAGCCAAGCTTCTCGCCCAAATCATCGATAATCGTACGGATGTAGGTGCCTTTCGAACAGTGGATCTCAAGCTCCAGTTCATCTCCTTCATGGCGAATAAACAGCAGCTCATAGACCGTAATCGGCCGGGCTTCACGCGGAACCTCAATACCCTGACGAGCGTATTCGTACAGCTTTTTACCCTGATATTTCAGCGCCGAGTACATCGACGGCACCTGCTGCGTTTCGCCGCGGAAGCTATCCAGCGCCGCCGCCAGCTGTTCTTCGCTAAAGGTGAGCGGGCGTTCTTCTACCACCTGGCCATCGGCGTCGGAGGTGTCCGTACGCTGACCAAGCTTGGCAATCACGCGATAACGCTTATCAGAGTCCAGCAGATACTGGGAAAACTTAGTCGCTTCGCCTAGACACACCGGCAGCATACCGGTCGCCAGCGGATCCAGCGCGCCGGTATGCCCAGCGCGGTTGGCGTTATAAATGCGTTTTACTTTCTGCAGCACATCGTTGCTGGAGGCGCCCTGAGGCTTATCCAGCAGCAATACGCCGTGCACGTCGCGGCCGCGACGACGAGGACGACTCATTAGTCCTCCTTGCTGTCGTCCGGGTTCACACGACGCTCATCGTCGTGTTTCACCACGCTGGTAACCAGATTGGACATGCGCATCCCTTCTACCAGCGAGTTGTCGTAGAAGAAAGTCAGTTCCGGCACGATGCGCAGGCGCATCGCTTTGCCCAGCAGAGAGCGGATAAAACCAGACGCTTCCTGCAGCGCTTTGATGCCCGCTTTCACCGCGGCTTCATCTTTGTCGTTGAGGAAGGTGACATACACTTTGGCATAGGCCAGGTCACGGGACATTTCTACGCCGGAAACGGTAGTCATCATGCCCAGACGCGGGTCTTTGATTTCACGCTGCAGGATGATGGCAATTTCTTTTTGCATCTCCTGGGCCACGCGCTGCGGGCGACCAAATTCTTTCGCCATAATAAATTCTCCAGAATAAAGACAAAAAAGGGGCCAAAAGCCCCTTTTTAAAATTATTGCCGGGTGGCGCTTCGCTTACCCGGCTTACGCTTAGCTATCTGACGATTAATCGATGCTACGCTGGATTTCGATGATTTCGAACACTTCGATCATATCGCCAACGCGAACGTCGTTGTAGTTCTTCACGCCGATACCACATTCCATGCCGTTACGGACTTCGTTAACGTCATCTTTGAAGCGGCGCAGGGATTCCAGCTCGCCTTCATAGATAACCACGTTGTCGCGCAGGACGCGGATTGGGTTGTGACGCTTAATCGTACCTTCGGTAACCATACAGCCCGCGATGGCGCCGAATTTCGGCGATTTGAAGACATCACGCACTTCAGCCAGACCAATGATCTGCTGTTTCAGTTCCGGAGACAGCATGCCGCTCATCGCCGCTTTCACTTCGTCGATCAGGTTATAGATGACGGAGTAGTAACGCAGATCCAGGCTTTCTGACTCGATAACTTTACGTGCGGAAGCATCGGCACGAACGTTGAAGCCAACCAGAATCGCGTTGGAAGCTGCAGCCAGGGTCGCGTCGGTTTCGGTGATACCACCTACGCCGGAACCGATGATCTTCACTTTCACTTCGTCGGTAGACAGTTTCAGTAAGGAATCGGAAATCGCTTCGACAGAACCCTGCACGTCCGCTTTCAGTACGATGTTCACTTCGTGAACTTCGCCTTCGGTCATGTTAGCGAACATGTTTTCCAGTTTAGATTTCTGCTGGCGAGCCAGTTTAACTTCACGGAATTTGCCCTGACGATACAGCGCAACTTCACGCGCTTTTTTCTCGTCACGAACGACGGTAACTTCATCACCCGCCGCCGGAACGCCGGACAGACCGAGGATTTCCACCGGAATGGACGGACCCGCTTCCAGCACTTCGCGACCCAGCTCGTCACGCATCGCACGTACGCGGCCATATTCAAAGCCACACAGTACGATATCACCCTTGTGCAGAGTACCTTCGCGAACCAGAACGGTAGCCACCGGGCCACGACCTTTGTCCAGGAAGGATTCGATGACCGCGCCGCTCGCCATACCGTTACGTACCGCTTTCAGCTCGAGAACTTCAGCCTGCAGCAGGATAGCGTTCAGCAGGTCGTCGATACCGGTACCGACTTTCGCTGATACTGGGATGAACTGCGCTTCGCCGCCCCACTCTTCCGGCATAACGCCGTACTGGGAGAGTTCGTTCTTCACGCGATCCATATCCGCTTCCGGCTTATCGATCTTGTTCACTGCAACTACTACCGGCACCTGCGCCGCTTTGGCGTGCTGGATAGCTTCCACAGTCTGCGGCATCACGCCGTCGTCTGCCGCCACGACCAGAACCACGATATCCGTCGCCTGCGCGCCACGAGCACGCATGGAGGTAAACGCGGCGTGGCCCGGGGTGTCCAGGAAGGTGATCATGCCGTTGTCGGTTTCTACGTGGTACGCACCGATGTGCTGGGTAATACCACCCGCTTCGCCGGAGGCAACCTTAGTAGAACGAATGTAGTCCAGCAGAGAGGTTTTACCGTGGTCAACGTGACCCATGATGGTCACTACCGGTGCGCGCGGTTCAGCCGCAGCGCCGGTGTCACGGTCGCTCATTACTGCTTCTTCCAGCTCGTTTTCACGACGCAGGATAACTTTGTGGCCCATCTCTTCGGCAACCAGCTGGGCGGTTTCCTGGTCGATGACCTGGTTGATGGTCGCCATCGCGCCCAGTTTCATCATCGCTTTGATGACCTGAGAACCTTTGACCGCCATTTTGTTGGCCAGCTCGCCAACGGTAATGGTTTCGCCGATCACAACATCACGGTTAACGGCCTGAGCCGGCTTCTGGAAGCCCTGCTGCAGAGAAGAACCTTTGCGATGTTTGCCGCCTTTACCGCCGCGAACGGCCGCACGGGCTTCTTCACGGTCAGCTTTCGATTCAGCGTGTTTGTTGCCTTTCTTCGCCGGGCGAGCAGCTTTGCTGTTACGGCCACGGCCGCGACCGCCTTCAACTTCACGATCGTTATCATCTTCAGCCTGACGCGCATGCTGAGACGTGGTTACGTGATAGTCGGTCGTTTCTTCTGGGGTTTCCGGAGTTTCACTCCAGTTTTTTTCATTTTCTTCAGCCATACGGCGTGCTTCTTCCGCTACACGGCGCGCTTCTTCTTCAAGTTTGCGGCGTGCTTCTTCTTCCGATTTGCGCTTCAGCTCCGCTGCTTCGTTCTCACGGCGGGTCTTTTCAGCCTGGGCGGTCTTGGTCATTTCGTCGGTATGTTGATTGCTCACTTTGTCTTTTTCCGCGGCTTCACGTTTCGCTTTTTCAGCGACTTCACGTTTAGCTTGTTCTGCGGCCTCACGTTCAGCTTTTAATTGCGCCTCGCGTTTAGCTGCTTCTTCAGCTTCACGACGGGCCTGCTCTTCCGCTTCACGCTGCGCCTGCTCTTCCGCGGCCAGGCGTTCAGCCTCTTGCGGATCGCGTTTCACAAAGGTGCGTTTCTTGCGGACTTCGATTTGTACCGATTTACTCTTTCCACCGGTACCTGGAATATTCAACGTGCTGCGCGTTTTACGCTGCAACGTCAGCTTGTCAGGCGCCGAGCCGTGTTCACGGTTCAGGTGCGTTAACAAGGTTTGCTTCTCTTGCGCGGTCACAGAATCATCAGCCGATTTGCGAATACCTGCATCAGCAAATTGCTGTATCAGGCGATCCACAGAGGTCTGAATTTCTGAGGCCAGCGCTTTAATAGTCACATCTGTCATGCTGTTCCTTCCTGCTACAGTTTATTACGCTTCGTCGCCGAACCAACAAATGTTGCGAGCAGCCATGATGAGTTCACCAGCTTTCTCGTCGGTCATACCTTCGATATCAGCCAGGTCATCAACGCCCTGTTCGGCGAGATCTTCCAGCGTACAAACACCACGGGCAGCCAGCTTAAACGCCAGAGCACGGTCCAAACCTTCCAGATTCAGTAAATCGTCGGCAGGTTTGTTGTCTCCCAGGCTTTCTTCCTGAGCCAGCGCCAGTGTAGTCAGTGCGTTTTTCGCACGCTCACGAAGTGCTTCAACGGTCGCTTCATCAAGGCCGTCGATTTCCAGCAGTTCTTTCATCGGCACATAGGCCAGTTCTTCCAGCGAGGAGAAGCCCTCTTCAACCAGTACGGTTGCGAAATCTTCATCAATATCGAGATATTTGGTGAAGGTATCGATAGCGGCATGGGCTTCAGCCTGGTGCTTAGCCTGCAGGTCATCAACGGTCATGACGTTGAGTTCCCAGCCGCTGAGCTGCGATGCCAGGCGGACGTTCTGACCGTTACGGCCGATCGCCTGCGCCAGGTTGCCTGCTTCTACCGCGATGTCCATGGTGTGTTTATCTTCATCCACCACGATGGACGCAACGTCAGCCGGCGCCATAGCGTTAATCACGAACTGCGCCGGGTTATCATCCCACAGGACGATATCGATGCGCTCGCCGCCAAGCTCGGTAGAAACCGCCTGAACGCGCGCGCCGCGCATACCTACGCAAGCGCCAACCGGGTCGATACGCTTGTCATTGGTTTTCACGGCGATTTTCGCACGAGAACCCGGATCGCGGGCTGCGGCTTTGATTTCCAGCACTTCTTCGCCAATTTCCGGCACTTCAATGCGGAACAGTTCGACCAGCATCTCCGGTTTGGAGCGAGTCACGAACAGCTGCGCGCCGCGCGCTTCCGGACGAACGGCGTACAGCACACCGCGAATACGGTCGCCCGGACGGAAGTTTTCACGCGGCAGCATATCTTCACGCAGGATCACGGCTTCAGCGTTGCTGCCCAGATCCAGAGTGATGTTGTCGCGGTTTACTTTTTTCACCACGCCGGTGATGATCTCACCTTCGTGCTCGCGGAACTGATCGACAACCATCGCGCGCTCAGCTTCACGTACTTTCTGTACGATAACCTGTTTAGCGGTCTGCGTGGTGATACGGTCGAAGGTGACAGATTCAATCTGATCTTCAACGTAGTCGCCGACGTTCATGCTTTCATCTTCGTAACGCGCCGCTTCCAGCGTGATCTCGCGAGTCGGTTGAGTCACCTCTTCAACCACCAGCCAGCGACGGAAGGTGTCGAAATCACCGCTTTTACGGTCGATTTCTACGCGAACGTCGATCTCTTGTTCGTATTTTTTCTTGGTCGCCGTTGCCAGAGCGCTTTCCAACGCTTCGAAAATCTTCTCGCGCGGCAGCGCTTTTTCGTTGGAAACGGCTTCAACAACAGCCAAAATTTCTTTGTTCATCGGGGCCTTTCACCTCAATCCAGACTGTTAAAAGTGGGGAACCAGGTTCGCCTTCTGGATGTTACTCAGCGCGAACACTTCATCTTTGCCTTCGACGGTTACCGTGATCATCTCACCGTCTACCGCTTTGATAATGCCCTGCCATTTACGACGGTTCTGTACCGCCATACGTAGCACCAGCGAAACTTCTTCACCGGTGAAACGTTGATAGTGTTCAGCAGTAAACATCGGACGGTCGAGACCAGGCGAAGAGACTTCCAGGTTGTAAGCGACGGTGATTGGATCTTCGACATCCATGACAGCACTGACCTGGTGGCTCACATCAGCACAATCATCAACATTGATGCCATCTTCACTATCAATATAGATGCGCAGTGTGGATGTGCGACCGCGAATAAATTCGATGCCGACCAGCTCAAAGCCAAGCGCTTCAACTGGCGCAGTGAGCATCTCTGTTAATTTTTGCTCTAATGTGGACAAACCCACCCCCAAGACATAAAAAAAGGGCGTATAGCCCAGTTATTCTGAAGTCAGATAACAAAAAACCCCGATAAATCGGGGCTTTAGATAACTGAACCCTGAGACCGCAATTGCGATCTGGAACACCTTCCAGAAGAATTCTTTCAAATCCGGCTACGAAGGACCTAGTCCTCACAGTATATTTGAAAAAGTACTTAATGGGAAAGTGGTTGCGGGGGCCGGATTTGAACCGACGACCTTCGGGTTATGAGCCCGACGAGCTACCAGGCTGCTCCACCCCGCGCCTGAAACGTGGCATATTTTACTCTTTCTGAGTAAAAGACGCAAATACTGCTGGGATTTGGTACCGAGGACGGGACATAAAATCGTGGTGAATTGTATCGATAAATCATATATTTTGTCAACATCCATTTTACACCACTCGCTTGCCGTTTATGCTGGCATTTCAGGCTTTTTTAGCAAAATCACCATCAGGCTCTTCCTGTCGCCAGCAAAAGATGATTAAATGAAAACTCACAATTAGTGCATAAAAATGCAAATTTGTTGTTGAGTCGAACTCACCACAGTCTATCTAGCAGGGTTTTATTTTATGACGACGATTCTTAAGCATCTCCCGGTTGGTCAACGTATTGGTATTGCTTTCTCTGGTGGACTGGATACCAGCGCCGCCCTGCTGTGGATGCGTAAAAAAGGCGCGGTTCCTTATGCATATACCGCGAACCTGGGCCAGCCTGACGAAGACGACTACGAGGCCATTCCGCGTCGTGCAAAAGAGTATGGCGCTGAAGGCGCTCGTCTGATTGATTGCCGCAAACAACTGGTGGCGGAAGGCATCGCGGCGATTCAGTGCGGCGCATTCCATAACACCACCGGCGGCTTAACCTATTTCAACACCACGCCGCTGGGCCGCGCCGTAACCGGCACCATGCTGGTTGCCGCGATGAAAGAAGACGGCGTCAACATCTGGGGCGACGGTAGCACTTATAAAGGCAACGATATCGAGCGTTTTTATCGCTACGGCCTGCTGACCAATGCGGAACTGCAGATTTACAAACCGTGGCTGGATAGCGACTTCATTGATGAACTGGGCGGCCGTCATGAAATGTCCGAGTTTATGATAGCCTGCGGCTTCGACTACAAAATGTCTGTCGAAAAAGCCTACTCCACCGACTCCAACATGCTGGGCGCGACGCACGAAGCGAAAGATCTCGAATTCCTTAATTCCAGCGTGAAAATCGTCAACCCGATTATGGGCGTGAAGTTCTGGGATGAAAGCGTAAAAATCGCCGCTGAAGAAGTGACCGTGCGTTTTGAACAGGGCCACCCGGTTGCGTTGAATGGCAAAACGTTCAGCGATGACGTCGAACTGATGCTGGAAGCTAACCGCATCGGTGGTCGCCACGGTCTGGGCATGAGCGATCAGATTGAAAACCGCATCATTGAAGCGAAAAGCCGCGGCATCTATGAAGCTCCGGGGATGGCACTGCTGCATATCGCCTACGAGCGCCTGCTGACCGGTATCCATAACGAAGATACCATTGAGCAATATCATGCTCATGGCCGCCAGTTGGGTCGCCTGCTCTATCAGGGTCGCTGGTTCGATTCCCAGGCGCTGATGCTGCGCGATTCGCTGCAGCGTTGGGTTGCCAGCCAGATCACCGGCGAAGTGACGCTGGAACTGCGTCGCGGCAACGACTACTCAATCCTGAATACCGTTTCAGACAATCTGACCTATAAAGCAGAGCGTCTGACCATGGAAAAAGGCGATTCTATGTTTACCGCTGAAGATCGTATCGGCCAGTTGACCATGCGCAACCTGGACATTACCGATACCCGTGAGAAGCTCTTCGGCTATGCCCAATCCGGGCTGCTCAGCGCATCTTCCGCCACCGGTCTGCCACAAGTTGAAAACCTGGAAAATCGCGATAAATAAACCGCGAAGCCAAACTCTCCAGCCGGCGCTAACCCGCCGGCTTTTTTATTTCCGCAATAAATCCTAAATGACAACCCTACTTTATCGTTATAGTTTATGGCATCACTATTTTTAATAATCACCATCTATAATTTATCGAATACCTGTACTCTTATACCGAGAGGATCGCAATGAATATTAAACCTCCCGTTCGGCCGCAAGAGGCGATCAATCGTCTGATGGCGCTGCTGGAACCGTATGCCACGCCAATAAATATGGTCGCAAGGAAAAGGCTTAGCTGGGAATATAAAGGCAAAATCCAGCTCTATCTGTTTAAGAAAGGTGAGTTATCTATTTTTCGCTCATCGGACAGATTACTCATGGTCACCGTCTATGAACCGCACCTGTTTGGCGTAGCCGAGATGCTGCAGCCCAGCCGTAGCCACGGCCTTCGCGCGGAAGTCGACACGGAGATCCTGCGGATTGACAGCGACAAAGCCATGCAACTCATCAGTGAGCATAACATGTGGGAAGAGGTCACCCGACTGCTGGCTTACCACACCTCTTATTTGGTATATCGCGACGATTTAGTATTACAACAGCGGACTTATTCGGTCATTCGTAATCATTTAATGGAAATGTTACTCCTTCCGGAAGAAACCCGATTGCGGGTATCCATGCTGGAATATATTCAGGACCGCACACACCTGTCGCGCAGCAGCATTCTGAATGTGTTATCAGCGTTGAAAAAGGGTGGCTATATCGAGTTTGCCCGCGGTGGTTATTTACAGAGTATCACCTCCCTGCCTGAGAAGTTTTAATCCCCTATCGACCCTGCCACTTATCGCCCCACCATTGTTTAAAATTAAACATATAAACGGTAACGGTGGGCGATAAATGCTTTTATTCTGCACATAACTATTAAACCAGAAACCCGTTAATTTTTGCCCGAACGCTCGTATCGGGCATTTTTTTACCCGAAGGAATACGAATAATGAGCATGTTCAGACTGAAATCCATCCTGCTTATCGCCGCCCTGAGCGCCAGCAGCGCCGCCTTCGCTTCCGTTAGTCTTCACGGTGAAGCCGGTTCAGAATTCACCAACTTATCAGCCAGCTTTAATCCGCAGTCTCCCGGAATGACCTTTAACGGTAACTGGGCGCATAGCGATAACGATGGCGATACGGTGGGATTAGGTATGGGTTATAACTTCGATCTGGGTCCGTTCCTGCTGACGGCCGGCGGTAAAGCGGTATACCTGAATCCGAACGATGGCGATGAAGGCTATGCGATTGCCCTCGGCGGCGGCGCTCAACTACCGCTTGGCGATTTCTTTACCTTGTTCGGTGAGGCTTATTATTCCCCGGATTCCATGTCCAGCGGCGTTGATGAATATCTCGAAGCCAATGCCGGCTTACGCGTGAATATCATCAAATCCATGAGCATCGAAGCGGGCTATCGCTATATCGATATGGCGGGTAAACATGACCACCGCGATAACGTTCTGGCGGATGGCGCCTATGCAGGTTTCAATTTCCGTTTCTAAGCGCGGCAAAAGGGATTGCCTGCCGGCAATCCCTCTTTTTATGCAAGAGATGGTATGGTTTTCAGCAGTTTATTAATTTCCTGCAAGCCCGCAATATTGTTCTCTTTACGGTAGACGTCGTTCATCGACGCCATTTGCTCAAGTTTGGTTAACGCACCGTAGACTTGAAACGCCTCGCTATCCTTATCAAAGACATCCCGTTTATCCACATCCTGTAAATAGTTGCTTTTAAGCGACTGGCTTAACTTGCTGATGAGTAGACTGTTATCCTTAAAACAGTTAACGACCGTTGATGATTCCGGCGCGGGCGCGGAATTATTAATAACCGGCACCTGTAGGGTATTCAACGTGTCTACTGTTTCTGGCGACGAATGGCTGCTGCATCCGGCCAGGCCCAACATACCGGCAATGATAACTACTTTTAAAGTACGCATGGCGTCACTGAACCTCGTCAAAATTGATGAGGGCGACTTTAGCGATTTCACGGGGTTCAAAACCAGCGGAGTGTTGTTTATAAATAAACAGCCAACAGGAAGGACAAAAACAAAAAAAGACGCTTTTCAGCGTCTTTTTTCTGGAATATTGGTACCGAGGATGGGACTCGAACCCACAAGCCCGTTAGGGCACTACCACCTCAAGGTAGCGTGTCTACCAATTCCACCACCTCGGTACAGAATACTTAGTGCGGGATATCGCTGGCCGGCTGAGCCGGTGCAGTTGGCTGAGTCTGCTCAGATTTCGGCGCACTCAGGTTATCCCACTCGCTTCCTTTATTGGTCTTGTTGCTGTTGATATTACCCAGCGCCAGACTGATGATGAAGAACAGCGCGGCCAGGATGCCGGTCATACGGGTCATGAAGTTACCAGAACCGCTAGAACCAAACAACGTGCCAGAAGCGCCTGCTCCGAAGGAGGCTCCCATGTCAGCGCCTTTACCTTGCTGCAGCATGATCAGGCCAACAAGGGCAATCGCTACAATAAGGAAAATTACTAAAAGAGCTTCGTACATAATCAACCTGTTCCTTGCGGATTCGCCGCATACCAAGTGCTTCACCAATAAAGCGGGACGTTTTAATATTTCCCACTGAAGCGGGTGTGAATACTAACCAAAGCGAATAACCTTCGCAAGGGCAATTTTGGCGTATTGTATCAACTGCGGAAAAAAACAGCAAAAAGCGTTTTTATATGCTTAAAAAGGCAGCAAGAGCCGCCTTTTTAATCACTTAGCTGCGATAGTTATACGCTTTTGACCGCATCGGCGATACGGTGGGCAAATTCCTTCACCTGCTCTTCATGCTCGCCTTCAACCATCACGCGGATCAGCGGTTCAGTGCCCGATTTACGCAGCAGCACGCGTCCACGGTTCCCCAAAGCGGCCTCTACTTCGGCAGTGACCGCTTTTACGCTTTCATGCTCCAGCGGATTGCCGCTGCCTTCGGTAAAGCGTACGTTGACCAGAATCTGCGGGAACATTTTCATACCGCTACACAAATCGTGCAGGCTCATATGATTGCGCACCATCGCCGCCACCACCTGCAGGCTGGCGACAATGCCATCGCCGGTGGTGGTTTTGTCCAGCAGGATCACGTGGCCGGAGTTTTCCGCACCGATACGCCAGCCTTTTTCCTGCAGTTTTTCCAGCACGTAACGGTCACCCACTTTCGCGCGGGTAAACGGAATGCCAAGCTGCTTAAGCGCCAGCTCAAGACCCATGTTGCTCATCAGCGTGCCGACTGCGCCACCGCGCAGCTGGCCCTGACGTAGGCCTTCACGGGCGATAATATAGAGGATCTGATCGCCATCGACTTTATTACCTTCATGGTCAACCATGATGACGCGATCGCCATCGCCGTCATAGGCAATACCCAGATCGGCTTTTTCCGCCAGCACACGAGCCTGCAGCGCGCGTACGTCGGTTGCGCCGACCTCTTCGTTAATGTTCAGCCCATCAGGTTCACAGCCCATCGCGATAACCTGCGCGCCCAATTCGCGGAATACATTCGGCGCAATGTGGTAAGTCGCGCCGTGGGCGCAATCCACCACCACCTTCAGCGAGCCGAGGCTCAGCTCATTCGGGAAGGTGCCTTTGCAAAACTCAATATAGCGGCCGGCGGCGTCGACGATACGGCTGGCTTTTCCTAGCTCAGCGGAATCAACGCAGGTCAGCTCTTTTTCCATTTCTGCTTCAATCGCTTCTTCGACGTCATCCGGAAGCTTAGTGCCTTCGATGGAAAAGAATTTAATACCGTTGTCGTAGAAAGGGTTATGAGAGGCAGAGATGACGATTCCCGCTTCAGCGCGGAAGGCGCGAGTCAGATAGGCGATAGCCGGCGTCGGCATAGGGCCGGTAAACGAGGCGGACAAACCCGCAGCCGCCAGGCCAGCTTCCAGCGCGGATTCCAGCATATAGCCAGAAATTCGCGTGTCTTTGCCGATAATGATTTTACGTGAACCATGGCGTGCCAGCACTTTGCCTGCCGCCCAACCCAGCTTCAGCACGAACTCAGGTGTAATAGGTGCGTCGCCAACGCGGCCACGAATACCATCGGTGCCAAAATATTTGCGGTTACTCATAACGTTTATTTTCCTTAGCGGCCAGGGTGGCTTCCACCACGCGCAGCGCTTCTACCGTTTCTTTGACATCATGGACGCGAATTATCTGCGCGCCCTGCATTGCAGCAATGACTGCGCAGGACAAGCTGCCGCTCAGCCGTTCCGACGGCCCTACGTTCAACAGCTGACCCACCATCGACTTACGCGACATCCCCACCAGCAGCGGGAGCCCAAAATGATGGAACTCCCCTAGTCGGGCAAGCAGTTCATAGTTATGGGAAAGATTTTTACCGAATCCGAATCCCGGGTCGAGCAACAATTTTTCTTTTGCGATCCCCGCCTGTTCGCAGCGCACAATGTGTTCAGCAAAAAAACGGTCAACATCGGCAAAAACATCTTCGTACTTCGGCGCTTCCTGCATCGTTTTCGGCTGCCCCTGCATATGCATCAGGCACACCGGTAGCCCGGTTTGCGCGGCGGCCTGCAGGGCGCCAGGCTCGGTTAATGAACGGATATCGTTAATGATATGTGCGCCAGCGCGCGCGGATTCGCGGATGACCTCGGCTTTCGAGGTATCAACCGAGATCCAGACTTCAAAACGCTGTGCAATTGCCTCAACCACCGGGATCACCCGCGCCAGCTCTTCCTCGACGCTGACATCCGCCGCGCCAGGCCGGGTTGATTCACCGCCGATATCAATAATAGTCGCCCCGGCGTTAATCATCAGGTTGGCATGCTTAACCGCTTCAATCAGTGAATTGTGGCTGCCGCCATCGGAGAAGGAATCCGGCGTAACGTTAAGGATCCCCATCACATGCGGATGGGAGAGATCGAGCGTTGACCCCTGGGCGTGTAATTGCATGTTTTCTTTCCGCTATGGTTTATACAGTTGTAGTACGGACAGGGCTCGGCCCGCACCATCTTAGAGATTCTGGCGGTGACATCATTCAATTCCTCAAGAGGATAATGAAGCACCGGCGTTTAAATATTCAAAAAATGAATATTATCAGACAGACGGCTCATCCGCGCGTGTTGCAGCCGCCGCCATCCCGAAAACATTTTACGCGATGGACGATAGCACGCCATCGCCATAGTTATGTTCTGAAAGAGGATCCCGCGCAGCCGGTAAAGACGGGCGTATAAAAACAAAAGGGCCGCAGCGGATTAGGCTGCGGCCCTTATTCGTCAGAGCGCTTTAGCAAAGCGTGGAGACTTATTTGTCGCCCAGCTGTTCCGACATGGTATTGCCCGGGTTCGGCGTACGCGGCTCATCAACCGGACGCGGCGCCGTCGGGGTGCCATTGTTGCCAGAGTTGTTAGAAGAACCAGGTTCTTCCCAACCCGCCGGCGGACGAACATCGCGACGAGCCATCAGGTCGTCAATCTGCGGCGCATCGATGGTCTCATATTTCATGAGCGCATCTTTCATCGCGTGCAGAATATCCATGTTGTCGTTCAGCAGCTGGCGAGCACGACCGTAGTTACGCTCAATCAGCGATTTCACTTCCTGGTCGATGATGCGCGCGGTTTCATCAGACATATGCTTCGCTTTCGCGACGCTACGGCCGAGGAACACTTCGCCCTCTTCTTCGGCATACAGCAGCGGGCCGAGTTTGTCAGAGAAGCCCCACTGGGTGACCATGTTACGCGCCAGGTTAGTCGCAACTTTAATATCGTTGGACGCGCCGGTAGAAACATGTTCCGCACCGTAGATAATCTCTTCAGCCAGACGCCCGCCGTACAGAGTGGAGATCTGACTTTCCAGTTTCTGACGGCTGGCGCTGATAGCATCGCCTTCCGGCAGGAAGAAGGTCACACCCAGCGCACGGCCGCGCGGGATAATCGTCACTTTGTGTACAGGATCGTGCTCTGGTACCAGACGGCCGATAATCGCGTGGCCCGCTTCGTGGTATGCGGTCGATTCTTTCTGCGCTTCCGTCATCACCATGGAGCGACGTTCCGCACCCATCATGATTTTGTCTTTCGCTTTTTCGAACTCAACCATCGAGACGACGCGTTTGTTGCCACGGGCAGCAAACAGGGCTGCTTCGTTCACCAGGTTCGCGAGGTCAGCACCGGAGAAACCAGGAGTACCACGGGCAATAATTGCCGCGTCGATATCCGGCGCCAGCGGTACGCGACGCATGTGAACTTTAAGGATCTGCTCACGACCACGAACATCCGGCAGACCAACGACAACCTGACGGTCGAAACGGCCAGGACGCAGCAGTGCCGGGTCCAGAACGTCCGGACGGTTAGTCGCGGCGATAACGATGATACCTTCGTTACCTTCGAAGCCGTCCATCTCAACCAGCATCTGGTTCAGGGTCTGTTCACGCTCATCGTGACCACCGCCAAGACCGGCGCCACGCTGGCGACCGACGGCGTCGATTTCATCGATGAAGATGATGCAAGGCGCTGCTTTCTTAGCTTGTTCGAACATGTCGCGTACGCGAGACGCGCCGACACCCACAAACATTTCTACGAAGTCAGAACCGGAAATAGTAAAGAACGGCACTTTGGCTTCGCCGGCGATAGCTTTCGCCAGCAGCGTTTTACCGGTACCCGGAGGGCCGACCATCAGGACGCCTTTCGGGATTTTACCGCCCAGCTTCTGGAAACGGCTCGGTTCGCGCAGATATTCAACCAGCTCGCCCACTTCCTCTTTCGCTTCGTCGCAACCGGCAACGTCAGCAAAGGTGGTTTTGATCTGGTCTTCGGTCAGCATTCGGGCTTTGCTCTTGCCGAAGGACATCGCGCCCTTTCCGCCGCCGCCCTGCATCTGACGCATAAAGAATATCCAGACGCCGATCAGTAGCAGCATCGGGAACCAGGAAATGAAGATGGAAGCCAGCAGGCTCGGTTCTTCCGGCGGTTCGCCAACCACTTTGACGTTTTTAGTCAACAGGTTGTCGAGCAGCTTCGGATCGTTAACCGGAATGTAAGTCGTGTAACGGTTACTATCTTTCTTGGTAACGTTGATCTCACGTCCGTTGATACGCGCTTCGCGAACCTGGTCCTGATTGACCTCTTGCAGGAAGGTAGAATAATCCACCTTGCGGCCATTCGACTCGCTGGGCCCAAAGCTCTGGAATACTGACATCAGCACAACGGCAATGACCAGCCAGAGTATTAGGTTTTTCGCCATGTCACTCAAGGGATTAACCTCTTATTACAACTGTGTTAAAAACAGCGTCAGGATACTCTATATCCAGCGTCTTTCAAACTTTCGTTTGAAATCTACCGGTTATGGTTTACGCCCGGTCGCTACAATATACACTTCACGCGAACGAGCGCGGGAAGAGTCCGGCTTACGAACTTTGACCTTCGTAAACAGGGAGCGAATTTCTCTAAGATACTCATCGAAGCCTTCGCCCTGGAACACCTTCACAACAAAACTACCACCTGGCGCTAATACATCACGAGACATTTCAAGCGCCAGTTCTACCAGATACATAGCCCGGGGAATATCCACCGCCGGTGTTCCGCACATATTCGGCGCCATATCGGACATGACAACTTGTACTTTACTGTCGCCTACTCGCTCAAGTAACGCTTTCAGGACTAATTCATCACGAAAATCGCCCTGAAGGAAGTCCACACCGACGATTGGATCCATTGGTAAAAGATCGCAAGCGATGATGCGGCCGCTGTTTCCGATCTGCGTAACCGCGTATTGCGACCAGCCACCGGGAGCAGCGCCGAGATCGACTATCGTCATCCCCGGCTTAAAAATCTTGTCACTTTGCTGTATTTCATCAAGTTTAAACCAGGCACGGGAACGTAACCCCTTTTTCTGTGCCTGTTGAACATATTTATCGCTAAAGTGTTCCTGAAGCCAGCGGCTTGAGCTGGCAGAACGCTTTTTACCTGTCATTTAACATTCCCATTCGGGTTCATCGTACTTTACTGCGTAAAAATCGACGCGGTAGTTTGGCGATATATGGGAGATGGCGGTAGAATGACCCGTTTTCAATCCCAACGTAAGCAAAAAAATACGATGAATCTGAGTACTAAACAAAAACAGCACCTGAAAGGTCTGGCACATCCGCTCAAGCCGGTAGTTATGCTTGGCAATAATGGTTTGACCGAAGGGGTACTGGCCGAGATCGAACAAGCGTTAGGGCACCATGAGCTCATCAAGGTGAAGATCGCCTCAGAAGATCGCGAAACTAAAGCCTTGATCGTGGAAGCCATCGTGCGTGAAACCGGCGCCTGTAACGTACAGGTCATCGGTAAAACGCTGGTTCTGTACCGCCCAACGCCAGAGCGTAAAATCTCGCTGCCACGCTAAGAATATCCTGAATCCCGACACAACATTGTGTAAAACGAGGGATTTCTGTGGCCAGGCGAGCAAAATGCCATGCTCCTGACGTTGATAAAAGGCCGCTATGCGGCCTTTTTCCTTTCTTTACAATCTATAAACATCGTAGCGGGAAATACGCCTTACAGGTATTCAACCTTGGTAATTTCGTATTCCACTTCACCACCCGGGGTACGGATAGTGACGACGTCATCCTGCTCTTTGCCGATCAGGCCGCGGGCGATCGGTGAATTCACAGAGATCAGATTCTGTTTAAAATCCGCTTCGTCATCGCCCACGATGCGGTAAGTCTGCTCTTCGTCGTTATCCAGGTTCAGCACGCTGACCGTAGAGCCGAAAATCACGCGGCCATTATTCGGCATCTTAGTGATATCGATAACCTGCGCATTCGACAGTTTTGCTTCGATATCCTTGATACGACCTTCGCAGAAGCCCTGCTGTTCGCGGGCGGCGTGGTATTCCGCGTTCTCTTTCAGATCGCCGTGCTCACGCGCCTCAGCGATAGCAGCAATAATCTCTGGACGACGTACGGACTTCAGGAAATCCAGTTCTTCGCGCAGTTTTTCTGCGCCACGTAAGGTCATCGGAATAGCTTGCATTTGTTATACCTCTTTATCATTCCTTCATGGAACGGACGGAGTCGTTCCGCCATCGGTCACGTCTTAGCCATGGCCGAAGCAAAAAGAAAACCGACCCGGGAAACACTCCCCAGGTCAGCAGCAATTTTCAATTTGATACGCATTTTACCCTGAAGTTCACTATGGGTCATCGTTTACTTTACAGGGCGATGCACCGTAGTATGACGGCTTGGTTTCAGGTTGTTAGCGCGAGATTATGCGATTTCCCAGATTTATCATCGGATTGACTGCCGGTATAGCGCTTAGCGCTCAGGCCGCGAATATTGACGAGTACATCAGCCAGCTTCCTGCCGGCGCGAACCTTGCCTTCATGGCGCAAAAGGTTGGCTCCCCGACGCCGGAGATAGACTTTCACAGCCAGCAGATGGCGCTGCCTGCCAGTACCCAGAAGGTGATCACCGCGCTGGCCGCGTTGTTGCAGCTGGGGCCGGACTTCCGCTTCACTACGACGCTGGAAACCAAAGGTTCCCTTGACGGCGGCGTGCTGAAAGGCGACCTGATTGCCCGCTTCGGCGGCGATCCGACGCTAAAGCGTCAGGATATCCGCAACATGGTGGCGTCGCTGAAAAAAGCCGGCGTGCAGCGCATTGAAGGAAATGTGCTTATCGATACCTCGGTTTTCGCCAGCCACGATAAAGCCCCCGGCTGGCCATGGAATGACATGACGCAGTGCTTCAGCGCCCCGCCAGCGGCAGCGATCGTTGATCGTAACTGTTTCTCCGTCTCGCTCTATAGCGCACAGAAACCCGGCGATTTGGCCTTTATCCGCGTGGCCTCTTACTATCCGGTCACCATGTTCAGCCAGGTGCGGACGCTGGCGCGCGGCTCCGCAGAAGCGCAGTACTGCGAGCTGGACGTCGTACCAGGCGATCTCAACCGCTACACCCTCACTGGCTGCCTGCCGCAGCGCAGCGAACCGCTACCGCTGGCGTTCGCCATTCAGGACGGCGCAGGCTATGCAGGTGCGATCCTGAAAGCTGAGCTCACCGATGCGGGTATTACCTACAGCGGCACTCTCTTGCGCCAGACCCTGGCCAACGATCCGGGCACCGTGCTGGCGACGACCCAATCGGCGCCGTTGCACGATCTTCTGCGCATCATGCTGAAGAAATCCGATAACATGATTGCTGATACGGTGTTTCGTACTATCGGCCACGCGCGGATGGGCGTGCCGGGAACCTGGCGCGCAGGTTCCGACGCGGTGCGGCAAATCCTGCGCCAGCAGGCGGGTATTGACCTCGGTAACACGATTATCGCCGATGGCTCAGGCCTGTCCCGACACAACCTTATCGCGCCGGCGACGATGATGCAGGTATTGCAGTACATCGCTCAGCACGATAACGAGCTCAACTTTATCTCGATGTTGCCGCTTGCCGGACACGATGGTTCACTGCAGTATCGCGCCGGTCTTCATCAGGCGGGCGTAGACGGTAAGGTTTCGGCGAAGACCGGTTCTCTGCAGGGGGTATATAACCTGGCAGGTTTCATCACCACCGCCAGCGGGCAAAAGATGGCTTTCGTGCAGTACCTCTCCGGCTACGCGGTGCCGCCGGGTGACCAGCGCAACCGCCGCATACCATTGGTGCGCTTCGAAAGTCGACTGTATAAAGATTTGTACCAGAACAACTAAAAACAAAAGGGCCGCATTGGATGATGCGGCCCTTTTTACTCAGGATTAACGTTTGTAGATGAATTCGACGCCTTCTTCGTCGTCTTCGTCCCAGTCGTCATCCCAGTCTTCGTCATCTTCTTCCAGTTCGGCTTCTTCAAGCTGCTGACGGTGATAGTCGTCCCACATGAACTCGACTTTCTCCGGCTTCTGCTCTTCTTCCGCCTGCACGATTGGGTTTTCGATGATAAAGGTCATCACGTCCCAGCACAGGTCTTTAACGCCCTGCTGGCTGGCCGCGGAGATCAGATAGAATTTATCTTCCCAACCCAGCGCTTCGGCGATGGCCTTCGCTTTGGCTTCAGCCTCCGCTTTGTCCATCAGGTCAATCTTGTTGAAGACCAACCAGCGCGGTTTAGAGGCCAGCTTCTCGCTGTATTTCTCCAGTTCGCCGATGATAATGCGCGCATTCTCAACCGGATCGGAACCGTCGATAGGCTCGATGTCGATAAGATGCAGCAGCACGCGGCAGCGCTCGAGGTGCTTAAGGAAGCGAATACCAAGGCCAGCGCCTTCCGCCGCGCCCTCAATCAGCCCCGGAATATCGGCGACCACAAAGCTCTTCTCGTTGTCCATACGCACCACGCCCAGGCTCGGCACCAGGGTGGTAAATGGATAATCGGCTACTTTCGGCTTCGCCGCGGAGACCGCGCGAATGAAGGTGGATTTACCGGCATTCGGCATCCCCAGCATCCCCACGTCGGCCAGCAGCATCAGTTCGAGCTGCAGATCGCGCTTATCGCCCGGCGTACCCATGGTTTTCTGACGCGGGGTACGGTTAACGGATGATTTGAAGCGCGTGTTGCCCAGACCGTGCCAGCCGCCTTTTGCGACCATTAAACGCTGACCGTGCTTGGTCATATCGCCCATGGTCTCGCCGGTCCCCTGGTCGATGACGCGGGTCCCTACAGGCACTTTCACCGTAACATCTTTACCGCGTTTACCGGTGCAGTCGCGGCTCTGACCGTTCTGTCCGCGTTCTGCGCGGAAAGATTTTTCGAATCGATAGTCGATCAGGGTGTTGAGGTTCTCGTCCGCTTCCAGCCAAACGTCGCCGCCGTCACCGCCATCACCGCCGTCAGGGCCGCCTCGCGGAATATATTTTTCGCGGCGGAAGCTAACGCAACCATTGCCGCCGTCACCTGCTACGACCAGGATCGTTGCTTCATCTACAAACTTCATTTTACTCTCCGTAAATCATTCGCCTG
This sequence comes from Klebsiella sp. CN_Kp091, assembly GCF_040065095.1. Classification (NCBI taxonomy): domain Bacteria; kingdom Pseudomonadati; phylum Pseudomonadota; class Gammaproteobacteria; order Enterobacterales; family Enterobacteriaceae; genus Klebsiella; species Klebsiella sp. CN_Kp091. Next base: position 35,787 of record NZ_JBEAIO010000038.1, on the reverse strand, counting down.
AGCGGGGCAGCGGTACAACCGCCTCTCGCTTGCGCCAACGTCCCCAAAGACGATGGCCAATGGCGGAATACATCGCGCCCGCAACCACGACAAACGCACCGAGATAACCAATCAGGTTTAACATCGGTCTGGCGAAAACATCGGGCCAGGCCATTGATAATAAATCAGAAAACAGTAGCGTAAACAGTGGCGTTAAGGTAATTAACGCGCTGACCTGAGCCGCCTGCCAGCGCGCCATGGCTTCCGCCAGCGCCCCGTAGCCGACCAGGGTATTCAGCCCGCAAAAAATCAGGCAAGCCAGTTGCCAGTCGCTCAGTTGGGAGATAACCCCCGGTTTAGCGAGCGGCAGTAAAGCAATCGTACATAAAGTGTACAGCAAAAATAGTATCTGCTGTGATGCCAGGCGCCGCAATAACACCTTTTGCGCGACTCCGTAGCTTACCCACACCGTTGCCGCTGCGACACCAAAAATTACCCCCCACGTGTAGTCCGTGAGACGGGTAAAGATTTCAATCAGGCTGGTGTTGAAGAACATCACCAGCCCGCTGAGCAACATCAGCGCCCCCACAACCTGGGTACCACGCATGCGCTCTTTCAGAATCACAACGCTTGCCACCATCATACCGACCGGCGATAGCTGGCCGATGACCTGGGAGGCCGTTGGACTGAGATATTGCAGGGAAGAGCTGAACAGAATGAAGTTACCGAACAAACCGCCGGTAGCAATCGCTAATAAAACCAACCAGCGCGGCTTGCGAAAAATTCGCAGCGGCGGCAGCTTGCCTTTGATGGCGAGGATCGCGCCAAGACCAATACTGGCCATCAAAAAGCGATAAAAGACCACCGTTGGCGGCTCCATCACTTCGAGAACCTGCTTCATTGCAATTGGCAGTGCTCCCCAACACATCGCGGTGGTTAGCGCCAAAAGAATGCCAATGCCGGCCTGCTGCTTCATGATGCCCGTTTTCCCTGCAGAAATTTTTTCCGGGATTCTAATGTAAAAAGCCCCGCAACGTGTTGCGGGGCTTTCATCCGTCACCAGGACGCGAAAAACTTATTCAGCAACGATGCTGATGAATTTACGGTTTTTCGGGCCTTTAACTTCGAACTTGACTTTACCGTCAGTCAAAGCGAACAGAGTGTGGTCACGGCCGCAACCAACGTTGGTGCCAGCGTGGAATTTAGTACCACGTTGACGAACGATGATGCTACCTGCCAGAACTGCTTCACCGCCGAAACGTTTTACGCCCAGACGTTTAGCTTCTGAATCGCGACCGTTACGAGTCGAGCCGCCAGCCTTTTTATGTGCCATTTAAATCTACTCCCTCAAGTCTTAGGCGCTGATGCCAGTGATTTTCACATCAGTGAACCACTGACGGTGGCCTGCTTGCTTACGATAGTGTTTACGACGACGAAACTTAACGATTTTAACTTTCTCGCCACGACCGTGAGCAACAACTTCAGCTTTGATCACGCCGCCCTCAACGAAAGGAACGCCGATCTTGATTTCTTCACCGTTTGCGATCATCAGAACTTCAGCGAACTCAACAGCTTCGCCAGTTGCGATGTCCAGCTTTTCCAGGCGAACGGTCTGACCTTCGCTTACTCGGTGTTGTTTACCACCACTTTGGAAAACCGCGTACATATAAAACTCCGCTTCCGCGCACCTCTTCGTGTGATTCAGAGTGCGCTATAAATATTCACAATAGGGCGCGAATATTACGCAAAACGCGACCCTTTGACAAGAGCGATCATCGATCAACGCAGAAAAAAAACACAACTTTCACGCTAACGTTTATCTGCGCTGATTTTTCAGTACAATCATATCTTCTTTTAATTCTATCTTAATCCTTCTGTGATCCCACCTGGATTCGCGGTAACAGGACATTTGGCCCGGCTTTTGCGATGAATTTAGAAAAAATCAATGAGTTAACCGCGCAGGATATGGCGGGTGTCAATGCGGCAATCCTTGAGCAGCTCAACTCAGATGTTCAGCTTATCAATCAGTTAGGCTACTACATCGTCAGCGGAGGCGGTAAACGTATTCGTCCGATGATCGCCGTGCTTTCAGCTCGCGCGGTCGGCTATCAGGGGAATGCGCACGTCAACATTGCCGCACTGATCGAATTTATTCATACCGCGACCCTACTGCATGACGACGTCGTCGACGAGTCCGATATGCGCCGCGGCAAGGCGACGGCCAATGCCGCATTCGGCAATGCCGCCAGCGTACTGGTGGGCGACTTTATCTACACCCGCGCCTTCCAGATGATGACCCGTCTCGGTTCGCTGAAGGTGCTGGAAGTGATGTCGGAAGCCGTAAACGTCATCGCCGAAGGCGAAGTCCTGCAGTTGATGAACGTCAACGACCCGGATATCACGGAAGAGAACTATATGCGGGTCATCTACAGTAAGACCGCCCGTCTGTTCGAAGCCGCTTCGCAGTGTTCCGGCATCCTGGCTGGTTGCAGCGCGGAAGAAGAGCAGGCGCTGCAGGATTATGGCCGTTACCTCGGCACCGCGTTCCAGCTGATTGACGATCTGCTGGATTACAGTTCCGATGGCGAACGCCTTGGCAAAAACGTCGGTGATGACCTGAACGAAGGCAAACCAACGCTGCCTCTGCTGCACGCGATGCATCACGGTACCCCGGATCAGGCGGCGATGATTCGCGGCGCTATCGAGCAGGGGAACGGGCGCCATTTGCTTGACGCGGTACTTGAAACCATGGCGGCCTGCGGTTCGCTGGAGTGGACGCAGAAACGTGCGGAAGAAGAAGCCGATAAAGCTATCGCCGCGCTGCAGGTTCTGCCGGATACGCCGTGGCGCGAGGCGCTCATCGGCCTTGCCCATATCGCCGTTCAGCGCGACCACTAATCCCCCCCTTTCTCCCGCGCGCATTGCGCGGGAGAGTTCCAATAAAATCCAATATCCTTCAAATGACGCCAGAAACCTTAATATATTCTGAATATACAGGAACAATAAGGGAACTTGTTAAAACCATATAAGAACCAGGGTATAGTATTCCAGCCGTCCGTATTGACGCGCAGACAGTTATCACCGGGAGAATTTATGGATAAGTTCATCGACTGGCATTCAGCGGATATTATTGCCGGCCTTCGCAAAAAGGGGACGTCGCTCGCAGCTGAGTCGCGACGTCACGGTTTAAGCTCTTCTACGCTTGCCAACGCGCTAACCCGTCCGTGGCCAAAGGGCGAATTGATTATTGCTAACGCGCTGGGAACCGAGCCGTGGGTTATCTGGCCATCGCGTTATCACGATCCCATTACCCATCAGTTCATCGACAGAACGCAGATGATGCGTCAGAAGAGAAATAAGACCTAATGTGAGGGAGAGCTCGATAACAGCCCCCGGACGGACGTCAGAGGGCTGCTACCGAAGCGGGATTACTCGCCTTTGACGCGTTCGATATTCGCGCCCAGAGCCTGCAGTTTATCTTCGATGCGCTCATAGCCGCGATCGATGTGATAGATACGGTCGACGATGGTCGTCCCTTCCGCAATACAACCCGCCAGCACCAGGCTTGCAGATGCACGCAGGTCGGTCGCCATGACCTGTGCGCCAGACAGCTTCGCGACACCATGGCAAATCGCGGTATTGCTTTCAATTTCCGCGTGCGCGCCCATACGGATCAGTTCCGGAATGTGCATGAAGCGGTTTTCGAAGATGGTTTCGGTGATAACGCCAGTCCCTTCAGCCACCAGGTTCAACAAAGTGAACTGAGCCTGCATGTCGGTTGGGAAACCCGGGTGCGGCGCGGTACGCACGTTGACCGCTTTCGGACGGTTACCGTGCATATCGAGGCTAATCCAGTCTTCACCGACTTCAATATCCGCGCCAGCTTCACGCAGCTTCGCCAGTACCGCATCCAGGGTATCCGGCTGCGCATGGCGGCACATAATTTTACCGCCGGAGATCGCCGCGGCAACCAGGAAGGTACCGGTTTCGATACGGTCCGGCAGTACGCGATAAACGCCGCCACCCAGACGCGCGACGCCTTCGATGGTGATACGGTCGCTGCCCTGGCCTTTGATTTTCGCACCCAGCGCGTTAAGGAAGTTGGCGGTATCGACGATTTCCGGCTCGCGCGCGGCGTTTTCGATAACGGTGGTGCCTTCAGCCAGCGTCGCCGCGCTCATGATAGTCACGGTCGCGCCTACGCTCACCTTATCCATCACGATATGCGCGCCTTTCAGACGCCCGTTAACCGACGCCTTCACATAGCCTTCTTCCAGTTTGATTTCCGCGCCCAGCTGTTCCAGGCCGGTAATGTGCAGGTCGACCGGACGCGCGCCGATAGCGCAGCCGCCCGGCAGAGAAACCTGGCCCTGGCCGAAACGCGCCACCAGCGGCCCCAGCGCCCAAATGGAAGCACGCATGGTTTTCACTAAATCGTACGGAGCACAGAAAACATTTACCGGGCCAGCATCGATCCATACGGAACCATTGCGCTCGACCTTCGCGCCCAACTGACTCAGCAGCTTCATGGTGGTATCGATATCTTTCAGCTTCGGTACGTTCTGGATTTCAATCGGCTCTTCGGCTAACAGCGCGGCAAAGAGGATTGGCAGGGCAGCGTTTTTAGCGCCGGAAATGGTGACCTCGCCCTGCAGGCGAGTCGGCCCCTGAACACGGAATTTATCCATTGATTCTGTTCTCGGTTAAAAATTCATCAACGCTGTAGGGAACATCCCTACAGCTTAAAAGCCATTAAGTTTGCGATCGCGCGCCCATTCTTGCGGGGTAAACGCTTTGATCGACAGCGCATGAATGCGATTGTCGGCAATATATTCCATCAGCGGCGCGTAGATAGCCTGCTGTTTTTTTACCCGGCTCATGCCGTCGAACATCTCACCCACAGCGATAACCTGAAAGTGGCTGCCATCGCCAGAGACGTGGACTTCCTGAAGGGAGAGTGCGTTCATCAGCACGGTCTGAATTTCATGATTTTCCATGGGATCAAATTTTTCTGAGAGTGAAAACAGCCCAACATCTTAGAGGAAAGTGGCGCTGTCTTAAACAAGCAAAAAGCCCCATCGAACAGATTGATGAGGCTTTCAGAATAGCTTCAGCATTAACTCACTGAAAAAATTACGGGATCATGTCCGCCGGAAGGTTGTAAAGACTGACCAGCGTTTGCAGGTTTTCGCTTTTCCCCACCACTTGCGCCGTTTTGCCCTGCCGACGTACCAGCGCGACAAAATGAACCAGTAACGCCACCCCGGCGCTATCGACCCGTGAAACGTCGCTGAGGTCGATAGTGGATACGCCGTCGGTCGCCTGCGCGCGTGCATTCCATAGCGGCAGTATAAATTCCTGATCCAGTTCGCCGCGCAACGCCAGGCGTTCACCGTCGCGGTTCCAGCTCAGTTGCTCACTCATTATTTTTTCTGATCCAGAGTGATCGGCTGGGCTGAAATAGCTTTCAGCTGCGCGGTCAGACCATCAACGCCTTTCGTACGCAGCAGGTCGCTCCACTCGTTTTGTTTGGTGGTGATCATGCTGACGCCTTCGGCGATCATGTCATAAGCCTGCCAGTTGCCGGTCTGGGTATTTTTACGCCATTGGAAGTCCAGACGTACCGGAGGACGGCCGTTCGGATCGAGGATAGTGACGCGAATCGGCACGATGGTTGCGCTACCCAGCGGCTGTTCAGGCGCAATTTGGTATGTCTGGCCGTGATACATCGCCAGCGCCTGACCGTAAGCCTGTTTCAGATACTCGCGGAAGGCGGCGAAGTAGGCTTCACGCTGTGCAGGCGTCGCCTCTTTGTAGTAACGGCCCAGCACCAGCGCACCGGCGTATTTCACCTGCACGTAAGGCAGCAGTTCCTGATCGACGATATCACGCAGATAGTTCGGGTTCGCTTTGATCTTCGGCTGTTCGTTCTTCAGACGATCGAAGGTCTTCTGCGCCGCCTCGTCCATCAGCTTATACGGGTTAGTTTGATCCGCGGCATGCGCGGCGGTCAGTGGAGCAATCACCAGCATGGCGACCATGAGTAAGCGTTTAAACATATCTTGTCTCTCCTGAAATTAATGCGTCATGCCGGCCTGCGGCGTAGCGTCAGTATCACCCTCAGCCGCCGCCTTATCATTGTCAGAATTCTGATTATCGCCGCCCTTGCTGTTATAGAGGAACTGGCCTATCAGATCTTCCAGCACCATCGCGGACTTGGTGTCCTGAATCGTACCGCCGTCTTTAAGAATAGCGGTGCCCAACTCCGGGTCTTCGAAACCGACATTCAGCGCCAGGTACTGCTCCCCGAGCAAACCAGAAGTACGAATCGCCAGCGAACTGGTATCCGGAATGTGGTTGTAGCTTTCGTCGATATCGATGGCAACGCGCGGCAGATAGGTTTTTGGATCGAGGGTGATATCCGCGACGCGACCAACCACCACGCCGCCAATACGCACCGGTGAACGCGCTTTCAGGCCGCCGATGTTATCGAAGGTCGCATAAAGACGATAAGTCGGTTCGGTACGTAACGAGGTCACGTTTGCCGCCTTCAGACAGACAAACAGCGCCGCCAGCAGCGCTGCCAGTAAGAACACACCTACCCAGATCTCATTTTTTTTCGTTTGCATGAACTTAATTCCCAAACATCAGCGCAGTCAGCACAAAATCCAGCCCCAGAACCGCCAGCGACGAATGCACCACGGTGCGCGTCGTTGCCCGGCTAATCCCAGCGGAAGTGGGGATAGCGTCATAACCATTGAATAACGCAATCCAGGTTACCGTAACGGCAAAAACCAGACTTTTAATCAGGCAGTTAACCAGATCCATTCGCCAGTCGACGGCGTTTTGCATCGCGGTCCAGAAGAACCCCGCGTCGATGCCTTTCCAGCTGACGCCAACCAGCGAACCGCCCCAGACGCCCACGGCGACGAAAATGATCGTCAACAGCGGTAGCGAGATGACTCCGGCCCAGAAGCGCGGCGAAATCACCCGGCGCAGCGGATCTACCGCCATCATTTCCATGCTGGAGAGCTGCTCGGTCGCCCGCATCAGGCCAATCTCGGCGGTTAACGCCGAACCGGCTCGTCCGGCGAACAGCAGCGCTGCCACCACCGGCCCCAGCTCGCGCAGCAGCGACAGCGCCACCAGCATACCCAGACTGGTCTCTGCGCTATAGGTCGTTAATACCAGATAGCCCTGCAGCCCCAGTACCATACCGATGAACAGCCCCGAGACGATAATAATCAGCATCGATAGCACGCCGACGTTATACAGCTGGCGTACCAGCAGCGGCGCATGCTTGCGAAATTCCGGCTTGCCCACCACGGCATTAAATAGCATTAATCCGGCGCGCCCGAAGGTCGCGGTGGTTTTGATGCCGCGGTGTCCGAGCGCTGCCAGCGCATTAAATAGCATGAGTCGTTTAACTCCCTTTGCCTAATAAATCATGGTGGTAATCGCCCGCAGGATAGCGGAACGGCACCGGGCCGTCAGCGATGCCATCAATGAACTGGCGCACGCGCGGATCGCTATTTTCACGCAGCGATTGCGCGCTGCCGTGGGCAACGATTTTCTTATCCGCCACAATGTAGGCGTAATCCGCAATGCTCAGCACTTCCGGCACGTCGTGCGATACCACAATGCAGGTCACTCCCAGGGTACTATTTAGCTCTGAGATAAGTTTAACCAATACGCCCATGGTGATGGGATCCTGTCCGACGAAGGGTTCGTCAAACATGATCAGATCCGGCTCAAGGGCAATCGCCCGCGCCAGCGCCGCGCGCCGCGCCATCCCGCCGGAGAGCTCCGAAGGCATCAGTTTCGCCGCGCCGCGTAACCCAACCGCTTCCAGCTTCATCATGACGGTGGTATGCAGCAGCGCATCCGGCAACTGCGTATGTTCACGCAGCGGGTAAGCTACGTTATCAAACACGTTCATATCGGTGAATAGCGCGCCGGACTGAAACAGCATGCTCATGCGTTTACGCACGGTATACAGCCGCGAGCGCGTCATTTGCGGCACGTTTTCGCCGTCAAACAGGATCTCGCCGCTGTCCGGCGGGATCTGGCCGCCTATCAAACGCAGCAGGGTCGTCTTGCCGATCCCCGATGGCCCCATAATGGCGGTAATCTTGCCGCGAGGCACCGATAGCGAGATATCATCGAAGATGACGCGGTCGCCCCGAGAGAAACGAATACCGCGAACCTCGACTAAATTCGCCAGAGTTTGGCTCATAAAATCATCCTTACTAAACCTTCGGGCTAAGCATGGCGCTTTCTTTCACCACAAACCCAACATTTTTACAGAATCTTACCTGCCCGGGTTAGCGAAAGCTGGCATTTGTTTTACTTTTGCCACACATAAAGTCAAAATTAAGAATTCGTTACGCTGTGTACGGACGGCCAGCGAGGCGACGATTATACCTGAAGAAAGGACTTTAGATGCTCTTAGCAACGGCTCTGTTAATAATTGGTTTACTGCTGGTAGTTTACAGCGCCGATCGTCTGGTATACGCCGCTTCAATACTGTGTCGCATGATGGGGATCCCGCCGCTCATCATCGGCATGACTGTCGTGAGCATCGGTACCAGCCTGCCGGAGATCATCGTTTCCACCGCGGCCTCCCTTCACGGGCAAACCGATCTGGCGATCGGTACGGCGTTGGGATCCAATATTACGAATATTCTATTAATTCTCGGTCTTGCCGCCCTGCTCCATCCATTTACCGTGCATTCTGATATCCTGCGCCGCGAATTGCCGTTAATGTTGCTGGTTAGTTTACTGGCGGGATTTGTGCTCTACGATGGCCAGCTGTCGCGTCTGGATGGTCTGTTTTTACTGGCGCTGGCCATACTATGGCTGGTATTCACTCTAAAAATAGCGCGCCTGGCGGAACGTCAGGGCAGCGATAGCCTGACGCGGGAACAGCTGGCGGAGCTGCCGCGCGGCGGTTCGCTGCCCGTCGCCCTGCTATGGCTCGGGGTGGCGATGATCGTCATGCCGATGGCCACCCGCATGGTGGTGGATAACGCCACGGTGCTGGCGAACTATTTCGCCATTAGCGAACTGACGGTCGGCTTAACGGTTATTGCTATCGGCACCAGCCTGCCGGAACTGGCCACCGCCATCGCCGGCGCACGAAAAGGGGAAGACGATATCGCCATCGGGAATATCATTGGCGCCAATATTCTTAACCTCGTGCTGGTGCTCGGGCTGCCGGCGTTAATCGCCCCTGGCGCCTTCCCTGCCGAAGCTTTTACGCGCGACTACAGCGTGATGCTGCTGGTGAGCGCGATCTTCGCGCTGCTGTGCTGGCGGCGTAAACGGCAGCCGGGTCGCGTAGCGGGCGCCTTGCTGGTCGGCGGCTTTATGGTTTGGTTGGCGCTGCTGTTTTGTTCAGCGCCGTACTTCGTTGAATGAATTGGGATAACATCATGTCGCAAATAGATTTGCCAACGGATTTTGACTTTCAACAGGCAGGACGTCAGGTTCTGGAAATTGAACGTGAAGGTCTGGCCCAGCTCGATCAGTATATTAATGAAGATTTCACCCGCGCCTGTGAGACGATTTTCCGCTGCGGCGGTAAGGTCGTCGTGATGGGTATGGGCAAATCCGGTCATATCGGGCGCAAAATGGCGGCGACCTTCGCCAGTACCGGCACCTCGGCTTTTTTTGTCCACCCCGGTGAAGCCGCGCACGGCGATCTGGGGATGGTGACGCCGCAGGATGTGGTCATCGCGTTATCTAACTCCGGTGAATCCAATGAAATCCTGGCGTTGATTCCGGTGCTTAAACGCCAGCAGGTGCCGCTTATCTGCGTCACCAGTCGTCCGGATAGCAGCATGGCGCGCGCCGCCGATATTCATCTGTGCGTGAAAGTGCCGAAAGAAGCCTGTCCGCTAGGTCTGGCGCCGACCTCCAGCACCACCGCCGCGCTGGTGATGGGCGACGCCCTCGCCGTGGCGCTGCTCGAAGCGCGCGGTTTTACCGCCGAAGATTTCGCCCTGTCGCACCCCGGCGGCGCACTCGGTCGTAAGCTGCTGCTGCGGGTCAATGATATTATGCATACCGGCGACGAGATCCCCCACGTCGGCCTGCAGGCTACCCTGCGCGACGCGCTGCTGGAAATCACCCGCAAAAATCTGGGCATGACGGCCATCTGCGATGACGAGATGAATATCATCGGCATCTTCACCGACGGCGATCTGCGCCGCGTCTTCGATACCGGCGTCGATATGCGCAACGCCAGCATCGCTGAAGTCATGACTCCAGGCGGGATCCGCATTCGTCCGGGCATGCTGGCGGTAGATGCGCTCAACCTGATGCAGTCCCGCCATATCACCTGCGTGCTGGTTGCCGATGGCGACCGGCTGCTAGGTGTGGTACATATGCACGATCTGCTGCGCGCTGGCGTAGTGTAAGTAAGGATAAAATAATGAATAATGCTGATGCCCAGGTCGACACCTGCTACGGGCCGGTAAGCCAGGAATTTATCGATCGGGCGGCGAAGATCCGTTTACTGATCCTCGACGTCGACGGCGTGCTTTCCGACGGCCTTATCTATATGGGCAACAACGGCGAAGAGCTGAAAGCGTTTAACGTCCGCGATGGCTACGGGATCCGCTGTGCGCTGACTTCCGGTATTGAAGTCGCGATTATTACCGGGCGAAAAGCTAAACTGGTAGAAGACCGCTGCCAGACGCTGGGCATTACGCATCTGTATCAAGGTCAGTCCGATAAGCTGTTGGCGTTTCGTGAATTATTAAGCAAACTGGCGGTTCGCCCGGATGAAGTGGCTTATATTGGCGACGATCTGATCGACTGGCCGGTAATGGCGGAAGTCGGTTTAAGCGTCGCCGTCGCCGATGCGCATCCGCTGCTGCTGCCACGGGCGAATTACGTCACGCGAATTAACGGCGGACGCGGCGCGGTACGCGAAGTCTGCGATTTGTTACTATTGGCGCAGGGCAAGCTTGATGAGGCCAAAGGGCAATCAATATGAGTAAAACCAGACGTTGGGTTATCATCTTACTATCGCTGGTCGCGTTGATCCTGATCGGCCTGAACCTGGCGAGTACGGACGACACCGCGACCGTCGCGGTCAATCCTAACGATCCGACGTATAAAAGCGAGCATACCGATACCGTGGTGTACAGCCCGGAAGGCGCGCTGAGCTATCGTCTGATAGCCGAGCATGTCGAATACTTTTCCGAACAAGAAGTATCGTGGTTCACCAACCCGGTGATGACCACCTTTGATACCAATAAGGTTCCGACCTGGTCAATCAGAGCGGATAAAGCCAAGTTAACCAACGACCGTATGCTGTATCTTTACGGCCACGTTGAGGTCGACGCGTTGAGTCCCGACTCTCAACTGCGCAAAATTACCACCGATAACGCGCAGGTAAACCTGGTGACCCAGGATGTAACCTCTGACGATATGGTGACGTTATACGGAACAACATTTAATTCCAGCGGCCTGAAAATGCGCGGGAACCTACGCAGCAAAAATGCCGAGCTGATTGAAAAGGTTAGAACCTCTTATGAAATTCAGAACAAACAAACTCAGCCTTAACATTGCGCTCGCAAGCGCGCTTCTGGCCGCCAGCCTGCCGGCTCTGGCAAAAACCGGCGATACCGATCAGCCGATTCACATCGAATCCGATCAGCAGTCGCTGGATATGCAGGGCAACGTCGTGACCTTCACCGGCAACGTGGTCGTCACCCAGGGGACCATTAAGATCAATGCCGACAAAGTCGTGGTTACCCGCCCTGGCGGTGAAAAAGGCAAAGAAGTGATCGACGGTTTCGGCAATCCGGCCACCTTCTATCAGATGCAGGACAACGGTAAGCCGGTGAAAGGCCGCGCGTCGAAAATGCATTATGAACTGCAGAACGATTTCGTGGTGCTGACCGGCAACGCGCATCTGGAACAGCTGGATAGCAATATTCAGGGCGACAAAATCACCTATCTGGTGAAAGAGCAGAAAATGCAGGCCTTCAGCAACAAAGGAGGTCGCGTGACTACGGTGCTGGTGCCTTCGCAGTTGCAGGACAAAAGCGGCGATCAGCAGAAGAAAGGTAAGTAATCCGTTATGGCAACATTAACTGCAAAAAACCTCGCCAAAGCCTACAAAGGCCGCCGCGTGGTGGAAGACGTCAGCCTGACCGTCAACTCCGGTGAGATAGTCGGCCTGCTGGGCCCGAACGGCGCCGGTAAGACCACCACCTTTTATATGGTAGTGGGCATCGTGCCGCGCGATGCCGGCAACATTATCATTGACGATGAAGATATCAGCCTGCTGCCGCTACATGCCCGCGCGCGCCGCGGCATCGGTTACCTGCCGCAGGAAGCCTCTATTTTCCGCCGCCTGAGCGTCTACGATAACCTGATGGCGGTGCTACAAATCCGCGACGATCTCAGCAGCGAGCAGCGTGAAGATCGCGCTAAAGAGCTGATGGAAGAGTTCCACATCGAACACCTGCGCGATAGCCTGGGTCAGGCGCTCTCCGGCGGTGAACGCCGCCGCGTCGAAATCGCCCGCGCGCTGGCGGCGAACCCGAAATTCATCCTGCTGGATGAACCGTTCGCCGGGGTTGACCCTATCTCCGTTATCGATATTAAACGCATCATCGAACACCTGCGCGACAGCGGGCTGGGCGTACTCATTACTGACCATAACGTCAGGGAGACGCTGGCGGTTTGTGAACGAGCTTATATCGTAAGCCAGGGCCACCTCATCGCCCACGGCACCCCGCAGCAAATCCTTGAAGACGAGCAGGTAAAACGCGTGTACCTTGGGGAAGACTTCAGACTCTGATAGGGTAGAGGTTATAGACGTTTTAGCCGGAGATATTGACCCTGAACATGAAGCAAGGTTTGCAATTAAGGCTAAGCCAACAGCTTGCCATGACGCCCCAACTGCAGCAGGCTATCCGCTTGTTGCAGCTGTCCACGTTAGAACTCCAGCAAGAACTCCAGCAGGCGCTGGAGAGTAACCCGTTGCTTGAGCAAACCGATCTTCACGAAGAGGTTGAGACCACAGAAGCCGAGGACCGCGAATCTCTGGATACCGTCGACGCGCTCGAACAAAAAGAGATGCCGGATGAGCTTCCGCTGGACGCCAGCTGGGATGAAATCTACACCGCCGGCACGCCGTCGGGTAATGGCGTCGACTACCAGGACGATGAACTGCCGATCTATCAGGGTGAAACCACCCAGAGCCTGCAGGATTATCTGATGTGGCAGGTTGAGCTCACGCCTTTCACCGATACCGACCGCGCGATTGCCACCTCCATCGTCGATGCCGTTGACGATACCGGTTACCTTACTATTCCCATTCAGGACATTGTCGATAGTATCGAAGATGATGAAATTGGCATTGAGGAAGTGGAAGCGGTACTCAAACGCGTGCAGCGTTTCGATCCGGTCGGCGTCGCCGCCAGGGATCTCCGTGACTGTCTGCTGATCCAGCTTTCACAATTTGCCAAAGAGACACCATGGCTGGAAGAAGCCCGGTTGATCATCAGCGAGCATCTTGATCTCCTGGCCAACCATGATTTCCGCAGCCTGATGCGCGTCACCCGCTTGAAAGAAGACGTTCTGAAAGAGGCGGTTTGCCTGATCCAGTCGCTGGATCCGCGCCCGGGGCAGTCCATTCAAACCAGCGAGCCGGAATACGTGATCCCGGATGTGCTGGTGCGTAAAGTCAGCGGCCGCTGGGTCGTCGAACTCAATTCCGACAGCATTCCGCGGCTGAAAATCAATCAGCAATACGCGGCGATGGGCAATAATGCGCGCAACGACGCCGACAGCCAGTTTATCCGCAGCAACCTGCAGGAAGCCCGCTGGCTGATTAAAAGCCTTGAGAGCCGTAACGATACCCTGCTGCGCGTGAGCCGTTGCATCGTCGAGCAACAGCAGGCCTTCTTTGAGCAGGGCGAAGAATTTATGAAACCGATGGTGCTGGCGGACATCGCCCAGGCCGTCGAGATGCATGAATCAACAATTTCACGCGTTACCACGCAAAAATATCTGCACAGTCCACGCGGTATTTTTGAGTTGAAGTATTTCTTTTCCAGCCACGTCAATACCGAAGGCGGCGGCGAAGCCTCGTCTACCGCCATTCGCGCGCTGGTGAAGAAGTTAATCGCCGCGGAGAACCCCGCGAAGCCGTTGAGCGACAGCAAGCTCACCACCATGCTCTCCGATCAGGGTATTATGGTGGCGCGACGCACTGTTGCTAAGTACCGAGAGTCTTTATCCATTCCGCCGTCAAACCAGCGCAAACAACTGGTCTGACACAACCGATAAGGAAGACACTATGCAGCTCAACATTACAGGACACAACGTCGAGATCACTCCTGCTATGCGCGACTTCGTTACCACGAAGTTCAGCAAACTGGAGCAGTTTTTCGATAGGATCAACCAGGTCTATATTGTGTTAAAAGTAGAGAAGGTGACGCAAATCGCGGACGCCAATTTGCATGTCAACGGTGGCGAAATCCATGCCAGTGCGGAAGGGCAGGATATGTATGCCGCTATCGATGGTCTTATCGATAAGCTGGCAAGACAGTTAACAAAACATAAAGATAAACTGAAACAACACTAATTGTCCGGGCGATCGCCCTTATCCGCAGCCCGCGGATAAGGGCAGCTCAGGTGAAATTATGATGAACAACGATTCCGCTCTACAACTGAGCAATGTCCTTAACCAGGATTGTACCCGTAGCCAGGTTCACTGCCAGAGCAAGAAACGCGCGCTGGAAATCATCAGCGAACTGGCGGCGAAGCAGCTAGGTTTACCGCCGCAGGTGGTCTTTGAAGCGATCCTGACCCGTGAAAAAATGGGCAGTACCGGAATCGGCAACGGCATTGCGATCCCTCACGGCAAGCTTGAAGAGGATACCCTGCGCGCCGTTGGCGTCTTTGTGCAGCTGGAAACGCCGATCGCCTTCGATGCGATCGACAATCAGCCGGTCGATCTGCTGTTTGCGCTACTGGTGCCGGCCGATCAAACCAAAACCCATCTGCATACGCTCTCGCTGGTCGCCAAACGTCTGGCGGACAAAACCATCTGCCGTCGCCTGCGCGCTGCGGTGAGCGATGAAGAGTTGTATGAGATCATCACCGAAGCAGGAAGCAGCGATGACGCTTAACGTGAGTCGCGACTTAACCTTTATCGTACTGAGGAGAAACGGTACATGGTACTGATGATCGTCAGCGGCCGCTCTGGCTCGGGGAAATCCGTCGCCCTGCGAGCGCTGGAAGATATGGGCTTCTACTGTGTGGATAACCTGCCGGTAGTGCTGTTGCCTGAGCTGGCGCGAACGCTGGCCGACCGCGATATCTCCGCGGCCGTCAGCATTGACGTGCGTAATATGCCGGAATCACCGGAAATCTTTGAACAAGCGATGCAGAATCTGCCGGAATCCTTCTCCCCGCAGCTGCTGTTCCTTGATGCCGACCGCAACACCCTGATCCGCCGTTACAGCGATACCCGCCGCTTGCATCCGCTCTCCAGCAAGAATCTGTCGCTCGAAAGCGCGATCGACGAAGAGAGCGATCTGCTCGAGCCGCTGCGCTCCCGTGCGGATCTGATCGTCGATACTTCCGAAATGTCGGTGCATGAACTGGCCGAGATGCTGCGTACTCGCCTGTTAGGTAAACGCGAGCGTGAATTGACGATGGTGTTTGAATCATTCGGCTTCAAACACGGTATCCCTATCGATGCCGATTACGTCTTTGACGTCCGCTTCCTGCCAAACCCGCACTGGGATCCAAAGCTGCGCCCGATGACCGGCCTCGATAAACCGGTTGCCGCCTTCCTCGATCGCCATACGGAAGTGCATAACTTTATTTATCAGACGCGTAGCTATCTTGAGCTATGGTTGCCAATGCTGGAAACCAATAACCGCAGCTATTTGACGGTGGCCATTGGTTGTACCGGCGGTAAGCATCGCTCGGTCTATATTGCCGAACAGCTGGCTGACTACTTCCGCTCGCGCGGTAAGAACGTACAATCTCGTCACCGGACGCTGGAAAAACGTAAATCATGACCGTCAAGCAAACCGTTGAAATCACCAACAAGCTGGGTATGCACGCGCGCCCGGCAATGAAGCTTTTCGAGCTGATGCAGAATTTCGATGCGGAAGTATTGCTACGCAACGACGAAGGCACGGAGGCGGAAGCCAACAGCGTTATCGCCCTGCTGATGCTGGATTCCGCCAAAGGACGCCAAATTGAGGTTGAGGCCAGCGGCCCGCAGGAAGTCGAAGCGCTGGCGGCGGTGATTGCGCTGTTCAACGCCGGGTTTGATGAAGACTAATCATCTCCCGGCGGGATCGCGGTTAATGCAGCTTATTGGCCTGCATAAAGCCTTCGCCGCCTAACTGACGCATCTGGCGCAGGATCCACGCCTGTCGGCTGCGAACATAGCCTGACGGCGCATCGGCGCGAAAACGAATCGGGTTCGGTAATACCGCCGCCAGCAGCGCGGCCTCTGCAGGGGTTAAACGGCTGGCCGGCTTATGAAAATAGCGCTGGGCCGCCGCTTCAACACCAAAAATACCGTCGCCAAACTCGGCAATATTCAAGTACACGGTGAGAATGCGTTTCTTGCTCCAGACCGTTTCGATACCGACGGTCAAGCCCACTTCCAGCCCCTTGCGCAACCAGCTACGGCCATCCCATAAAAACAGGTTTTTCGCCGTCTGCTGAGAGAGCGTCGACGCGCCGCGAATTCGATTTTCATTCCGTTCGTTGTGCGCCAGCGCTTTTTCGATTGCCGGCACGTCAAAACCCCAGTGGTCGGGGAATTTCTGATCTTCAGCGGCAATCACCGCCAGCCCCATCCAGGGGGAAATCTCGTCCATCCCAACCCAATCAGAATGGGCGACATAATGAAAATCACCGGAGAACCAGGCGCTAACCTGGCGCTCCAGCATCACCGCTGAGAACGGCACCGGCAGGACGCTGAATAAGGCGATACCGCCGCCCCAGAACACCACGCAGATAAGCGCCAGGCGTAACAGCAGGCGCTTGATCATCGCCAGCGGCGCAACACGCTTACTCATTCAGCGAGAACCAGTACGCGATCGACCAGTTTCTCAATACCGCTGGCGGCCTCGGCGATATTCTGCGCCAGCATATAAGCAGGCGTAGTCACTACTTTGTTGTCTTCATCGACCACGATGTCGTCAACCGGGCACGGCACGTGCTCCGCGCCCATCTCTTCCAGCACCTCGGCAGTATCCGGATCGGTACCGATGGTTATCCGCAGCGGCGTCGGGAAAATCTTCGGCAACAGCGCCGGCGCGATACACATAAAGCCCAGCGGCTTACCCGCTTCGTGCATCGCCAGCGTTAGCGTCTGCAAATCGCGGTCAACCGCGCACTCACTCCCCTGGGCGGCAAAATTACTCAGGTTTTTCGCCGCGCCAAAGCCGCCGGGCACAATCAGCGCATCCAGCTCGTCCGCGCGGGCGCTGGCCAAAGGATGAATAGCGCCGCGCGCCAGGCGCGCCGCTTCAATCAGCACGTTGCGGCTTTCCGCCATCGTTTCGCCGGTCAGATGGTTGATCACGTCGCTTTGCGCCTTATCCGGCGCAAAGCAAACCGCCTGCGCGCCGCGACGCGCAATGGCCAACAGGGTAATGACCGCTTCATGAATTTCTGCGCCGTCGTAAACACCGCAGCCGCTTAGTACCACGCCAATCTTCTTCATCTTGCTAACCCCTTAGCGCAACTCTATGAAACAAGTAAATAATTTTGATTTACTCGCTATGCTTCACATATTTTACCGATTCACGTAACAAAATATTTATGGTTTGCTATCTTAATGAGCGAGCAAGCCAAATCCTCAGGTTGCGCCGTGTAAAAAAATCACTCGAACAATCCTGGCTCAACAACCAGTTCCCTGGTGTTGGCGCAGTATTCGCGCACCCCGGTTTATCCGGGGTCATTTTTTATCCGCCGCCGCAATCCAGGCCTTCAGTACCGCAACATCGTTTTGCCACTCGGATTTCATCTCTTCCACCCACTCACCGACGTTGTCTTCCCAGGCAGGTAAATCTGGCGTTTGGATCTGCTGCCCCAACTGCTGGATATGGCGCAAGCCTATCGACCCCGCCGCGCCCTTAATTTTATGGCCTTCATCGACGATACCTTTCTGGTCGCGCGCGGTGAGATTCGATTCCAGCACGGACATGTAGCCCGGCATCATCTTCTCGAACACCGCCAGCCCGTCGGTAATCAGCTTCGGCCCCACCAGCTCGATATATTGTTCCAGCATGTCGGTATCCAGTACCGATGCCGATTTCGCCACATCCACCGCGGGCGGCTCATGGCCATCGTCTTCCGGCGCATCCCAGAACTTCTTAATAATTGCGGTTAATGCGGGTACCGACAGCGGCTTGCTCAGCACATCGTCCATGCCGGCATCAAGATACTCTTTTTTATCCTTCAGGACGTTGGCGGTCAGCGCCACCAGCGGCGGCAGCTCATCGGCGGCATAGCGCTGTTTTAGCTGTCGCGAGATATCGAGGCCAGTCATGTCCGGTAGCTGAATGTCCAGCAACACCAGGTCGTATTCGCCGGGTTCGAACATCTCCAGCGCGGCTTTACCGGTCATCGCCACGTCCACGCTGTTGCCCAATTTTTCCAGCACCGAACGGGCGACAATCACGTTCAGTTCGATATCTTCCACCAGCAGCACGTTCAGCGCCGGCAGCGGCATATCGTCTTCGGCCAGCGTATCTTCGACTTCATCAGCCACCGCCTGCGCGTGTACGGTCAGGGTAAACGTCGCCCCCTGCCCCGGCTGGCTGGTCACGCTGATATCGCCGCCCATATTACGCGCCAGACGGCGCGACACCGCCAGGCCAATCCCGGTACCGGTTGCCGGTTTACCGCCGTGGCTGTCTTTCACCTGATAATACATGGCGAAAATTTTGTCCTGCTCCGCCTGTGGGATACCGATACCGGAGTCCTCAACTTCGAAGTGCAGCATATCGCCTTCGTCATAGCGGACGCGCACGGTGACATTGCCCTGTTGGGTAAACTTCACCGCATTGCTGATCAGGTTCCACAGGATCTGCCGCAGGCGCGTACCATCAGTTACCACTTTATGCGGCAGCGGCTGGGTTGGCTCCATCACAAAGCGTAAACCTTTCTGCTGCGCCTGCAGGCCTGAGAGGTTTTCCAGGTCGGCAAGGAAGCTGGTGAAGTCCACTTCCTGATTATCGAGCTGCACTTTACGCCGCTCCATTTTATCCATGTCGATAATATCATTGAAGATATTCCCTAGCGTCACCGCTGAAACATGGATAGTTTTCAGATATTTTTCCTGCTCGTTGGTCAGTTCAGTATCCAGCAGGATGCGGCTGAGCCCAACGATGCCGTTGAGCGGCGTACGCAGCTCGTGGCTGATGGTTGAGATAAAGGTGGTCTTGTCCCGGCTGGCGCGCTCCAGCGCGTCCTGATAGCGCTTACGCTCGGTAATATCGCGACCAAAGCCCATCAGGCCACGGCGCTTGCCCACGCGGTCATAGTAGGGGACCTTGCGGATCTCAAAGCAGGCTTTACGCCCATCGGGATAATCGAGCCATTGTTCGTAGGTTAGCGAGACATTGTGGCGGAAGACTTTCTCATCGGTCTCCAGCACTTTTACCGCGGCTTCTTCGCTATAGACATCCTGCGGCTTGAGGTGAATCAGCTGCTTTTCGCTTTTTCCGGTCAACAGCTCCATCGCCCGGTTACAGCCGGAGAACTCCTTATCTTCGTTACGATAGAAAACCAGATCCGGTGAGGCATCAAGGAAAGAGCGCAGGAAGGAGGACTGTTGTTCCAGCTGAATCTGCGTCTCTTCACGCTCTTTCATCTCTATTTTCAGCTGTTCCAGCGTGGTTTCACGTTCCGCTTCCGCTTTCTCACGTTCGCCAATTTCCTGATTCAACTGGGCGATATTGTCCTTGAGCTGCACGTTAAGCTTAAGATCGCGCTCGCGCATCTCTTCCAGCTTTTCCACCAGCCGCGAGAGCCGCTGGCGCGACTCTTCCAGTTGTTCGACCACCACCGACAGAAAATAGACCGCCCAGGGGGTAATCAGCAGCCCGAAGAATATAGAGCGGATAACATCGATACTCTCAACCTGCCCATGCAGCACCATCGTGACGGCCATCTGCACCACGATAGCCAGCACCACCAGCGCCAGAGCCAACAGCATTGAAAAGCGCACCAGACCTAACTTCATCATCAGATCGACATAGTACTGCGCCAGCATACGAATTTGCTTCATGAAGGATTCCTTATCGCCAACTCCGCACAATAATACCCAATTCTGAACATTACGCTGTAAGTTGTGCAAAAAATGCGGCGGTAATCAGCCGTTAAGGAAGTGGAACATCAGGCGGGCAGGACCCACGGCGTCCCCAATGCCGACCCCTGAACGCCATGGGTATTAAGGTATTTGTCCAACTCGACCATACCGGTCCAGCGGTTTTCGCACCACAGCGGCGCCAGGAGCGTCGGGCGACGGGCGCTGGCCGAGATGCGATGATAAATCACCTCCGGCGGGGTATGGCGAATCATCTCACCGGCGGTGACCGTATAATCATCCAGCGCAATACCGTTCAGGCGCCCCGCCTGCCAGGCTTTCGCCATGATGCTGCCGGTCACGATGTGCAACGGGTGCAGCTTGATGCCATCGACCCCGGTTTCGACTACCCGTTGCAAGGTTTGCAGGCACTGCTGCTGGGTTTCGCCCGGCAGGCCGACGATAAGATGCGCGCAGACCTTTAATCCGCGCTCGCGCGCCAGTCGGGTGGTGCGCTGGTAGCAGGCAAAGTCATGGCCGCGATTGATACGATGCAGCGTTTTATCATGCGCGGTCTGCAATCCCAGCTCCAGCCAGATTTCATAGCCCTGCTCCCGATATTCGCTGAGCAGATCCAGCACCGCATCGGGAACGCAGTCGGGACGGGTGCCGACGCACAGCCCAACGATATTCGCCTGGCTCACCGCCTGCTGATACATTGAACGCAGCAGCTGTACTTCGGCAAAGGTGCTGGTGTAGGCCTGGAAATAAGCAAGGTAGCGTTTCGCTCGGTTAACCAACTGCGCCTGGTGCGCCAGTTGATCGGCAATCGAACGGTACTGCTGGGCCTCGTCGGCGAAGGAGGCGACATTACAAAATGTGCAGCCGCCGCGGCCGATTGTGCCATCGCGATTCGGGCAGCTAAATCCACCATGCAGCGTCAGTTTATGTACCTTTTCGCCGTAGCGGCGCGTAAGATCCCCACCAAACATGTTGACTAATTTTTGTAACTGCATAATCTGATAGACCGGCCTCAAGAAAGGGGCCAAGCCTGCCATTTTTAGCCTCCGACGGCGATGACCTGGATCAATCGTCAGCGCGGCCGCTTACCTAATTGCATAATCAATCAAAATAAACGCGGTTTCATTCACACCCGCGGTAATAACATTTACTTATACTTCAATGCTGAGTTTCAATTATCTTTGTCGCAGCAAAAAACAGTTTTATTTCCTGCCATTAAGAATACCAGTAGTCAAATACTCTGCTATAAAAAAACAATTCAGCACAGAAAGGTAATCTTAGGCTGCGGATATAGTGAGACAGATCACACTAGATTACGCATCCCTGAGAGTTTATATGCCTTTAAAAAAACAACAATTCTTTTTAAAATCATAATATTAAACACCTCTTAGCACACTTTTGTATAAATAAGATTGCCATTTGACGTAAGTGTGGATTCTCGATAAGTTGGGAATCCGCTGGAAGCTTTCTGGATGAGCGCTCTGCTCATCATATTTATGCAGTAATTGAGATTCCCTCTTAATAGCAAGTCCTCAAACTTGTGTACCGATGCGAAAAGGATTTAAAGAGGGCGAATGCGAGGTAGGCAAAGATGCCCTTACCCCGTCGCCATGCTCTTGCTGTGCCTTGCGCGCAATCGATTAAGGGGGCGTCCCGTAGAGCCTGGGGAGGTTCACTGATATGTTGTACGACAAATCCCTTGAGCGGGATAACTGTGGTTTCGGCCTGATCGCCCACATAGAAGGCGAACCTAGCCACAAGGTAGTGCGCACCGCTATACACGCACTGGCCCGAATGCAGCACCGCGGCGCGATCCTTGCCGATGGTAAAACCGGCGACGGTTGCGGCCTGCTGTTACAAAAACCCGATCGTTTCTTCCGGATTGTGGCGGAAGAGCGCGGCTGGCGCTTAGCCAAAAACTACGCCGTCGGGATGCTGTTCCTGAATAAAGACCCCGAGCTGGCAAGCGCTGCGCGCCGTATCGTTGAAGAAGAGCTGCAACGCGAAACATTGTCTATCGTTGGCTGGCGCGATGTGCCAACTAACGAAGGCGTACTCGGTGAAATCGCCCTCTCCTCGCTGCCTCGTATTGAACAAATTTTTGTTAACGCCCCGGCAGGCTGGCGTCCGCGCGATATGGAACGCCGTCTGTTCATCGCCCGCCGTCGCATTGAAAAGCGCCTGCAGGAAGACAAAGATTTCTACGTTTGTAGCCTGTCGAACCTGGTTAATATCTATAAAGGTCTGTGTATGCCGGCGGATCTGCCGCGCTTCTACCTGGACCTCGCGGACCTGCGCCTGGAATCCGCCATCTGCCTGTTCCACCAGCGCTTCTCCACCAATACCGTACCGCGCTGGCCGCTGGCGCAGCCGTTCCGCTATCTGGCGCACAATGGTGAAATCAATACCATCACCGGTAACCGCCAGTGGGCCCGCGCACGTACCTATAAATTCCAGACCCCGCTGATCCCCGATCTGCATGACGCCGCGCCGTTCGTCAATGAAACCGGCTCTGACTCAAGCTCGATGGATAATATGCTGGAACTGCTGCTGGCAGGCGGGATGGATATCGTCCGCGCGATGCGCCTGCTGGTACCGCCAGCCTGGCAGAATAACCCGGACATGGATCCGGAGCTGCGCGCGTTCTTCGACTTTAACTCCATGCATATGGAGCCGTGGGACGGCCCGGCGGGCATCGTCATGTCCGACGGCCGCTACGCCGCCTGTAACCTCGACCGTAACGGTCTGCGTCCGGCGCGCTACGTCATCACTAAAGACAAACTCATCACCTGTGCGTCTGAAGTCGGTATCTGGGACTACCAGCCGGATGAGGTGATGGAAAAAGGCCGCGTTGGGCCTGGCGAGCTGATGGTCATCGATACCCGCAGCGGGCGTATTCTGCACTCGGCGGAAACCGATAACGATCTGAAAAGCCGCCATCCGTACAAAGAGTGGATGGAGAAAAACGTCCGCCGTCTGGTGCCGTTCGAAGACCTGCCGGAAGAAGAAGTCGGCAGCCGTCAGTTGGATGATGACACGCTCGCCAGCTACCAGAAACAGTTTAACTACAGCGCCGAAGAGCTGGACTCCGTCCTGCGCGTCCTTGGGGAAAATGGCCAGGAAGCGGTCGGTTCGATGGGCGATGATACCCCATTCGCCGTGCTCTCCAGCCAGCCGCGTATCATTTACGATTATTTCCGCCAGCAGTTCGCCCAGGTGACAAACCCGCCTATCGATCCGCTGCGTGAAGCGCACGTGATGTCGCTGGCTACCAGTATCGGCCGTGAAATGAACGTCTTCTGCGAAGCGGAAGGCCAGGCGCACCGCCTGAGCTTCAAATCGCCGATCCTGCTGTACTCAGACTTTAAACAGCTGACCACCATGGAAGAGGAGCACTATCGCGCCGACACCCTGGATATTACCTTTGATGCCAACGAAACCACGCTGGCCGAGACGGTAAAAGCGCTGTGCGATAAAGCGGAACAGATGGTGCGTAACGGCACCGTACTGCTGGTGCTGTCCGACCGCAACATCGCGAAAGATCGTCTGCCGGTACCGGCGCCGATGGCCGTTGGCGCCATCCAGACGCGCCTCGTCGATAAGAGCCTGCGCTGCGACGCTAACATCATCGTCGAAACCGCCAGCGCCCGAGACCCGCACCACTTTGCGGTGCTGCTGGGCTTTGGCGCGACGGCTATCTATCCGTATCTAGCTTATGAAACCCTGGCGAAGCTGGTAGATAGCAAAGCTATCGATAAAGAATACCGTGCGGTGATGCTGAACTACCGTAACGGCATCAACAAAGGCCTGTACAAAATCATGTCGAAGATGGGGATCTCGACCATCGCCTCCTACCGCTGCTCGAAGCTGTTCGAAGCGGTCGGTCTGCATCGCGACGTGGCCGACCTCTGCTTCCAGGGCGTAGTGAGCCGCATCGGCGGCGCCGGTTTCGACGATTTCCAGCAGGACCTGCTGAATCTGTCGAAACGCGCATGGCTGGCGCGTAAACCGCTGGCTCAGGGCGGCTTGCTGAAATATGTCCACGGCGGCGAATATCACGCCTATAACCCGGACGTCGTTCGCACCCTGCAGCAGGCGGTTCAGAGCGGCGAATACCGTGATTATCAGGAATACGCGAAGCTGGTTAATGAACGCCCGGCGGCCACGCTGCGCGATCTGCTGGCGCTCAACCCAGGCGATGAAGCCGTAAGCATCAATGAGGTGGAATCAGCGAAAGAGCTGTTTAAACGCTTCGATACCGCGGCCATGTCGATCGGCGCACTGAGCCCGGAAGCGCACGAATCACTGGCGGAAGCGATGAACAGCATCGGCGGCTTCTCCAACTCCGGTGAAGGCGGTGAAGACCCGGCGCGCTACGGCACCAACAAAGTCTCGCGTATTAAGCAGGTGGCTTCCGGTCGTTTCGGCGTTACTCCAGCCTACCTGGTGAATGCCGACGTGATCCAGATTAAAGTCGCCCAGGGCGCGAAACCCGGTGAAGGCGGACAGTTGCCGGGTGACAAAGTGACGCCTTATATCGCCAAACTGCGTTATTCGGTACCTGGCGTGACGCTGATCTCCCCGCCGCCGCACCACGATATTTACTCTATCGAGGATCTGGCGCAGCTGATTTTCGACCTCAAGCAGGTCAATCCGAAGGCGATGATTTCCGTCAAACTGGTTTCCGAACCGGGTGTCGGCACTATCGCCACCGGCGTGGCGAAAGCCTACGCAGACCTTATCACTATCGCCGGCTACGATGGCGGCACCGGGGCGAGCCCGCTCTCATCGGTGAAATATGCCGGCTGTCCGTGGGAACTTGGCCTGGTGGAAACCCAGCAGGCGCTGGTCGCCAACGGTCTGCGTCATAAAATTCGCCTGCAGGTAGACGGCGGCCTGAAAACCGGCCTCGATATCATCAAAGCGGCGATCCTTGGCGCGGAAAGCTTCGGCTTCGGCACCGGCCCAATGGTCGCGCTGGGCTGTAAATACCTGCGTATCTGTCATCTGAACAACTGCGCCACCGGCGTGGCGACCCAGGACGACAAACTGCGTAAGAACCACTACCACGGCCTGCCGTTCAAAGTGACCAACTACTTTGAATTCATCGCCCGCGAAACCCGCGAGCTGATGGCGCAGCTGGGCGTGAAGCGTCTGGTGGACCTGATCGGCCGCACCGACCTGCTGAAAGAACTGGAAGGCTTTACGGCGAAACAGCAGAAACTGGAGCTCGGCAAGCTGCTGGAAACCGCTGAGCCGCTGCCAGGCAAGGCGTTGTACTGCACCGAGAGCAACCCGCCGTTCGATAACGGCGTGCTCAACGCGCAGCTGCTGCAGCAGGCGAAGCCGTATGTGGATAACAAACAGAGCAAAACGTTCTGGTTCGATATTCGCAACACCGACCGTTCCGTTGGGGCGTCGCTGTCCGGTTATATCGCCCAGACTCACGGCGACCAGGGGCTGGCCGCCGACCCGATTACCGCCCACTTTAGCGGTACCGCGGGCCAGAGCTTCGGCGTCTGGAACGCCGGCGGCGTTGAGCTGCACCTGACCGGCGACGCCAACGACTACGTGGGTAAAGGCATGGCGGGCGGTCTGCTGTCGATTCGTCCTCCGGTCGGCTCCGCCTTCCGTAGCCATGAAGCAAGCATCATTGGCAACACCTGTCTGTATGGCGCAACCGGCGGTCGTCTGTACGCGGCAGGACGCGCGGGCGAACGCTTTGCGGTACGTAACTCCGGCGCCATCACCGTGGTGGAAGGCATCGGCGACAACGGCTGTGAATACATGACCGGCGGTATTGTCTGTATCCTGGGGAAAACCGGCGTGAACTTCGGCGCGGGTATGACCGGCGGCTTTGCTTACGTCCTGGATGAAGATGGCGACTTCCGTAAACGCGTTAACCCCGAACTGGTGGAAGTTCTGGACGTGGACACGCTGGCTATCCATGAGGAGCACCTGCGCGGCTTAATTACCGAACACGTCCAGCTTACCGGTTCGCAGCGCGGCGAAGAGATCCTCGCCAACTGGCCGGCCTTCGCGGCGAAGTTTGCGCTGGTTAAACCGAAGTCCAGCGATGTTAAAGCACTGTTGGGTCACCGTAGTCGTTCCGCAGCTGAGCTGCGGGTGCAGGCGCAGTAAGGGGTTAAGATGAGTCAGAACGTATACCAATTTATCGACCTGCAGCGCGTTGATCCGCCAAAGAAACCGCTGAAGATCCGTAAAATTGAATTTGTAGAAATTTACGAGCCGTTTTCAGAAGGCCAGGCCAAGGCGCAGGCGGATCGCTGCCTCTCCTGCGGCAACCCGTACTGCGAATGGAAATGTCCGGTGCACAACTACATCCCTAACTGGCTGAAACTGGCCAACGAGGGGCGTATTTTTGAAGCGGCGGAGCTGTCGCATCAGACCAACACCCTGCCGGAAGTCTGCGGACGCGTCTGCCCGCAGGACCGCCTGTGCGAAGGTTCCTGCACCCTGAACGATGAGTTCGGCGCGGTGACCATCGGCAACATTGAACGCTATATCAACGATAAGGCGTTTGAGATGGGCTGGCGTCCGGACTTGTCCGGCGTGAAGCAAACCGGAAAAACCGTCGCCATTATCGGCGCCGGTCCGGCAGGCCTGGCCTGCGCGGATGTGCTGACCCGCAACGGCGTGAAGGCTATCGTCTTCGATCGTCATCCGGAAATCGGCGGTCTGCTGACCTTCGGCATCCCGGCGTTTAAGCTGGAAAAAGAGGTGATGACCCGCCGCCGCGAGATCTTCACCGGCATGGGGATTGAATTCCGGCTCAATACCGAAGTGGGTCGTGACGTCCAGCTCGACGAGCTGCTGAAAGAGTACGACGCGGTATTTCTGGGCGTGGGCACCTACCAGTCCATGCGCGGCGGACTGGAAAACGAAGATGCCAACGGCGTGTATGACGCGCTGCCGTTCCTTATCGCCAACACCAAACAGATCATGGGCTTTGGCGAAACGGCGCACGAACCGTTCGTCAGTATGGAAGGCAAACGCGTGGTGGTTCTCGGCGGCGGCGACACCGCGATGGACTGCGTGCGGACCTCTGTTCGTCAGGGGGCGGCGCACGTTATCTGCGCCTATCGCCGTGACGAAGAAAACATGCCAGGCTCCAAACGTGAAGTGAAAAACGCGCGTGAAGAGGGTGTCGAATTCCAGTTCAACGTCCAGCCGCTGGGCGTGGAAGTGAACGCCAACGGCAAAGTGTGCGGCGTGAAAATGGCGCGCACCGAAATGGGCCAGCCGGATGCGAAAGGCCGCCGCCGCGCGGAAATCGTCGCCGGTTCCGAGCACGTGGTGCCCGCAGACGCGGTGGTGATGGCGTTTGGTTTCCGTCCACACAGCATGGAATGGCTGGCGAAGCATAGCGTCGAGCTGGATTCTCAGGGCCGCATCATCGCCCCGGAAGGCAGCGACAACGCGTTCCAGACCAGCAACCCGAAAATCTTTGCCGGCGGCGATATCGTTCGCGGTTCAGACCTGGTGGTAACGGCGATTGCCGAAGGCCGCAAAGCGGCGGACGGTATCCTCAATTACCTTGAAGTCTGATTAAAGCCTGAGTCTCAGCGCATAAAAGCCCGATGGTTAACGCCACCGGGCTTTTTTATGCTTGATCGTGGTTAAGCGTGGGCAAAAAAACAGGCCCCGGAGGGCCTGTCAGGAATTACTTCACAACGCGCAGCGCCGGACGACCACCGCGCGGCGGCGGTGGCGTATCGTCAGGATCGTCATCGTGATTATCCGGCTTATCGCCATCAATCACCGACATCACCGTTTCGTTTTCGCTCTCAGGCGCAACGTCATCATCGTTGAGGCTGCTGACATCTTCGTCATAGGCCGCTTCAGGTTCAAACATCGTTCCTGCGCCGTTCTCACGGGCATAGATAGCGAGTACCGCAGCCAGCGGCACGGAAACGTTGCGCGGTACGCCGCCGAAGCGAGCGTTAAAGCGCACTTCGTCATTCGCCAGTTCCAGATTGCCCACCGCACGCGGCGCAATGTTCAGAACGATTTGGCCGTCGCGAGCGTACTCCATCGGCACGAGAACGCCTGGCAGCGTCACATCGACGACCAGGTGCGGAGTCAGCTGGTTATCCAGCAGCCACTCATAGAACGCCCGCAGCAGGTACGGGCGACGCGGCGTCAGCTGTGATACATCCATTATTTAGCCCCGGCCGAGGCGCATTTCACGCTCGGCTTCAGTTAAAGAAGCGAGGAAAGAATCACGTTCGAAGACGCGAGTCATATAGCCCTTAAGCTCTTTCGCGCCAGCACCCACCAGTTCTACGCCGAGAACCGGCAAACGCCACAGCAGCGGAGCCAGGTAGCAATCGACCAGGCTGAATTCGTCGCTCAGGAAGTAAGGCTTCTGAGTAAAGACCGGCGCAATCGCCTGCAGTTCTTCACGCAGCTGCTTACGAGCGGCATCAGCCTGGGCCGCGGTACCGGTCTGGATGGTATTCATCAGCGAATACCAGTCTTTCTCGATACGTTGCATGTACAGACGGCTTTCACCACGCGCCACCGGGTAAACCGGCATTAGCGGCGGATGCGGGAAACGCTCATCCAGGTATTCCATAATGATGCGGGATTCCCACAGAGTGAGCTCACGATCCACCAGCGTCGGGACGCTTTGATTCGGGTTGAGGTCAATCAGATCCTGAGGCGGGTTATCCTTCTCCACGTGCTCTATCTCAAAACTGACACCTTTTTCGGCCAGCACGATGCGGACCTGATGGCTATAGATGTCAGTAGGACCAGAAAACAGCGTCATTACCGAACGTTTGTTGGCAGCGACAGCCATGAAAACCTCCAGGTATATTCAGAATTTTTACTGCTGCCGACCACGCATGGCCAGCCAGATGTATAAACCCCATTCGCACGGCGACGATATGTTCATTGATTAACTAAAAAATGAACAACCACCAGCATTTGGGCAGAAAATTGGATGATAGTTTACCAGATTTTGCGGACGTTGTGGTGAGGGTATTCTGGAAATGCTGAAAAAGTGGTAAGAACAGGCCATTTCTTTGTGGATAACAGCCGTTTTATCCATAAAAAAACCCGCCGAAGCGGGTTTTTTCGCAAATTGTTCTGCGTGAGCAGAAAACAATTAACGTTTGGAGAACTGCGGACGACGACGTGCTTTACGCAGACCGACTTTCTTACGTTCAACCTGACGAGCGTCACGAGTAACGAAGCCAGCTTTACGCAGTTCAGAACGCAGGGACTCGTCGTACTCCATCAGAGCGCGGGTGATACCGTGACGGATCGCACCAGCCTGACCAGAGATACCACCACCTTTAACAGTGATGTACAGATCCAGTTTCTCAACCATGTCGACCAGTTCCAGCGGCTGACGAACTACCATGCGGGCAGTTTCACGACCGAAGTACTGTTCCAGCGAACGCTGGTTGATTACGATTTTGCCGTTGCCCGGTTTGATGAAAACGCGAGCTGCGGAACTTTTGCGGCGACCAGTGCCGTAGTATTGATTTTCAGCCATTGCCTATAATCCCGATTAGATGTCAAGAACTTGCGGTTGCTGTGCCGCGTGGTTGTGCTCGTTACCAGCGTAAACTTTCAGTTTACGGTACATAGCACGACCCAGCGGGCCTTTTGGCAGCATGCCTTTAACCGCGATTTCAATCACACGCTCAGGACGGCGGGCAATCATCTCTTCAAAGGTCGCTTCTTTGATACCACCGATGTGGCCGGTGTGGTGGTAGTACATTTTGTCTTCGCGCTTGTTGCCGGTTACAGCAACTTTTTCTGCGTTCAGAACGATGATGTAATCACCAGTATCAACGTGCGGAGTGTATTCCGCTTTGTGCTTACCGCGCAGGCGACGAGCCAGTTCAGTAGCCAGACGGCCCAGAGTTTTACCGGTCGCGTCAACAACATACCAGTCGCGTTTTACGGTTTCTGGTTTAGCTGTAAAAGTTTTCATTAAAAGCTTACCCAAATAAATAAGTTACACGTTGGTGAACACCCAAACGTTTAGTCAGTTGAGGTTCACACGACAAAGTCCGGCAAACCTACCCCTTCGAATAGCCTATGCCAGCACATAGAAGATTTCGGGAAAAAAAACCTTCTCGTAACGTGGGGTCGCAAGATTATAGAGAAGTAGGGGCCAAAGATCGACCCCTTTATGTGATTTGCAGCAGGTTTTTCTCAGCGTGAGAAGAAGGCTGGATTCAGGGCATGTGCGGCTGCTTCAGATACTCTTCGCTTTGCATTTCCTGCAGGCGCGATAAACAGCGCTGGAACTCAAATTTCAGGCGTTCGCCCTGATAGATCTCATACAGCGGCACCGCCGCGCTGACCACCAGCTTCACGTGGCGTTCGTAGAATTCATCCACCAGCGCGATAAAGCGCCGCGCTTCGCTCTCGAGCTGCGTCGTCATCACCGGCACATCGAACAACATCACGGTGTGGAACAGGCGTGACAGCGCGATGTAATCATGCTGGCTGCGCGCATCCACGCACAGAGTATCAAACGAAGCCGCCAGGGTCTGGTTTTCCACGCCCAACGTCGGCAGCGGCCGGTGGTTAATTTCCAGCGTCGGCATCTGCTCGCGTTTGGCCCCCGCCAGCGCCAACCAGAGCTTATCCATTTGCTGGCTGGTCTCGCCATTGAGCGGCGACAGCCACAGATGCGCCTGGGTCAAAGTGCGCAGGCGGTAATCAATCCCCGCATCCACGTTCATAATGTCGCAGTGCTGTTTGATGGCGTCTATCGCCGGCAGGAAACGCGCGCGTTGCAGACCATTGCGGTAGAGTTCGTCCGGCGGGATGTTCGAGGTAGCGACCAGCGTAATCCCACGCGAGAACAGCGCTTTCATTAAGCCGCCGAGCAGCATGGCATCGGTGATGTCGGAGACAAAAAACTCGTCGAAGCACAACACATCGGTTTGCGCTTTAAAGCGATCGGCAACGATCTCCAGCGGGTCACTATGCCCCTGCAGGGTGGTTAACTCTTCGTGCACGCGCAACATAAAGCGATGGAAATGCAGGCGCTGTTTACGTTCGCCCGGCAGGCTTTGATAAAACATATCCATCAGCCAGGTTTTACCGCGGCCCACGCCGCCCCACATATACAGGCCACGCACGGCGGTTGCTTCCGCCGTCGGTTCGCGCTTGCCGAGTAGTTTGCTGAATTTCGCCCGCAGACCGCCGCCCGCGGGCGCTGCGGCTACAGGTTTTTCCTGCAGTTCACGATAGATGGTATCGAGGCGGCTGACCGCTTCTTGTTGCACGTCGTCAGGTTGATGGCTGCCCTCTTTGAGAGCTAAAAGGTAACGCGATGTTGGGGACAGGCTTTGCATGATCTTATTGTTATTCCTTGAAAACCGTGGCGCCGTGACGCACGATTGACGAAAAAAAGGCGGTTCTACAGTACGCGATGATACGCCAGGATTCCACTTCTGTGGAATTAGCGGTTATAGTGGCACTATCGGGCGCAGGCGGAGAGCCTAACAGCCACCCTACGGAACCACAAAACAACGGGAGATGTTCATGACCTGGGAATACGCGCTAATTGGATTAGTCGTCGGTATCATCATCGGTGCCGTCGCCATGCGTTTTGGTAACCGCAAATTGCGTCAGCAACAAGCGCTGCAGTTCGAACTGGAAAAGAATAAAGCAGAGCTTGAAGAGTATCGCGAAGAGCTGGTCAGCCATTTTGCGCGCAGCGCAGAACTGCTGGACAACATGGCGGATGACTACCGTCAGCTGTATCAGCACATGGCAAAAAGCTCCAGCAGCCTGCTGCCGGACGCGATGGCGGAAGCTAATCCGTTCCGCAATCGCCTGGCGGAGTCCGAAGCCAGCAACGATCAGGCGCCTGTCCAGATGCCGCGCGATTATTCTGAAGGCGCATCCGGCCTGCTGCGCGGTGGCGCGAAACGCGACTGATCCCGCTGTCTGAGTAAAAATATTTACCGGGCGCGCCTTCCGCGCCCGTCTTCCCCCTGCATCCCAGCTACAATTTAAGCACGGACCGCATTGTTAGCCGGTCGAAAATTCAATAACATCAAATCATTCGGACGTTTTTTCCATACACCTCAGGTTACGAGAGCCAGCATCTAATGAAGAAACAGACTTTGCTGTTGAGTGCGTTAGCGTTAAGCATTGGATTATCGTTGTCGGTCCTGCCTCCGGCGGCGGCATCACTGCCGACCCAGGTTCCAGGCCAGGGCGCGCTACCGAGCCTCGCGCCGATGCTGGAAAAAGTATTGCCTGCGGTGGTGAGCGTGCAGGTAGAAGGCACCGCCTCGCCGGTGCAGAATATGCCGGAAGAGCTGAAAAAATACTTCGGCGACAACGCGCCGCAAGAGCAGGCGCAGCCGTTTGAAGGCCTCGGTTCAGGGGTGATTATCGACGCCGCCAAAGGCTACGTGCTGACCAACAACCACGTAATAAGCCAGGCGCAGAAAATCAGCATTCAGTTGAACGATGGCCGCGAGTTCGATGCCAAACTGGTCGGCAGCGACGAGCAGAGCGATATCGCCCTGCTGCAGGTTTTAAAACCCAGCAATTTAACGCAAATCGCCATCGCGGATTCCGACAAGCTGCGCGTCGGCGATTTCGCCGTTGCCGTCGGCAACCCCTTCGGCCTCGGCCAAACCGCCACTTCCGGCATCATCTCCGCGCTGGGCCGAAGCGGCCTTAATCTCGAAGGGCTGGAAAACTTTATTCAGACCGATGCCTCAATTAACCGCGGCAACTCCGGCGGCGCGCTGCTGAATCTCAACGGCGAGCTTATCGGCATTAATACCGCCATTCTGGCGCCGGGCGGCGGCAGCATCGGCATCGGCTTCGCCATTCCGAGCAACATGGCGAAGACCCTCGCCGATCAGCTTATTCAATACGGCGAAATCAAACGCGGCCTGCTGGGCATTAAAGGCATGGAAATGAGCGCGGATATCGCCAAAGCGATGAACATCAACGCTCAGCGCGGCGCCTTCGTAAGCGAAGTCCTGGCCAATTCCGGCTCCGCAAAAGCGGGGATTAAATCCGGTGACGTTATCGTCAGCATGAACGGCAAGCCGCTAAGCAGCTTCGCCGAGCTGCGTTCGCGTATCGCCACTACCGCCCCTGGCACTAAAGTAAAACTGGGGCTACTGCGCGACGGCAAACCATTGGATGTCGAAGTCACGCTGGATAAGAGCACCTCTTCCACCGCCAGCGCCGATCTGATTATCCCGGCCCTGCAGGGAGCGGCGCTAAGCGATGGCCAGCTGAAAGACGGCACTAAGGGCGTGACCATCGATAACGTCGATAAAGGCAGCGCGGCGTCGCAGGTTGGCTTGCATAAAGACGATCTGATTATCGGCCTCAACCGCCAGCGCGTGCGTTCCATCGCCGAGCTACGTAAAGTGCTGGAAACCAAACCGGCCGTCATCGCGCTGAATGTGCTGCGCGGTAACGAAAGCATTTATCTGCTGCTACGCTGACGGCTGCTTCCGGACATCGTGCGTCGTGCGATGTCCGGATAAGTCATGCTATGCTGCGCCTGCCCATTAATTAACGATATTCGCATCATGCCAGGAAAGCTTTTACGTTCAGTCCTTATCGGTTTAATCGTCGGCGGCATCCTGCTGGCGGCGATGCCTTCGCTGCGCCAGTGGCAACTCTCATCGGCGACGCCGAGCGATACCGCTGATGAATCGCCCGCCAGCTATAATGCTGCGGTAAGACGCGCCGCGCCTGCGGTGGTCAACGTCTATAACCGCGCGCTGAACAGCACCAGCCATAACCAGCTGACGCTTGGATCCGGCGTTATCATGGACCAACGCGGATATATCCTCACTAACAAGCACGTCATCAACGATGCCGATCAGATAATCATCGCTTTGCAGGATGGACGGGTATTTGAAGCCCTGTTGGTCGGTTCTGATACCCTGACCGACCTGGCGGTGCTCAAAATCAACGCCAGCGGCGGCCTGCCGGTCATCCCGATTAACCCGAAACGCGTTCCACACATCGGCGATGTAGTACTGGCGATAGGCAACCCGTATAACCTCGGGCAAACCATCACCCAGGGCATCATCAGCGCGACCGGTCGTATCGGCCTGAACCCTACCGGGCGGCAGAATTTCCTGCAAACCGATGCTTCTATCAACCACGGCAACTCCGGCGGCGCGCTGGTCAACTCGCTGGGTGAACTGATGGGTATTAACACCCTGTCATTCGATAAGAGCAATGACGGCGAAACGCCGGAAGGGATCGGCTTTGCCATCCCGTTCCAGCTGGCGACCAAAATCATGGATAAACTGATCCGTGACGGCCGGGTGATCCGCGGTTACATCGGGATCAGCGGCCGCGAGATCGCGCCGATGCATGCGCAGAGCGGCGGCATGGATCAGATCCAGGGGATCGTCGTCAATGACGTCGCCCCGGATGGCCCGGCGGCGCAGGCGGGGATCCGCGCTAATGACGTGATCATCTCGGTGAACGATAAACCAGCGGTTTCGGCGCTGGAAACCATGGACCAGGTCGCAGAAATTCGCCCGGGTTCAGAAATCCCGGTGGTCATCATGCGCGATGATAAGAAAATCACCCTGCACGTGGCGGTACAGGAATATCCGGCGACAAATTAACGATTAGCGCTCCGTTATCGGAGCGCGATTAATCAACAAACAGCGGCCCGGCCGGGAATCTGGCCAGAAACCCGGTCACCGCCAGCAGCGACCACAACGATGGCCAGCGGACCTGCCGCTCCCGCAGTTCATCATCCAGCGTCAGTAACGCGAACTCCCCTCTCTCGCCGAGAACGCCGCCCTGCCACAACAGCCGTTGCGCCTGCTGCCGCGCCCACGGCGATTCACTCTTCCAGGCCAGCAAATGCAGCAGCGACTGCTGTAAACAAACGCTGTGCGAATGACTGTCCCGCAGCAATCGTCGATACACCGGCAGCGAGATACTGCGTACGCTGTAGAAACCGCTGCGCGATTCACTATCAGCCTGCGCCACGCTGGCGCACATCTGCCCGGCGAGATCGCATAAACGGTTATGCGTCAGCGGCTGGCGCAGCGCATCCAGATGCCCGGCGGCGGCGCAAAGCAGGCCGCTCCTTTGCTGCTCATGCGTCCGCGAACCCAGCAACGCCGCTACCGTTTCATCCTCCCCGGTCTGCGCATGCTGTACACCCGCGTCATAACAACAGACAAAGAAATCATGGCTGCCATGGTCGATTGACGGGTGCGCCAGCAGATTCAAAGCCGGGTGCAGTTGTTCAAGCTCCTCCAGCGACGCCAGGGTGTCATCAACGACTCCCTCTTTTGCCGATGACCTGCTGCCAGGACGTAATGCTACCGTTTCATTCATCAAAGCCTCCTCAGGGAAAATTCCCGGCTCGCGCTGCGCTTACCGGGGCTACAAACCGGAGCGGACCGGTAGCCCGGATAAGGCGCCAGCCGCCATCCGGGAACCTCTCCCCGGTGGCGCTG
>NZ_JBEAIO010000037.1:0-86549 GCF_040065095.1 Klebsiella sp. CN_Kp091 | reverse complement strand
AGAGACTGGCCGTTGCTGGGGCGACCGGTCTACCCTCCCGATACGCCTTTAAGGCGTGGAGAGGGGAGAGCTTTAGTTGCTCAGAATTTTGACGTAAGCGCTGGCGCGCTGTTCCTGCATCCAGGTGGCCGCTTCTTCAGAGAATTTGCGGTTCATCAGCATGCGGTAAGCACGGTCCTTCTGCGCGGCGTCGGTTCTGTCGACGTTGCGGGTATCCATCAGTTGGATCAGGTGCCAGCCGAAAGAGGAGTGAACCGGGCCGCTAGTCTGGCCTTTGTTGAGGCGCATCAGCGCATCGCGGAACGCGGGATCGAAGATATCCGGCGTCGCCCAGCCTAAGTCGCCGCCCTGATTGGCGGAACCCGGATCCTGGGAAAACTCTTTCGCCGCTTTATCGAAAGTGGTCTTACCGCTCTTAATGTCAGCGGCAATCTGTTCCAGCTTCGCCTGGGCCTGCGCGTCGTTCATGATCGGCGACGGCTTCAGCAGGATGTGGCGGGCATGGACTTCGGTGACGGAGATGTTCTGGCTGCCGCCGCGCATATCGTTAACTTTCAGGATATGGAAGCCGACGCCGGAACGAATCGGACCGACAACATCGCCTTTCTTCGCGGTGCTCAGCGCCTGAGCGAAGATACCCGGCAGCTCCTGAATACGGCCCCAACCCATCTGGCCGCCTTTCAGCGCCTGCTGGTCAGCGGAATAGGTGATAGCCAGTTTGCCGAAGTTAGCGCCGCTACGGGCCTGTTCAACGACGGACTTCGCCTGCTCTTCCGCAGCCGCAACCTGATCGGAGGTCGGGTTTTCCGGCAGCGCGATCAGAATATGGCTCAGGTTGAGTTCGGTGCTGGCATCGTTCTGATCGCCAATCTGCTTGGCCAGCGCTTCAACTTCCTGCGGCAGCACGGTGATGCGGCGGCGCACTTCGTTGTTACGTACTTCCGAAATCAGCATCTCTTTACGGATCTGATTACGGTAGGTGTTGTAGTTGATGCCTTCATAGGCCAGACGGCTACGCATCTGATCCATCGACATGTTGTTCTGTTTGGCGATGTTGGCAATGGCCTGGTCAAGCTGATCGTCGCTGACTTTCACGCCCATTTTCTGACCCATTTGCAGAACGATCTGGTCCATGATCAATCTTTCGAGGATCTGATGACGCAGGGTCGCGTCATCCGGCAGCTGCTGTCCCGCCTGACCAGCGTTGAGCTTCACCGACTGCATCAGACCATCGACGTCGCTTTCCAGAACAACGCCATTATTGACGACAGCCGCTACTTTATCGACCACCTGCGGGGCGGCGAAACTGGTATTCGCGATCATGGCGATACCGAGAAGCAGCGTTTTCCAGTTCTTCATACTTTTTCCATTTCAATTAACCGCAAATGCGGATTACGTTTTAAACCAGACGCCTTACAGCGAGCTCTGGTACGGCAAAATGTTCGAGCGCAGCATCTGCTGGGTGCCAAGACCATAGTTGGAGCTCAGACCACGCAGTTCGATGTTGATACCGAAGGTGTTGTCGTATTTGCTTTCGCCGCCGTTGTTGTTATCCCAGCCGTTGATCTTACGTTCGTAGCCAAGGCGGATAGCGTAGCAGCAAGAGTTATACTGTACCCCTAACATCTGGTTAGCCGCTTTTTTGGTATTGGTATCGAAGTAGTACGCGCCGACCACTGACCAACGATCGACAATCGGCCAGCTTGCGGTCATTCCCACCTGAGAAATACCCTCTTTATACTGCTGAGCGGTGGAATACGAAGGCAGCGTCGCCTGAATATATTCCGGACTCGCGTAACGGTAGTTCAGTTGCACTAAGCGGTTTTCGTCGCGGCGGTATTCAATGGTTCCGTTGCCGGTTGCGACGTTATCCAGACGCGTATCGTACTGGATCCCCCCGCGTAAACCCCAGTTATCGGTGATGCGCCAGTAAGTATCGCCGGCCCAGACCAGTGAACCCGTGGTGTCGTTATTCTCCCAGTTGATGTTGTCCGCACCGGTACGAGACTCGGTGAAATAGTAGATTTGACCAACGGAAATATTAAAACGTTCAACGGCCGCGTCATCATATACGCGAGATGTGACGCCGGTGGTGACCTGGTTGGCTGACGCGATACGGTCAAGGCCGCTGTAGGAGCGGTCGCGGAACAGGCCGCTATAGTCGGACTGCAGCAGGGTCGAGTCGTAGACGCCAATGTGGCTCTGGTCGCGATACGGGATATACAGATACTGCATGCGCGGTTCCAGGGTCTGGGTATACCCTTCCTGCATATCGCGTTCGAAGACCATTTTGCCGTCGATTTTGAACTGCGGCATCACGCGGTTAACCGAATCTTTGTAATCGGTACCGTTAGCGGTGTTGTACTGATCGAGGTTACTCTGCTGATAGTGGGTCGCCAGCAGCTTCGCCTCGGTATTGATGCTTCCCCAGCCGTTAGACAGCGGCAGGTTGATCGTCGGCTCCATGTGCAGGCGCGTCGCTTCCGGCATATCGCCGTTGGTGTTGACGAAGTGCACCGCCTGCGCATACAGATGGGTATCGAACGGACCGACATCATTCTGGTAGGCGTTAATATCGAGCTGAGGCTCAGCAGCGTAGGAGTTGCTCGAGCTACGGTCGAAGACCTGGAACTGCTTGGTCGACACGGTGGCGTCAAAGTTCTGGTTAACGTAACCGGCGCTGAATTTCTGCGTCGCGTAGCCGTCGGTACTGGAGCCGTACTTAGAGCTGAAGTCGTTAAAGTAATCCGGGTCGCTGACTTTGGTGTAGTCGGCGTTCAGACGCCACACCTGATCGATAACCGCGTTGTGGTTCCAGTAGAACATCCAGCGGCGGCTGTTGCTGTCGTTGGAGTGATCGTCTTCGTACACTTTATCGGAAGGCAGGTAATCGAATTCGAATAAACCTGCGCCCGCCTGGGTCAGATAGCGGAATTCGTTTTCCCACATTACGCCGCCGCGTTTATTCATATAGTGCGGCGTAATGGTGGCGTCGAAGTTCGGCGCGATATTCCAGTAATAGGGCAGCGAGAACTCAACGCCATTTTTAGTGCTGTATTTGGCGTTGGGGATCAGGAAGCCGGAGCGGCGCTTATCGCCGACAGGCAGCTGCAGATACGGGCTATAAAAAATAGGGACGGAACCCAGCTTAAAGCGCGCGTTCCAGATTTCGGCAACCTGCTCTTCGCGGTCATGGATAACTTCGCTGCCGACGACGCTCCAGGTATCAGAACCCGGCAGACAGGAGGTGAAGCTGCCGTTTTCCAGAATGGTATAGCGGTTTTCGCCGCGCTGCTTCATCAGGTCGGCGGTACCGCGCCCCTGACGGCCAACCATCTGATAGTCGCCTTTCCAGACGTTAGTATCTTTGGTGTTCAGGTTCGACCACGCCTTCGGCCCCTTCAGAATGACCTGGTTGTCGTCATAGTGAACGTTGCCAAGCGCATCAACGGTACGCACCGGCTGCGGTTGGCCCGCCGGCTGCTGCTGATGCAACTGCACCTCGTCGGCCTGCAGGCGACTATTCCCCTGATTAATATCAACGTTGCCGGTAAACACGGCATTATCAGGGTAGTTGCCTTTCGCATGATCGGCGTCAATCGTTACCGGTTGATCGTTAGGCTTTCCTTCAACGAGAGGACGATTATAGCTTGGCACGCCAAGCATACATTGCGTGGCGAGATCGGCGGCCATGCCCTGTTGGCTATACAAGGCGCTGGCGATCATGGTGGCCAGGAGGCTGGGGATACGTTTTTTCATACGTTTTATTTGTTGTTCCGTCATCTTGTGGCAGCGGCTTGCAAACGGTCAGAGCCTAACGTACTCATCTTAATCGCGCTAGTCTTAATCCGCTCGTTTCGTTTCTGAGCGTTAGGCACCGTGTAGAATGGCGAGTATGATAAAGCAAATTATAGGCGATGTCCCACATGACCGTGGCGTCAACGCTTGGTAACGTGCGGTCATATATAGCTTAACTGGTAGCACAAAGATTGGGGAGTCTATGCAGTATTTGGGTAAAGTGATTGGTGTCGCGGTTGCATTATTGATGGGCGGCGGCTTCTGGGGCGTGGTGCTTGGCTTTTTAGTCGGGCATATGTTTGACCGGGCCCGTAGCCGTCGACTGAATTTATTTGCCAACCAGCAGGAACGGCAGTCGCTGTTCTTTTCCACCACGTTTGAAGTGATGGGACATTTGACCAAATCGAAAGGGCGCGTGACGGAAGCCGATATTCATGTGGCGAATGTGCTGATGGATCGTATGAACCTGCACGGCGAGTCGCGCACCGCGGCGCAGCAGGCATTTCGCGCCGGAAAGGCCGATAATTACCCGCTGCGCGAGAAAATGCGCCAGCTGCGAAGCGTCTGTTTCGGTCGCTTCGATTTAATTAGGATGTTTCTGGAAATTCAGCTGCAGGCAGCCTTCGCCGACGGCGAATTACATCCCAATGAACGCGAAGTGTTGTTTGTTATCGCCGACGAGCTTGGTATCTCGCGTGCGCAGTTTGAGCAGTTCCTGCGCATGATGCAGGGCGGCGCGCAGTTCGGCGGCGGCTCGCAGCAGCAATCCTATGGTCAGCGCGGCGGCAATGGCGGCTGGCAGCAGGCACAGCGCGGCCCGACGCTTGAAGACGCTTGTAATGTTCTCGGCGTCAAGCCGACCGATGATGCTACAACCGTCAAGCGCGCTTA
Organism: Klebsiella sp. CN_Kp091; assembly: GCF_040065095.1. Lineage (NCBI taxonomy): Bacteria > Pseudomonadati > Pseudomonadota > Gammaproteobacteria > Enterobacterales > Enterobacteriaceae > Klebsiella > Klebsiella sp. CN_Kp091. The sequence continues at coordinate 81,860 of NZ_JBEAIO010000037.1, read as the reverse complement.
CCGTAAACTAATGAGCGAACATCACCCGGACAAGCTGGTGGCCAAAGGGCTGCCGCCGGAGATGATGGAAATGGCGAAACAGAAAGCGCAGGAAATCCAGAAAGCCTGGGAGCTTATCAAAGAGCAGCGCGGCTTCTGAATCCCGTAAGGCTTCTCCTTCATGGAGAAGCCTTAGTTCGCGCCCTGCGCGCGGCGATACATCCGCCGCGGGTGGCCAATTTTTCCGTACAGCATTTCCACTTCCAGAAAACTCACTTCCACGCAGTGCTCGAGATAACGACGGGCGGTGGTCTTGCTCAGTCCGGTTTCGCTGACCACTTCGTCCACTGAAAAGCAGTGCGTTTCGCGGCCATGAAATAAATTCTGCACCAGCGCCAGGGTCTTTTCCTCGATGCCTTTGCTGCCGTTATCGGCGCGAAAATTTTTAGCCTGCAGCTGATAAAGGGAATCAACGTTTTGCTGATCGACGATTTTCCATTCCCGCTGCTGGTCGTAAAACTGAATAAAGCGCTCCAGCGACTGGCTCAGGCGTTTCCACGAAACCGGTTTGAGAATGTAGTCGAAGGCGCCGTTGCGTATCGCCTGGCTGCAGGTTTCCATATCGCTGGCGGCGGTGATGAAAATGACCGAACAATTGGCGTTGGCCAGAATCGGGTCGGTCATCAGCGTGACGCCTTTGCCGTCCGGCAGATAATTATCCAGCAGGACCAGCTGCGGCGGCCTGGCGTTGAGCATCTGCCGCGCCTGAGAAAGCGAGGCGGCCATTCCCGCCAGCCGCATGCGCGGGTGTTTCTGAATGAGCTCGGCGTGCAGTCGGGCCAGCTCGTTTTCATCTTCGATGATCAGCACATCGACCAAATCATGATGCATCGTTGGCCTCCGGTTGCGGATGGGCTGGCGGGTCAGCGGGAATAAACAGGGTAAATATCGTTCCGCGCGGCGCGTTATCGGCGACTTCAATCGTGCCGCCAGCCTGAGTCACATAATGTTCAATAAGATACAGACCAATACCGTGATCGCCACGGGTTTTTGTCGTCACTCCGCGCTCAAAAATACGCTCGCGAATATCCGGGCGGATACCGACACCGCGGTCGGCCACCTCAATCATCAGCTCGCGGGCGTTGAGTTGAATCAGTACCTCGACCGGTTCGTGCGGTAGTTCGGCGCGTTGCGTGGCTTCAATGGCGTTATCCAGCAGATTGCCGATGATCGAAATAAGTTCCGACTCCATCAGCGACGACAGCGGGCGATCGATACGACAGGCCGGATCAAAGCTCAGCTCAACGCCTTTTTCATAGGCGCGGGTGGCTTTACCCAGCAGCAGGCCGCACAGCGTCGGCGAACGAAATCGCGAGGAGATGAAGTCCAGTAGCTCCTGGGCATGCTCCGATTGCGCCTGTATATAGCGAATAGCTTCGTCGTAGTGGCCCATATGCAGCAGGCCGGAGAGCGTGGTCATGCGGTTGAGCTGTTCGTGGCGCATAATGCGCAGGTTATCGACATAGCGTTTCACCTGGCTGAGCTGAGCGGTGAGGGCGTTAATTTCATCGCGGTCGCGGAAGGTGATCACCCAGCCCTGTAGCGAGTTTTCCAGCATGATGCGCACCCGGCTGGCGAGTACCGTCAGCTGGTTAAAGCGACACAGTTCATCGTGCGTATCGTTCGCCAGCATCGCGCTGCTGGCGAAAAACGGCTGCGGGGCGATCACGCTATCAATCGATTTGCCGCGCAGCAGATGCGCGGGCTGCTTAAGCCCCAGCAGGCTGCGGGCGGCGTGGTTAATCACTTCAATCCGTCGCTGGCTGTCGATAACGATAACCCCTTCGAAAATCGATTCCATCATCGCTTTTTGCTGGCGTACCAGCAGGCCAATTTCGCGCGGCTCCAGCGAAAAAATCTGCTTTTTAATGCTGCGGGTAAAATACCAGGAGAAGATAAACAGGGCGATCAGCAACAGAATGGCGGCGACAAAAATATTCACCACCTTTTGCACGGTGATGCTATCGAGATAGCTGGTCAGATAGCCAACGGAGACAATGCCGATCACCCGCCCGTTGTCATCGACAATGGGCGTTTTACTGCGAAGTGAGACGCCCAAACCGCCTTTACGGATGGTGGTGATAGTTTTGCCTTCCAGCACCGCCTGGTTATCGCCACCCACTAAGCGCGTGCCGACCCATTCCGGGTGTACGGAATGAAAAAGGTGTACGCCTTTATCATCGCCGATGACGATAAAGCTGGCGTCGCTGTGGGCGGCGATTTGCTTCATGAAGGCGCCGATAGCCTGCGGATCGTGCAGGCTGACCTGCTGGCGCAGATTGGGCATCAGCGCAATCTCTTCGGCCTGAATTTTCGCCCTGGCGCTCATTTCCTGATACAGCTGGCGGCTGGCGTCAAGATAATAATAAACGCCAAGCAGAGCGAATAAGATGGAGAAAAAGGCCACCAGGGAGATGAACAGCTTAAATTGAAATGAAACTTTCATAGTTATGCGCACAGTATTTGAGATGCGGTAACGATATCGTCAGCGGCCAGAAGGACAATTTATCTACTGGCGCCTATTTATAAAGGGTAATTATCCGGTTAATAAAAAAACCATAAAAACCACGCTAAGAAATTAGATATATATCACTAGAGTCAATAGAAACCATAAAAACCATAACGACCATTAAAACTTCTTTTTTAATCTGCCCCCTCTCACATTAACCGCGCGCCCGGCCCTCTACCCTGAACAGGAATAATAACTACAGGGCTGAATTTATGAGCACCACAGACAACGCATTCTCTGCAACCCTTGAACCTATTAACAAACCGAAAGCCTCGTTGAAGCAGCGCTGGTGGCACGTGATGGATAGCTGGAAAGTGGGGATTATCCCGCTGCCGCTATTTTTGCTGGCCGGTGGTCTTATCGCGCTGGATTGCCTTGGCGGCAAGCTGCCGAGCGATATCGTGGTGATGGTGGCGACGCTGGCCTTCTTCGGTTTCGCCTGCGGCGAGTTCGGCAAGCGCCTGCCGGTACTCGGCAAGCTTGGCGCGGCGGCGATTTGTGCCACCTTTATTCCTTCCGCGCTGGTCCATTACGGCCTGCTGCCGGATGTGGTGGTTGAATCCACCACCAAATTCTATAAATCGACCAATATTCTTTATCTCTACATCTGCTGCATTATCGTTGGCAGCATTATGAGCATGAACCGCACCACGCTGATTCAGGGGTTCCTGAAGATCTTCCTGCCGATGCTGTGCGGCGAGGTCGTCGGTATGTTGGTCGGCGTGGGAGTTGGCAGCCTGTTGGGGATGGATCCGTTCCAGGTCTTCTTCTTTATCGTGCTGCCGATTATGGCCGGCGGCGTGGGCGAAGGGGCTATCCCGCTGTCGATTGGCTATGCGGCGCTGATGCATATGGATCAGGGCGTTGCGCTGGGACGCGTGCTGCCGATGGTGATGCTGGGCAGCCTGACGGCGATCGTCATTGCCGGCTGTTTGAACCAGCTCGGTAAGCGCTTCCCACATTTGACCGGCGAAGGCCAGCTAATGCCTAACCGCAGTAATGAAACCCGCAGCCTGAGCGAAAGCGAAGGATTTGGCGGTAAAACGGATGTGGCGACGCTGGCCTCCGGCGCGCTGCTGGCGGTGCTGCTGTATATGATGGGCATGCTGGGACACAAATTGATTGGCCTGCCGGCGCCGGTTGGCATGCTGTTCCTCGCGGTGCTGCTGAAGCTGGCGAATGTGGTTTCGCCGCGTCTGCAGGAGGGCTCGCAGGTGGTGTATAAATTCTTCCGCACCGCGGTGACTTATCCGATTCTGTTTGCCGTCGGCGTGGCGATTACCCCGTGGCAGGAGCTGGTAAACGCCTTCACGCTGACCAACCTGCTGGTCATTGTCTGCACCGTGTCGGCGCTGGTGGCCACCGGGTTCTTCGTCGGCAAGAAAATGGGGATGCATCCGGTCGACGTGGCGATTGTCTCCTGTTGCCAGAGCGGGCAGGGCGGCACCGGCGACGTCGCTATTCTGACTTCCGGCAACCGTATGAACCTGATGCCGTTTGCTCAGATAGCCACCCGTATCGGCGGCGCGATTAATGTGTCGTTAGGGCTGCTGTTCTTAAGTCATTTCTTATCGTGATTTAGTTCTGCGCTAATAGCAAAAACTGCCATTTCCCTCCGCAGGACGAAGAAAATTTCTTTGTCCTGCGTCCTAAATTCTGTGCAATTAGCGATACAATAGGCGGCGTTATCCGCGATAGCGACGGCAGCTCCGAGCTGCCTTTTTGATCATTAAAGGAGAGGAAAGAATGTCAGTGCATACTCCCGCCCGGGCGGGCGTCAGCATGGAAAATCTGCTGGCGGCGAAAGAGCAGCGCGCAGCCCGTCAACAAGACTGGCTCAACCATTATCAACAACCGGTCATTTCTCTCACCCTGGTAACGCCAGGGGCGGTAAAAGACAGTATTCGCTATCGCAATATGATGGGTGTTGCGCTGCAGGCCTGTGACCAACTTCTGTGGCAGCAGCGCTGGAAAACGCTCGACCGCCAGGTGTTGTGGCTGCCTACCGGCCCGGAAGCGATGTGGTGCGTTGAGCACTCCGCGGAAGAGATCAAAGCGCTATGCAGCGAACTGGAACAGAATCATCCGCTGGGTCGCCTGTGGGATATCGATGTCATTTGTCCGCAAGCGGGGCTGATTAGCCGCCAGGCACAGGGCGAATCGATGCGCCGCTGCTTGCTGTGCGATGAGCCGGCCCACGCTTGCGCGCGCAGCCGTCGTCACGACACCGAGCTGGTGGTCGCTCGCGTTGAGCAGATGATTGATGCGTGGTTCGCCCGCGATTAATCGCGTTTGCGTTAGAGATTTCCCCGGCGGCGAAGCGCAACCGGGGGCGTCCGGATAACGACTTAAAAGTCGATCGGCGCGCGGAAGGTCATCGCGTTGCCGTAAGCGGGATGGGTGATGGTTAACGTTTCGGCGTGCAGTAGCAGGCGCGGGGCCATCGCCAGCGCCTCCGGCGTGGCGTAAAAGCGATCGCCGAGGATCGGATGTCCCAACGCCAGCATATGCACGCGAAGCTGATGCGAGCGCCCGGTAATCGGCTTCAGGCGCACGCGGGCGGTGTTGTCCTCCGCGTACTCCAGCACCTCATACTCGGTTTGCGCCGCTTTGCCGGTTTCATAACACACCTTCTGCTTTGGTCGGTTCGGCCAGTCGCAAATCAGCGGTAAATCCACCAGGCCTTCCGCAGGCTGCGGATGACCCCAGACGCGGGCGACGTACTGCTTCTTCGGCTCGCGCTCGCGGAACTGACGTTTCAGTTCACGCTCGGCGGCCTTATTCAGCGCCACCACAATCACGCCGCTGGTGGCCATATCCAGGCGATGCACCGATTCGGCCTGCGGGAAATCGCGCTGGATACGCGTCATCACGCTATCCTTATGCTCCTCCAGCCTGCCGGGCACGGACAACAAGCCGCTCGGCTTGTTGACCACCATAATGTGCTCATCCTGATACAAAATCACCAGCCAGGGATCCTGCGGCGGATTGTAGTTTTCCATCGCCATTTTCGCGTTCCGTTACTGGTGAGTGACGACGATCAGACGCAGCGCGTCCAGACGCCATCCTGCCTGCGCCAGCGCATCCATCACCTGCTGGCGGTTGCTTTCGATCGCCGCCAGTTCGTCGTCACGGATGTTCGGGTTCACCGCTTTCAGAGCTTCGAGACGCGACAGTTCCGCCGTCAGTTTATCATCGGCTTCGTTACGCGCCGCGTCGATCAGCGCCTGCGCCGCTTTGGCTATCTGCGCTTCGCCCTGTTGCAGAATCGCGTGAACGTCCTGCTGCACCGCATTGACCAGCTTGCTGCCAGTGTGGCGATTGACCGCGCTCAGCTGGCGGTTGAAGCTTTCGAACTCCACCTGCGCGGCGAGGTTGTTGCCGTTTTTATCCAGCAGCATGCGAACCGGGGTCGCCGGCAGGAAGCGGTTAAGCTGTAATTGCTTCGGCGCCTGCGCTTCGACGACGTAGATTAGCTCCAGCAGCAGCGTGCCGACCGGCAGGGCCTTGTTCTTCAGCAGAGAAATGGTGCTGCTGCCGGTATCGCCGGAGAGGATCAGATCCAGACCGTTGCGAATCAGCGGGTGTTCCCAGGTGATGAACTGCGCGTCTTCACGCGACAGCGCCACGTCACGCTCGAAGGTGATGGTGCAGCCATCTTCCGGCAGGCCCGGGAAATCCGGCACCAGCATATGATCGGATGGAGTCAGGACGATCAGGTTTTCGCCGCGGTCATCCTGGTTGATGCCGACGATATCGAACAGGTTCATCGAGAAGGCGATCAGGCTGGTATCGTCATCCTGCTCTTCGATGCTCTCCGCCAGGGCCTGCGCTTTTTCGCCGCCGTTGGAGTGGATCTCCAGCAGACGGTCGCGGCCCTGTTCCAGCTGCGCTTTCAGCGCTTCATGCTGCTGGCGGCAGGATTTGATCAGATCGTCAAAACCATCGGTGGATTCCGGCGCGGCAAGGTAGTTAATCAGGTCGTCGTGAACGCTATCGTAGACGGTACGACCGGTCGGGCAGGTATGTTCGAAGGCGTCGAGCCCTTCGTGATACCAGCGCACCAGCACCGACTGCGCGGTTTTTTCCAGATACGGCACGTGGATCTGGATATCGTGCGCCTGGCCGATACGGTCGAGACGGCCAATACGCTGCTCCAGCAGATCCGGGTTAAACGGCAGATCGAACATGACCAGGTTGCTGGCGAACTGGAAGTTACGCCCTTCGGAGCCGATTTCGGAACACAGCAGCACCTGCGCGCCGGTGTCTTCTTCAGCAAACCACGCCGCGGCGCGGTCGCGTTCGATAATCGACATGCCTTCATGGAATACCGCGGCGCGAATACCTTCGCGCTCGCGCAGTACTTGCTCCAGCTGCAGCGCGGTGGCGGCCTTGGCGCAAATCACCAGCACCTTCTGCGAACGGTGGCTGGTCAGGTAACCCATCAGCCACTCGACGCGCGGATCGAAGTTCCACCAGGTGCCGGTATCGCCTTCAAACTCCTGATAGATCTGCTCCGGATAGAGCATGTCGCGCGCGCGCTCTTCCGCGGTTTTGCGCGCGCCCATGATGCCGGAGACCTTGATGGCCGTCTGGTACTGGGTCGGCAGCGGCAGGCGAATAGTGTGCAGCTCGCGTTTCGGGAAACCTTTCACGCCGTTACGGGTGTTACGGAACAGTACGCGGCTGGTGCCGTGGCGGTCCATCAGCATCGAAACCAGCTCCTGGCGCGCGGCCTGAGCATCTTCACGATCGCTGTTGGCAGCCTGCAGCAGCGGCTCGATGTCCTGTTCGCCGATCAGATCGCCAAGGGTGTTGAGTTCATTATCGTTCAGCTTGTTGCCTGCCAGCAGCAGGGCGACGGCGTCGGCGACCGGGCGATAGTTTTGTTGTTCTTCAACAAACTGTTCAAAATCGTGGAAGCGGTTTGGATCCAGCAGACGCAGGCGCGCAAAGTGGCTCTCCATGCCCAGCTGTTCCGGCGTCGCGGTCAGCAACAGAATGCCCGGCACGCGTTCGGCCAGCTGTTCAATAGCCTGATATTCACGGCTCGGCGCCTCTTCGCTCCACACCAGGTGGTGCGCTTCATCGACCACCATCAGGTCCCACTCGGCGTCGCACAGGTGCTCCAGGCGCTGCTTGCTGCGGCGCACGAAGTCTAAGGAACAGATAACCAGCTGTTCGGTTTCGAACGGGTTGTAGGCGTCGTGCTGCGCTTCGGCATAGCGTTCGTCGTCAAACAGCGAGAAACGCAGGTTGAAGCGGCGCAGCATTTCCACCAGCCACTGGTGCTGGAGGGTTTCCGGGACCACGATCAGCACGCGCTCGGCGGCGCCGGAGAGCAGCTGCTGGTGCAGGATCATCCCGGCTTCGATGGTTTTACCTAAGCCCACTTCATCGGCCAGCAGAACGCGCGGCGCGTGACGACGGCCTACGTCGTGGGCGATGTTCAACTGATGCGGGATCAGGCTGGTGCGCTGGCCGCGCAGGCCGCTCCACGGCATGCGGTACTGTTCGCTCTGGAACTTACGCGCGCGGTAGCGCAGGGCAAAGCGGTCCATTCGGTCGATTTGCCCTGCGAACAGGCGGTCCTGCGGCTTGCTGAAGGCCAGCTTGCTGTCGAGCAGGACTTCGCGCAGGGTAACATTTTCTTCTTGCGTATCCAGGCGGGTGCCGGTGTAGGACAGCAGCCCGTTTTCTTCATTTACTTCGTCAACGTGGAGCTGCCAGCCTTCGTGGCTGGTAATGGTATCGCCCGGGTTAAACATTACGCGGGTGATCGGGGAATCGTTGCGAGAGTACAGACGGTTTTCGCCGATGGCGGGGAAAAGGAGAGTGACCATGCGCGCATCCAGCGCTACCACTGTCCCTAGTCCTAGTTCGCTCTCTGTATCGCTAATCCAGCGTTGACCAAGTGTAAAAGGCATATGTGTTCGGCTCTTTGTTCTTTAATTGCAGGCAATAGTGCATCCTCAGCATAGTTACGCTGAGGAATCAAAATTGGGTCCAGGAATGGAAAGGGCGCTATGGTACTGGATGCCGCGGTGTTAGTCACCTGTCAAAATAGCCCCAGTTGCCCTGTCACTATTGTAGCAAAGTCGTCGTTGACGAAGGGAAGGATTCCTTCCGCCACCGGCTGCAATTGCTTTGACAGATAGTGATCGTAATCGAGCGGCGACTGCTGGTAATCCACCGGCTCCGGGCCGCCGGTAGTCCAGACGTATTTAATGGTGCCGCGCTGCTGATACTGCTGCGCCCGCCCAAGCTTCACGTTGTGTTCATCGGCAAGCCTCGCGGCGCGCACGTGCGGCGGCACGTTGCGTTGATACTCCGCCAGCGGTCGGCGCAGGCGCTTGCGATAAACCAGCTGCTCATCGAGCTCGCCGTTCATCAGCCTGGCGATAGTCTCCCGAACATAATCCTGATACGGCTGATGGCGGAAGATGCGCAGGTACAGCTCCTGTTGAAACTGCTGGGCCAGCGGCGTCCAGTCGGTGCGTACCGTCTCCAGCCCCTTGAACACCATGCGCTGGGCATTGCCTTCCTGAATCATCCCAGCATAACGCTTTTTACTGCCGGTATCGGCGCCGCGGATCGTCGGCATTAAAAAGCGGCAAAAATGGGTTTCATACTCCAGCTCCAGCGCGCTGGTCAGCTGGCTTTTGCTCAGTTCATGCGCCCACCAGTCGTTGACATAGGCAACCAGTTTGCGGCCGATTTCCGCCGCCTGCGCTTCGCTATGCGGGCGCTTGAGCCAGACGAAGGTGGAGTCGGTATCGCCGTAGATAACGTCATAGCCCTGGGCTTCAATCAGCGCTTTGGTCTGGCGCATGATCGCGTGGCCGCGCATGGTGATCGACGACGCCAGCCGTGGATCGAAAAAGCGGCAGGCGCTGGTCCCCAGCACGCCGTAAAAGGCGTTCATGATGATCTTCAGCGCCTGCGACAGCGGCTTATTGTGCTGACGCTTGGCTTCATCGCGGCCGTGCCAGATCTGCCCGACGATGCCTGGCAGGCAGTGCTTTTCGCGCGAGAAGCGGGCGCCGAGAAACCCTTCGGTGCTGTGGCGGTCATCGGGCTGCGCCAGTCCCTCAACCAGGCCGACTGGGTCGATTAAAAAGGTGCGGATGATCGACGGATACAGGCTTTTGTAGTCCAGCACCAGCACAGAGTCATACAGGCCGGGGCGGGAGTCCATGACGTAGCCGCCGGGACTGGCCTGCGGGGGAACTTCGCCGAGATTCGGCGCCACGTAGCCCAGCCGGTGCATGCGCGGGAAATAGAGATGGCTGAAGGCAGCGACCGATCCGCCGTGGCGATCGGCGGGCAGACCGTTGACCGTCGCCCGTTCGAGCAGAAATGGCATGATCTCCGTTTTGTGGAAGATCCGCGTCACCAGCTCGCAATCCTGTAGGTTATAGGTCGCCAGCGCCGGTTTATCTTCATGGAAGCGGCGATCGATTTCGTCCATCCGATCCCACGGATTGTCGATAGCTTTGCCTTCGCCCAGCAGCTCACGGGCGACGGCCTCGAGTGAAAATGAGGAGAAGTTCCAGAACGCCGATTTTAGCGCTTCGATACCGTCGATAATCAGCCGGCCGTTGGCCTGGGCGAAAAAGACGCCGTTCTTAAAACCGTGCTCGCGCCACTCCAGCTCGCTATTGCCGCGGCCGAGCAGCAGCGGGATGCGGTAGCGCTCGGCGTGTTTTTGCAGGACCCGCAGATCGAACTGCACCACATTCCAGCCGATCAGCACGTCGGGATCGTGTTCGGCAAACCAGGCGTTGAGCTTTTCCAGCAGCAGCGGGCGGCTGGCGACATAGACCAGGCTGAAGCCCACATCCGGCGGCGTGGCGGGCTCGGGGCCTAACATGTAGACCACCCGCTGGCCGCAGCCTTCCAGGCCGATGCAGTAGAGCTCGCCGTGGCGGCTGGTTTCGATATCCAGCGAGACCCATTTCAGCGGCGGGCGGTAATCCGGATTAGGTTTCATGCGCGCGTTAACCAGCTGCGAACCGCGCGTTTCGCCTTCTACCCACACCGGGGCGGTGATAAAGCGCTCCATCAGGTAGCGCTCCGGCGGGCGGATATCGCCTTCGTAAACGGTGACGCCGTTTTCACGCAGCTTTTTTTCCAGCCGCATCAGCTGGCGATGCGCGCGGCAGTACAGGCCGAAAACCGGCTGGCGATGGAAATCTATTAGCGCAAGCGGGGCCAGACGATAGCCGTTTTCACCCTGCAGCAGACGTTCAGCCTGCGACCGCTGCGCTTCGGGAATAAACGCGACGGATTCCTGCGGCGGCAGCGTGACCTGCAGCGGGCCGTTATCGGTCGCCAGCCAGAAGGCCAGTTCCGTTCCCTGCGGGGTATCCCGCCAGTGACGGGTGAGTAAAAATCCTGCTTGCGGCTGCGTCACGCGTGCTCTCAACGATAAAAAACCAGGCCTGATTATAGCCTGGTTTCATGATGGGTGCTGGGGTTTTATACAGGGGTGATTACTGGCCGTAGTAGGCTTTGGCCCCGTGTTTACGCAGATAGTGCTTATCGAGCAGCGTCTGCTGCATATCCGGCAGTTGCGGCGCCAGCTGGCGGCAGAAAATTCCCATATAGGCGATCTCCTCCAGCACGATGGCATTGTGCACCGCATCTTCGGCGTTTTTACCCCAGGCGAACGGGCCGTGGGAATGCACCAGCACGCCGGGCATTTGCGCCGGATCGATTCCCTGCTGACGGAAGGTTTCGACAATCACGTTGCCGGTTTCCCACTCATATTCGCCGTTGATCTCCGCATCGGTCATCAACCGGGTGCAGGGGACCGGGCCATAAAAATAGTCTGCGTGGGTGGTGCCGGTCGCCGGAATAGATTGTCCGGCCTGCGCCCAGATGGTGGCGTGGCGCGAATGGGTATGCACAATCCCCCCAAGCGACGGAAACGCCTGGTATAGCAGGCGATGGGTCGGCGTATCGGAAGAGGGTTTCTTGTTGCCTTCCACCACGTCACCGGTCTCCAGACTGACGACGACCATGTCGTCAGCGGTCATCAGGCCGTAATCCACGCCGGAGGGTTTAATAACCAATACCCCTTTGTCACGATCGACGGCGCTGACGTTACCCCAGGTTAAGGTCACCAGATTATGCTGCGGTAGCGCTAAGTTGGCCTCCAGCACCTGGCGTTTGAGATCTTCTAACATCTTGTTCTCCCTGCCCGATGAGCGGATTGTCATCGGGCATTCTGCTTGTGCGCTTAGCGTTTGCTACCGTAATAGACTTCATTCCAGCGCAGCGCGTCTTTGAACGACGGCAGGCGGGTATCGTTGTCGATGACGGCCAGCTCAATATCCTGCAGCTCGGCAAACTGGCGCATATCGTCGAGGGTTAACGCATGGCTGAAGACGGTATGGTGCGCGCCGCCGGCGATGATCCAGGCTTCCGACGCGGTGCGCAGATCCGGCTGCGCCTGCCACAGCGCGTTGGCCACCGGCAGCTTCGGCAGATCGTGCGGCGTCGCGACGGTTTCGATGGTGTTGACCAGCAGGCGGAAGCGATCGCCTAAATCAATCAGGCTGGCGACGATCGCCGGGCCGGTTTGGGTGTTGAAGATCAGACGGGCCGGATCGGCCTTACCGCCAATTCCCAGCGGCTGGACGTCGAGGATCGGTTTCTCGGCGGTAGCGATAGTCGGGCACACTTCCAGCATGTGCGAGCCCAGCACCAGATCGTTGCCGTTGTCGAAGTGATAGGTGTAATCCTCCATAAAGGAGGTGCCGCCCTGCAGACCGGTCGACATCACTTTCATGATGCGTAGCAGAGCGGCGGTTTTCCAGTCGCCTTCGCCGGCAAAGCCGTAGCCCTGCTGCATCAGGCGCTGTACGGCGAGACCCGGCAGCTGTTTCAGGCCGTGAAGGTCTTCAAAGGTGGTGGTAAAGGCGTGGAAACCGCCGTGTTCAAGGAAGCGTTTCATCCCCAGTTCGATGCGCGCGGCGTCCAGCACGTTCTGGCGCTTATCGCCGTGCACCTGCGCTGCTGGCGTCAGGCGGTAGCTGCTTTCGTATTCATCGACCAGCGCGTTGATATCGCCGTCGCTGATGCTATTCACCACCTGCACCAGATCGCCGACCGCCCAGGTATTGACCGAAAAGCCGAACTTAATCTGCGCCGCCACTTTATCGCCGTCGGTTACCGCCACTTCGCGCATGTTATCGCCGAAGCGGCACACTTTCAGATGACGGGTATCCTGCTTCGAAACCGCCTGGCGCATCCACGCGCCGATGCGCTGGTGCGCTTCTTTATCCTGCCAGTGGCCGGTGACGACGCTGTGCTGCTGGCGCATGCGCGCGCCGATAAAGCCGAATTCGCGGCCGCCGTGAGCGGTCTGGTTAAGGTTCATAAAGTCCATATCAATGCTGTCCCACGGCAGGGAGGCGTTGAATTGGGTATGGAACTGCAGCAGCGGCTTGTTGAGGAGCGTCAGGCCGTTGATCCACATTTTCGCCGGTGAGAAGGTGTGCAGCCAGACCACCAATCCGGCGCATTTATCATCGTAGTTGGCGTCGCGGCAAATATGCGTGATTTCATCCGGCGTGGTGCCGAGCGGTTTTAGCACCAGCTTGCACGGCAGTTTTGCTTCCGCATTCAGGCTATTCACCACATGTTCGGCATGTTTCGTTACCTGGCGCAGGGTCTCCTGGCCATACAGGTGCTGGCTGCCAATTACGAACCATACTTCATAGTTATCAAAAATCGTCATTTTCGTATCCTTAATGGGTGAGCGCTGCCGGAGATTGCGGGGCGTTTTCCGCCTTTGCAGCCGAAGGGAGATAGTGTTGTTCCGCGCTAGCCGACCACTGCTGGTAGCGCTGATACAGTTGTTCGAAACGCTGCGCCTGTTGCGCGCGCGGCTGCAGGGTGTTTTCCACCTCGCTTGCCATGTTGCGCTGCGCGGCGGGGATATCCGGATAGACGCCTGCGGCGACGGCGGCGAAGATGGCGGCGCCCAACGCGCAGCACTGATCGGAGGCGACAATCTGCAGCGGACGGTTCAGGACGTCGCAGCAGGCCTGCATGATGACCTGGTTCTTGCGCGCGATGCCGCCGAGCGCCATCACGTTATTCACCGGAATGCCCTGCTCGGTGAAGCACTCCATAATGGCGCGGGCGCCGAAGGCGGTGGCGGCAATGAGCCCGCCAAACAGCGCCGGGGCGTCGGTGGCCAGATTTAAATCGGTAATAACGCCTTTCAGCCGCTGGTTGGCGTTCGGCGTGCGGCGACCGTTGAACCAGTCCAGCACCACCGGCAGGTGATCGAGGGACGGATTATTGGCCCAGGCTTCGGTGAGCGCCGGCAGCAGCTGTTTTTGACTGGCTTTGATTGGCTCGCGCAATTCAGGGTGCTGTTGGGCAAGCTGTTCCAGCGGCCAGCCGAGAATGCGGCCAAACCAGGCATAGATATCGCCGAATGCCGACTGACCGGCCTCCATACCGATGAAATCCGGCACCACGCTGCCGTCCACCTGGCCGCAGATACCTTTTACCGTGCGGTTGCCCACGCTCTGTTTATCGGCGATCAGAATGTCGCAGGTGGAGGTGCCGATCACTTTAACCAATGCGTTAGGCTGCGCGCCGGCGCCGACCGCGCCCATATGGCAATCGAAGGCGCCGCCGGAAATGACCACCGTCTCCGGCAGGCCGAGGCGCTGCGCCCATTCGGCGGTCAGATTGCCGACGGGGAGATCCGCAGTCCAGGTGTCGCGGAACAGCGGCCAGGCAAGGTGGCGGTTAATAATCGGGTCGAGTTCGTCGAAGAAGCTGGCGGGCGGCAGTCCGCCCCAGCTCTCGTGCCACAACGATTTGTGTCCGGCGCTACAGCGACCGCGACGGATATCCTGCGGGCGGGTGGTGCCGGAAAGCAGGGCGGGCACCCAGTCACAAAGCTCAATCCACGACGCCGCGGCCTGCGCGACGGCGCTATCTTCGCGCGTGACGTGGAGGATCTTGGCCCAGAACCATTCGCTGGAGTAGATGCCGCCGATATAGCGCGAGTAATCTTCTTTACCCGGCGTGTGGCACAGGCGGGTGATGGCCTCCGCCTCTTCCACCGCGGTATGATCTTTCCACAGCACGAACATGGCGTTCGGGTTGTCAGCGAACTCTTCGCGCAGCGCCAGCACGTTTCCATCAGCATCAATCGGCGCTGGGGTTGAGCCGGTGCTGTCGACGCCGATACCGACCACCGTCGCCCGTTGTTCAGCGCTTAATGCCGCCAGTACGCTTTTCAGCGCCGATTCCATGGATTCAATGTAATCGCGCGGGTGATGGCGGAAGCGGTTATTCGGCCCATCGCAGAACAGCCCTTCCTGCCAGCGTGGATACCACTCTACGCTCGCGGCCAGTTCCGCGCCGGTAGCGCATTCCACCGCCAGCGCGCGTACTGAGTCACTACCAAAATCGAGGCCAATAGCAATTGCCATCTTGTTACTCCATGCTGAAATCATTCATGCAGCAACAGTAGATATCCCCGGATAAATCCGTCAGGCCGTATTCGCTAATCTTATGGACTATATTGCTGTCACCACGCAAAGTGTGACGCCGTGCAAATATTCGATGTGGACTTTCCTGCCGTATTTATAGACACTTTTGTTATGCGCTGTATCAACGCGAAATGCGTGCTGGTAGCGCTTTTTTCGCTCGCCGTGCGGGTTTTTGTCTAAATTCCCACCGGTATCGCAGTCGCAACGGCGCGGATGGCGATAAAATGATGAATATGGACAATTGGTGTCAAAAATACCTCGTGGAGAACGACGCTTATGGCCGAAACGCAAAACGATCCGCTGCTTCCGGGCTATTCCTTTAACGCCCATCTGGTCACCGGCCTGACGCCGATTGAGGCGCAGGGATATCTCGATTTCTTTATCGACCGTCCGCTGGGCATGAAAGGCTATATTCTCAACCTGACGATCCGCGGCGAGGGGGTGATTAACAACCACGGCGAACAGTTCGTTTGTCGCCCCGGCGATATGCTGCTGTTTCCGCCGGGGGAGATTCATCACTATGGCCGCCATCCCGACGCCAGCGAGTGGTATCACCAGTGGGTCTATTTCCGCCCACGCGCCTACTGGCATGAATGGCTCAACTGGCCGACGATCTTCGCCCATACCGGTTTCTTCCGCCCGGATGAACAATGGCAGGCGCGGTTTGGCGAACTATTCGGGCAGATTGTCGATGCCGGACAGGGGGCGGGGCGTTATTCCGAACTGCTGGCGATTAACCTGCTGGAACAGCTGCTACTGCGGCGCATGGAGGCGATTAACGAATCGCTGCATCCGCCGCTGGATAACCGGGTGCGCGACGCCTGCCAGTACATCAGCGACCATCTGGCGGACAGCCATTTCGATATCGCCAGCGTCGCCCAGCACGTCTGTTTGTCACCTTCTCGTTTGTCGCATCTGTTTCGCCAGCAGTTGGGGATAAGCGTACTTGGCTGGCGGGAAGATCAGCGAATTAGCCAGGCTAAACTGCTGTTGAGTACTACCCGGATGCCGATTGCCAGCGTCGGCCGCAATGTTGGCTTCGAAGATCAGCTCTATTTTTCGCGGGTCTTTAAAAAATGCACCGGCGCCAGCCCCAGTGAATTCCGCGCAGGATGTGAATAAAAAGTAAAGAAAGTGAAATGATGACCCGCTTAAATGTCACAGCCAGTAAACTATTAAGACAATTGGTGGCTTGACGACGACGTGACGGCTCCGGAGAATCCGGGCTTCGTTTTTTAACCGGGTACATTATGCAGGCATTGCTGGAACACTTTATCACCCAATCCACGATCTACTCGTTGATAGCCGTGATGCTGGTGGCATTTCTTGAGTCGCTGGCGCTGGTGGGGCTTATCTTACCCGGCACGGTTATGATGGCTGGTCTGGGGGCGCTCATCGGCAGCGGCGAAGTTAACTTCTGGCAGGCGTGGCTGGCGGGGATTGTCGGCTGCCTGTTGGGAGACTGGATCTCATTCTGGCTCGGCTGGCGCTTTAAAAAGCCGTTACACCGCTGGTCGTTTATGAAAAAAAATCGCGCGCTGCTGGAGAAAACCGAACACGCGCTGCACCAGCACAGCATGGTGACGATTCTGATTGGCCGCTTTGTCGGGCCGACGCGGCCGCTGGTGCCGATGGTGGCCGGGATGCTCGACCTGCCGGTGGCGAAGTTCGTGCTGCCGAATATTATTGGCTGCCTGCTCTGGCCGCCGCTCTATTTCCTCCCCGGTATTCTGGCGGGGGCGGCGATTGATATTCCTGCCGATGAAAACAGCGCCAGCTTCAAATGGCTGCTGCTGGGCGCGGCGCTGCTGGCGTGGCTGGCGGGCTGGCTGTGCTGGCGGCTGTGGCGGAGCGCGAAAACCTCCGGCGATCGCCTGACCCGTTGGCTACCGCGCGGACGCCTGCTGTGGCTGGCGCCGTTGATGGCGGCGCTGGCGGTAGCGGCGCTAACATTTGTTTTCCGCCATCCCCTGATGCCGGTCTATCTTGAGATCCTGCATAAGGTCATTTCGCGCTAATTCCCAACAGCGCCGAGGCGCTGCTGTTGCCACTTAACAGATCGTCAGTGGCGCCGTCCCAGGCAATGCGCCCTTCGGCGACCACGATGGAACGAGGCGCAATGCGCGCCGCATCCTCCACGCTGTGCGATACCATCAACAGCGTCAACTGCTGCCGCTGACAGACATCGGCGACCAGCGTCAGCATCTCCTGACGCAGCGCCGGATCGAGCGCTGAGAAGGGTTCATCAAGCAGCAGCACCGGCTGTTGGCGTACCAGACAGCGGGCCAGCGCCGCCCGCTGCCGCTGGCCGCCGGATAGCTCGCCAGGCAAGCGATCCAGCAATGTATCCATTCCCATCTGCCCGGCTATCGCCATGACCTGCGCGTGCTGCTCGCGGTTCAGCTTAAGGCCGGGGTGGATGCCGAGGCCAATATTCTGCCGGACGGTGAGATGGTTAAACAGGTTGTTCTCCTGAAACAGCATAGAAACCGGACGCTGCGCCGGCGGCGTGGCGTTATGCTTCTCGCCGTCGATCAGCAGGCTACCGCTGGCGGGGGGCAGAAACCCGGCAATCAGATTCAGCAGCGTGCTCTTTCCGGCGCCGCTGGGACCGAGCACGGCGATGCGCTCTCCGCGCTCGACTCTGAGCGTAAATCGCATCGGCAAATGCTGATACAGCCAGGTGACATCATTGAGTTTTAGCATCGCGTCCCGGTAGTTTCTCGATCAAAGTAAAAAGGATAAAGCACAGCAGCAGGAGCAGGAGCGCGGTGACCGCGCCGTCCTGGCTGCGGTAGGAGCCGATCTGCTGATACAGATAGAAAGGCAGCGTGCGGAAGGATTCATTGCCGAACAGCGCCACCACGCCGAAGTCGCCAATCGACAGCACGCAGGCGAAAGCCAGGGCCTGCGCCAGCGGCCGTTTCAGCGCCCGCAGCTCCACCACCCGCAGCCGGTTAAAACCTCGTAGCCCCAACGACTGACACAGGGCGCCATAGCGGACGGCAATATCGCGCATTGGGTTTTCCAGCACCTTCAGGGCATAGGGGATTGCCATCAGCGCGTTGGTAAAGATGACAATCCCGTCGGCGGATTCCGGCAGGCCAATACTGTTATTGAGCAGCAGGAAGAAGCCGGTCGCCAGCACAATCCCCGGCATGGCAAGAATAAGCATACCGCTGAGTTCCAGCGTCTGCCCGGCCAGCGGCAGGTTGCGGGCGCGCAGTTCGCGGCTGCTCCACAGCAGCATCATGGTCAGGATAACGCTGAGCAGTCCGGCGGCGATAGCGATACGCAGCGAGGTCCACAGCGCCTGCCACAGTGCGGCTTGGCCCAGCACCTTCGGCAGATTGACGTTGAGCCCATCGACGATCACCGCCAGTAGCGGCGGTAGCAGCAACAGCAGAGCGACGGCGATCAGCGCGTAATCACACAGGCGACTATGCAGACGGTCGTCGGGGTCGCGCCAGCCTTGCACCTGACTGGCGCCGATCGCCACGGCTTTGCTCAGGCGCTGGCTCAGCAGCACCAGCCCAAGGCAGCAGATCATTTGAATAATCGCTAACAGCGCCGCCCGCGCCGGGTCGTAATCAAAGCTTAGCGCCTGATAGATAGCCAGCTCAATGGTGGTGGCCCGCGGCCCGCCGCCTAGTGACAGCACGGTGGCGAAACTTGCGAAGCACAGCATAAAAATCAGCGCGGCCACCGGCGGGATCTGCCGACGCAGCCACGGCCATTCCACAAGACGGAAGAAGACGAAACCGCGCATCCCGAGCTGAGCGGCGATCTGCCGCTGTTCGCCGGGAATGTTTTCCAGCGCCTGCAGCAGCAGGCGGGTCGCCATCGGCATATTAAAGAACACATGGGCCAACAGGATACCCTGTAAGCCGTATGGCGAGAAATCCCACTGCCAGCCGAGCGCGTGGAACAGCGCGGCGAGCCACCCCTGGCGGCCATAGACGCTGAGGATGCCGAACACCGCCACCAGTACCGGCAGGATCAACGTCATCGCGCACAGGCGCAGCAGCAGCGTGCGCCCCGGAAAGCGGCGGCGATACAGGGCGCGGGCGAGGAATATCGCCGGCACCACGGAAAATAGCGCCGACAAAAACGCCTGCCAGAAAGAAAAGCGTACGACGTGCCAGAGATAGCTATCGCTGAGGATCGTCTGCCAGGGCGCCTGCGGCGCTTCCAGCCACAGCGCCAGAAACGCCGCCAGCGCTACGATGACCAGTAAGAAAGCCGCCGCGGCGCCGGGGATCAGCCAGCCGAAACTTAGCGGCTGACGGCGCGTTGCCATGAACCGATCCAGTTTTGACGTTCAGCAGCGACCTGCTGCGGGGTGAACTGCAGCGTGGTTTGCGGTTTGGTTAGCGTATTGAAGCCGGCCGGCAGCGCGACCTGGGTTACCGGGTACATCCAGTTGCCGGTGGGAATGGCGTTCTGGAAGCCTGGTGAGACCATAAATTTCAGGAACTTCTCCGCCAGTTCCGGTTGCTTGCTGGCGGCGGTACGTGCGGCGACTTCAACCTGCAGATAGTGGCCTTCGGTAAAGTTCGCCGCGGCATAATTATCTTTTTTCTCTTCGATGAGGTGATAAGCCGGCGAGGTGGTGTAGCTCAACACCAGGTCGCTTTCGCCTTTCAGGAACAGGCCGTAGGCTTCGCTCCAGCCCTTGGTGACGGTGACGGTTTTGGCCGCCAGCTTCTGCCAGGCTTCCGGCGCCTTATCGCCATACACTTTTTGCATCCACAGCAGCAGACCGAGCCCCGGCGTACTGGTGCGCGGGTCTTCGTAGATCACGCGCCATTTCTGCGGGCTCTCGACCAGCTCTTTCAGGCTTTTCGGCGGGTTTTTCAGCTTGTTTTTGTCATATACGAAGGCGAAGTAGCCGTAGTCGTAAGGCACGAAGGTGTCATTATCCCAGCCGCCGGGTACGGAGACTGCGCTGGCCGGCACGCCGCTTTTGGCAAACAGTTTGCTCTGCGCCGCGGCTGCCAGCAGATTGTTATCAAGGCCGAGTACGACATCGGCTTTGCTGTTTTTGCCTTCCATTCGCAGCCGGTTAAGCAGCGATACGCCATCTTCGAGGGCGACATATTTCAGTTCGCAGCCGCAATCGGCCTCAAATGCCTTTTTAACCGCCGGGCCAGGTCCCCAGTCGGCAGAGAATGAATCGTAGGTGTAAACGGTCAGGACCGGTTTAGCAAAGACCGGGGCGGCGACCAGCGCCAGCAGGGGAAGCAGTTTTTTCAACACTTTGCACCTCAATATATGGGGAGGCAAAGGATTTTGAGTAGGCCTCAAATCCCTTCGCCGGCGTTATCCGGATCAGGTTCGACGGGTATTTTCTCAGCCCATACGCTTCATCCTTCAAGCCGCATCTGCGTTAGCTTCGCGCGTTCACCCCAGTCACATAGTTATCTATGCTCCAGGGGATTCACCCGCTTGCTGCCTTGATGCAACTTGAATGATATTGCGTATGTTTATTAGCACCCCGTTGAGAACGGCGATAGTGTAATGATTTTGTTAGATGACGCAAAGCATTCAGGGCTCCGGCGGGGCGAACCACGCCGATTTAAAGTCAAACCAGCCGAGGGTGTTCATGCGCACGCCGCGCATACTGCGCTGGCCCTGAATCATAAGCCAGTGGTGAATCAGCGGAACAATATGCTGTTTCTCCAGCAGTTGCTGGCTCCAGGTCGCCGGGTTGAATTCGCCCGCGCGCCAGCGGTTGGCGTCTGCCTCCCAGTCGATGGGAATGCAGTGATGCATGAGCGGCACTTCATATAAATAGGCGAATAGGGAAAAATCGATCGGCAGCGTGAAATTGACGCTGTTGAGCCAGATATCGCTCACCGTTTCGCCGCGATGCCAGTCATCATACTCCAGCTCCTGAATGTTCAGCTTCACCTGATGTTCCGCCAGCAGCGCCCGCATGATCCCGCCAATGACCCGATGTTCCACATGATCGCGATAGTAGGTGAGGGTGACTGACTCCAGACCGGCTGGTTTTTCGCAGGCGTGGCTGCGGGCGTGGTGCCAGCGCGGCAACAGGCCGTAGGCCGGGAACCAGTTACCTTGATAGTGCTCGCCGGCGTGATACAGCAGATTGGCGGGCTGGAACAGATAACTTAACCAGCGGCGCACGTCATCATTGCCGCCCAGCGGGCTGCGACTATCAAAGAGCAGGTAATAGCACCCCTCTTCCAGGCGGCTCTCTACGGCTTTTTCGCTTTCAGTATTACCCTGCAGGGTTAAGCCGCCGTTGGGTTCTTCGCTAATTTCCGGCAGCACCCAGACGTTAACCTCATCGATCAGCGCCCGGTAGCCGAAGTACTCTTCAAAGGCATGGATTTTCAACTGGTTTTGATTATTGCGCGCGACCGCGTAAGGGCCGGTACCGATAGGCATACTGGAAAAGTTCTCCATCGTCCGCCATTCCTGCGGCAGCACCATTGCCGGGACCTGGCCTAACAGCCAGGGCAGCCAACGGTCCGGCTGGCTGAGGTGAATATCCAGCGTCCAGGCGGTCGGCGAGACGATGCGCTCGATATGGGAAAATAGCGGCAGTTCGCTGCTGCGCTGTAGCGAGGAGATAACGTCGGCCATCTCCAGCTCCCGGCCATGATGGAAATGAATGCCGGGACGCAGGAAAAAGCGCCAGTGGTTAGGCGAAATTTGCTGCCAGTGGTGGGCGATATCGGCCTCCAGTTCCCCATTTTCCTCATTTACCCGCGTCAGGGCGCTAAAAATTTGCCGCGCGATGTGGGTCTCCGAACGGCGCAAGGCGCTGCCGGGCAGTAGATTCTTCATCGGCCGATAGTAGAGCACGCGCAGAATGTGCCTCCCCTGGCGGAAACTGCGGCCAAGATGGGAGATCAACATTTGCCTGACCGCCGTTTTATCGCCAACCAGTTGCACCAGTTGATCGATGCGATCCTGCTCCAGTAAATCTTCGGCACGCTGCTGCTGCAGCGCCAGACCGGTATAAAGGAAGGTCAACCTGGAACGCTTGCCGCGCCCGGCTTCGGATTCCCACGCCAGCCAGCCGCGCGCTTCCATCAGGTTGAGCAAGGTGCGCATATGGCGGCGCGAACAGCTAAGCATTTCCGCCAGTTCGTTGAGGGTGGTCTGCTGCGACCTGCCGTCGCAGCATTGCCACAGGCGGATGAACTGTTGTTGCAGACGGCTGGAAGGCATAAAAGAGGAACTCCTGACGAAAACTCAGCAATTTATGAGTTCCTATATTAAGCCAATAATGAACCTCGATGAAGTAAGGAGATGAATATGACGAGGTCAACCACTAAGCAGTTCTATCAACGGTACTTTTCTGCGACGCAGGGCGCGTCCTGGCTGGCCCGCCAGTTAGCAGGAAGGCAGCAGAAGATGCTGGAGGAATTGATGCAGTGGGGAGTTACGTCGCCGACCTCCGATCGTTGACTTGCCGACATCATGTGTGACTGAGTATTGGTGTTATACTCGCCATCTTCAGGCTGCAAGCGCATTGGCTGCAACTCGAAATCCAGAGTATTGAATCACCCGCCAGCAGATTGCTTCTGCTGGCTTTTTTCGTTTACTTCGCGTGTGTTAAGGATATTTCATGCTGTGGTTGATGACGATGGGGCGACGGTTAAACGGCGTCTATGCCGCCTTTATGCTGGTGGCTTTTATGATGGGCGTGGCCGGGGCGCTGCAGGCGCCGACGCTTAGTCTGTTTCTCAGCCGTGAAGTCGGCGCACAGCCGTTCTGGGTCGGCCTGTTTTATACGGTGAATGCGATTGCCGGTATCCTGGTGAGCCTGGCGCTGGCCAAACGATCCGATAGCCGCGGCGATCGTCGGCGGTTAATTATGTTCTGCTGCCTGATGGCGGTGGGTAACGCGCTGTTATTCGCTTTCAACCGCCATTATCTGACGCTTATCACCTGCGGCGTCATGCTGGCGTCGGTCGCTAATGCGGCAATGCCGCAGCTGTTTGCCCTCGCCCGCGAATACGCCGATAGCTCTGCCCGCGAAGTGGTCATGTTCAGCTCGGTGATGCGCGCCCAGCTGTCGCTGGCGTGGGTCATTGGCCCACCGCTGGCTTTTATGCTGGCGTTGAATTATGGCTTTATGACCATGTTCTCCATCGCCGCCGGGATTTTTGTCATCAGCCTGGCGCTGATTGCCTTTAAGCTGCCTTCGGTGGCGCGAGTGACGCAACTGCAGGAAGGCAGCAGCCTGCCGGAGCTGGAAGGCGGCTGGCGCGATAAAAACGTGCGCATGCTGTTTATCGCCTCTACGTTGATGTGGACCTGCAACACGATGTATATCATCGATATGCCGTTGTGGATCAGTAGCGATCTTGGCCTGCCGGATAGCCTGGCGGGGATACTGATGGGAACGGCAGCCGGTCTTGAAATTCCGGCGATGATCCTGGCCGGCTACTACGTTAAGCGTTGGGGGAAACGCAAAATGATGGTGGCGGCAGTCGCCGCTGGCGTGCTGTTCTATGTGGGGCTGATTATGTTCCATGGTCGCACGGCGCTGCTGGCGCTACAGTTATTCAACGCCATCTTCATCGGTATCATCGCCGGGATCGGCATGTTGTGGTTCCAGGACCTGATGCCGGGGCGCGCCGGGGCGGCGACCACGCTGTTTACCAACAGTATCTCCACCGGGGTGATTCTGGCCGGGGTGATTCAGGGAGCGCTGTCGCAAAGCTATGGTCACGCCAGCGTTTACTGGACAATCGCGGCGATTTCGCTGCTGACGCTGTTTTTGACCAGTAGGGTTAAAGATATTTAAGTCATTCTCCCGCGCCGGCCATGCTGGCCCGGCGCGGGATAGCGTTATTTCAGCACGATTTGCTTGATGTCGCCGATGATAAAGATGTAGGCAATCACCCCGATCAGTGCGGTCACCCCAACGTAAATGAGGGCATAAAAGAAGTTACCGGTGGCTGATATAATCACGCCAATGATGAGTGGCGCGATAATTGAGGCCAGATTGGCGCAGAAGTTAAATATACCGCCGGTCAACCCAGCCATATTATCCGGGGCAATATCAGATATTAACGTCCAGCCCAAACCGACCATTCCCTGACCAAAGAAAGCGATCGACATGATAATAATCACCGTCGAATTCGCACTGACCCAATTAGCGGCGATAATGCAGCTAGAAAGGAGCAGTCCGGAAATTATTGGAAGTTTTCGGCTAATGTTTGCCGAACCGGTACGCTTAAGTAGCCTGTCGGAAAGCCAGCCGCCGAAGATGATGCCAACCGCGGCGGCCAGGAATGGCCAGGTGGCGAAAAATCCCACGTGAAGCCACGGCAGATGGCGTTCGTTGGCCAGGTAAGTGGGGAACCAGGTAAGGAAAAAGACTAGCGTAGTGTTACCGGCAAACTGCCCCAGACTGGCGCCGATAATTTGTCGGCAGCAGAGTAGCCGTTTGGCATCGCGCCAGTTAAATGGAATATTTTCACTCGTATTGGTAATCTGGTTGGCGCCAATATAATCCAGCTCTGCTTTATTTGCCGTTTTTGATTCATGTGGCTCATGATAAAAACGCCACCATACGAAAGTGAATAAAATACCCAGCCCGCCGGTCAGGAAAAATAAGGTTCGCCAGCCGTGATGTTCAAGAATTAAATATAGCAATGGCGAGAAGGCGGCTAATCCAATATATTCCCCAACTGTATAAGTGGCGGTGGCTCTGGCGCGTTCATGCTGGGGAAACCATTTGCTGACGATGCGGCTATTGGCCGGAAAGCAGGGGGCCTCGCTGACACCTAGCCCCAGACGCAGAAGGAGCAAAGATTTCAGCCCCAGAGAGAAACTTTGCAGTAGGGTAAATAGCGACCAAAAGAAGATGGACAGGGCGTAGGTCAATTTATTACCGAAACGGTCTAAAAACATGCCGCCAGGAATTTGCGCCAGCGCATAAGTCCAGGCAAAAGCGGAAAAAACAATGCCCATCATTGCCGGGTCAATGTGGATTTCAGTGGTTAATTTTGGAGCGACGATTCCAAGAATGGTACGATCGAGATAATTAATCATCGTACCCAGCGATAACAGCGTTAAAATAAAAATACGCGTTCTGCTTCTTTTTAGCGTGCCGGGCGATGACGCCAGGCTTCCTTGAGAGCCAGGTATAGACATAAAGATTTCCTTTAAAGTTTAAAATATTTTTGCATGTATTTATGCATGCAGAAATATTCTAATGACTCATAGACTGGGTCTATGAATGGCAACGCTTTGTTACGCACAAAAGAAAATATCAAATAATATTTGATGTGAATCTGATATTGACTCGTTGTAGCGTATTATCAACCTGCCGCATGGTATATTAAACGCAGTGGTCTTATTCTTATATTATACGGACAAAAATAATGAACCTGAAGCAACTTTATTATTTTAAGCGATTGAGCGAGACGGAGCATTACACCGAAGCTGCCTCCAGCCTGTTCATCACACAACCTTCGCTAAGCCACGCCATATCTGAGTTGGAGAAAGAACTTGGCGTGGCGCTGTTCGCCAGAAAAGGGCGCAACGTCAAAATTACGCAAAACGGTAAACGTTTTTTACCCTATGTGGAAGATGCGCTCGCTTCTTTAGAGAATGGGCGGCTGACGCTGCAAAACAATGATAGCGAAAAGAAAGAGAATATTCGTATCGCCTTTATTTATACGATGGGTGAATTTGTTGTTCCGCAGTTAATTAATAAATACACTAATTCACCATCCAGTCACAAGGTGACTTTTTCCTTTACGCAAGGCACTTCGCTTTCGTTATTACAAGCGTTAAAGGCAGGAAAAACCGATCTGGCGATTTGTTCATATATTGCCGATGAACCAGACATCGATTTTATTCCCATCATTCAGCAGGAACTGGTGGTGGTGACGGCGAAAGATCATCCCCTTGCCAGATTATATGAAAATGAGGTCGATCTGGTTGAGACGATTCACTATCCCTATATCTACTTCTCGGAGAACAGCGGTTTGCGGCCTTTTATTGATAATGTCTTTATGCAGCAAAAACTGGTGCCGGATATCGCCTGCTACGTCGATGAAGATACCGCGATGGCGGGGTTGGTTAGCATCGATTATGGTATTGCGATTATGCCGAGGATCTCCGCACTGGCAAATTATAACGTGCACATTCTGAAAATAAAAAATGAGCTCCCCCCGCGTTATATCTACCTCGCAACGATGAAGGAAAGGGTACTTTCTTCAGCAATTCAATCGTTTAAAAACGTTATTATTAACGATAGCCAGAGAATCAACTGAGCAAGCGCCCGGAGAGTGGCTCCGGGCAGCCTGTTTATCAGGACAGAATGTCCATTAGCTCGCGCAGCTTAGCGATGGCAATCTGGCCCGGCGCGGAGGCCTGGCCGACGGTGCCAAAGGTCATCGCAGAACCGAACAAGCGTCCGGTTACCCGGCTAACGCCGCCGGATTTGCCCATCGACATGGTGATCAGCGGGCGCGTCGCGTACTTCTCTTTCATGGTCAGCGTGGCGGAAAGCAGAGTGAGAACGTCCTGAGGCGTCTGCGGCATCACCGCGATCTTTGGTAGATCGGCACCCAACTCCTGCATTCGACGCAGTCGATAGATGATATCTTCCTGTGCCGGCGTTTTATGGAAATCATGATTGCTCATGATCACTTTTACGCCGGCTTGATGCGCATCGTTCACCAGCGCGCGGATTTGCGCTTCGTCGTTAAACAGCTCGATGTCGATAACATCGGCTAATCCGCTTAGCGCCGCCTGACGGTTAAGTTCAAAATACGCTTCGTCGCTGATTTCCGTTTCGCCGCCCTCTTTCTTACTGCGAAAGGTGAACAGCAGCGGTAGAGCCTTCAGCGTATGACGGATTTCCGCCAGCGCGGCCAGCACCTGGGGGATTTCCCGGACGTGGGTAAAATGGTCAACTCGCCATTCGATAATATCAGCGCCAGCGTCAACCAGGCCCTGCGCATTAGTCAGCAGTTCATCCAGCGTTTTCCCGATCAGCGGTACGCAAATTAAGGTTTCGCCTTCCTTGAAGGTGATGTTCTTTACGGTTACTGCAGTTGTCATGTAGGTATCCATTATTGTTGTCGTGAACCTCAGGCGGTGACGGTGGTGCGAGACACTCTTTGCGCCGCGCGCGCCTGAAGTTGACGATAGCCGATGTACAGGGCGATCACAAAGCCGATAACGGCGATCAGGAAATCAAACCACATAATGCTGGCAATACTAATCTGTGAAAGCCTGGCGGTGATAAGCGGGATCGTGAAGCTCGCGATACTGCCTGCGGTGTAGAAGATCCCGGTCGCCTTGCCTTTGCCATTCGGAAAGCTCATTGCCATGATGGTCGCTCCCAGCTGCAATACCCCGCCGGCAGCGGCAAAGCCGATGACGAAGGCGAAACCGGTAACCATCAGCGGGGTGGGGAACAGGCACACTAACAGCAGTGAGACCATCGACAGGCAGGTATAGATGATCATCGCTACCGCAGAGCTGAATACCTCTTTGACGAAAGCGGCGGTCACGAAGACGCAGACCAGCGAACCGACGGTGTAGATGCTCAAGAGCTTGATCGCCGATGCATAAGGCATACCGACCACGAACTGACCATATTGCGCCAGCCACTGACTGACCAGGTAAAAAGTTGCCATGCCGATATAGCCGTACAGGGTAAAGACAACCATATCCAGTTTGTTGGCTTGCGGCTTAGCTGAAGCCGATGCCTGCGCCGCTGGAGTTTCTTCCTTTTTGGCCGCCTGGCTATCGGGGAACGGCATCTTGAGCAGATAGATTGCGCTCAGTACAAACAGAGCCGCCGCGATCACGAACGACCAGCCAAACCACAGATTTGCCCATATCAGCAGGCTGATAATGAACGGCAGCAGAAATTGCCCTGCGGAAACGAAGGCTTTGATGAGTACATTAGCGCGGCTGGCGGAGTGCGGGAAAGACTCCATCAGCGCCGGATAGGTTCCGGAGTCGAGGAAGCTGTTCGCCAGACCAGCCATGATGCCAAATACGTAGGCCAGATAAATATTTTTAGTCAGCAGAATGCCGACGAAGAAGATCAGATAACTCAGGATCCCGAGATAAATAAAAGGCTTGCGACCAAAGCGATCCGACAAAAAACCGGTCACGATCGTCGCCAGTTTACCGATACCTAATGAGGAGATAACGATCGATACGCCAGCAGCATCTGTTCCCCACTGTTCCTGAAGATGGGCCATGTTGAGGGTGATTAAAAGCACCCCCATGCCGTGGATCAGGTAGTTGAGATACAGCCCTGCCGCAGTAGGGATGTATTTGTTTTTCATCTCTTGCCTCTTAGAACAGAATGCTCTTGACGTAGTCAACCGGCATCTCTTTGCCCGTCCAGATTTCGAACGCGCGCGCGCCTTGCCACAGCATCATTCCCAGGCCGTTAAGGGTGCGGCAGCCTTTTTTCTCCGCCACTTCCAGCAGATGGGTTTTACGCGGGTTATAGACGACGTCGGAGACAATCAGGTCCGGGCGCAGGAAGCTGTCGTTTGGCAGCAGCATCTGGCCTTCGAATGGTTTCATACCGACGCCGGTGGCGTTGGTGAGGATCACGCTGCTGTCGATTTCGGCGCGCAGCTTGTCATGATCGTCGAGATCGAAAAGGTGGATCTCGCAGTCGGTGTTATCGCGGATCTTGGCGACGGTCTGCTCGGCATTGGCGAAGAACTTGTCTTTACGGTTGAAGATCGAGATGGCCTTCACGCCGTCGAGCGCGGCCTGTACGCTGATGGCGGTAGCCGCGCCGCCCGCGCCGAGGATGGTCATCTTTTTGCCGATGATATCGATACCGGCTTCTGACAGCGCGCGCATATAGCCGGTGCCGTCGGTAATGTGACCGGTCAGGACGCCATTATCGTTGACGACGGTATTGACCGCGCCGACCAGCTGCGCCGCCGGTGAAAGCTTGTCGAGATACTGACAAATCTCGGTTTTATTCGGCATTGAGACGTTGTAACCGCGCAGTTTCAGCGCGCGGAAGCCCTGCACGACATCTTTTAGCTCCTGGTTATCGACTTCGAACGCCAGGTAGGCGTAATCGAGACCAAGATGCGCAAAGGCTTCGTTGTGCATGGTCGGCGACATGCTGTGTCTAATCGGGGTAGCGATTAAGCCAATCAGCTCGGTATGACCGGTAAGACGTTCTGCCATGATAAATATCCTCAATATGTTAAAAATGGAATCTGTTGCGCTTCGCGATTGCCGAGTACGCCCATGTCTTCGAGTATTTCCAGCACGTTGCGGCCTTCGCGCACGCCGTCAATAATTCGCCGGGCCGACAGGCTGTCGCCGATATTCATGATTTTTACGTTGTTGTCGGCGGCCCACTGGGCGATGTCGTCGAGACCTGCGCGGTTGGCGCGCATTCCCAGGCACACAAAGCCGTAGTCGAAGGGAATATCGAACGTGCCGTTGATGGTATTAACGGTGAAATGGTCTGGAGCGACGGCGGTCAATCGGGTCTGCATGTGTTGCTCCACCTGGTGTTCTTCCAGCATGGTCAACATCGCGTTTTTGGTAATAATGTCGAGGTCCTGTCCCGGCGCGTCCTGCATTTCAATCAGCACCGTTTCGGCGCCGCGCGCGGAAAAGTATTCGATGACGTCCAGGCCGACGGCGCCGCCGCCAACCACCACGATGCGTTTACCTGCGGCATCGGCAAAGGCGTCAAGGTGTTCAATCATGCCGGTTATTGAGAACAGGCGGCCACCCTTGGCGTCAATGTTCTCGCGCAGGCCGTCGATCGGCGGCAGTAGGGGAACCGAGCCGGTGGCGTTAACGATGAGCTGTGGATGCAGCGCGGCGACTGAAGCGACGTCGGCGCGTTTACCGACCTGCAGCATCAGATTACTGAGCCCGGAAAGGCGGTTTTTCATAAACTGCGGGAAATCGGCGATGCGCTTTTTCTCCGGCAGCAGCGCAATGGTGCTGGCCAGGCCGCCGACGTGGCTTTTCTCTTCCAGCAGCCAGGTGTTGCAGCCGACTTCCGCGGCGGTGCAGGCAGCTTCCATTCCGGCCGTGCCGGCGCCGATTACCACGACGTTGGTTTCGCGCGAAACACGCTGCTGTTTGTAAGCGTCGCCGTGGATGATGTCCGGGTTGATCGAGCAGCGCAGCGGGCGAGAGCGGGCGATGCGGTGATCCGCGCAGCCGATATTACAGGAGATGCATTTGCGCATCAGACGCTCATTGCCGCTTTGTACTTTCTGCACCCATTCAGGCTCGGCAATCAACCCACGACCAATGGCGATCAGATCGGCATCGCCGGTCGCGAGGATATCTTCGGCGATTTTTGGCGAACGAATGTTGCCGGCGATCACCGTCGGCTTATGGAATTTGTCGCGTACCGCGCGGGAGAGATAGCGCTTCCAGCCATCTTCCAGCGACATCTGGTCGATTTGCAGGTTCAGGTTATCGTTCTGCGCGGCAGAGACGTTAATGATGTCGACTTTGTCCTGACACAGTTCGAGGATGCGCAGCGAATCTTCCAGCGTGTTGCCGCCCTTTAAGAAATCGTCGGCGCTGATGCGCAGACTTATTGGGAAACGCGGCCCGACGCAGGCGCGAACCTTATCGATAATCAGGCTTAATATGCGGGTGCGGTTTTCGATACTACCGCCGAATTCGTCGGTACGTTTATTAAATAGCGGCGATAAAAACTGGCTAATTAAATAGGAGTGGCCGCCATGAATTTCTACACAGTCAAAACCGGCGCGGCGTACGCGCTCCGCGGCGTCGCCAAATTTGTCTACCGCGTGATAAATTTCTTCATGGGTCATTGGCCGCGGAATATTACCGTGCTTTTTCGACGGCGTGCTGGATGCGGAAAGCGGCGTCTGCCCATTCAGGCGATAAGCATAAGCCGAAGCACCAGCGTGATTTAGCTGAATCGCTACGCAGGCGCCGTGTTTATGAAGGGTTTCGGTTAATTTAAACAGACGCGGAATATATTGATCGTTATCGATACGTAACTGCGTCGTGCCATTGGAGGCGAAGGGAAAATCGATGCAGATATTTTCCACGGTAATGAGCCCGGTGCCGCCTTTCGCCCGCAGCTCGTAGTATTCAAGCTGTTCCTGCGAGACCTCGCCGTTGAGGGTAGCCATATTGGTGCCCATCGGCGGCATAATAATACGGTTTTTTATGGTCATCCCGTTGATGGTTAGCGGGCTGAATAGATGAGGATAGTGGCTCATTTAGGCTCTCCACAAGAACGGCAGGCGGCCCACGTTGTGAAGCAGGCGACGTGACGTATCTAAAGTTAATATTTCTCTGTCAGGAAAGATAACGAGCCGGGGAGGGGAAAAATAATGCTTTTTTTTGTGCTGAGCTATAGGGGTTTTCTATGGAGTTAACCGTTAATTCACATATTGGACGGTTTGTTTTAAATACTTCTGCTGATTATTTACTTGTCATTGTGGATCTATACAAAAATAGCCCGGCAACGCCGGTATAAATGCACGATGAGGTACGGGAAGGATAAATTTATCTATAAATTATACGTAATAATAGGCGCCGGAAAGGAACACAAAGAGAAAGCCCGGCTTGTTCGCCGGGCTTGAAGGTTAGTTCATAAAGGCGGGCTGTTGGCGCTCGTAGGCGGAAATCGCCTCTTCATGCTGCAGCGTCAGGCCGATGCTATCCAGGCCGTTGAGCATGCAGTGGCGGCGGAAGTCGTCGATTTTAAAGCTGTAGGTTTTATCCCCGGCTTTAACCACCTGCGCTTCAAGATCCACTTCAAAGCGGATGCCCGGGCTCGCCTGTACCAGCTTGAACAGCTCGTCCACCTGCTCATCGCTGAGCGTCACCGGCAGCAGTTGGTTATTGAAGCTGTTACCGTAAAAGATATCGGCAAAGCTTGGCGCAATCACCACTTTGAAACCGTAATCGGTCAACGCCCACGGCGCGTGCTCGCGCGAGGAGCCGCAGCCGAAGTTTTCACGCGCCAGCAGGATAGACGCCCCTTTATATTGCGGGAAGTTCAGTACGAACTCCGGGTTCGGTTGCTGCCCCTGGTCGTCGAGAAAACGCCAGTCGTTAAACAGGTGCGCGCCAAAGCCGGTACGCGTTACTTTCTGCAGGAACTGCTTAGGAATGATCGCATCGGTATCGACGTTTGCGGCATCCAGCGGAACCACCAGGCCAGTATGTTGGGTAAATTTCTCTGCCATGATGGTCTCCTTATTTCAAGTTACGAATATCGGCGAAATGGCCGGTCACCGCTGCCGCCGCGGCCATTGCCGGGCTGACTAAATGAGTGCGTCCGCCGCGGCCTTGACGGCCTTCAAAGTTACGGTTGCTGGTAGAGGCGCAACGTTCGCCGGGATTCAGGCGGTCGTTGTTCATCGCCAGGCACATGGAGCAGCCCGGTAAGCGCCACTCAAAACCGGCGTCGATGAAAATCTTATCCAAACCTTCGGCTTCCGCCTGCGCTTTCACCGGGCCGGAGCCGGGGACAACCAGCGCCTGTACGCCCGGCGCCACTTTACGTCCTTTGGCGATTTCCGCCGCCGCGCGTAAATCTTCGATTCGCGAGTTAGTACAGGAACCGATAAAGACTTTGTCGATCGCGACCTCGGTCAACGGTACGCCGGATTTCAGCCCCATATAGGCCAGCGCTTTTTCGGCGCTGGCGCGCTCGACCGGATCGCTGAAAGACGCCGGATCCGGGATAATATCGGTGACGGAGATGACCTGGCCTGGATTGGTACCCCAGGTGACCTGCGGCGCAATCTCTTCTGCCTGCAGCGTCACCACGGTATCGAAGGTGGCGTCATCGTCGGTTTTCAGCGTTTTCCAGTATTCCACCGCGTCGGCGAAATCCTGGCCCTTCGGCGCGTGCAGGCGGCCCTGCACGTAATTGAAGGTGGTCTCGTCCGGCGCGACCAGACCCGCTTTGGCGCCCATTTCGATTGCCATATTGCACAGAGTCATACGGCCTTCCATGCTCAGGTCGCGAATGGCTTCGCCGCAGAATTCGACCACGTGACCGGTCCCACCGGCGCTACCGGTTTTGCCGATGATCGCCAGCACGATGTCTTTCGCGGTAATGCCCGGCGCCGCTTTGCCACGAACTTCGATTTTCATCGTCTTCGCGCGACCCTGTTTCAGGGTCTGGGTCGCCAGTACATGTTCAACTTCAGAGGTGCCGATACCGAATGCCAGCGCGCCGAATGCGCCGTGAGTGGCGGTATGGGAATCGCCGCATACGATGGTCATCCCCGGCAGGGTGACGCCCTGTTCCGGGCCCATGACGTGTACGATGCCCTGGAATGGGTGATTTAAGTCATACAGCTCAACGCCAAACTCTTTGCAGTTCTTAATCAGCTCCTGCATCTGAATACGGGCCATTTCGCCGGAGGCGTTGATATCTTTGGTCTGCGTTGAGACGTTGTGATCCATGGTGGCGAACGTTTTGCCCGGCTGACGCACCGGACGACCGTGCGCGCGCAGCCCGTCAAACGCCTGCGGAGAGGTGACTTCGTGCACCAGATGGCGGTCGATATACAGCAGTGGGGTTTCATTCTGCGCTTCGTACACCACGTGCGCATCAAACAATTTTTCGTATAAGGTCTTCGCCATGATTACACCCCTTCCGCGACATAGCGGGCAATGATATCGCCCATTTCATCTGTACTGACCGCCGCCGTACCGCGCGCTAAGTCGCCGGTACGAATGCCTTCTTCTAATGCGCGGTTGATAGCGCGTTCAATGGCGCTCGCCGCGTCGCCCGCATCCAGGCTGTAGCGCAGCAGCAGCGCCAGCGACAGGATTTGCGCAATCGGGTTGGCGATATTTTTGCCCGCGATGTCCGGCGCCGAGCCGCCCGCCGGTTCATACAGGCCAAAACCTTGCTCGTTGAGGCTGGCGGACGGCAACATGCCCATAGAGCCGGTGATCATCGCGCACTCGTCGGACAGGATGTCGCCAAACAGGTTGGAGCACAGCAGGACATCGAACTGCGACGGATCTTTGATGAGCTGCATAGTGGCATTATCGATATACATATGCGCCAGCTCGACGTCCGGATACTCTTTGCCAATCTCGTTGACGATTTCGCGCCACAGGATAGAAGACTGCAGGACGTTGGCTTTATCGATTGACGTCACTTTGTGACGACGCTTGCGCGCCGATTCAAAGGCAATACGCGCGATACGCTCGATTTCAAAGCGGTGGTATACCTCGGTGTCGAAGGCTTTTTCATGCTGGCCGCTGCCTTCACGGCCTTTCGGCTGACCGAAGTAAATGCCGCCGGTCAGTTCGCGCACGCACAGAATGTCGAAGCCGTTGGCGGCGATATCGGCGCGCAGCGGGCAGAACGCTTCCAGCCCCTGATACAGTTTAGCCGGGCGCAGGTTGCTGAATAATTTGAAGTGCTTACGCAGCGGCAGCAGCGCGCCGCGCTCCGGCTGCTCGGCCGGCGGCAGATGTTCCCACTTCGGGCCGCCGACGGATCCGAACAGAATCGCGTCAGCCTGCTCGCAGCCATCAACGGTGGCTTGCGGCAGCGGCATGCCCTGACGGTCGATGGCGATGCCGCCAACGTCGTACTGGCTGGTGGTGATACGCATTGAAAAACGGTTACGAACGGCTTCCAGTACTTTCATCGCCTGGTTCATCACTTCCGGGCCAATTCCATCACCCGGCAAAACGGCAATATGATAATTCTTCGACATTACACGGTTTCCTTGTTGTTCTCTTTATTCTGAGCTTGGCGTTGCAATTCTTTTTCGACTTCGGCGGCGCGCCAGATATTGTTCAGCACGTGTACCATCGCTTTTGCTGACGATTCGACGATATCGGTCGCCAGACCGACGCCATGGAAGCGGCGACCGTTGTATTCCACAACAATGTCCACCTGACCCAGCGCATCTTTGCCGTGGCCTTTGGCGCTTAAGCCATACTTCACTAAGTCGATGTTGTAGTCCGTCACGCGGTTGATCGCCTGGTAGATAGCGTCAACCGGGCCGTTGCCGTTGGCGGCTTCGGTTTTGATGTCATCACCGCAGGCCAGCTTGATAGAGGCGGTAGCGATATCGCTGGAGCCAGACTGGACGCTGAAGTAGTCGAGACGGAAATGCTCTGGTTCTTCCTGCTGTTTGTTAATGAAGGCCAGCGCCTCCAGGTCGTAGTCGAAGACCTGGCCCTTTTTATCCGCCAGCTTCAGGAAGGCGTCATACAGATGATCCAGGTTGTAGTCGCTCTCTTTGTAGCCCATCTCTTCCATACGGTGTTTCACCGCCGCGCGGCCGGAGCGTGAAGTCAGGTTCAGCTGTACCTGGTTCAGGCCGATGGATTCCGGGGTCATGATTTCGTAGTTTTCGCGGTTCTTCAGCACGCCATCCTGATGAATACCGGAAGAGTGGGCGAAGGCGCCGGTACCGACGATAGCTTTGTTAGCCGGGATCGGCATATTGCAGATTTGGCTGACGGTCTGGCTGGTACGCCAGATTTCGTGGTGATTGATGTTGGTGTGCACGTTCATAATGTCTTTGCGCACTTTGATCGCCATGATCACCTCTTCCAGCGCGCAGTTGCCGGCGCGTTCGCCGATACCGTTCATCGCGCCTTCTACCTGACGCGCGCCAGCGTGGACGGCGGCGAGGGCGTTGCCGACGGCGATGCCTAAATCATCATGGGTGTGGACTGAAATAATCGCTTTATCAATGTTTGGTACGCGTTCGTACAGGCCGCTGATGATGTTGGCGTATTCAAACGGCATGGTGTAGCCGACGGTATCCGGGATATTAATGGTCGTGGCGCCAGCGCGGATAGCCGCTTCGACAACGCGAGCCAGATCGTCGATCGGCGTACGGCCTGCGTCTTCACAGGAAAATTCGACGTCATCGGTATAGTTACGCGCGCGTTTCACCATGTAAATAGCGCGCTCGATGACTTCATCCAGCGTACTGCGCAACTTGGTGGCGATGTGCATCGGTGAGGTGGCGATGAAGGTGTGAATACGGAATGCTTCCGCCACTTTTAAGGATTCCGCCGCCACGTCGATATCTTTCTCAACGCAGCGCGCCAGCGCGCACACGCGGCTATTTTTGATGGTGCGAGCGATGGTCTGCACCGATTCAAAATCGCCTGGGGAAGAAACCGGGAAACCGACTTCCATCACATCGACGCCCATACGTTCAAGGGCCATGGCTATTTGCAGCTTCTCTTTCACGCTCAGGCTGGCCTGTAACGCTTGTTCCCCATCACGTAAGGTCGTATCGAAAATAATGACTTGCTGGCTCATGGTTTAGATCCTTAATCTGTTGCCTGGCGCCTTGCTTCGAGCATAAAAAAACCCGCGCAATGGCGCGGGTTTAGTGTCTTGCTGGAAGATGACTTAACGCTGAACGTCGCCCAACAGCCTACCGCGCACAATGGATGCGTTTAGTAGTAGTAGGCTGGTGAAGCGAGTAGTGCGAATCATGCGTCATACTCCAGTTGAAATCGATATGCTTTTAGAGTTACTGGATAGCGGTTTTGATGTCAACCCCAGGCAAGATAAAAACTGTTTTTCACAAGCCTGGTGAATTAGCTAATTGTGCTGGATTATCCCTTGTTTCGCCGACGATCCTATTTGAGACATTTATCTGCCTCTGGAAAAATAAAACAATTAGAAAAAATTTTATCATAAAGGGGGGCGATAAAGACAGGAGGGAGGAATGTGCTTATCTTAATGAAACATAAGGGATTAGTGGTGTTGTCGTTGCTGGTTTTGAGAATTACAGGCGAGAGGAAGGATAACAAAGTGTTAATTAATAGCAGAGGGAAAATAGATAGTTAATTGATACTTAAATTGCAATTAACTAATAGTGGTGTTGTTTATTCCTGTGATCTATGGGTACACTTTATATCATCAAGTAAATGATATGTTTTAGGCGGGTTCCGGTGATGTCCTGTGAGGTTTTTCGTCGCTACTCATAACCTTGATATATTCCTAAAATTCAACTTTACCCTTTTGCAGATTTAATATGCATGATAAATGATATTGTCTTAATTAATTACTGCACTTTGGTAAAAGGAATTTAGCGTGACGGTGGAGTTAGATATGTTAATTGAAAATACTGAATATAAATCAGCCCCGGGACAGGAAGTCGTTAAACCACAACTGCGGATGGTGGATCTCAACCTGCTGACCGTCTTTGATGCGGTGATGCAGGAACAAAATATTACCCGCGCGGCCCATACTCTCGGCATGTCCCAACCGGCGGTAAGTAACGCGGTATCGCGTCTTAAGGTGATGTTTAATGATGAACTGTTTGTTCGCTATGGGCGCGGCATTCAGCCAACGGCGCGGGCATATCAGCTGTTTGGCTCAGTACGCCAGGCATTGCAACTGGTGCAAAATGAGCTGCCGGGTTCCGGTTTTGAACCGCTGAGTAGCGAACGCGTATTTAACCTCTGCGTTTGTAGCCCATTGGATAATTACTTAACCTCGCTAATATTTAATAAAGTTGGTGAAATCGCGCCAAATATTCATCTGGTCTTTAAATCAGCGCTACATCAAAACACCGAACATCAGCTGCGTTATCAGGAAATTGAATTTGTTATCGGCTATGAAGAGTTTCGTCGTCCTGAGTTCGCCTGCATACCTTTATTCAAAGATGAAATGGTTCTGGTTGCCAGCCGTAAACATCCGCGTATTTCCGGGCCGTTAACGGAAGCGGATATTTATCAGGAAGAGCACGCGGTCGTCGCATTGGATCGTTATGCGTCATTTAGCCAGCCGTGGTATGACTCCGTAGATAAACAATCCTGTATTGCTTATCAGGGCAATGCCATGGTCAGTGTATTAAATGTAGTTTCGCAAACCCACATGGTGGCGATAGCGCCACGCTGGTTAGCCAATGAATTCGCGGATAAATTAGACCTGCAGATATTACCGCTGCCGCTGAAGGTAAATAGCCGCACCTGCTTCCTCTCCTGGCACGAAGCGGCCGGTCGCGATAAAGGCCATCAATGGATGGAAGAGTTACTGGCGAATATCTGCCAGCGCTAATTGCCGTTATCTACAAAGGGGAGCGAAAGCTCCAGCTTATCTGAATAAATAGCCAAAAAGCAGAATATTATTCTGTTTATCACCGCGGGTTCTCGCAACCCGACGGTGAAAAATGGATGATTTTCTGCCGTAAGCCATTTTCCCCGAGTATTGGCTGTCTCATTTTGCTATTCATGAAGCAATCCTCCATATATTTCTCCAGATGCTTTCTTTTCTGCTTTTGAGACCCGCTGCAGACCCCGGCAGGCGAATTGCCTGCCTGTTGGCGAGCAGTTATGGTAATGCACAGCAAGTCGTTCACCTCAATGCGCTGCCGCTGGCGGCGCATCATACGACGCGCGCGGAAAATGACTTCCGCCGTCGTGAAAACAATAAGCCTGGAGGCAAACCATGGAGATGTTGTCAGGAGCCGAGATGGTCGTCCAATCGCTTGTCGATCAGGGCGTCAAGCAAGTATTCGGCTATCCCGGAGGCGCAGTCCTCGATATCTATGATGCATTACATACCCTCGGCGGCATTGACCATGTGCTGGTGCGCCATGAGCAGGCGGCGGTGCATATGGCCGACGGGCTGGCGCGCGCGACTGGCGAAGTCGGGGTGGTGCTGGTGACCTCCGGCCCGGGAGCGACAAACGCTATTACCGGTATTGCAACGGCTTACATGGATTCTATTCCGCTGGTCATTCTTTCCGGGCAGGTCGCGACCTCGCTGATTGGCTACGATGCCTTCCAGGAGTGCGATATGGTGGGGATCTCGCGGCCGGTGGTCAAACACAGCTTCCTGGTGAAACAGACTGAAGATATTCCAGGTATTCTAAAGAAAGCGTTCTGGCTGGCCGCCAGCGGCCGTCCTGGGCCCGTGGTGGTCGATTTGCCGAAGGATATTCTTAATCCGGCGAAGAAGCTGCCTTACGTTTGGCCGGATGCGGTTAGCATGCGTTCCTATAACCCGACGACCAGCGGCCATAAAGGGCAAATTAAACGCGCGCTGCAAACGCTGGTGGCGGCGAAAAAACCGGTCGTATACGTTGGCGGCGGGGCAATCAATTCGCAGTGTGAAGCGCAGCTGCGTACGTTGGTCGAAAAGCTGAAGCTACCGGTGGTCTCTTCATTAATGGGTTTAGGCGCTTTTCCGGCGACTCATCAGCAGGCGCTGGGGATGTTGGGGATGCACGGTACCTATGAAGCCAACATGACTATGCATCATTCTGACGTTATTTTTGCAGTTGGCGTCCGCTTTGACGATCGCACCACCAACAATTTGGCTAAGTATTGCCCGAACGCCACGGTGCTGCATATTGATATCGATCCTACGTCGATCTCCAAGACCGTCCCGGCGGATGTGCCGATCGTCGGCGACGCGCGTCAGGTGCTTGACCAGATGTTTGATCTGCTTGAACAGGAAGAGAGCCAGCAGCCGCTGGATGAGATCCGCGACTGGTGGCAGCAGATCGAACAGTGGCGTTCCCGCCATTGCCTGCAATACGACACGCAAAGCGGCAAGATCAAACCGCAGGCGGTGATTGAGGCTATCTGGCGCCTGACCAACGGCGACGCTTACGTGACTTCCGACGTCGGCCAGCATCAGATGTTCGCCGCGCTCTATTATCCATTTGATAAACCAAGACGTTGGATTAACTCCGGCGGCCTCGGCACGATGGGCTTTGGTCTGCCTGCGGCGCTGGGCGTGAAGATGGCGCTACCGCATGAAACCGTTATCTGCGTGACCGGGGACGGCAGCATCCAGATGAACATTCAGGAGCTTTCCACCGCCCTGCAGTACGAACTGCCGGTACTGGTATTGAACCTGAATAACCGTTACCTCGGGATGGTGAAGCAGTGGCAGGATATGCTCTATTCCGGCCGCCATTCGCAGTCCTATATGGAATCGCTGCCGGACTTCGTGCGCGTCGCTGAGGCTTATGGCCACGTCGGTATTCGCATCAGCGAGCCGCAAGAGCTGGAGGCTAAACTGGCGGAAGCGCTGGAGCAGGTGCGTAATAACCGTCTGGTGTTCGTTGATGTTACGGTTGATGGTAGCGAGCATGTTTACCCCATGCAGATCCGCGGCGGCGGCATGGACGAAATGTGGTTGAGCAAAACGGAGAGAACCTGATTATGCGCCGGATATTATCTGTATTACTGGAGAACGAATCGGGGGCATTATCCCGGGTGATCGGCCTGTTTTCCCAACGCGGCTACAATATTGAAAGCCTGACGGTAGCGCCAACCGACGATCCGACGTTGTCCCGCATGACCATCCAGACGGTGGGCGACGAAAAAGCCATTGAGCAGATCGAAAAGCAATTACATAAGCTGGTGGACGTGCTGCGGGTCAGCGAACTGGGCCAGGGCTCCCACGTCGAGCGTGAAATCATGCTGGTGAAAGTGCAGGCCAGCGGTTATGGCCGCGAAGAGGTGAAACGCAACACCGAGATATTTCGCGGGCAGATTATTGATGTCACGCCTTCTATCTATACCGTGCAGCTTGCCGGAACCAGCGATAAGCTGGATGCCTTCCTGGCCTCCTTGCGCGACGTCGCGCGCATTGTTGAAGTGGCGCGCTCCGGAGTGGTCGGCCTGTCGCGCGGCGATAAAATCATGCGCTAAACGCTGAAAAAATGACGTAAAAATAGCCCGGCACAAACTGTCGGGTTATTTTTTTGCGAATTCCGTAGGAACTGTGGACGAAAGCGGTTGCCGCGCTAACTATTCTGCGTTTAGATGTTATAAAAATGGATCTCTATACTCTAATGAGTATATCTATTTAATGGTTGTTTTTTGTACTTCTTACCCAAGGGGCAATTGTGAAACTGGATGAAATCGCCCGGCTGGCCGGTGTTTCAAGAACCACCGCGAGCTATGTGATTAATGGCAAAGCGAAGCAGTATCGCGTCAGCGATAAAACGGTCGAGAAGGTGATGGCGGTGGTGCGCGAGCATAACTACCACCCGAATGCGGTCGCTGCTGGCCTGCGCGCAGGACGCACGCGTTCAATTGGTCTGGTGATCCCGGATCTCGAGAATACCAGTTATACCCGTATTGCGAACTATCTGGAGCGTCAGGCGCGTCAGCGCGGCTACCAGCTGCTGATCGCCTGCTCGGAAGATCAGCCGGATAACGAAATGCGCTGTATTGAGCATCTGCTGCAGCGCCAGGTGGATGCCATTATCGTTTCGACTTCATTGCCGCCTGAGCATCCATTCTATCAGCGCTGGGCGAACGATCCTTTCCCGATTGTCGCGCTCGACCGCGCGCTCGATCGTGAACACTTTACCAGCGTCGTCGGCGCGGACCAGGACGACGCTGAAATGCTCGCCGCCGAGCTGCGCAAATTCCCCGGTGACAATGTGCTGTATCTGGGAGCGCTGCCGGAGCTGTCGGTAAGCTTCCTGCGCGAGCAGGGGTTCCGTTCGGCGTGGAAGGATGACCCGCGGGAAGTGAACTTCCTCTATGCCAACAGCTATGAACGCGAAGCCGCGGCCCAGCTGTTTGAAAAGTGGCTGGAAACGCATCCGATGCCGCAACTGCTGTTCACCACCTCTTTCCCGCTGCTGCAGGGCGTGATGGACGTCACGCTGCGCCGTGAAGGCAAACTGCCATCCGAACTCGCCATCGCCACCTTCGGTGATAACGAACTGCTCGATTTCCTGCAGTGTCCGGTGCTGGCAGTTGCGCAGCGTCACCGCGACGTTGCCGAGCGTGTTTTAGAGATTGTACTGGCAAGCCTGGATGAACCGCGTAAGCCAAAACCAGGCTTAAGCCGTATTCGTCGTAACCTTTATCATCGCGGAAGTTTGAATCGCCGCTGATCCATTAGCGAAAAAAGATTAAGATTCTTCGTAGGTTATTCGCCAGATGGATTAGCATCTGGCGATAATCCATACAATTTACGTAGAGATTCGTAAATCTATTCGCTTTCAGACAAATCCCTAAACTTCTTTACGCCTTATTTTGTTTTATTCCTGAGAAAGATTTTTTTGTATCCAAATGGTGCAAGAAAATGCGCAATGCCATCTGTTAGTATTATTTTGTTACATTCATCGGAATAATTGCTGAATTAACAATCGCTTTATCCTGCCTTCATCGCCGTTGAGAGCGTCAGGCCGCGGCACAAGTGCTTCTCCGTCCACAACAGGCACTGTTAACGGACATCAGAATGGCCTAAAATGCCGCTCGCGTCGCAAACTGACACTTTATATTTTCCCGCTGAAGATATTTTGTCGCTTTTAACTGTTACGAGTTTGTTGGTTATTTTCTTACACGTATTCATAACGTTAATTTGCCTCGTTTGTTGGTGATTTATTCATCAGGGCTAATATCGGCTGTAAATAATGGGTTTTTGCGCTCCGTTGGCATTAGTGCTGGCTTGACAAGCTTTTCCTCCGCTCCGTAAACTCCTTTAGGTGGGAATTTGTGGGGTAAAGTGGCGAAAAGGGGTGAGGCTGGCATGTTCCGTGGAGCAACGTTAGTCAATCTCGACAGTAAAGGCCGTTTGGCCGTACCGACGCGCTACCGCGACGGGCTGATCGAGGATGCTTCTGGTCAAATGGTGTGCACCATTGACATTCATCACCCGTGCCTGCTGCTTTATCCTTTGCCTGAATGGGAAATCATCGAGCAAAAATTGTCGCGTTTGTCGAGCATGAATCCCGTTGAGCGGCGCGTACAGCGTCTGCTTTTGGGGCATGCCAGCGAATGTCAGATGGATAGCGCCGGACGATTGCTAATCGCGCCGGTGCTGCGGCAACATGCCGGGCTGACAAAAGAAGTGATGCTGGTCGGACAGTTTAATAAATTTGAACTGTGGGATGAAACGACCTGGTATCAACGGGTCAAGGAAGATATCGACGCTGAGCAGTCCGCTACCGGTGAACTGTCGGAGCGCCTGCAGGATTTGTCTTTATAAAATGATGGAAAATTTTAAACACACTACGGTACTTCTGGATGAAGCCGTTAACGGCCTGAATATTCGTCCAAATGGTATCTACATTGATGGAACCTTTGGCCGCGGTGGTCACTCGCGTCTGATCCTCTCCCAACTGGGGGCGGAAGGGCGCCTGCTGGCAATCGATCGCGACCCAACGGCTATTGCCGTTGCGCAAACCATCGATGACCCACGCTTTTCCATCGTACATGGTCCTTTCTCGCAGCTGGCTGACTACGTCGCCGAGCGCAATCTTACCGGCAAGATCGACGGTATTCTCCTCGATCTTGGCGTTTCTTCACCGCAGCTGGACGACGCGGAACGCGGATTCTCCTTTATGCGCGATGGTCCGCTGGACATGCGCATGGATCCGACTCGCGGTCAGTCCGCCGCCGAATGGTTACAGACCGCCGAAGAAGCCGACATCGCCTGGGTAATCAAAACCTTTGGCGAGGAGCGTTTCGGTAAACGTATCGCGCGCGCGATCGTTGAACGTAACCGCATTGAGCCGATGACCCGTACTAAAGAGCTGGCGGAAGTTATCGCGGCGGCGACGCCGGTGAAAGATAAGCACAAACATCCCGCTACCCGTACCTTCCAGGCGGTGCGCATTTGGGTGAACAGTGAACTGGAGGAGATAGAGCAGGCGCTAAAAAGCTCGCTCGGCGTGCTGGCCCCCGGCGGCCGGCTGTCGATTATCAGTTTCCATTCGCTGGAAGACCGCATTGTGAAGCGCTTTATGCGTGAACAAAGTCGCGGTCCGCAGGTTCCAGCGGGGATCCCGATGACTGAAGAGCAGCTCAGGAAACTGGGCGGCCGTCAGTTGCGAGCACTAGGCAAGTTGATGCCGGGCGAAGAAGAGGTGGCAGAGAATCCACGCGCCCGTAGTTCAGTGCTGCGTATCGCAGAGAGGACGAACGCATGATCGGCAGAGTGACAGTAGCCTTAAGCAAAGTTAAAGGATCGTTAGGAAGCAACGAGCGCCATGCCTTGCCTGGCGTTATCGGGGACGATCTTCTGCGGTTTGGGAAGCTGCCACTCTGCCTGTTCATTTGCATCATCATAACGGCAGTGACCGTGGTGACGACGGCGCACCATACCCGTCTGTTAACCGCGCAGCGTGAACAATTAGTTCTGGAGCGTGACGCTCTGGATATTGAATGGCGCAACCTGATCCTCGAAGAGAACGCCCTTGGCGATCACAGTCGGGTTGAGCGGATCGCGACAGAGAAGTTGCAGATGCAACACGTTGATCCATCACAAGAAAATATAGTGGTACAGAAATAAGGATTATTGCGACGCATGAAAGCAGCGCCGAAAACGCCAAAAGCAAAACGTCAGGAAGAACAGGCCAACTTTATCAGTTGGCGTTTTGCGTTGCTGTGCGGATGTATTTTAATCGCTCTCGCCTTCCTGCTTGGCCGCGTCGCGTGGCTGCAGGTGGTGAGTCCGGATATGCTGGTGCGTCAGGGAGATATGCGTTCCCTGCGTGTGCAGGAAGTGTCAACCGCGCGCGGCATGATTACCGACCGCTCCGGCCGCCCGCTGGCGGTCAGCGTGCCGGTAAAAGCCATCTGGGCCGACCCGAAAGAGCTGCATGATGCGG
Source organism: Klebsiella sp. CN_Kp091 (assembly GCF_040065095.1). Lineage (NCBI taxonomy): Bacteria > Pseudomonadati > Pseudomonadota > Gammaproteobacteria > Enterobacterales > Enterobacteriaceae > Klebsiella > Klebsiella sp. CN_Kp091. Next base: position 37,224 of record NZ_JBEAIO010000037.1, on the reverse strand, counting down.
GCGGTGTGACGCTCGATAACCGCTGGAAAGCGTTAGCCGATGCGCTGAATATGCCGCTGGACCAGCTGGCATCGCGCATCAACAGCAACCCGCGGATGCGTTTTATCTATCTGGCGCGTCAGGTGAACCCTGACATGGCCGACTACATCAAAAAACTGAAGCTGCCGGGGATACATCTGCGCGAGGAGTCTCGCCGTTATTATCCGTCAGGCGAAGTAACCGCTCACCTCATTGGCTTTACCAACGTCGATAGCCAGGGGATCGAGGGGGTTGAGAAAAGCTTCGATAAGTGGCTAACCGGCCAGCCGGGCGAGCGTATCGTGCGTAAAGACCGCTATGGCCGCGTGATTGAAGACATTTCTTCCACCGACAGCCAGGCGGCGCATAACCTCGCGCTGAGCATCGACGAACGCCTGCAGGCGCTGGTGTATCGTGAACTGAATAATGCGGTGGCGTTCAACAAAGCGGAATCAGGCACTGCCGTTTTGGTCGACGTCAACACCGGTGAAGTGCTGGCGATGGCCAACAGCCCGTCGTACAACCCAAATAATTTCGCGGGTACGTCCAAAGATACCATGCGTAACCGCGCCATCACCGACGTATTTGAACCGGGTTCAACGGTGAAGCCGATGGTGGTGATGACGGCGCTGCAGCGCGGCATCGTCAATGAAAATACCGTGCTGAATACCATTCCATATCGAATTAACGGCCACGAAATCAAAGACGTGGCGCGCTACAGCGAATTGACCCTGACCGGGGTGCTACAGAAGTCGAGTAACGTCGGCGTTTCTAAGTTGGCGTTAGCGATGCCGTCCTCAGCGTTAGTAGATACTTACTCACGTTTTGGGCTTGGAAAGGCGACCAATTTGGGGTTGGTCGGAGAACGCAGTGGCTTATATCCTCAAAAACAACGGTGGTCTGACATAGAGAGGGCCACCTTTTCTTTCGGCTACGGGCTAATGGTAACACCGTTACAGTTAGCGCGAGTCTACGCAACGATTGGCAGCTACGGCATCTATCGCCCGCTGTCGATTACCAAAGTTGATCCACCGGTGCCGGGCGAGCGCGTATTCCCGGACTCACTGGTACGTACCGTCGTTCACATGATGGAAAGCGTGGCGCTTCCCGGCGGCGGCGGCGTGAAAGCAGCGATCAAAGGCTATCGTATCGCGATTAAAACCGGTACGGCGAAAAAAGTGGGGCCGGATGGCCGCTACATCAACAAATATATTGCTTACACCGCAGGCGTTGCGCCCGCCAGCCACCCGCGTTTCGCGTTGGTGGTGGTGATCAACGACCCGCAGGCAGGTAAATACTACGGTGGCGCCGTTTCCGCGCCGGTGTTCGGTGCCATCATGGGCGGCGTATTGCGCACCATGAACATCGAACCGGATGCGCTGGCAACGGGCGAAAAAAGTGAATTTGTGATTAATCAAGGCGAGGGAACAGGTGGCAGATCGTAATTTGCGCGACCTTCTCGCTCCGTGGGTGCCAAATGCGCCGGAGCGAATTCTGCGAGAGATGACGCTGGACAGCCGCGTGGCGGCGTCCGGCGACCTCTTTGTCGCGGTACAGGGTCATCAGGCGGACGGGCGTCGTTATATCCCGCAGGCGATAGCGCAAGGTGTTGCTGCCATTATTGCTGAGGCGCAGGGCGAGGCCGCAGACGGCGAAGTTCGCGAGATGCACGGCGTGCCGGTCATCTACCTGAGCCAACTGAACGAGCGGTTATCCGCGCTGGCCGGGCGTTTTTACCAACAACCTTCGCAGCAGATGCGTCTGGTGGGCGTCACCGGTACTAACGGTAAAACCACGACTACGCAGCTGTTGGCGCAGTGGGCGAAACTGCTCGGCGAAACCAGCGCGGTGATGGGGACCGTCGGTAACGGCCTGCTGGATAAAGTAGTGCCGACCGAGAACACCACCGGCTCTGCGGTTGATGTTCAGCACGTGCTTTCCGGCCTGGTAGGGCAGGGGGCGACTTTCGGCGCGATGGAAGTCTCTTCTCACGGCCTGGTGCAGCACCGCGTGGCGGCGCTGCAGTTTGCCGCCTCGGTGTTTACCAACCTGAGCCGTGACCACCTCGACTACCATGGCGACATGGAACATTACGAAGCGGCGAAATGGCTGCTCTATTCCACCCACCATTGCGGCCAGGCCATCGTCAACGCTGACGATGAAGTCGGGCGCCGCTGGCTGGCGAAACTGCCGGATGCGGTGGCGGTGTCGATGGAAGATCATATCAATCCGAACTGCCATGGCCGCTGGCTGAAGGCGACCGCGGTCAACTATCACGACAGCGGCGCGACCATTCAGTTTGACTCGAGCTGGGGTAAAGGCGAAATCGAAAGCCACCTGATGGGCGCCTTTAACGTCAGTAACCTGCTGCTGGCGCTGGCGACGCTGCTGGCGCTGGGCTATCCGCTGGCGGATCTGCTGAAAACCTCTTCGCGTTTACAGCCGGTGTGCGGCCGTATGGAAGTGTTCAGCGCGCCGGGCAAACCGACCGTGGTGGTCGATTACGCCCATACGCCTGACGCGTTGGAAAAAGCGCTGCAGGCCGCGCGTCTGCACTGTAGCGGCAAGTTGTGGTGCGTCTTCGGCTGCGGCGGCGACCGCGACAAGGGCAAACGCCCGCTGATGGGCGCTATCGCGGAAGAGTTTGCCGATATCGTGGTCGTGACTGACGATAACCCGCGTACCGAAGAGCCGCGGGCGATTATCAACGACATTCTGGCCGGCATGCTTGATGCCGGGCAGGTGAAGGTGATGGAAGGCCGCGCGGAAGCGGTGACCGGCGCGGTGATGCAGGCGAAAGCGAACGACGTTGTGCTGGTAGCGGGCAAAGGCCACGAAGACTATCAGATCGTCGGTAACCGCCGTCTGGATTACTCCGACCGCGTGACCGTCGCGCGTCTGCTGGGAGCGGTAGCATGATTCGCTTTACATTAAGCCAGCTCGCCGATATCACCCGCGGCGAACTGCAGGGTAGCGATATCGCTATCGATGACGTGACGTCCGATACCCGCAAAGTCACGGCGGGTTGCCTGTTTGTGGCGCTGAAGGGCGAGCGATTCGACGCGCATGATTTTGCCGAACAAGCGAAAGCGGCGGGCGCAGGCGCGCTGCTGGTTAGCCGCCAACTGGCCTGCGATTTACCGCAGGTGGTAGTGAAAGATACCCGTCTGGCTTTTGGCGAGTTAGCGGCCTGGGTGCGTCAGCAGGTGCCGACCCGCGTGGTGGCGCTGACTGGTTCGTCCGGTAAGACCTCGGTCAAAGAGATGACCGCGGCGATCCTCAGCCAGTGCGGCAACACGCTGTATACCGCCGGTAACCTGAATAATGATATCGGGGTACCGATGACGCTGCTGCGTCTGAACAAAGATCACCAGTATGCGGTGATTGAACTTGGCGCCAACCACCAGGGCGAAATCGCCTGGACCGTCAGCCTGACGCGTCCGGAAGCGGCGCTGGTCAACAACCTCGCCGCCGCGCACCTCGAAGGCTTCGGCTCGCTGGCGGGCGTGGCGAAGGCCAAGGGTGAAATCTTTACCGGCCTGCCGCAAAACGGCATCGCGATTTTGAATGCCGACAACAATGACTGGCTGAACTGGCAGAGCGTGATTGGCGATCGCAAAGTGTGGCGCTTCTCGCCGAACGCGGCGAACAGCGACTTCACGGCGACCAACGTACATATCACCAGTCATGGCACCGAATTTACGCTGCAGACCCCGTTCGGCAACGTCGACGTACTGCTGCCGCTACCGGGGCGCCATAACATCGCTAACGCACTGGCGGCAACTTCGCTGGCGATGGCGGTAGGCGCCGATCTGGCCGCGGTGAAAACCGGGCTGGCGCAGCTGCAAGCGGTGCCGGGACGTCTGTTCCCGATCCAACTGGCGGAAAACCAGCTGCTGCTGGATGACTCCTACAACGCCAACGTCGGTTCGATGACCGCCGCGGTACAGGTACTGGCGGAAATGCCGGGCTTCCGGGCGATGGTGGTCGGCGATATGGCTGAACTCGGTGCGGAAAGCGCGGCGTGTCATCGCGAAGTTGGCGAAGCGGCGAAAGCGGCGGGGCTGGATTGCGTCCTCAGCGTCGGTTCCCTGAGCGCGGATATCAGCAGCGCCAGCGGCGTGGGCGAACATTTTAACGATAAAGCCGCCGTCGTAGCTCGCCTGCGCGAGCTGCTGGCAGAGCATAAAATCATGACCATTTTAGTGAAGGGTTCACGTAGTGCCGCTATGGAAGAGGTAGTACGCGCATTACAGGAGATTGCGACATGTTAGTATGGCTGGCCGAACATCTGGTCAAATATTATTCCGGCTTTAACGTCTTTTCTTATTTGACGTTTCGCGCCATCGTCAGCCTGCTGACCGCGCTGTTCATCTCTCTGTGGATGGGCCCGCGCATGATCGCCCGTCTGCAAAAAATGTCCTTCGGCCAGGTCGTTCGTAACGACGGTCCGGAGTCCCACTTCAGCAAACGCGGTACCCCAACCATGGGCGGGATCATGATCCTTACCGCGATTACCGTTTCCGTCCTGCTGTGGGCTTATCCGTCAAATCCATACGTCTGGTGCGTACTGACGGTATTAATCGGCTACGGCATCATCGGGTTTGTTGATGATTATCGTAAAGTCGTGCGCAAAGACACCAAGGGTCTGATTGCCCGCTGGAAGTATTTCTGGATGTCGGTGATTGCGCTGGGCGTGGCGTTCGCGCTGTATCTGGCGGGGAAAGATACCCCGGCGACCGAACTGGTTGTGCCGTTCTTTAAAGACGTGATGCCGCAGTTAGGACTGTTTTACATCCTGTTGGCTTACTTCGTTATCGTTGGTACCGGCAACGCGGTCAACCTGACCGACGGCCTCGACGGCCTGGCGATTATGCCGACCGTCTTCGTCGCCGCCGGTTTTGCGCTGGTGGCGTGGGCCACCGGGAACATGAACTTCGCCAACTACCTGCACATTCCTTATCTGCGTCACGCCGGGGAACTGGTTATCGTCTGTACGGCGATTGTCGGCGCAGGTCTGGGCTTCCTGTGGTTCAACACCTACCCGGCGCAGGTCTTTATGGGCGACGTCGGTTCACTGGCGCTCGGCGGCGCGCTGGGCATTATCGCCGTACTGCTGCGCCAGGAGTTCCTGCTGGTGATTATGGGCGGCGTTTTCGTCGTGGAAACCCTGTCGGTTATCCTGCAGGTCGGCTCGTTCAAGCTGCGCGGTCAGCGCATCTTCCGTATGGCGCCGATTCACCACCACTATGAACTGAAAGGCTGGCCGGAACCGCGCGTTATCGTGCGCTTCTGGATTATTTCGCTGATGCTGGTGCTGATTGGCCTGGCGACGCTGAAGGTACGTTAATCATGGCAGATTATCAGGGTAAAAAAGTCGTCATTATTGGGCTGGGCATGACCGGCCTGTCATGCGTGGACTTTTTCATGGCGCGCGGCGTAACCCCGCGCGTGATGGATACCCGCGTCGCCCCTGCCGGGCTTGAGAAGCTACCGGAAGCCGTTGAGCGCCACGTTGGCGGCCTTAACGACGACTGGCTGCTGGCGGCGGATCTGATTGTCGCAAGCCCGGGGATTGCTCTGGCGCACCCTTCACTGAGCGCGGCGGCCGACGCTGGCGTGGAAATCGTCGGTGATATCGAGCTGTTTTGCCGCGAGGCGCAGGCGCCGATTATCGCCATTACCGGCTCTAACGGAAAAAGCACCGTCACTACCCTGGTGGGCGAGATGGCGAAGGCGGCGGGTGTGAACGTCGGCGTTGGCGGCAATATCGGCCTGCCGGCGCTGATGCTGCTGGATCCGGCGCGTGAACTGTACGTGCTTGAACTTTCCAGTTTCCAGCTGGAGACCACCTCCAGTTTGAAAGCCGTCGCGGCCACCATCCTCAACGTGACTGAGGATCATATGGACCGCTATCCGCTGGGGCTGCAGCAGTACCGCGCGGCGAAGCTGCGGGTCTATGAAAATGCTAAAACCTGCGTGGTGAATGCCGATGACGCGCTGACCATGCCGGTACGCGGCGCTGACGAACGCTGCGTCAGCTTCGGCGTCGATGTTGGCGACTATCACCTTAATCGCCAGCAGGGCGAAACCTGGCTGCGGGTGAAGGGTGAGAAAGTGCTGAACGTGAAAGAAATGACCATCAGCGGCCAGCACAACTACAGCAATGCCCTGGCGGCGCTGGCGCTGGCGGATGCCGCGGGCTTACCGCGCGCCAGTAGCCTGAAGGCGCTCACCACCTTCACCGGCCTGGCGCACCGTTTCCAGCTGGCGCTGGAGCATAACGGCGTGCGTTGGATCAATGACTCCAAGGCGACCAACGTCGGCAGTACCGAGGCGGCGCTGAACGGCCTGCATCTCGACGGCACGCTGTATCTGCTGTTGGGCGGCGACGGTAAATCCGCCGACTTTACGCCGCTGAAACGCTATCTTGGCGGCGAGAACGTTCGTCTGTACTGCTTCGGCCGCGACGGCGCTCAACTGGCGGCGCTGCGTCCGGAAATTGCGGTACAAACCGAAACCATGGAACAGGCGATACGGCAGATCGCTTCGCAGGTCAAATCAGGCGATATGGTCTTACTGTCGCCAGCCTGCGCGAGCCTGGACCAGTTTAAAAACTTTGAACAACGGGGCGATATCTTTACCCGTCTGGCGAAGGAGTTAGGTTGATGCGTTTCTCTCTCCCACGCCTGAAAATGCCACAGCTGGGCTTGCCCCGGTTGAAGCTGCCGCGACTGCCGGGGATGTTTATTTTTGCCTGGCTTTTCGCCGCGCTGAAAGGTTGGGTGATGGGCTCGCGCCCGAAAGATAACGATAGCCTGGTCATGTATGACCGGATGCTGCTGTGGCTGACCTTCGGCCTGGCGGCGATCGGTTTTATCATGGTGACCTCGGCATCAATGCCGGTCGGACAGCGTCTGGCGAACGATCCGTTCCTGTTTGCTAAGCGTGATGGTCTGTACATTGTGCTGGCCTTCGCGCTGGCGATGATTACGCTCCGTCTGCCGATGGAGTTCTGGCAGCGCCACAGTACCGCAATGCTGATCGCCTCGATTGTGATGCTGCTGATCGTACTGGTGGTGGGGAGTTCGGTTAACGGCGCCTCGCGTTGGATCGCGCTCGGGCCGCTGCGTATTCAGCCGGCGGAGTTTACCAAGCTATCGCTGTTCTGCTACATCGCCAACTATCTGGTGCGTAAAGCGGATGAGGTGCGTAACAACCTGCGCGGCTTCTTAAAACCGATGGGCGTGATTTTCGTACTGGCGATTTTGCTGCTGGCGCAGCCTGACCTCGGTACGGTAGTCGTACTGTTCGTGACCACGCTGGCGATGTTGTTCCTGGCCGGCGCGAAACTCTGGCAGTTCATCGCCATTATCGGCATGGGGATCTCGGCGGTGGTGCTGCTGATCCTCGCCGAACCGTATCGTATTCGCCGCGTCACCTCCTTCTGGAACCCGTGGGAAGACCCGTTTGGCAGCGGCTATCAGCTGACCCAGTCGCTGATGGCCTTTGGCCGCGGCGAGATGTGGGGACAGGGTCTCGGCAACTCGGTACAGAAACTGGAGTATTTGCCGGAAGCGCATACCGACTTCATCTTCGCGATTATCGGCGAAGAACTCGGTTATATCGGTGTGGTACTCGCGCTTTTAATGGTATTCTTCGTCGCCTTTCGCGCCATGTCGATTGGCCGTAAAGCGCTGGAGATTGACCACCGCTTCTCCGGCTTTTTGGCCTGTGCTATCGGCGTGTGGTTTAGCTTCCAGGCGTTGGTTAACGTCGGGGCGGCGGCGGGAATGCTGCCGACCAAAGGTCTGACCCTGCCATTGATTAGTTATGGTGGCTCCAGTCTGCTGATTATGTCGACGGCCATTATGTTTTTATTGCGAATAGATTATGAAACGCGCCTCGAGAAAGCGCAGGCGTTTACACGGGGTGTTCGATGAGCGGTCAGGAAAAGCGGTTAATGGTGATGGCGGGCGGCACTGGCGGACACGTGTTCCCGGGGCTGGCGGTCGCGCACCATTTAATGGACCAGGGCTGGCAGGTTCGCTGGCTGGGCACCGCCGATCGTATGGAAGCGGATTTAGTGCCGAAACACGGCATTGATATCGATTTTATTCGCATCTCCGGCCTGCGTGGCAAAGGGATAAAAGCGCAACTGTTAGCGCCGGTGCGGATCTTCAACGCCTGGCGACAGGCGCGGACGATCATGAAGCGTTTCCAGCCGGATGTGGTGCTGGGCATGGGCGGTTATGTTTCCGGGCCTGGCGGTCTGGCGGCATGGTCGCTCGGGATCCCTGTGGTGCTGCATGAACAAAACGGGATTGCCGGCCTGACCAATAAATGGCTGGCGAAGATTGCGAAGAAAGTGATGCAGGCGTTTCCCGGCGCCTTTCCGCACGCAGATGTCGTCGGGAATCCGGTGCGTACTGACGTTCTCGCACTACCGCTGCCGGGACAGCGTCTGGTGGGGCGGCAGGGGCCGATTCGCGTGCTGGTGGTCGGCGGCTCTCAGGGCGCGCGCGTACTGAACCAGACTATGCCGCAGGTGGCCGCGAAGCTCGGCGATACGGTGACTATCTGGCATCAGAGCGGGAAAGGCGGCATGGATACCGTGCGCCAGGCGTACGCCGCCGCCGGTCAGCCGCAGCATAAAGTGACTGAGTTTATTGATGATATGGCGGCAGCCTATGCCTGGGCCGATGTGGTTGTTTGTCGTTCTGGCGCGCTGACGGTCAGCGAAATTGCCGCCGCAGGTTTACCGGCGTTGTTCGTCCCGTTCCAGCACAAAGATCGTCAGCAGTACTGGAATGCGCTGCCGCTGGAAAAAGCCGGCGCAGCGAAAATTCTCGAACAACCCGAGTTCACGGCCGATGCCGTGGCGGCCACCCTGGCCGGTTGGGATCGGGAAACCCTGATGGATATGGCGGAACGAGCGCGTGGCGCTTCGATTCCGGATGCTACCGAGCGGGTAGCGGAAGAGGTCAGCGCCGTAGCTTTGGCGCGCTAATCGCGGTGATTTTCACCGCCCGAATAAAGAAGTTGATGGCGTAAAGAATGAATACACAAGATTTGGCAAAACTGCGTTCCATAGTGCCCGAGATGCGTCGCGTTCGGCACATTCACTTTGTCGGCATCGGCGGTGCCGGTATGGGCGGTATTGCCGAAGTGTTGGCGAATGAAGGCTACCAGATTAGCGGCTCCGATCTTGCGCCGAATCCGGTGACTCAGCAATTGTCGCAGCTTGGCGCCACCATTTATTTCAACCATCGCCCGGAAAACGTGCGCGATGCCAGCGTTGTCGTGGTGTCCAGCGCGATCTCCGCGGATAACCCGGAAATCGTCGCCGCGCACGAAGCCCGCATTCCGGTGATCCGCCGCGCGGAAATGCTGGCGGAACTCATGCGTTTCCGTCACGGGATTGCGATTGCCGGTACGCACGGCAAAACCACGACCACCGCGATGGTATCCAGCATTTACGCCGAGGCCGGCCTCGATCCGACCTTCGTCAACGGCGGGCTGGTGAAGGCGGCGGGCGTGCATGCTCGTCTTGGCCATAGCCGCTATCTGATTGCGGAAGCGGATGAGAGCGATGCGTCGTTCCTGCATCTGCAGCCGATGGTCGCCATTGTGACCAACATCGAAGCTGACCATATGGATACTTACCATGGCGACTTCGAGAACCTGAAGCAGACCTTTATTAACTTCCTGCACAACCTGCCGTTCTACGGGCGCGCGGTGATGTGCGTGGATGACCCGGTGATTCGTGAACTGCTGCCGCGCGTTGGCCGCCAAATCACCACCTACGGTTTTAGCGATGACGCCGACGTACGCATTGAAGAGTATCGCCAGGTCGGCGCGCAGGGCCATTTCCGCCTGGTACGCCAGGATAAAGAGGTCATGCAGGTGACGCTGAACGCGCCGGGTCGCCATAATGCGCTCAACGCTGCCGCGGCCGTTGCCGTCGCGACGGAAGAAGGCATTGAAGATGAGGCGATTCTGCGCGCGCTGGAAAGTTTCCAGGGCACCGGCCGCCGCTTCGACTTCCTTGGCGAATATCCGCTGGCGGAAGTCAACGGCAAGAGCGGTAGCGCGATGCTAATCGACGATTACGGTCATCACCCGACGGAAGTTGACGCCACCATCAAAGCGGCGCGTGCCGGCTGGCCGGATAAAAATCTGGTGATGGTATTCCAGCCGCACCGTTATACCCGTACTCGCGATCTGTACGATGATTTCGCCAACGTGCTGACCCAGGTTGATGCGCTGCTGATGCTGGATGTGTATCCGGCGGGCGAAGCGCCGATCCCTGGCGCCGATAGCCGCTCGCTATGCCGTACGATCCGCGGTCGCGGCAAAGTTGACCCGATTCTGGTTTCCGATCCGGCGCAGGCCGCGGAGATGCTGGCGTCGGTATTGACCGGCGACGATCTGGTGCTGGTGCAGGGCGCCGGTAACATAGGAAAAATCGCACGTCACCTGGCTGAAATCAAACTGGTACCGCAAAAAACGGAGGAGGACCGACATGGCTGATAAAATCGCGGTTCTCTTCGGCGGAACCTCCGCTGAACGTGAAGTCTCGCTGAACTCAGGCGCGGCGGTGTTGGCCGGGCTGCGTGAAGGCGGGGTGGATGCCCACCCGGTCGATCCGCGCGACGTTGATATCACCCAGCTGAAAAACATGGGCTTTCAGAAAGCGTTTATTGCCCTGCACGGGCGCGGCGGCGAAGATGGCACGCTGCAAGGCCTTCTGGAACTCATTCAACTGCCGTACACCGGCAGCGGCGTAATGGCTTCCGCTATTTCGATGGATAAACTGCGCAGCAAATTACTGTGGCAGGGGGCGGGATTACCGGTCGCGCCGTGGGTTGCATTGACTCGTGCCCAGTTCAACGCAGGACTTTCTGCTGGCGTTTCTGAGCAGATTGCGGCGCTGGGGCTGCCGGTTATCATCAAGCCGAGCCGCGAAGGGTCCAGCGTCGGCATGTCGAAAGTTAGCGAAAGTTGTGCAATGCAGGATGCATTGGCGCTGGCTTTTCAGCATGATGATGAAGTTCTGATTGAGAAATGGCTCAGTGGCCCGGAATTTACCGTCGCTATCGTCGGTGAAGAAATTTTACCGTCAATTCGTATCCAGGCGGCTGGAACCTTCTATGATTATGAGGCGAAGTATCTCTCTGATGAGACGCAATATTTCTGCCCTGGCTTTGAGGAACCCGCCCGCGAGACAGAAATCCAGAGCCTGGTGCTTAAAGCCTGGAATGTTCTGGGTTGCAAAGGATGGGGACGTATTGACGTGATGCTGGACAGCGATGGCCAGTTTTATCTGCTGGAAGCGAACACCTCACCGGGTATGACTAGTCATAGTCTGGTGCCGATGGCGGCCCGCCAGGCGGGGATGAGCTTCTCGCAGCTTGTTGTACGAATTCTGGACCTGGCGGGGTGATATGTCGCAGGCGGCGCTGAATACGCGGAACCAGGAAGAAGAATCGATTGCTTCTTCGCGTCGGAATAATGGAACCCGGCTGGCAGGGATCGTTTTCCTGCTGGCGGTGTTGTGTACCGTGTTGGTCAGCGGATGGATGGTTCTTGGTTGGATGGAAGATGCGCAGCGTCTGCCGTTGTCGAAAATGGTCGTCACCGGCGAACGTCACTACACGCGTAACGATGATATCCGTCAGGCGATTCTGGCGTTGGGCTCGCCGGGCACCTTTATGACTCAGGATGTCAATATCATCCAGAGCCAAATTGAGCGCCTGCCGTGGATTAAACAGGCGAGCGTAAGAAAACAGTGGCCCGATGAATTGAAGATTCATCTGGTTGAATATGTGCCGATTGCGCGCTGGAATGATCAACATATGGTAGACGTGGAAGGAAATTCTTTCAGCGTGCCGGCGGATCGCACCAGCAAACAGAACTTACCGATGTTATACGGCCCTGAAGGCAGCGAAAATGAAGTGCTACAGGGATACCGCAACATGGGGCAGGTGCTGGCAAAGGATAAGTTCACGTTGAAAGTGGCGGCAATGACCGCGCGTCGCTCCTGGCAGTTGACGCTTAATAACGATATTAAGCTCAACCTTGGCCGCGGCGACACCATGAAACGGCTTCAGCGCTTTATGGAACTCTACCCGGTTCTTCAGCAGCAGGCACAGACCGATGGCAAACGGATAAGCTACGTTGATTTGCGCTATGACTCGGGTGCGGCGGTAGGTTGGGTACCTGCTCCCGTAGAGGAAAATAATCAACAACAGAATCAGGCACAGGCAGAACAACGATGATCAAGGCGACGGACAGAAAACTGGTAGTTGGACTGGAGATTGGCACCGCGAAGGTTGCCGCTTTAGTAGGGGAAGTTCTGCCCGACGGTATGATTAATATCATTGGCGTGGGCAGTTGCCCATCGCGCGGCATGGATAAAGGCGGGGTGAATGACCTCGAGTCGGTAGTGAAATGCGTACAGCGCGCTATCGACCAGGCTGAACTGATGGCCGATTGCCAGATCTCATCAGTGTATCTGGCGCTTTCAGGTAAGCATATTAGCTGTCAAAATGAGATTGGCATGGTGCCTATCTCCGAAGAAGAGGTGACGCAGGATGACGTGGAAAACGTCGTTCATACCGCGAAATCGGTACGCGTACGCGACGAGCATCGCGTACTGCACGTCATCCCGCAGGAATACGCCATCGACTACCAGGAAGGTATTAAAAACCCGGTAGGGTTATCCGGCGTGCGTATGCAGGCGAAGGTACATCTGATTACCTGCCATAACGATATGGCGAAAAACATTGTTAAAGCGGTTGAACGTTGTGGTCTGAAAGTTGACCAACTTATTTTCGCCGGTTTAGCGGCCAGTTATTCCGTATTAACGGAAGACGAACGTGAGCTGGGTGTCTGCGTAGTGGACATCGGCGGTGGTACAATGGATATCGCCGTGTATACCGGCGGCGCGCTGCGTCACACCAAAGTGATCCCTTACGCGGGCAACGTGGTGACCAGCGACATCGCCTATGCCTTCGGTACGCCGCCGAGCGACGCCGAAGCCATCAAGGTTCGTCACGGTTGCGCATTAGGTTCAATCGTCGGTAAAGACGAAAACGTGGAAGTACCGAGCGTAGGCGGACGTCCGCCGCGTAGCCTGCAGCGTCAGACGCTGGCAGAGGTGATTGAACCGCGTTATACCGAACTGCTCAATCTGGTTAACGAAGAAATCCTGCAGCTGCAGGAACAGCTCCGTCAGCAAGGGGTCAAACACCATCTGGCGGCGGGGATTGTATTAACCGGCGGCGCCGCGCAAATTGAAGGCCTGGCGGCCTGCGCGCAGCGCGTGTTCCATACGCAGGTGCGCATTGGCGCGCCGCTGAACATTACCGGTTTAACGGATTACGCTCAGGAGCCGTATTATTCGACGGCGGTTGGGCTGCTGCACTACGGAAAAGAGTCACATCTCAGTGGTGAAGCAGAAGTAGAAAAACGCGTGACGGCGTCGGTGGGCTCGTGGATTAAGCGGCTCAACAGCTGGCTGCGAAAAGAGTTTTAATTTTTTAAGAGAACGCAGACAATTAGCGTTCTCAGGCGACAGGCACAAGACGGAGAGAAACTATGTTTGAACCTATGGAACTGACCAACGACGCGGTGATTAAAGTCATCGGCGTCGGTGGCGGCGGCGGTAATGCCGTTGAACACATGGTGCGCGAGCGCATTGAGGGTGTTGAATTCTTCGCGGTAAACACCGATGCGCAGGCGCTGCGTAAAACGGCTGTTGGCCAGACTATCCAGATCGGTAGCGGTATTACCAAAGGTCTGGGTGCAGGCGCGAACCCGGAAGTTGGCCGTAATGCGGCTGACGAAGACCGTGAAGCGCTGCGCGCTGCGCTTGATGGCGCGGACATGGTCTTTATCGCGGCGGGTATGGGCGGCGGTACCGGTACCGGTGCGGCGCCAGTGGTCGCGGAAGTGGCGAAGGATCTGGGTATCCTGACCGTTGCGGTCGTCACTAAGCCATTTAATTTCGAAGGCAAGAAGCGCATGGCGTTTGCTGAGCAGGGGATCACCGAGCTGTCCAAGCACGTTGACTCACTGATCACCATCCCGAACGACAAGCTGCTGAAAGTACTGGGCCGCGGTATCTCTCTGCTCGACGCTTTCGGCGCGGCGAACGACGTACTGAAAGGCGCGGTGCAGGGTATTGCCGAACTGATTACCCGTCCGGGTCTGATGAACGTCGACTTCGCGGACGTCCGTACCGTGATGTCGGAAATGGGCTACGCGATGATGGGCTCCGGCGTGGCGAGCGGTGAAGACCGTGCGGAAGAAGCGGCTGAAATGGCTATCTCTTCTCCGCTGCTGGAAGATATCGATCTGTCTGGCGCGCGCGGCGTACTGGTCAACATCACCGCTGGCTTCGACCTGCGTCTGGATGAGTTCGAGACCGTTGGTAACACTATCCGCGCCTTTGCTTCGGATAACGCGACCGTGGTTATCGGTACCTCTCTGGACCCGGATATGAACGACGAACTGCGTGTAACCGTTGTTGCCACCGGTATCGGTATGGACAAGCGTCCGGAAATTACCCTGGTGACCAACAAACAGGTACAGCAGCCGGTAATGGATCGCTACCAGCAGCACGGTATGGCTCCATTGACTCAAGAGCAGAAACCGGTGGCCAAAGTGGTGAACGACAATACGCCGCAAACCGCGAAAGAGCCGGATTATCTGGATATTCCAGCTTTCCTGCGTAAGCAAGCTGATTAAGAATTGGCTGGAAGTTGGGCATCTGCGCTCTTTGTGCTAAACTGCCCTGCCGAATGTATAGTACACTTCGGTTGGATAGGTAACTTGGCGAGATTATACGATGATCAAACAAAGGACTCTTAAACGTATTGTTCAGGCGACTGGTGTCGGTTTGCATACCGGCAAGAAAGTCACGCTGACTTTACGCCCTGCGCCGGCAAATACCGGGGTCATCTATCGTCGCACCGACTTGAATCCACCGGTTGATTTTCCGGCTGATGCCAAATCTGTGCGTGATACCATGCTCTGTACTTGCCTGGTGAACGAGCATGACGTGCGGATTTCTACAGTCGAGCACTTAAATGCCGCACTGGCTGGCCTGGGTATCGACAACATTATTGTTGAAGTCGATGCGCCGGAAATCCCGATTATGGACGGTAGCGCCGCTCCGTTCGTTTATCTGTTGCTGGATGCCGGCATCGATGAACTGAACAGCGCCAAGAAATTTGTGCGTATCAAAGAGACGGTTCGCGTTGAAGATGGCGACAAATGGGCTGAGTTTAAGCCGTACAATGGTTTTTCGTTGGACTTTACCATCGACTTTAACCATCCGGCGATCGACTCCAGCACCCAACGCTATGCGCTGAACTTCTCGGCTGATGCGTTCATGCGTCAGATTAGCCGTGCTCGTACTTTCGGTTTCATGCGTGATATCGAATATCTGCAGTCCCGTGGCCTGTGCCTGGGCGGCAGCTTCGATTGTGCCATCGTTGTTGACGATTATCGCGTACTGAACGAAGACGGTCTGCGCTTTGAAGATGAATTTGTTCGCCACAAAATGCTGGATGCGATCGGTGACCTGTTTATGTGTGGTCACAACATTATCGGCGCATTCACGGCGTTCAAATCCGGTCACGCGTTAAATAACAAACTGCTGCAGGCTGTTCTGGCAAAACAGGAAGCCTGGGAGTATGTGACCTTCGAAGACGACGCAAAACTGCCGCTGGCATTCCGCGCACCGTCAATGGTTCTGGCGTAAGCCTGACCATTCAGTAAATTCGACTGGTAACCTGGTACTCTCTCCGTCCAGGGAACCAGTCGTTTTTCTTTTTAGCCTCCCCAAACCGCTTTTGACTGTGTTTCGCTGGCAATAACCTGTGCGCGTTCGCTGCTTTATTAAGCGTTTTCCCGCAGCATTAGCGTTCATTCCTGCTGTCTCGGCGCGGTATTAATGTTAGTATTTGGGCGCAAAATTTTTCTCTGGGTTGCTTTATCCTGTCGATTTCAGGCTGTACTGCGAAGACCGCCAATAAAATGGACCGCCTGAAAGGACGCAGGAATACCAACTAAAGGTAAAGAAAGTGAGTGGATTGCTGACGCGTTGGCGACAGTTTGGCAGACGGTATTTTTGGCCGCATCTCCTGTTGGGGATGGTCGCGGCTAGCCTCGGCCTGCCTGCGCTTAACAACAGCCACGAAACCACTACGCCGGCGAAAGCCACGGCCAGCAACCATAACCCGAATAAAGTTAACTTCTCCCAGCTGGCGCTGCTGGAGGCCAACCGTCGGCCGAACTTTACCGTCGATTACTGGCATCAGCATGCGATTCGCACCGTCATTCGCCATCTGTCGTTTGCGATGGCGCCGCAGGCTTTACCGGTGGCGGAAGAATCATCGCCGCTTCAGGCCCAGCATCTGGCCCTGCTCGACACGCTCAGCGCGCTGCTGACCCAGGACAGCAAACCGCCGGTGGTTATCCGCCAGGCGGCGTATATCCCTTCCTCTTATTCTGCCTTCCGCGTCAGCGCCTGGATAAGCCAGGTGGCGGGGATACGCGCAGGGCCTCAACGTCTCAGCTGAAAATAAACACGGACCATCCTATTTTTTTGACTCCGCACCGCGGGGCGTTTGAGATTTTATTATGCTAATTAAAATGTTAACTAAAGTGTTCGGTAGCCGTAACGACCGTACGCTGCGTCGTATGCGCAAAGTCGTCAATATCATCAACGGTATGGAACCGGCGATGGAAAAGCTCTCTGATGATGAGCTGAAAGCCAAAACCGGAGAATTCCGCGCGCGTCTGGAGAAAGGTGAAAGCCTTGAAAGCCTGATCCCGGAAGCTTTTGCCGTAGTGCGCGAAGCGAGTAAACGCGTCTTCGGCATGCGCCACTTCGACGTGCAGCTGCTGGGCGGTATGGTACTGAACGACCGCTGCATCGCGGAAATGCGTACCGGTGAAGGTAAAACCTTGACCGCGACCCTGCCGGCCTACCTTAACGCGCTGACCGGTAAAGGCGTTCACGTCGTTACCGTCAACGACTATCTGGCGCAGCGTGACGCCGAAAACAACCGTCCGCTGTTCGAATTCCTCGGCATGAGCGTGGGCATCAATATGTCAGGCCTGCCTGCGCCGGCGAAGCGTGAAGCCTACGCAGCCGACATCACCTACGGTACCAACAACGAATACGGCTTCGACTATCTGCGCGATAACATGGCGTTCAGCCCGGAAGAGCGCGTACAGCGTAAACTGCACTATGCGCTGGTGGATGAGGTGGACTCCATCCTGATCGACGAAGCGCGTACGCCGCTTATCATTTCCGGCCCGGCTGAAGACAGCTCCGAAATGTATCGCAAGGTGAACAAAATTATTCCGCACCTGATCCGCCAGGAAAAGGAAGACTCCGACACCTTTACCGGTGAAGGCCACTTCTCCGTGGATGAGAAAGCTCGCCAGGTTAACCTGACCGAACGCGGTCTGGTACTGATCGAAGAGCTGCTGGTGCAGGAAGGCATCATGGAGGAAGGCGAATCGCTGTATTCTCCGACCAACATCATGCTGATGCACCACGTTACCGCCGCGCTGCGCGCCCATGCGCTGTTTACCCGCGACGTTGACTACATCGTGAAAGATGGCGAAGTCATCATCGTTGATGAACACACCGGCCGTACGATGCAGGGGCGTCGCTGGTCCGATGGCCTGCACCAGGCGGTAGAAGCCAAAGAAGGCGTGGAGATCCAGAACGAGAACCAGACTCTGGCATCCATCACCTTCCAGAACTACTTCCGTCTGTACGAGAAGCTGGCGGGGATGACCGGTACCGCGGACACCGAAGCCTTTGAATTCAGCTCCATCTATAAACTGGATACCGTTGTCGTCCCGACTAACCGTCCGATGATCCGTAAGGATATGGCGGATCTGGTCTACATGACCGAAGCGGAAAAAATTCAGGCGATTATCGAGGATATTAAAGATCGTACCGCTGCCGGTCAGCCGGTGCTGGTCGGTACTATCTCAATCGAAAAATCTGAAGTGGTTTCCCGCGAACTGACGAAAGCCGGCATCAAGCACAATGTCCTGAACGCCAAGTTCCACGCCAGTGAAGCGGATATCGTCGCTCAGGCGGGTTATCCGGCTGCGGTCACTATCGCCACCAACATGGCGGGCCGTGGTACCGATATTATGCTCGGTGGTAGCTGGCAGGCAGAAGTCGCCGCGCTGGAAAATCCAACGCCGGAGCAGATTGAAAAAATCAAAGCTGACTGGCAGGTGCGCCACGATGCGGTCCTGGCCGCAGGCGGTCTGCACATCATCGGTACCGAGCGTCATGAATCCCGCCGTATCGATAACCAGCTACGTGGCCGTGCTGGCCGTCAGGGTGATGCCGGTTCTTCCCGCTTCTACCTGTCGATGGAAGATGCCCTGATGCGTATCTTCGCCTCCGATCGCGTATCCGGCATGATGCGTAAACTGGGGATGAAGCCGGGCGAAGCTATCGAGCACCCGTGGGTGACCAAAGCGATTGCCAACGCTCAGCGTAAAGTGGAAAGCCGCAACTTCGATATTCGTAAACAGCTGCTGGAATATGATGACGTCGCCAACGATCAGCGTCGCGCTATTTACACCCAGCGTAACGAGCTGCTGGATATCTCCGACGTGAGCGAAACCATCAACAGCATCCGCGAAGATGTCTTCAAAGCCACTATCGATGCGCACATTCCGCCGCAGTCGCTGGAAGAAATGTGGGATATCGAAGGCCTGCAGGAACGTCTGAAAAACGACTTCGACCTTGATCTGCCAATCAAAGAGTGGCTGGATAAAGAGCCGGAGCTGCACGAAGAGACCCTGCGCGAACGTATTCTGCAGAGCGCGGTAGAAACCTACCAGCGTAAAGAAGAAGTGGTCGGCGCCGAAATGATGCGTCACTTCGAGAAAGGCGTCATGCTGCAAACGCTGGATTCCCTGTGGAAAGAGCACCTGGCGGCGATGGACTACCTGCGCCAGGGTATTCATCTGCGCGGCTATGCGCAGAAAGATCCGAAGCAGGAGTACAAGCGCGAATCCTTCTCAATGTTCGCAGCTATGCTCGAATCGCTGAAGTATGAAGTCATCAGCACCCTGAGCAAGGTGCAGGTGCGGATGCCGGAAGAAGTCGAAGAGATGGAACAGCAACGTCGTGAAGAGGCGGAGCGTCTCGCGCAGATGCAGCAGCTGAGCCATCAGGATGACGATACTCTGGCTGCCGCCTCGCTGGCTGAGCAGACCGGCGACCGTAAGGTTGGCCGTAACGATCCGTGCCCGTGCGGTTCCGGTAAAAAATATAAACAGTGCCACGGCCGTCTAAGCTAAGGGCTGATAAAAAGCAAACCAGGGCGCAGATTTCTGCGCCTTTTTTATGGAGCTGATTCAATGAAAAAACTGCAAATCGCCGTCGGGATAATTCGCAATCCGCAAGGCGAAATATTTATTACCCAGCGTGCCGCAGACGCGCATATGGCTAATAAACTGGAATTCCCCGGCGGCAAAATAGAATCAGGTGAAACGCCGGAACAGGCGCTGATACGTGAACTGCAGGAAGAGGTCGGGATTACGGTGACGACGTCTGCGTTGTTCGACAAACTGGAGTATCAGTTCCCTGACCGCCATATCACGCTATGGTTCTTCCTGGTGGAAAACTGGCAAGGCGAGCCGTGGGGCAAAGAAGGACAACCGGGGCAGTGGATGGCGCAGCAGGCGCTGGATCCGCAGGCATTTCCGCCGGCGAACGAGCCGATAATCAATAAACTTATTACGCTTGCCTGAGCGCCGGGCAACCCGGCGCCTGCCTGAAACGCTAATCCGGATCGTCCCGGGTTAGCGATAGGGAAGGTTACTGCTGCGGCTCGCTCCAGTCATCGCTGTCGGACAAGTCGCCGGAACTGGGTATACGTTTCTCTTCCGCCGCCCACTCGCCAAGATCGATAAGCTGGCAGCGTTTCGAGCAAAACGGGCGAAACGGGCTTTGCTCGCTCCAGACGACGTTTTTACCGCAGGTTGGGCAGTTAACGATAGTCTCTTCTGACATAGTGTCTCCTTAGCAACAAGCCAGTTCAAAATCAAAGCGTTCCGGCACGATGCCATGCTCGCTGTCCAGTGGCAGGAAACGGATAGCAAAGCGGCTTTTATGGCCGGAAATTTGCGGATACAACTGGCTTGCGAGATCCAGGCGCAGGCGCAGCAGATCGGCATCGTCGCCGTTATCCTGATAAAAACCATTGAGGCTGGTTTGCTTACGGAAAGGCGCGGAGTTACGAATCAAATCAAGGATCAGCTCCAGCGACTGCATCAGCGGCGTCAGGCTCGCTAACCATCTCGCCACCTGCTCATCACGATACTCTTGCGGCATATGCAGCCAGATATGCAGCGTTGGTAAATCAAAGCCGCAACAGCCTCCAGGGATGCTCAGACGCTGGCGCACCAGGCCAATCAGCCGATCTTCACGAAGAAACTGGCCAATGCGCGGAGCGGAGATCAAGGTGCTGCCGGACTGTTTAAGCTGCTGACGTAGGGCTTCAATACGCTGCTGGTCGACGCCGGGCACTTCGGCCCAGGTTTGTAATTTCCGCTGTTGTCGCTCCAGCTCTTTCAGCAGATCGGTACGCACTTCACCGCGTTCCAGCACATCCAGTAGATCGCCGGTATTGCGGAAAAAATGGAGGGCGTCCGCATAGCTGGCGATGGTGGGGCGAGAAGAGAGCTGCTGAAATAAAAATTCAATGCGCAGCCAGGTGCGCATTTTCTCATTGAGCGGATGTTCGAAGAGAACAGGGGTATGCATTACGGTTTTTCCTGTGAGGCGGCCTGCGATGCCAGCATTAAATACTTTTCGTGCAGGCGGGCGACGTGGGATGCGACGGCATCCGCGGAGCCCATGTTTTCAATAACATCATCCGCTGCGGCAAGACGCTGTTCGCGTGTCGCCTGGGCGGCAAGAATATGTTCAGCGTGTTCGCGACTGACCCCATCGCGGCGCATGGTGCGCTCGATTTGCGTCTCTTTCGGCACATCGACAACCAGTATGCGATCGGCTTTATCGGTCAGGCGGTTTTCGACCAGCAAGGGTACGACCCAGAGGAGATAAGGTGAGGTTGAGGCCTGCATCTGACGGCGCGTTTCTTGCTGAATCAGCGGATGCAGCAGCGCGTTAAGCCAGACCTTGTCCTCGCTATGAGCAAAAATGCGTTCGCGTAAGCGGCGGCGATTCAGGCTGCCATCGTCGTTGATCATCTGCGGACCAAATCTTTCGGCAATGGCGAGCAGGGCAGGTGTACCGGGCTCTACAACCTGACGCGCAATAATATCGGCGTCGATGACGGTTACGCCCAGGTGAGCAAACTCGTCGGCGACGGTACTTTTACCGCTACCGATGCCGCCTGTTAACGCTACCGTATACCCCATACACTTCAATCCCGATGTCACATTATTGTTCAAAACCCTGGCGATTCACCGCGCCCGTCAGGCGCCGGGGATAGCTTAATCGAGATTTTGCTAAATCGAAAAAGTATCCATTATGTGAATCGTTACTTTCTTTATATATGAAAATCAATTGGTTAAAAATGATGCACTGGTAAGGAAAGCACACGAGCGTGTTTTTCGCTATTCACCAGGTAAATTTAAACGATTGTAGCGTAAAAAAAGTGAAAATCGCAGTCTTGCGCGGCTATGATTCGTGCGTATGATAGCGTCACTGGAGTTGTGCTCTCACATTAATGCAATTAACCCCAGGAATTCGCACATGCGTATTGAAGAAGATCTGAAGCTAGGTTTTAAAGACGTTCTTATCCGCCCGAAGCGCTCTACCCTCAAAAGCCGTTCTGATGTTCAGCTGGAACGTGAATTCACCTTTAAGCATTCAGGCCAGACCTGGTCCGGCGTACCGATTATTGCTGCTAACATGGATACCGTCGGCACCTTCAGCATGGCGAAAGCCCTGTCCGCTTTTGGAATTCTGACCGCCGTGCACAAGCACTACAGCGTTGAAGAATGGCAGGCGTTTGTGCAGAGCGAATCCGCAGAAGTGCTGCAGCATGTGATGGTGTCCACCGGCACCTCTGACGCGGACTTTGAAAAAACTCAGCAGATCCTGACCCAGAATCCACAGCTGAACTTTGTCTGCATCGACGTGGCTAACGGCTACTCTGAACACTTTGTTCAGTTCGTGGCGAAAGCACGCGCCGCCTGGCCGCAAAAAACCATTATTGCCGGCAACGTAGTGACCGGTGAGATGTGTGAAGAACTGATTCTTTCCGGCGCTGATATCGTTAAAGTCGGCATCGGCCCAGGTTCCGTCTGTACTACCCGCGTGAAAACCGGCGTTGGCTATCCGCAGCTGTCTGCGGTGATTGAGTGCGCTGATGCCGCGCACGGTCTCGGCGGCCAGATCATCAGCGATGGCGGCTGCACCATGCCGGGCGATGTCGCGAAAGCTTTTGGCGGCGGCGCCGATTTCGTGATGCTCGGCGGGATGCTGGCGGGCCACGAGGAGAGCGGCGGTACCGTGGTTGAAGAGAACGGTGAAAAATTCATGCTGTTTTACGGTATGAGCTCTGAGTCGGCGATGACACGCCACGTCGGCGGCGTCGCGAAGTACCGCGCGGCGGAAGGTAAAACCGTCAAGCTGCCGCTGCGCGGCCCGGTGGATAATACCGCGCGTGATATCCTCGGCGGCCTGCGTTCAGCATGCACCTATGTCGGGGCTTCTCGCCTGAAAGAGCTGACTAAACGTACAACCTTTATCCGCGTACAGGAACAAGAGAACCGCGTGTTCAACAGCCTGTAATGACGTTGGCTGGCGCTCTGGCGCCAGCCATTAACTCCCCATTGTGCCCAGCGCATCCCCCAGATGAAAAACAGGTAGGTACATCGCTACCACCAGCACGCCGACGATCGTTCCGGTCACCACCAGCAGTATTGGCTCCAGCAGCGTCGCCAGATTATCCGCTTGTTGATGAGTTTGCTCGCTATGATGGCGCGCCAGGTTATCGAGCATCGTATCCAACGCTCCCGATGCCTCGCCGGTACGAATGAGCTGCAGGCACAGCGAGGTGAATCCGCCGCAATTCGTCAGCGCCTGCCAGATTGGATTGCCGTGGATGATATCTGCGCGCGCCTGTGCAATCCGCTTCCGCCATAGCGGGCAGCTCACAGTTTCCTCGACGCTCTCCAGCCCCTGGACAAAGCTTATGCCCGCGCTTTGGGTCAGTGAAAGAATGGTAAATATCTGGCTCAGTTGCTGGCCGTTGATCAGCCGACCGGCAATCGGAATCGCGTGTAATAATCTTTGCCTTAACAGCAGCCAGCGTGGCCGACGCCGGGCCAATCGGTTGAGAAATAGCGGAATAGCAAAAAGAGGCGGCAGCAACGGCCAGTAGCGGGCCAACGCATTGCCGATGTGAATGACCATTTGCGTCAGCAGGGGAAGCGGCGTGTTGAAGGTCCGATAGATGGCGGTAAATTCCGGCAGAACGAAAAACAGCATCGCCACGACCAGCGTCAGCGCTAATATCAGGATAATGAACGGATAGCGCAGCGCCTTCTTTACCTTTTCTGTCAGACGCTGCTGTTCCTGCTGTTGTCGCGCGAGCTGAAAGCAGCAGCGTTCCAGCTTACCGGTGAGCTCGCCGGTGCGGATCATCGCCAGATAGAGCGGAGGGAAGACCTGCGGCCATTGCGCCAGGGCGCTGGAAAGAGATACGCCCTGCACCAGTTCCTGCGCCAGCATTCGCAGTAGCGCCTGCCACTGTTTGTGCGGCTGTTGTTGGGCCAGCAGCTCAAGCCCTTCGGCCAGCGGTAAACCAGCCTGCAGCAGCGTGGCAAGCTGGTGTATAACCTCGCTGCTATAGCGCGGACGCCATAGCGAACCCTGTACCGTCTGGCGGCGCAGCGTCAGCAGCAGTATCTGCTGCTGTTCCAGTGATGCCAGCGCCTGCGCGCGCGTTTCTTGCCACAGGGCGCCCTCGCACGGCATTCCTTGCTTATTCATCCCCCGCCACTGCCAAAGCTGCTTAGTCGCCATGCTGGATCCCCAGCACTCGGATAATCTCTTCAAGAGTGGTTAATCCACGCTCCACCGCTTCACAACCGCTTTCAAACAGCGTCATCATGCCGGCTTCGCGGGCCAGCGTTTCGATTTCCGCCGCGCTGAGATCGCAATTAATGGCCTGACGTAGCGCGCTATCCACCGGCAGCAGTTCGAATAAGGCCAGGCGGCCGTAGTAACCGTGGTAGCACTGTGGGCAGCCAACCGCCAGCCAGCCGGGCAATGGGCGTGGCCAAAGACTGTGCGGCACCTCGGTAGGGCGGCCTCCATCGCGCCGGCAGTGGGGGCACAGTTTTCGCACCAGCCGCTGGGCGACCACCAGCGAGAGCGCCGAGGAGATCATCCAGCGCGCTACGCCCATTTGTTGCAGGCGAATCAACGTTTCGCTGGTGGAGTTAGTATGCAATGTAGAGAGCACCAGATGCCCGGTCTGTGCGGCTTTAATGGCGATTTCCGCGGTTTCGGCATCGCGAATTTCTCCGACCATGACGATGTCCGGATCCTGACGCAGCAGCGCCCGCAGGACGCTCTGGAAGGTAAGCCCGGATCGCGGGTTGATCTGCGTTTGGTTGAGCCCGGTAAGCGGGATCTCCAGCGGATCTTCCACGCTGCAGATATTGACCTCTTCGCGGTTTCGCGCCTGCAGCGCGCTATACAGAGTGACGGTTTTGCCGCTCCCCGTAGGCCCGGTGACCAGTAGCAACCCCTGCGGCTGGTTCAATGCGGCGCGGAAAAAAGCAAGCTGACGAGAGGAGAGCCCCAGAGCTTCCAGATCCAGCGCCTGCTCCACCTGGTGTAATAAACGCAGGACGATTTTTTCCCCGCCGCGGCAGGGGAGGGTTGCAATGCGAAA
Organism: Klebsiella sp. CN_Kp091; assembly: GCF_040065095.1. NCBI lineage: Bacteria > Pseudomonadati > Pseudomonadota > Gammaproteobacteria > Enterobacterales > Enterobacteriaceae > Klebsiella > Klebsiella sp. CN_Kp091. The sequence continues at coordinate 12,265 of NZ_JBEAIO010000037.1, read as the reverse complement.
GGAGACCGTGCGCCCGGCCAGCGTCAGAGTGAACTGTCCATCCTGCGGCAGACGATGCTCGGCAATATCGAGGTTGCCCAGCACCTTAAGCCGTGCGGTCATTGGCGCAGCCAGCGCGGCCTCAAGTCGCGGTAGGGCATGCAACACGCCATCGACGCGCAGGCGTATCCGCAGCTGATTTTCCGCCGGCTCAATATGGATATCAGAGGCACGCTGGCGCAGCGCCTGCTCCAGAATTTGATTCAGTAGATCGGTTACGCCCTGGGTGTTACCCGTGGCGGACTTTGATGCTGACTGTTGCGCCTCATGCTGACGCTTATCCATCCGCTCCTGGCTCCAGCATTCAATATCGATGCGCTTTTGGGTAGCGAAGCGCAGCGCTTCCATCAGTTCTGGCGCCGGCGCATCCACGACGGCGATAACAATGGTCTGCTCATCGCTCTTCAACAACAGCGCGTGATGGCGCTGACAGAGTGAGAGTAGCTGTTCGGTTTTCATGGCTGTCACCTCAGTTAAAGCGGAAGACATCTTCGCAGGCCTGCTTTAACGCGCTGTCATCGCTGATGGCGCAGACGCGCTGCCAGCCGGTGATACCGTTGGCGTTATCCCAGGAAGGGGTCAGGGTGACGGCCAGCCCGTTCAGGCTCTCCTGGCCGGTCAGGGTGACCACGCCTTGGGCGACGCTCATCGCCGATACATAGCGGGTGGTCGTTGGTGAGGGGATACCGTTGCTGCCGCCATCACAGCTGGATAGCCCGCCGTGGTCCAACGCGCACAGCTCTATTGCCGTGCGGTAGGGCACAAAGGTTTGCAGCATATCGGTGAGGGCGGCTTTGCGCAGGTAATTCTGGTAGGCGGGGATGCCGATGGCGCTGAGGATGGCGATAATGCCGATAACCACCATTAATTCGATCAGGGTAAAACCACGTTGCTTATCCATAAGTCACTCCTTGTTCGTTGTGGGGTGACTTTGGCGCGATTACGTCGCGGCGGCGAGGAGGAAAAATACGCTTAGGATGAAGGCATCCAGCTTTTCGGTAGCGCTTTCAAAGATGCACGGTAAGCGTGCGAGGCGTCTCGCAAAAATAGCCCCGATACCCGGCGGATATCGGGGAGAGAATTAACGAAAACGCATGGACAGGTCGAGGGCCCGTACGTGCTTAGTGAGTGCGCCGACGGAAATATAGTCAACGCCAGTTTCCGCGAATTCGCGAATGGTATCGAAGGTAACGTTGCCGGAGACTTCCAGCGCCGCCTGGCCGTTGGTACGTTTTACCGCCTCGCGCATCAGGTCGGTGGTGAAATTGTCGAGCATGATGATATCAGCGCCGGCCTTTAACGCTTCGTCCAGTTCATCCAGCGTTTCGACTTCGACTTCCACCGGTACGTCCGGGTGCAGCCAGAAGGCTTTTTCCACCGCCTGACGTACCGAACCGGAGGCAATGATGTGGTTTTCTTTGATCAGGAAGGCGTCGAAAAGGCCCAGACGGTGGTTCGCGCCGCCGCCGCACAGTACCGCGTACTTCAACGCGGTGCGCAGGCCGGGTAACGTTTTACGCGTATCAAGCAGTTGCGTTTTGGTGCCTTTGAGCAGGTCGACGTAGCGGCGCACTTCGCTTGCTACCCCGGAGAGGGTCTGCACGAAATTTAGCGCGGTGCGTTCGCCGGTTAGCAGCACCCGCGACGGCCCGTCCAGTTCGAACAGCGGCTGATCGGCTTTTACCGTATCGCCGTCAGCCACGTGCCAGGTGATGCTGACATCGTCGCCGGCAAGCTGAATGAAAACTTCTTCTACCCAACGCTTACCGCAGAATACCCCATCTTCGCGGGTGATAACGACGGCGTGAGAGCGCGCGTCCGACGGCAATAGTTGCGCGCTAATATCGTTGTTAGCGTCAACTTCGCCGCCCAGATCTTCGCGTAGTGATTGCGCGACGGCGTCGGTAATATCGAGATTAATACGTTCCAGCAGCGCGTCACGGCGGCGGTCGGGGCTGTAGCGACGAGGCGTCATGATAAAGCTCCAGATAGATAAGATTCAGAAGTGGGAAACATGCTAACCTGAACCACGTTTCTGTACCACACATACCCAATGGATTTCGCGTCGCCTGTGGGGCCGCCGGGATCTACGTTTGCGAAAGGAGATTCCCCATGCAGTTGAATGGCGGATGGCTGGTGGGCGCGCGTCGGGTGCCTTCGCCGCATCACGATTGCCGCCCGGACGATGAAAACCCTTCTTTACTGGTGGTACACAATATCAGCCTGCCGCCGGGGGAGTTTGGCGGCCCGTGGATTGACGCGCTATTTACCGGTACGTTGGATGCCGACGCGCATCCTTACTTCGCCGGGATTGCTCATCTGCGCGTTTCGGCGCATTGTCTGATTCGCCGCGATGGCGAAATAGTCCAATATGTGCCCTTTGATAAGCGCGCATGGCATGCGGGCGTCTCCAGCTATCACGGCCGCGAGCGCTGCAATGATTTTTCGATCGGCATTGAGCTGGAAGGGACGGATACTCAGGCCTACACCGAGGCGCAGTACCAGCAGCTAGTGGCGATTACCCAAGCGCTTATCCAGCGTTATCCTGGTATTGCTGATAATATTACCGGCCATTGCGATATCGCGCCGGTACGCAAAACGGATCCCGGCCCGGCCTTTGATTGGGCAAAATACCGCGGTATGTTGGCCGCATCGTCACATAAGGAGATACCATGACGTTGTTTACTACGCTGCTGGTTCTCATCGCCGAGCGTCTGTTCAAGCTTGGCGAGCACTGGCAGCTCGATCATCGCCTGGAGGTACTGTTCCGCCGCGTGAAGCATTTCTCGCTGTTCGGCACCGTGCTGATGACCGTCGTCGCGGTGGCGGTGGTATATGTTATTCAACGCCTGCTACAGGGGCAGCTATTTAACGTACCGCTGCTGGTGTTCTGGATTTTGCTTGGCCTGCTGTGTATCGGCGCGGGTAAGGTGCGCCTGCATTATCATGCCTATCTGAAGGCGGCGGCGAACAACGATAGCCACGCCTGCGATTCGATGGCCAGCGAGCTAACGCTTATTCACGGCGTGCCGCCGGGCTGCGATCGTCAGGAATATCTTCGCGAGCTGCAAAACGCGCTGCTATGGATTAACTATCGCTACTATCTGGCGCCGTTGTTCTGGCTGGTGGTCGGCGGCCCGTGGGGGTTATTGACGCTGACGGCCTATTGCGTCCTGCGCGCCTGGCAGACCTGGCTTGCGCGCTATCAGACGCCGCGCCATCGTTTACAGTCCGGCATTGACGGTATTCTGCATATTGTCGATTGGGTGCCGGTGCGGTTGGTTGGCGTGGTATACGCGCTGCTGGGACACGGCGAAAAAGCGCTGCCGGCGTGGTTTGCCTCGCTAGGCGACCGTCACTCTTCGCAGTATCAGGTATTAACTCGTCTGGCCCAGTTCTCGCTGGCCCGCGAGCCGCACGTCGATGCGGTTGAGACGCCAAAAGCGGCGGTTTCCATGGCGAAGAAAACCTCGCTGGTGGTGGTGGTGATTATGGCGCTGCTGACCATCTACGGGACTTTGATTTAACAGCCCGAAGCCAGGCGCTGCTGGGCTTGGCGCACTCATGTCGCCGGATGGCGCTGCGCTTATCCGGCCTACGGTCCTATAACCGTAGCGAGTCAGCGGGCGGGATGCCGAAGTCGGGCATCCCGTTTTCTTGCCAGCGTACCAGCTTTAGCCGGGTATGACGGTTAGGATCGTACAGCGGGTCGCCTTCAATTTCGGTGTAGTTGCGCGCGTGGTACACCAGCACATCTTCCCCCTGCGGCGTTTGCGTAAAGCTATTGTGGCCGGGACCATACTGGCGGTTTTCATAGCTGGTGCGAAATACCGGCTGCGGGGATTTATGCCAGTTTTCAGCCACCAGCGGGTCGGCTTCACGGTCGATCCATAATAATCCCATGCAGTAGTTTTCATCGGTCGCGCTGGCGGAATAGCTGATAAACAGCTTATCGCCGTGTACCAGCACCGCAGGCCCCTCATTGACCATAAATCCCCGGCATTCCCAGGCGAACTCCGGCTTGCTCAGCATGAGCGGCGCGCCTTTTAGCGTCCACGGGTTTTCCAGCTCCGCCAGATAGAGATTGCTATTGCCGGCGATCTGCGGGTCTTTCTGCGCCCATAAATACCAGCGTTTCCCTTGATGGCTGAAGGTGGTGGCGTCGAGGGCAAAGGTATCGAACGGGGTGATAATTTGCCCTTTTTCATGCCAACGGCCGCTGAGCGGATCGCTGTCTGTACACTCAAGGGCAAACATCCGGTGCTGGAACATCCCCTGGGCGTCGAGGTCATGGGTCGGGGCGGCGGCGAAATAGATATACCACTTGCCGTCGATGTGGTGGAGCTCCGGCGCCCAAATCAGCTGGCTCATCGGCCCGCTTTGCGGCTTGCGCCAGACGGTCACCGGCTCGGCTTCACGCAGGCCTTCCAGCGTGGAGGCGCGGCGAATCTCCAGCCGATCATATTCCGGTACGGAGGCAATAAAATAGTAGTGGTCGTGATGGCGCAGGATAAAAGGGTCCGCGCGTTGTTCAATAAAGGGGTTAGGCCAGTTGTTCATCAGGCTTTCCTTACGTGTTCACTGGTTTTCAATTCCTGGAGTTCATTCAGTTCGCTGTAGTTACTGCGGCGCTTTTCCAAATCACTCTGGATTTGGCGCATCAGATCACGGTCAACTTTCAGTAGGCGTACGACGCCTGCGGTAATCAGGTAGCCAACGCCGGGGATCACTGAGAACAGCAGCACGATACCATTTAGCGCCGAGGCGCTTTGCTGCTTCGCGCCGGCATCGTAGCCGTACCACGACAGCAGGAAACCCACCATAGCCCCGGCGACCGCCAGCCCAACTTTCAGGAAGAACAGGTTGCCGGAGAAGCTGATGCCGGTGATCCGTTTACCGGTTTTCCACTCGCCGTAGTCATCAACGTCGGACATCAGCGACCAGTGCAGCGGCGACGGGATTTGATGCAGGATATTGAGCAGGAAGTAGAGCACCAGAATCAGCGTCGTGGCATGCGGATTAAAGAAGTAGAACGCGCAGGAGAAGACCGCCAGTACAATGTTGGTCCAGAAAAAGACCTGCAGTTTACACCAGCGGTCGGTCAGCACTTTCGCCAGCATGCTGCCGATCATCATGCCGACCACGCCAAGGCTGATAAACAGAGTGGCGAAGTGGGTGCTTTGCCCCATCACCCAGGTGACGTAGTACATGGTGGCGGCCATGCGGATAAAGCCGGGGCAAACGTTGCACAGGGTTAAGAGCAAAATGCGAACCCACTGGTCGTTTTTCCACACATCTTTGAGGTCTTTTTTCAGCTCGTCGTTGGTTTGGACCGCCGGGCGGATGCGCTCGCGTACGGTGGCGAAGCAGAACAAAAACATACACATGCCGATGAACGCCAATACGGTCATCGCCATTTGATAACCTTTGGCTTTATCAGCGCCGCCGAACCACTCCGCCATAGGCAGCAGAGTCAGCGAGAGCAGAAGCGTCGCGATACCGACCAGCACAAAGCGGTATGACTGGCAGGCGACACGTTCTTGTGGGTCGGATGTCATCACTGTCCCCAAAGAGCAGTAGGGGATATTTATCGCGGTATAGGTTATCGACAGCAGGAAGTAGGTGACGAAGGCATAGATAACCTTGCTGTTGTAGGTCCATTCCGGGGTGGTGAACATCAGTACGCTGAACAGGGCGTAGGGGAAGGCCATCCACAGCAGCCATGGGCGAAAGCGGCCATATTTACTGCGGGTGCGGTCGGCCATCGCTCCCATGATCGGGTCGGTGACGGCATCGATGACGCGCACCGAAAGCAGCAGCACCCCAACCAGCGCCGGCGCAAGACCAAAAATATCCGTATAAAAGTAGTTAACGAACAACATGATGGCGCCAAAGATAATGTTACATCCGGCGTCGCCCATCCCGTAGCCAATCTTTTCTTTCAGCGAAAGTGTATTGCCTGTCATCCTGGAACTCTCCATTGCAGTCTGGAGAGAATTATTGGTCTTAGCGTCGGGAATTACGTTGCAGTAATCCGTCATCGATATGGAGAAAACTGTTACAGGAAGGAAAGTGTGAAGCAGATAACAATGCGCCGTGCCCGTCGGTAAAGGACGGACACGGCGTGACGAGATATATTATTGTGCTTTTACGACGCCGGCGCTTTTCTGTTTAAACAGATAGCCAACGCCGAGAACGGCAATCCATACCGGTATCAGCCACACCGAAATCGCCATCCCCGGGGTCATCAGCATGATGGCCAGTACCGCGACCATAAATAGCAGGCATACCCAGTTACCCAGCGGGTAGAACAGCGCTGGGAAACGCGTTTTCACGCCTTCCTGCTGCTTAGCGCGACGGAATTTGATGTGCGCGAGGCTAATCATCGCCCAGTTAATTACCAGCGCGGAGACCACCAGCGCCATCAGCAGTCCGAACGCCGATTCCGGCGCCAGGTAGTTGATCAGCACGCACAGCGCGGTGACTACGGCGGACACCAGAATGGTGTTGACCGGTACGCCGCGTTTATCGAGAGTCAGCAGCGCTTTCGGCGCATTACCCTGCTGCGCCAGGCCGAACAGCATACGGCTGTTACAGTACACGCAGCTGTTGTAAACCGAGAGCGCGGCGGTCAGCACCACGATGTTGAGGGCGTTTGCCACCAGCGTGTCGCCGAGTTCGTGGAAGATCAGCACGAACGGGCTGGTATCGGCGGTGACGCGCGTCCACGGCAGCAGCGAGAGCAGCACGGCCAGGGAGCCTACATAGAAAATAAGGATACGGTAGATAACCTGGTTGGTGGCTTTCGGGATGCTCTTTTCCGGGTTGTCCGCTTCTGCCGCGGTGATGCCCACCAGTTCCAGACCGCCGAAGGAGAACATAATGATCGCCATCATCATCACCAGCCCGGTGAAGCCGTGCGGCAGGAAACCGCCCTGATCCCACAAGTTTCTGACCGTCGCCTGCGGGCCGCCGTTGCCGCTGAACAACAGCCAGGCGCCGAACAGAATCATGGCCACTACTGCGACGACTTTAATAATCGCGAACCAGAACTCCATTTCGCCGAACACTTTTACGTTGGTCAGGTTAATGGCGTTAATGGCGATGAAGAAGACCGCCGCGGAGGCCCAGGTAGGGATTTCCGGCCACCAGAACTGGATATATTTGCCCACGGCGGTCAGTTCCGCCATGGCGACAAGCACATACAGCACCCAATAGTTCCAGCCGGAGGCAAAGCCGGCAAAGCCGCCCCAGTATTTATAAGCAAAATGGCTGAATGAACCGGCTACCGGTTCTTCGACGACCATTTCGCCGAGTTGGCGCATGATCAGGAAGGCGATAAACCCGGCGATAGCGTAGCCGAGAATAATACCAGGACCTGCAGATTGAATCACTGACGCACTACCCAGGAATAAGCCCGTACCAATAGCGCCTCCTAGCGCAATGAGCTGTATATGGCGGTTCTTCAAGCCGCGCTTGAGTCGATCGCCATGCTGTTGACCTTCCATCATGAAACCTCGTGTGTGGTTATTATGTTTATACGCTTCATCCTTCAGGTTGCTGCTTTGCTGTCCGTCTCTGCCAAATAGCATAGTTAGCTAATTTCAAGGCGTTTGAGGCCAGTTTTTACCCGAGTGACGCAACGCACACATTGTTGTGTTTGTGTAATTATGAAATTCCATTTTTGTATTGATTTCTTTACGGAAAGCAAAGCGGAAATTCCCTCAAAGACCTTTCGCCTGATGAAGAATAATGGTAAGGGCGTGCGAATGCACCTGCTTTATGAAGGGATGATGACGGAACGAACAAAAAGACACCGTTTGTCATTTTTTCTTACCACCGCCACCGCTACCCTTTATTGGTTATCTATTCACTTTATTGGTTTATAAATGCACTTTTTCGCTTCTTGAATCGGTTCAGAAAGCGTAATTTTTCGTTTATATAAAGTTAATGCTACCCCTTGCTGGGTAAATGTAAGTTTTGTGCAAGGTTACATTTCTGAAACGTTATTTCTGTAAGGTTGTTAAAAAAGGCCAGGTTTACTGATTTCAATCAAAACCTGTATGGACAGGAGGTGAATACTTTGTTACTTTAGCGCTACGAACTTTAAATTGGTAAGACCAATTGACTCCGGGCGAATGGCAGAGACAGGGAATATGGCCTACAGCAAGATCCGCCAACCAAAACTTTCTGATGTGATAGAGCAGCAGCTGGAGTTTCTGATTCTTGAGGGGACGTTGCGCCCCGGTGAAAAACTCCCGCCTGAACGCGAACTGGCAAAACAGTTCGACGTTTCCCGTCCCTCGCTCCGTGAGGCGATTCAACGCCTCGAAGCCAAGGGCCTGTTGCTTCGTCGCCAGGGCGGTGGAACCTTTGTACAAAGCAGCCTGTGGCAGAGCTTTAGCGACCCGTTGGTCGAGCTCCTGTCCGACCACCCTGAATCCCAATTCGATTTGCTGGAAACCCGTCACGCGCTGGAAGGCATCGCGGCTTATTACGCGGCGCTGCGCAGCAATGATGAAGATCGCGACCGTATTCGCGAGCTGCATCAAGCCATTGAGCGGGCCCAACAGTCCGGCGATCTCGACGCCGAATCCGGCGCTGTCGTCCAGTACCAAATCGCCGTCACCGAAGCGGCGCACAATGTGGTGTTACTCCATCTGCTAAGGTGTATGGAGCCGATGCTGGCACAAAACGTTCGTCAGAACTTTGAATTGCTGTATGCCCGCCGGGAAATGCTCCCGTTGGTCAGCAACCATCGTACTCGCATTTTCGAGGCGATAATGGCCGGGGAGCCGGAGCAGGCGCGTGAGGCGTCGCACCGTCACCTGGCGTTCATTGAGGAAATTTTGCTGGATCGTAGCCGTGAACAGAGTCGTAGAGAACGTTCATTGCGTCGTTTACAGCAACGAAAGGACGAGAACTCCGGTTCTTAAGCGCCATTTTTTAGAGCGCGGCAACTAAACGCAGAACCTGTCTTATTGAATTTTTGGTTGTTCATCAGAGTGAAACGCTAAAGAGTTCAATGGGACAGGTTCCAGTTAAATCAACGATTAGATAGATAAGGAATACCCCCATGTCAGAACGTTTCCAGAATGACGTGGATCCGATCGAAACTCGCGACTGGCAACAGGCGATCGAATCGGTCATCCGTGAAGAAGGTGTTGAGCGTGCTCAGTATCTGATCGACCAGCTTCTTTCTGAGGCCCGCAAAGGCGGCGTGAAAGTAGCGGCCGGTGCGGCAGCGCATAATTACGTCAACACTATTGCCGTTGAAGATGAACCGGAATACCCGGGCAATCTGGAGCTGGAACGCCGTATTCGTTCAGCGATCCGTTGGAACGCCATCATGACCGTTCTGCGCGCATCGAAGAAAGATCTGGAGCTGGGTGGCCACATGGCATCCTACCAGTCTTCCGCAACCTTCTACGAAGTCTGCTTCAACCACTTCTTCCGTGCGCGCACTGAGAAAGACGGCGGCGATCTGGTTTACTTCCAGGGCCACATCTCTCCGGGCGTATATGCACGTGCCTTCCTGGAAGGTCGTCTGACTGAAGAGCAGATGAACAACTTCCGTCAGGAAGTTCACGGTAATGGTCTGTCCTCTTATCCGCACCCGAAACTGATGCCGGAATTCTGGCAGTTCCCGACCGTATCGATGGGTCTGGGGCCGTTGGGCGCTATCTATCAGGCTAAATTCCTGAAATATCTGGAACACCGTGGTCTGAAAGACACCTCTGCGCAAACCGTTTACGCCTTCCTGGGCGATGGCGAGATGGATGAGCCGGAATCTAAAGGCGCTATCACCATCGCGACCCGTGAAAAACTGGATAACCTGGTCTTCGTCATCAACTGCAACCTGCAGCGTCTGGACGGCCCGGTCACCGGTAACGGTAAAATCATTAACGAACTGGAAGGCATCTTCGGTGGTGCTGGCTGGAACGTTATCAAGGTTATCTGGGGCGGTCGTTGGGATGAGCTGCTGCGTAAAGACACCAGCGGTAAGCTGATTCAGCTGATGAACGAAACCGTTGACGGCGACTACCAGACCTTCAAATCCAAAGACGGCGCCTACGTTCGTGAGCACTTCTTCGGTAAATATCCGGAAACCGCCGCGCTGGTTGCCGACTGGACTGACGAGCAGATCTGGGCCCTGAACCGTGGCGGTCACGATCCGAAGAAAGTCTACGCTGCACTGAAAAAAGCGCAGGAAACCAAAGGCCAGCCGACCGTGATTCTGGCGCATACCATTAAAGGTTATGGTATGGGCGACACCGCGGAAGGTAAAAACATCGCGCACCAGGTTAAGAAAATGAACATGGACGGCGTTCGCTACGTCCGCGATCGTTTCAACGTGCCGGTGGCTGATGCCGATATCGAAAAACTGCCGTACGTGACCTTCCCGGAAGGTTCCGAAGAGCACACTTACCTGCACGCTCAACGTGAAAAGCTGAACGGCTACCTGCCGACTCGTCAGCCGAAATTCACTGAGAAACTGGAGCTGCCGACCCTGGCCGACTTCAGCGCGCTGCTGGAAGAGCAAAACAAAGAAATCTCTACCACTATCGCTTTCGTTCGTGCCCTGAACGTGATGCTGAAGAACAAGTCGATCAAAGATCGTCTGGTGCCGATCATCGCCGATGAAGCGCGTACTTTCGGTATGGAAGGTCTGTTCCGTCAAATCGGTATCTACAGCCCGAACGGCCAGCAGTACACCCCGCAGGACCGTGAGCAGGTTGCATACTACAAAGAAGACGAGAAAGGCCAGATTCTGCAGGAAGGTATTAACGAGCTGGGCGCAGGCGCATCCTGGCTGGCTGCTGCGACCTCCTACAGCACCAACGACCTGCCGATGATTCCGTTCTACATCTACTACTCGATGTTCGGCTTCCAGCGTATCGGCGATCTGTGCTGGGCGGCAGGCGATCAGCAGGCGCGCGGCTTCCTGATCGGTGGTACTTCCGGTCGTACTACGCTGAACGGCGAAGGTCTGCAGCACGAAGATGGTCACAGCCACATTCAGTCGCTGACTATCCCGAACTGTATCTCCTACGACCCGTCTTACGCGTACGAAGTCGCTGTCATCATGCATGACGGTCTGGTACGTATGTACGGCGAAGCGCAAGAGAACGTTTACTACTACATCACTACGCTGAACGAAAACTACCACATGCCGGCCATGCCGGAAGGCGCCGAGGAAGGTATCCGTAAAGGTATCTACAAACTCGAAACCCTCGAAGGTAGCAAAGGTAAAGTTCAGCTGCTGGGCTCCGGTTCTATCCTGCGTCACGTTCGTGAAGCAGCGCAGATCCTGGCGAAAGACTACGGCGTGGGTTCTGACGTGTATAGCGTCACCTCCTTCACCGAACTGGCGCGTGATGGCCAGGATTGCGAACGCTGGAACATGCTGCACCCGCTGGAAACTCCGCGCGTACCGTACATCGCTCAGGTGATGAACGACGCTCCGGCTGTAGCATCCACTGACTATATGAAACTGTTCGCCGAGCAGGTTCGTACTTACGTACCGGCTGATGATTACCGCGTACTGGGTACCGATGGCTTCGGTCGTTCCGACAGCCGTGAAAACCTGCGTCACCACTTCGAAGTCGATGCTTCCTATGTGGTCGTTGCGGCGCTGGGCGAACTGGCTAAACGTGGTGAAATCGATAAGAAAGTCGTGGCTGACGCCATTGCTAAATTCGACATCGATGCAGAAAAAGTTAACCCGCGTCTGGCGTAAGAGGTAAGAGAATAATGGCTATCGAAATCAAAGTACCGGACATCGGGGCTGATGAAGTTGAAATCACCGAGATCCTGGTCAAAGTTGGCGACAAAGTTGAAGCTGAACAGTCGCTGATCACCGTAGAAGGCGACAAGGCCTCTATGGAAGTTCCGTCTCCGCAGGCTGGCGTCGTGAAAGAGATTAAAGTCTCCGTCGGCGACAAAACCGAGACTGGCAAACTGATCATGATTTTCGATTCCGCCGAGGGTGCAGCAGCCGCTGCACCTGCGCAGGAAGAGAAAGCAGCTGCTCCGGCACCGGCAGCAGCGCCGGCGGCAAGCGCAGCGAAAGAAGTTCACGTACCGGATATCGGCGGCGATGAAGTTGAAGTCACCGAGATCATGGTTAAAGTGGGCGACACCATCGCCGCTGAGCAATCCCTGATCACTGTCGAAGGCGACAAAGCTTCTATGGAAGTTCCGGCGCCGTTCGCGGGTACCGTAA